>CAIVDU010000056.1 GCA_903904815.1 uncultured Armatimonadota bacterium
AGGGAAAGTTACGGGCGTGGAGTTGATACTAAACGGAGTTCAAGTGCAACTTGAAACATCCTCCGTCGTCCTCACAACGGGCACCTTCCTAAATGGGCTGTGTCACGAAGGAAAGAACAAGACGGTCGCTGCCCGACATGGGGACGTCGCTGCCGTAGGCTTGTCGGCCTTTCTAAATGAGATCGGCGTACCGCTGCGAAGATTTAAGACTGGAACTACCCCACGAATCCGGAAGTCCTCGATCGACTTCTCAAAGGCGCCTCCGTTCGAGAGTGAACCCGAGGCCGGGCCGTTCAGCTTTCGTCACGACTCCATTCACCCCGAAAGAGACCTTCTACCGTGCTGGCAAACACGAACGCTTGAGCAGACCCACGATATCATTCGGGCGAACCTAACTGAGAGCGCGATGTATTCAGGACAGATCGAGGGTGTCGGCCCCCGATACTGTCCCAGTATTGAGGACAAGATCGTGCGTTTCTCCGACAAACTGAGTCATCCGGTTTGGCTGGAGCAGGAAACTTGGACCGGAGAAGAGATCTACGTTCAGGGTGTGTCCACATCCCTGTCCGCTTGGGTTCAGATCGAACTGTTGAAAACTAGTCCCGGCCTAGAGAACGTGGACATGATGCGTCCCGGGTATGCAGTGGAGTACGACATGGCCGACCCTCAGGGGCTTTTTCCTTCACTCATGTCGAAGTACCTGGACGGCCTCTTCCTTGCTGGCCAACTTAACGGAACCAGCGGATATGAGGAAGCGGCGGGGCAAGGAATCGTCGCCGGAATCAATGCTGCACGATTCGCAGTCGGAGAATCTGCCATCGAGTTTGATCGCGCCAACTCGTTTATCGGCGTGATGGTCGATGATTTGGTCACCAAGGGAGTCGAGGATCCCTATCGGATGCTAACTGCTCGCGCAGAGCATCGCCTCCTGCTGAGACACGACAATGCGGACGCTCGCCTCACCCCCATTTCCCGCGAGATTGGCCTTTGTTCTGAAGACCGCTGGGAACGGTTCAACTTAAAGCGCGAACTGGTGGAAAAAGGGCTCTCAGAGCTCGAAAGAGCAGAAGTTCACAACGGCCACAATGACCTTCTTCAAACAATCGACGTGGGACCAGTCGACGATCGGATCTCGCTCTTCGCTCTGCTTCGTAGACCCAAAATTGACCTAAGCAAAGTGCTCGAGATTGCCGAAGTTTGCGGTCTCGCCGTCGACGTCCCTGAGGATGCCACGGTCCGCGAACAGATCGACTTGGCAGGCTCCTACGACGGCTACATTCAGAAACAAACTCGCTTGGCGGGGCAGGCCCAGAAGTTAGACCTTATGCGAATCGATCCCGAACTAGACTTCAGCCTTCTTCGCGGGCTCAGTTACGAAAGCCGTGAAAAAATGAGCCGGGTCAAGCCCACGACGATCGGGCAAGCCTCTCGAATCCCAGGGGTTCGTCCCTCCGACATTTCGCTATTGGTGGGTTATCTGCGTCACAGCGCGTCTAAGAACTCAGCCTAACCCTTGTGGGATCGGGAGCGGGCGTGCTCCAGCATGATGAACTCACTCAAATTTTCCGAAGTGAGCATTCCGACCAGTTGATCTTCGGTCATGACGAGGATTGGAGCTGGGTCTCCGTCCGAAAACAGTTCGACCGCCCCCTCAAGCGGGAGTGAAGGGTCCGCTCTCTTGAACTCTCGCACCATGTGCCCAGCGACGAATCCTGTCGCCCCATCCATTGCGAGGCCCTTTGCGATGGCGTTTCGGGTGAGGAGCCCAATGACTTCCTCACCCACCACGACCGGGAAATCATGCTGAGAACCCTCGATCAGCATTTGCGCTGCGTGATCCATGGATGCGCCGCTCGTAATTGTCCTGAATTGGGTCTGCATCGCGTCCGAAACATTGTGGCCCTCTAAGAACGACCGGGTTACGGTAGCCGTCAGCTCCTGTCCGGCCCCAAGGAATACAAACGCCGCGACGATGAATAGGATCACGCTCCCATAATAGGCGGCGACGAACCCCAGCCCAATCGCCAACGCCTGACCGACGCCAGCCGCAATCTGAGTCGCGCTTCGATCGCTTCGCTTAAGGTTCAGAACCGCCCGCAGCACGCGACCACCGTCCATCGGAAAGGCGGGAATCAGGTTAAAGAGTCCCAGCGTGAGGTTGGCCACCAGCAACGAACACACGAAGCCCCCCTTGGTCTCAAGGTTTGTTGAGAGATCGATCCTGCCATACAAAATGAGGACGATGGGGGTGAGTACAGCGGCGATGACAAGGTTTACCATCGGACCTGCCAACGCGATCGCCAATTCCTGTCGGGGCTTGGGCTTTCCGTCGAGCATTGCGACTCCCCCGATTGGGTAAAGCGTGATGTGGCGCGTCTGGATTCCGTTCCTTTTGGCAACCAAGGCATGCCCTAATTCGTGAAGCAGTACGCATGCGAAGATGGAGGTGATGAAACCCACCCAAACGACGCCAGACATTCCCCCGTGCCCGAGCCCGATCCAGGCTAAGAACAAGAAAAACGTGAAGTGAACGCGGATCGGAATTCCAGAAACTTCGAAGAGTGGCAAAGACCAGGTAACCGGAGACTTGGGAGCTTGGCTGTTGGTTTGTTCACTCATGCAAATTCTTAGACGTATGTCCAGCGGTTGGAGTTGCCCGCCGGAATTCGAACTCTCTTGAGCATTATCCTTCGATCGCTACCGAACGATGCCCAACCGGAGTATATAAGGGCTATGTTCACGCCTTACGACTGGCAAGAAGGAATTGGGAATCGAGCGCAGTACATCGAAGGCAAGCTCGCGCAGGGCGCTCCCGCATTCGCTTTTTCACTGAATGACGGGATACTCGTTTTTACCTACCGACGCCAGGGAAGAAAGATCTATGAGATTTTTGACCGTTTGGTTTTCGCCGGTCTGGGGCAGCAATCCGACATAGAAGCCCTGCGGGTTGCCGCTCTCGAATTCGCGAGTCGCGAGGGTTACAACCGAAGCGAAGAGGATGTGACGATTCAGCGATTGGCGACCGCGATGAGCAGCCCACTGAAAAAGGCGTTCGCTGATTTCAGCGCCTCGCCAATCGTTGCTCGGGGCCTCTTTGGCGAGGTCGGCGCGACGCCTGCCGACGATCTCTACTACGCGCTCGATTACGACGGTGACTACACCATGCATCGACACGCTGCCGTCATCGCAGGGACTCTCGAGTCAGCAAAAGAGATTCGAACCAAGATACTGGAACTTGACCCCGCCCTCGATGCGGTGACCGCAGTGGAGTCCCTTAAAGCGATCTATGCGCATGCCCTTGATCCGGAAGGATCGCACGCTACAGAAGAGTTAATGGACGGATTGAGCGCAGAAGCAGTACTCCTGGAGCGAAGTAACGCCCGTGAGAACCGCTTCCGCCTTTTGACTCCCGAGGAGTTCTAGAGATTACTTGCCAGTCGCAGTCGTGGCGTCCGGACTGGTAAGCCACGACTTCAGCAGGATGCCAACGCTTTCGAGTGATTTTGGCGAGCAGTGCTCTGGGGTGTCCGAGAGCGTGTGCCACTGCGGATACGTGAGATCGATGAGGTCGACCGTTGGCACGCCTGCCCGGATGAACGGCAGATGATCGTCGTCAATCACCATTCCCTCTGCATTGGGGAAGGTTGAACTCAGGCCGATCCTAGCCGCATGGGTGAAAAGGAGCTTAGTAAGAAGAGGCGCGCCATATGCGCTGTTCACTTCTTTAGGCACGCGCAGATTCTTTCCGCCAATCATATCGAGCAAGATGCCGTATTGTGGCTTCGGCGTCGGGAGATTCTTGGCGAAATGGACGGCTCCCAAATACATCTCGTCCTCACCCGGTCCAAGGTCCTCGCCGTCGATCATCACAAAAAGGATCCCAACGCCTGGGTGTTTTCCTTTCATCTCCTTCATGAGCTCGAGGAGAACCGCGACACCGCTTGCGCCGTCGTTCGCGCCGGGAATTGGCTGAGACCGGCGATCAGGGTCTTGCTCCTGATCTGCCGAAGGACGAGTGTCCCAGTGGGCAAACAAAGCGATTTTTACCGGAGAGTCTTTGTAGTCCTGCTCGCCCAGGATGTTCCACATAGGGATCGCCTGCTGTGTTTGGATCCAAATGTGTGAGAACGGGGAAGTGCGCACGTTGTCGCACGATTTCTTCATCTCCTCGAGAATAAAGTCGCGACAATCTCGGTGTGCTTGCGTGCCGGGTTTCCTCGGTCCGAAAGCGACCTGTTTGACCAGATAGTCCCAGGCTTTGGCGGAATCAAAGCTCGACTTTTCCTGAGATCCACCGGCATAGGTGGATGCAACGGCTACTGTGGCGACCAGCGTGGCGAAGTTGCGACGTAAGGCTTGCCCAAGAGAATGCTCTCGATGGTGTTGTCGAATGTCTTGGAAATTTGGCCTTTGTCCCATACCTTGAAATATCCCAGGACGCCGTTTCCGAGAAGTCTCGGCATGGCGACCGTGTAAGTTTTGTGATCGTCTAACGGAGATCCATCGGCGGTTGCCTTGACAACTCTCGAATTCGGTTCTGCCGATTTGTTGAACGTTACCTCGAAGCCGCTTAACTGGAGAAAGCTGGAGTTCTCCTGTGGATAGAGAGAGAGGCTACGCTCAAACGCCTGTTTGAGTTGAGCGCCCGTGAGATTTACCACCACTAACTGGTCGGCCGGGTAACTCAGAAGCGTGGCCAGGTTCTGCTTGGAGTACGTGGGGGTGCTCTTAACCTGATCTGCCGCAAGGAACGCTCCGTCGGCGCCCGCAAACGTGCGGAGGACGTCGGCTGCCGATTGTGCAGGCAGATAAGCGCCATTTGCTGCGTTGTCATTGGCCGAGGCGAAGCAATGTGTCGAAAAAACGACAAGTGCGGCTACAAAGATCGGTCGATTCAAACGCATAAGTTTTCTTATTGGCTCAAGAAGTTTGACCCATCAGTCTCTTCTAAGTTACGGGCAATTTGCTCTTCACTGAGCCAAGACGTCTTAAATGGGGCGTTGGTCTATTCCAGCCAACGAATCGAGGGTAAATCGGATGACGGCTCCCTTTCCGGGGGCGCCCTCCGCCCAGATCTTCCCGCCATGTTTCGCGACAATGCGAGAGGCGGTGGCAAGTCCAATTCCGTTTCCGGGAAACTCGACTGCCCTATGAAGGCGTTCAAACGGCTTGAACAGTTTGCCCACATACGTCATATCGAAGCCAGCGCCGTTATCACGGATTTCGAAGATCGTTTCTTCTCCGTTCTTGTGAGCGGTGAACTCGACACGAGCCTCGGGCGTTTTGGAGGTGAACTTCCAAGCGTTTTCGATCAACGCGGTCAACAAAACCTTGAGAAGTCTCGGATCGCCGTAAATCACCGCTGATTCGACGTTCAAAAATACGACGTTCCGCCCCTCATTTCGGCTTTCGAGGTCGGTGACAATGCCTTCCGCCAATCGGGACAGATCGACGAGTGTACGGTTCAAGGGTGCCCGGGTAAGCCGCGTGAGTCCTAGCAGGTCATCGATCAGATCGGACATGCGCCACGAGGCGGCTCGGACTCTTTGGAGATAGTCCTTTCCGTCCTCATCAAGGGCATCGCCATAGTCCTCGAGGATGGCTCTGCTAAATCCGTCGATCGCTCTCAAAGGGCTTCTGAGGTCGTGGCTGACCGAGGCACAGAATCCCTCCAACTCTTCATTGGCGGCTACCAGCTCTGCCGTGCGCTCTGACACTCGGCGTTCCAGTAGCTCGCTCCAAGCTTCGAGGTCTTTTTGGGCGCGAATACTGTCCGTCGCGTCGTTGATGACGGCCATCGCCCCACGAACTCGGTTTGCTTCACCGAAGAGGGGGGCTGCCGACACCATGAGATGACGCTCGTCGCCCGAGCCGGAGCGAATCGTCATGGGAATACTTTCAACAGACTTCCCCGTCCTGACGGCGGCGATTGTCGGGCTAAATACGGATTCTTCGATCCCGAAGATTTCCCAGACGAACCGATCTTTTGCCTCCACCAAGGGAATTCCAATGAGTCTCTCCGTTGCGGGGTTCCAGGTCTCAACACGCCCGTCTGAGTCCACGGAGAGGATGCAAGCCGGAGACGCGGAGAGGATCGCTGAGAGGGCCATGTTGGCCCGAGCGAGGTCCTGTCTCGAACGGTTCTGCTCAGTGACGTCGCGAACGACGACCGCACGTGCTGGGGCTCCCTCGAAAGTCGTCGGGGTCGAGAACACCGTAACCTGGAGTTCGGACCCGTCCTTTTTGAGATGAGTCCAAATGTTCGTTCCGGTCTCTCCGGTTGGGTGTATCGAAGCGAGGAGCGCGGGGACATCTTCCTGAGGTCGAATCTCTCGAAGCGTCATTCCGAGAAATTCATCGTGGCTGTATCCGTAGATGTCGATCGCTGCCTTGTTGACCTCGAGAAAGCGCAACGTCGCTTCATCGAAGATCCACATCGGGTCTGGACTAGCTTCGAAGATGGTCCGGTAGGCGCGGTCGTCCATATTGAGGGCAGTTGCGACGTTGGTCACGGGAAGGGGGCACAAGCGAAACTGGTTGACCCTCTATAGTTGTACTAGCGTTCGCGAAAACGTGCTGGGAGTTTCTCTAAGATTGCGTAGAGTGTCGCAAGTGGCCTGACCCACTTCCAAATACAACAAAAGGGACCCCCACTTCTCAGCGAGGGTCCCTCCAATAATGGTTGCGAAGCTTAGCCCTCGACGCGAACGCCCATCGATCTGGCGGCGCCAGCCACGATACGCATTGCCATCTCTTCGTCGTCCGTGTTAAGGTCGGCGATTTTGAGCTTTGCGACTTCTCGGAGCTTTTCTTGAGTGAGGACGCCAGCTTTATCCGTTTTAGGGTTCGCTGCGCCTCGCTCGATTCCGGCAGCTCGCTTGATGAGGTCGGTTGTGAGGGGTTGCTTGATGCTGAAGGTGTAGGATCGATCCTCAAAAACGGTGATTTCAACCGGCATCACAAAACCCATTTGTGGGGCTGTCTGCTCGTTGAACTTCTTGAGGAACTCCATCATGTTGATGCCAGCCTGACCGAGTGCAGGTCCGACGGGAGGAGCCGGAGTACCTTTACCGGCGGGGATATTCAACTTGATGTTATGAGTTATGCGCTTTGCCATGGGAAATCTCGCTGTGGATGCCGTCAGGCGAGAGGGAAGCGTCACCCGGGCGAACTATAATTATACCCTGTCTTGTTGGGCCAAACTCCAACGACGTAACACGGCCATGTCAACAATATCGCTTCGAATCCCACAAATTGGCGAGGGTCTCCAGGAGGCCCGCCTCGTCGCAATCCTAAAGCAGCCTGGTGAACGCGTCCGAAGAGACGAACCTATCTACCAAATGGAGACCGACAAAGCGGTCATGGACGTCGAGTGTCCTTATGATGGAGTCATCGTGGAATGGCTCGGAAAACTCGACGAACTCTTGCCCATCGGTGGAGAAGTTGCTCGAATCGAAGTTGTCGGCGACGTTGCCGAAGAGTCCGTCGAGCACGCCTCGGTCCCAACATCGGACCACACCTCATCAGCGGGCGCATCCGACGACCGAGGAAGAAATGCCGCCATTCCGCCCCGAACTCGGGCCTATGCCAAAGAGAAGGGCGTTTCGGATAACGACCTTGCAAAGCTGGCCGAGACAAGCGCCAAGTTAATGCCTGCCGATATCGACGCTTTCCTTGCTGGCACTGCTCCATCCATGACGACGAAGTCCACAGAGTTTGATGAGAGATCACTGAGTCAAAAACAGCGATTGCTCGCTTCGAGGCTGGTGCGAGGCACTCAAAACGTGGTTCAAGGAACCATGAGTGTGGTCGTAAACTGGGAGGGAATTGAGAGGGAGAAAGAACGTCAGAAGGCGACTGGGGACGCATTCCAACCGAGCGTTTTCACCATGTTTGCCTTCGCGGTAGCGCAAACGCTGAAAGACTATCCCGACTTCAGATCCACATTGCTTGCTGACGACAAGGTCAGAACTTATCGTCACGTTTCCCTCGGCATCGCCGTAGGGCTTCCCGGTGATGAACTCGTGCTGGCGGTAGTAGACGCGGCCGATGCCAAGTCATGGCAGGAATTCGCGGAAGCGACTCGACGGCAGATCGATCTGGCCAGACAGGGGCAGGACCAGGCCAACGAATCAGTTTCGATCTCCTTGACCAATATGCAGAGCTTTGGCCTTCGGGACGCAATCCCGGTGGTGGTTTCACCGGGAGTCGCCACTCTGTTCATCGGTGAGGTTTATCTCGGACTGGACCAGGAGAGCGACACTCCTAAGGTTCGACGCCAAGTCAATTTGGCCCTTTCGTTTGATCATCGCCTAATCAACGGAGTAGGTGCTGCCAAGTTCCTGAACGCGGTCAAACAGTCCGTTGAATCGATTGGAGCGATCCTGCGCTGAGCACTATGAAACCCATCATTGGAATCACCGTCGACTGCACCCACGAACCCGAGAATTTCCGGACCCGAGGAAAGCTTGAGCTTAACTGGAACTATGCTCAAGCGGTCTCTGACGCCGGTGGTGTGCCGATCCTCATTCCTCCGACCGCAGACATGGCTCAAATCAGCCAGATCATTCACGGTTGGCTCATTCCGGGCGGCGACGATATCGATGCCGCGCAGTTTGGAGAGGAGAATCATCCAGCCGTTCAGCTTCAGGATCCCGCTCGCTTTGAATCTGAAGCCTCGCTTCTTAAGGTGGTCGACAAGGACCTCCCCGTCTTGGGCATTTGTTACGGGTGCCAATTCATGAACGTCACCCGGGGTGGAAAGCTTATCCAACACCTTCCCGATGAAGTCGGGCATTCCGAGCATTCCGAGGGCACATTGCAGGAATATCAGATCGACGGTGGGTCGAAGCTGGCGGCGGTTATTGCGGTTCAAAGCGTTGCTGGCAAGAGCTATCACCACCAAGCGGTGAGCGAACTTGGAGCCGATCTGACCATTGTGGCCCGGAGCGACGACGGCACGGTCGAGGCGCTAGAAGCGACAGATCGTCCGTGGATGATCGGCGTTCAATGGCATCCCGAGCGGACGCTTGAAGATCCGGCGAGTCGTCGTTTGTTCGAAGACTTCGTCAATGCGGCGCGAGAATTCATGCTAAAGGCGCCCGCCATGTCGGCACACTCATGAAGATCTTCGTCGATGGCGAAGAAGTGGACCTCGATATTCCGGCAGGAACGGTCCGGCAGGCGGGCGATCGGCTACTGGTGACCACCCCTGAGGGCACTCACAGCGCCATGGCGGTTCGCAAAGGAGATGAGATCCTCATCTCCTTTCGGGGCCGGCAGTATGCCGTCACCCAGCAGAAGACTCGTGTCCGTGCCGCCTCCCCGGCGGGCAGTGGTGAGATCCGAGCGCCAATGCCAGGACAGATCGTTGATCTCCGGATTGCCGTAGGCGACGAGGTCTCGAAAGGACAAGTCCTCGTTGTTTTGGAGGCCATGAAAACACAACAGCCATTCGCGGCCCCGTTCGAAGGGATCGTGGCTTCCCTCCCGGTCACGGTAGGGCAGCTTGTGGCCGAGGGAACAGTTTTGGTGACGGTGAAAGCCCGGACGCAGGGAGAGGCTCAAAGCTAAATCATGAGCGGAGTTCGAATCGTGGAAGTCGGCCCAAGGGATGGTCTCCAGAATGAGTCGGCACTCATACCGCTGGACGTCAAACTCCGATTCGTTCGATCGCTTGCGGACGCCGGACTGAAGGAAATCGAAGCGACGAGCTTCGTGTCCCCTAAGTGGGTACCGCAGTTGGGAGACGCGGCCGAGCTGTGGCCGAAGCTACCGGAGGGGCCGCTCTACTCCGCGCTCGTTCCGAACTTGAAGGGGCTTGAGCGCGCGCTCGATCTCGACGTACAAAGAATCGCGGTGTTCACTGCGGCCAGTGAGTCGTTCACGAAGGCAAACGTAAACATGACGATTGCCGAGACGATCGACCAGTTCCGTTTGGTGATTGCCCGATTCCGACACCCTTGCCGACCGAACTGGGCTCGAGGCTACGTGAGCACTGCCTTCGAATGCCCTTACGAGGGGAGGATTAACCCCAAGAAGGTTCTGGAAGTTTGCGAAGCCCTTATTGGATTGGGTGTGGACGAAATCAGTATCGGTGACACCATCGGGGTCGCTTCACCCGCTGAGGTTCGAGTGCTGGGACGCGAGATTTTAGCCGCCTTCGGCAACCAAATAATTCCGAAGATCACCTGGCACTTTCATGACACTTGGGGGACCGGTCTTGCCAATTTGAGTGCCGCCTTGGATCTCGGATTTCGGAGTTTTGACTCAAGTGCGGGCGGGCTCGGAGGATGCCCTTACGCTCCTGGCGCAGGTGGAAATCTCGCCACCGAGGACGTTATTTACCTGCTGGAGCGGACGGGGATATCGACTGGGGTTGACCTGGATTCGCTTTCACGGGCGACCGAGGAAGTCCTCGCATGCGTTGGGAGATCTCCGGCGGCAAAGTCCCAGATTGCGTCTCTGGGTCGATCTTCGGTCGGGTAAGGCCCCACACAAGTAGGCCCAGCGCGCAGGCGGCCACGAGACCAGTGCCCAACTGCTCGTCTCTTGTCAGCTTAAACTCGGGGCGGTTGACCAATAAGATGACCGCTCCAATCGGGAGAAGGGCTGGGAGCTGAACGCCGAACTGGACCACCACTAGCAGGTAGACCAGTAGCGTAGGGACCATCGCGATCAAGGTCTGACGCGTCCGCATCCGGAATCGGAAAAGGGCCACGAAGAATGCGGCAAGGGAGACCATATCCGCATCGCCGACGTAGGCGCCCGCTTCCACGAGTCCGCTGCCATGATGGCTCGAAACGGCGGGTATTCGGACTCCGGTGGTTTGAAGAATAGCGGGGGCGTGGGTCATCAACTGGTGGGTCGGACCCATGTCAGTCCGCACCAGAAAGATGTCGTAGATCGCCAGGAATATGGCAATTGGGATCAGGATATTCTTGTCCTTGATCAAAGTCGCGAGCAGCGCGCCGAGGCCCACGCAGGCGGTCTGGATGCCTACTTGAGAGAGGGCGACCGCAATTCCGGATCCGATCGATTGGTGGTGAAGAACGGATTGATCCAAGGCGATAAAGACGCCCCAGCCGACGATGCCACCCAGCAAAAAGTAGGCTGCCATCGACTTCGACCAGTCTGCGGAAGCCGCCCGGTATATTGCCAGGATAGGCAGGCCTAAATAGAGCATTGCCAACCCCAGATTCAGTTGATGAACGTAAGCGCGGGGAATCGCGGCAAACCCCAGTAAAAGACTCAGTAGTGCAAGGCCGCCAATGATGGCGAAAAAAGAACCGAGCGCGGCTCGGTTCTTCAAGTTATGCCCAGGCGAAGGTTGCACGTTTGGCCTCCTCGCGGTCGCGTTCGATCGTTTGTCGGTAGACCGAAACCACCGCGTCCGCCATCTCGCCGATACCTTGGGATCGAACAGAACGGAGGGCGGCATCTGACATCTGAGCGTAGGTTTGGTCATCGCGAAGGAGCTGCAAAACGGCGTTCGCGAACGGCAGAGGGTCGTTGCGAACAACGTATCCGTTGAGCCCATCGGTTACTGCATCACCCACGCCACCTGCGCCGACCACCACGGCGGGCAATCCATACATCATCGCTTCCTGAACCACTAGTCCTTGAGTTTCGGTGAGAGAGGAAAACACAAACAGGTCTGACGCTGAATAATACCGATCAACTTCGCCTCGGGGAACAAAGCCGACGAAGCGGACCCGATCTCCGATGCCCAGCTTTCGAACCATGGCCAAGCAGTCGGCACGGTAAGGGCCGTCGCCGACAATCCAAAGTCTGAGTGATGCGTCACGTTGGAAGGTCAGGGCGGCGGCCTCGCACAGCAAGCCCAGATTCTTCTCTTGGGCTAGGCGCCCAACGAAAAGCATCACCTTGACGTCGGGCGGTATTCCCAAGGCGCGTCTCGATTCAGCTCGATCGTAGAAACCGCTGCGAGGAATGCCGGTCGGAATGATCGAGATCGGAGTGGAAACTGAATGGCGTCTCAACCAGCGCATCGATGCTTCGGATGGCGTGATCACGTGCCCCACTTGGCTGTAATAGAAGTTGGTGTGTTTGGCCAGCCGGAAGCGCGTGTACCGGCGCGGCAGCGGGATGTAGTGGGCATATCGATCGTACAGGGTGTGGTAAGTCGAGACGAGCGGGATCTCGTGCGACTCGCCCCAACGAAGGCCAACCATGCCGACCGCGAACGGCGTGTGGGTGTGAATCACGTCAAATTCATGTCGCCGAAACTTCCGCAGCATTCGGTAGTACGGCGGATAAGCGGAGGGGTAACCCTTGGAAAACGGAGACTCCATGGCTCGGAAGCGGTAGGTATTCGCGTCGGGATCTTTGTAGCCTGGAAACCCAGCCGTAAAGAGATGCACCGAGTGGCCATCGTGGCGCAACTGGGTGATCAAGGCGTCCAAGCTGACGCTAACGCCATTGAGGATAGGCAGCGCGCTGTCTGAAAACATCGCGATGCGCAGTCTCTCCATGTCTATCCATTTTATCCTGACTTCGGCTGTCAACCGGTACCCCTCCACTCGAGTAGCGGCCGGTGGCTGCTGAGTGTTGCCCTGGGAGTCGGGAGGCGGATTGGCCCCAAGGATCGAAACGTGTTAATTTAGAACGGTGGGGCAGTCCTTTAGAGTCCTCGTCGCATGCATGGTCGCCTTCGCGGCTCTGCTTGGGGTGTTGTTCCTCGTGGGAATCCTCAATTGGATTCTTATAGGAGGCGGCTTGCTCGTGATCGGCTACGTCATCTACCTCCTAGGATCCGTTAGGAACCGCAACGCCCTTTCCGGCCACGACCGTTCCCTCCGCAAGCTTGACCGGCAACTCAAGAAGCTCAACAAGCGGGAATAGCTCTGCTTGGTTCTCTTCTAGGTTTGGGTTCGTCTTGTAGCAAATATTGTGCTTTTCGTCGGTCTTTCAAAGCGTGACGATGGAGGGACAGGGGGCAGGAACCCGCTGCTACTCTTAGGCTTCGGGGAAGCGGCCGTGTTCGTCTACGAACTTGACGATGTCGCTTAGTCGGAATCGTCGCTGACCACCGGTGGTTCGGTGGTGGGCTAGCCACTCGCGGTTTGTGTATCGTCGGACGGTAGCGGGGCACACGCCTAGGAGTCGGGAAGTTTCTTCCAGGGACAACTCGGGGTCAAGAAGACGTCGAATCAGTTCCTGTCGCGATTCCTTGAATTCGCCTCGATAATAATTTGCCGTCACGGCGTCGTCATAAAAGCTGCAGAGGAACTCAACGCTTTTCGGAAGCGTTTGCCAGACCGACTGGAGGTCTTCGTCCATCACTTGGTCCGCCACGCCCGCAGTAGCCTTGCTGCGCCTCGGCCTGGGCGCGCTCATGACTGTCTTTCGGAAGCGAGCGCGCGTAGCCGGGGATTCCTCGACAATCGCGGTTACCACCGGTCGCGCCTCTAAGGCCTCATTGGATGCCTCGACGCCAATGTAATCGGAAATCGATGGGATTGGAAGTTCCAGTTCTTCTTGCTCACCTAGCTCGGGAGCGTCCAAATTGCGCGTATCCAAAAACGCGTTCTCTATATATGCCAGCGGGTCAAAATTATCCGTTCTCAATTCCCGTAACCTCTACTAAATCCCTGTCGCCTGCGCATTCTACTTAAAGAGCCTTAAGCGGACTTTTCGACTTCAACAGATGCAACACAAGTGCTCTCATTCAAAGAATCAACATGGAGTCTCCAAAGCTCAGAAAACGGTATTCCTCTTGAACTGCGGCTTCATAAGCAGCAAGCACTCGGTCACGTCCGGCTAGGGCAGAAATCATCATCATCATGGTCGTTTTTGGGAGATGGAAATTCGTAAACATGCCATCAACAACCTTGAATCGATATCCCGGACGAATGAAAAGCCTCGAAAGCATCTCGCCGGAACGAACTTTTCTAGAAGATTCGGCAAAAGACTCCAGTGTCCTCACGGCGGTGGTTCCAACCGCAATAATCCGTCCAGTGCATTGAGAAACCAACTTGGCCGTCTCTTCGGGAACGACGCAAGTCTCTCCGTGCATCACGTGCTGTTCCAGGTCCTCTACTTGAACTGGCCGGAATGTGTCTATGCCGACATGGAGCGTCACGTAACCCAGGTTCACGCCCTTGGTTCGAAGTGCGGCAAGAATTTCTTCGGTGAAGTGCAGTCCCGCCGTCGGAGCCGCCGCACTGCCGGGATGGGCGCCGTAAACCGTTTGATATCGCTCGGAATCCTTGAGGATGGCGTGGATGTACGGAGGCAGCGGAGTGTGGCCGATCGCCGTGAGGCGATCCAACAGGTGGTCAACGAAATCAAACCGGAGCGCCTTCATGCCGTCCTCAAGGTCGGCCATCACTTCCGCCTGTAGATCGCCGAATTCGATTCGGGTTCCGGGCTTGAGTCGCTTTCCGGGTCTTAGGAGGGCCACGTAGTCAGTCGGTCCGCCAGACAAGAGCAGGGCTTCCACGTTTCCGCCTGTGAGTTTCCTCCCTTCAAGGCGTAGAGCAGAGACGCGAGTGTCGTTAAGGATAAGCAGGTCCCCGGGCGTCAAGATATCGACCACGTCGGTAAACGCTCGGTGCTGAACCTGTCCCGATTCGCGCTGTAGGTGCAGCAGCCTTGAGGCAGTGCGGTCCTCAAGGGGAACCTGGGCAATGAGTGCCTCTGGCAAAGAATAGTCGTAGTCGCTCAGACGATCCACTCGAGGGCCTCCGGGAGTTGGGTAAGGGAAGTGATGCGATGCGGAATCGCCTCATATGTCAGCCGGTGGCTACGGTCCAAGTAGACCGACCGAATGCCGGCATTTCGTGCTCCTTCGATGTCATCGAGAAGATCATCTCCCACATGGAGGACGTTCTCTCTCGCGACACCGACCCGTTCGAGGCAGATCTCGAAGAGCCGGGAATGAGGCTTTTCGACGCCTTCTTCGAGGGATGCAATGACGGTTTCAAATCGCTTGTTTATTCCAAGCTGTTCCAGGATGCGGTGCAAGCTGTAGTCCCAATTCGAAATGATGGCAAGTTTGATTCCTCTCTGACTCAGTCCATTGAGGCAAGGGAGCACGTCATGAAAGAGCTGGAAATAGGGGGAGTCCGCTCCGTACATCAGGCTATCGGATAGCAGCCTCGACGGCTTAACCCACGACTCCGCGATACCAAATTCTTGGAACCAACTTGCCGTGAGTCGCTGCCAAAACTGCTCTCCCGCGTCCGCGTCTTTGGTTAGATTGATCTGTAGATATTCGGGGAGTGCAGCGCCGTATAGTTGTAAGAGCCGGTCGTAAGCTTCGGTGGGTAGTTCGAGACCGAGTCTTACCATGCAGTCCCGAGCGAACCCATCGAGGGTCCATCTCACGTCGACGAGCGTTTGAGCGCAATCGAAAGTGACGAGTTCGATGCTCAGCGTCGCCACCTACCGAGAAGCCAGAGGGCGATGGAGGCGAAGCCGCTGAGGAGAAGCATCGTGGTAATCGGGAAGTAGAAACCTATTCCATCCTTTTGGATGGCGATGTCGCCGGGGAGTCTCCCCAGCCTGAATCCGGGGATTTTCTCAGCAAGCAGCACGAGCGCCCCGAGCGCCGCCGTTCCGAGTCCAATTCCGATGAGTAGTCTGCCGATCGATTCCATTCAGGTGTTAAGTGTGATTATGAACAGTAGGTCGTAATACGGGGTCCTCTGCAACCCAAGTGTAGAATCTGCGGTAGTTCGAGGCAACTATGAAGTTCAAGTTAAAAACGATAAGTGCGGCACTGATGCTGCTGACGGTGTCGGCTCTGGCGATCGCCGCCGTCGATGGGTTAAGTGTCAAGCGGCAAGTAAAGGAAGGGCAGATCTTAAAACTTAAGATCAAAGCTGACCTTGAGATCCAGGGGCAAGCGGCCACGTTCACCGCGCTCACCGACCAAAAGTGCACTAAGTTGGAGGCCGATGGAACCTACACGATCGAATCGACTCAGCACGATGGTAAAGCTGTGTTCGGCGGGCAGGACATCGACATTCCTCAGACGCCTCCCGTGTCTTCCGTTTACAACGCGGACGGCAGCCTGAAGCAGATCAAGGGCGACGATACCATCGCAAGTCCGGCCGCGTATCGAATGTCCAATCTGAGCGTCTTGGTCGACCCGGGCAAGACCCTAAATGTCGGAGACAGTTGGTCCGTAGACATCAAAGGGGACACCAAAACTGGCGCCGAAGCGGCCAAAGCCGAATACAAGGTCCTAGGCGAGGAGAAGGTTGGCGACCTCGATACGATCAAAGTGAAGTTCTCGGTCAAAGAGACTTCGGGCGCAATGCCAGCTTCTTCTGAGGGCACCACCTGGATCTCAAAGGTTGATGGAACCGAAGTGAAGTCGGAGGCCAAATGGACCGACGCACCGATGCCAGGCGCGCCAATGCCGATCACGGCGACGGTGACCATCTCAAGAGTCCAGTGAAGGCGGAGCGGCCCTAGGCTGCGGACGGTTGGTTTGATGGGTCCGGAGGGTCAAGCTCTCCGGACCTTCATTTCTTGGCAACGGCGCTTAATTGGTTGCAGAGCGCAGGTAGCGAAGCCCGGCTACTGTTGTTCCGGCAAAGCGGACGCTTTATCGGTTGCTGGGGCTTCCTCGGGGGCGAAGGGGAAGCAGAGTTGATCCAGGATGGTAGCGGGGAAACTTTCCTCGATACCGTAAGCCTCAGGCCACTCCTGGGGTAGGTGGTGCGTCCCGAACAAACGGTCTAGCCACGGGAAGGTTGAGGAGTAGTTGCGATTGATCGCCCCGGTTCTCGTGTGATGCCAGTGGTGGAATTTTGGTGTAGAGACAAGCCATTCGAGTGGACCGAAGCTCCACCGAAGATTGGCATGCACAAAGAAACTCCAGGTGGTACCAATCAACATGACGACCACGGGGACGCCAGTGGCGTTCAACGCACTCGTGGGACCGGCCAAACCAAGCGCGCACATCGGAATCAGGCCGCAGAAGCGGCTGAACACGAGGTCGAGAGGGTGAGCGCGGGTGTTCACCAAGAAGTCCATCTCTTCGGCGCTGTGATGTACCGCATGGAATCGCCACAGAAATGGTATCTGATGGCTCCAGCGATGACCCCAGTAGTAACCCGTCTCGCCCGCCAGCAAGCCGAGAATTGCTTTGACCCAGAACGGTTGTGCCGAGATGAAGTTCAGGAGTCCGCCGGGAAGGAGATGCAAGGCTGCCCATCCAAGCAGGCCGGCGGGGACGCTTAGGATGAGAGACGGCAGCAAGCTGTTGATGAAGTAGTAGCAAACGTCGATGCCGACCTGCTTTCGCAACGCCCGATGAGGCTGGACAGCAAACCAATGCTCCAGCGGTACAAAGATGACCACTAAAATGGCCAACCATGCGGCCATCCGAAGGAGATCGACGAAGAACAAATTTGCTGTCATTATCCTGAGTCTCCGATGCCTAGGATTCAGGCATCGCGTTGCGAAGTGCCCGCCATCATGGATGTACGGCGGCCGCGGGTGGAGACTGATTCGTGTCTCCGCAGTCCCCCTACCCAACTTGAGGAACCGCTAGGCCGATTCTTCCGGACTACAAACTGGCGACTTCATTAGGAGCGACTAAGAAAGAGCCCGGCGCAGAGTTTTATCTCCACCCGGGCCCATTGTATCGAACCTTAGCCAAGAAGAGGCAGTGCCTCTCTCAGCCTAAGGCGCGGTCATCGTAATCGCGCATTAGCTGCGAGACTTCTTGGACTGCGCGCGTCGGCGAGCAAAGATGCCGAATCCAGCAACGCCCATGAGCATAGCTACTCCGGAGCCCGTTTCAGGAACAGCTTTCATAGAAACGCTGTCCAGCAATGCGAACGGAGGAACACCTTGGGGGCCTCCCGTTGCGAAGAAAGACAGGGTCTCCGTGGAGCTAGTCGCAGTGTAATCGAAGACCTGGTGCTGCCAGCCGCTAAAGGCGTGGGAAGCGTTGTTGATGGTGGCCGTGGTCTGCGTCTGTCCGCCGAGGCTTACTTGCCAAGCGTCATAAGTCGGACCCGTGAAACCAGACTGCTGAGCAGCTGCCCAATCAAAGCTCAGAGCATACGTGTGACCTGCGGTCAGTCCCGTGATCGTCTGAGTGATTGCAGCTTGCTGGAAAGCACTGTCCTGAGCGATGAAAGCGCCGCCAGTCGGGCTGTTGGTAAGGCCGTTGCTTGTGCCATTACCGGGACCGTGGAGGTACAGGTAGCCGTACTGACCGTTTGCGCCGCTGTTGTCTGCCGAACTCCCGCTGACGGTGCCGCCCTGTGGATTGAACAGGAACGTGTATCCGCCTGAAATCGACCAGCCGGTTGCAGAGGTGTTATAACCCAACTGACCGTTGCCAGTATTCGTTTCAAATCCACCGTTGGTGACCAACTCTGTCTGTGCAAAGCCCGCAGTGGGCAGGGCCGCGACGAATCCGAGCGACGCAACCAAAACCAAAACTCTTTTCCGAATCATATTAAGAATCTCCTGTCGAATACACCAATGTATCTAAAGCAACACTAAAAAATCTATTTCACCCATTCGAGTGAAGCGAATATTCCATCCAGTCGATCGAGGGCCATGGCCTTCGTTTCGACCCAGGAAATAATAACTCATCTATTGAAACGTGACACCAAGTCCGTCGAGAACTTAACAACGATCTGGCATAACTACGTTGGAACAATAACCGAGCAACCATTTTTAACTGGGCAGGCTTGATTCCCGCTAGTCACATTTTTCGGTCGGCGTTGCTGAAAGCCCTGCGTCTCCGAGGAAAGGAGAAGTGCCACCTGGTAGAGCCAGGCGCGGCTGCAGACTAGCGAGACGATGGACAGGGCGACGACCTTGTGTCGTTTCGAGCACGAAGCGCTCGTTCGAGCGTCAACCGTTAAAGTAGCCACACGTTTTTCATCGACCCTGTAACTTCCTGTCGGCGTCAGTAGTATTTAGCGGTAGGCACGATCGCCTACCTGATTCAAGGGTCGGTAGTAGAATTGGAATCGTTCCGAGGAATTTATGAAGACGAAGTTTAATGCGCTTGGCGCTGCCATCGTGCTGTTGTCCGCGTCGGCACTCACATTTGCTGCCGTGGACGGACTGTCGGTCAAACGACAACCGAAAGAAGGTCAAGCGATCAAGCTTCGCCTTAAGGCCGAGTTGGAGATTGCGGGTCAACAGGCTACCTACACTGGCTTGGTTCAGCAAAAGGTCACCAAGGTCGAAACCGACGGAACCTACACAGAAGAAGAGCAACAGGTCCAGGGCAAAGCGAAGTTCGGTGATCAAGAGATCGACGTGCCAGACACCGGCGCTCATCCGGTGGTCTACAACGCAGACGGAAGCCTGAAGGAGATCAAGGGCGACGAGCAGACGGCTGGGGCAGCGTCGTACCGAATGACCAACCTCGGTGTCATTATCGACTCGGGCAAGCCTCTCGCGGTTGGCGACACCTGGACAGTCGAGATTAAAGCCGACTCCAAGACGGGAGCGGTCGCGGCTAAAGCCGAGTACAAAGTGCTCGCGGAAGAAAAGGTTGGAGATCTCGACACGATTAAGGTGAAGGCCACAATTAAGGAGTCGGAAGGCGCGGAACCTGCTTCGTCCGAAGGCACTTACTGGGTCGTAAAGACCGACGGAACGTTGGCTAAGGCCGAAGTGAAGTGGTTGAACGCCCCGTTCCCTGGCGCTCCAGCGCCAATCACCGCCACCGTCTCAATGGTTCGCGAGAACTAAGCATCCAACGGTTGCCGTGATAGGCCCTGAAGGGGGATTTATTTCGCCCCTTCAGGGCTCTTTTGTTTTTGCGCTGACGGTTTCCAGGGTTCCACCCTACGCTAATTATAGGTCGCCCCCTTGAGGCTAGCAGCCTAAGAGTTGGGGCACGGACCGCGAACCCTTCAGGGTCATTATCCGCCTGCCGGGCCGCCGAAGTGGAGAAGAATCTCCTCCGGTACCGCTAACCCCAACCAGCCAACCGCGGACCCTACCGTCGTTTGGTCTTTCTGAGTTTGAAGCAGTTCCGGCAGCGGGCTTCGTAGCTTTCGGTCGCGCCGATGAGGATGATGGGGTCGTCTCGGTGGACGGGCTCTCCGTCAATCATTCGGTACGTATGGCTCGCGGGGGCGCCGCACTTCATGCAGATTGCGCGCAGTTTGATTACCTCGTCAGCCAGGGCAAGCAGTCTTGGCATTGGGCCAAAGGGCTCGCGGCGGAAGTCTTGATCGAGACCCGCGCAGACCACGGAAACGCCCCGGTCAGCGAGATCCATCGCGAGGTCAGCGAGTGAATTATCGAAGAACTGCGCCTCCTCGACCAACACCATTTCAGTTTCAGGATCGATTTTTTGTCGCAGATCCGAGGTGGACTTGACAGCAATCGCCTCATGTTTGACGCCCATGTGGGTGACGACCATTGAGGCGTGATAGCGATCGTCAATGACCGGTTTGAATACCTGGACCTTTTTCTTCGCGTAGAGCGCTCGTCTGGCCAATCGAATCAGCTCTTCGCTCTTGCCGGCGAACATGCTTCCGCAAACGATGGTGAGCGAACCGAGAGGCTTATTCGTTTTCATTCGTCGTCACCCTCTCCGGCCATGTCAGCCTCAAATAGCTGTTCCATCTCGTCGGAAACGTCTTCGTCCATCGCCTTGCCCATCTCTTTCATGACTTCGCGGACTTCCGACGGACTTCCGGGTTCACCCATCGTTTCGAGTCGATCCGCGAGGGCGTCGATGCGATCGTCTTCGTTGCGATAGCGGGCGAATCGGCTGACAAGTTTGGAAGTCTCGCGGCTGCCACAGTGAGGGCACTTTTCGTCATCTGGCTCGGCTGTCATTCCCACAAGCGCGGAAAACTTTCGGCTGCAGGATTGGCAACGATACTCATAAACGGGCACGGGAAAAGGCTACCGCAATAGTCCGCGGTCCGAATCGAGGAATTGATTGGCGGTTGCTAGGTAGAATAGGGCTTCTACCGCTTGAGAAGCCGATGAGCAGTTCAAAAAACGTACGCGGCCGCAGGTCGCGCCGCTCCCAGGATTCTGCGCCCGAAAACCTGAACGGAAACCACCGAGGGACCTCCGGGCACAAAGAAATCATCGTCAATGTCTCCAACCGCGAGACCAGGATCGCCCTCCTTGAAGACGGGCAACTCATGGAGTATCGAGTCGAACGCGAAGAGCGTGTTGTCGGATCGATCTTCAAGGGAATCGTGCAGAACGTCCTTACCGGGATGGATGCAGCGTTTGTGGATATCGGCTTAGAACGAAATGCCTACCTGAGCATTGCCGATATCGTTCCTGAAGAGGGGGGCAACGACAACAGTCCCGCCTCGATGCGTCGCAGCGAACTGCGACGACGCAAGATCAAGGATCTCCTGAAACCGGGCCAGCAGGTCATGGTGCAGGTCACGAAGGGGCCTCGCGGCACGAAAGGTGCGCGTGTTAGCACGCGAATCGCTCTGCCCGGTCGTTATGTGGTTTTGATGCCGGAAGGGTCATCAGTCGGCGTAAGCCGCAAGATCGAAGATCGTTCCGAACGAGAGCGCCTTCGCAAGATCGGAGATCGAATCATTCCTGAAGGATTTGGCCTCATTCTTCGCACCGAGTGCGAAGGACGAACCGAGCAGGAGTTGCTCGCCGACGTCGCTTACTTGAAGCATCTTTGGGCAGACGTCCTGAAGAACTCGAAGCGACAACGCGCCCCAGCCAGTGTCCACAAGGACCAGACACTTTTGTTCAGAACTGTTCGAGACATGTTCGGTGAGAACATTCAGCGCATGGTGATCGACGATCCAGATGAGTACGAGAAGGTACACCTGGTTGCATCGATGGTTGCCCCGAGCCTTCGAGACAAGATTTCGCTGTACGACAAAGACGCCCCTATTTTCGATCACTACGGAATCGAACGAGAACTTGAGCGCATCATGCAGCACAAAGTTCCGCTTCGCTCCGGTGGTTACCTTGTGGTGGACGAGATGGAAGCGCTCACCGCGATCGATGTCAACACTGGCAAGCAGGTGGGAAGCGTCTCTCTTAACGACACCATTCTGAAGGCGAACCTTGAGGCCTCCGACGAGATTCTCCGCCAACTGCGTCTCCGAGACATGGGTGGAATCATCGTTTGTGACTTCATCGACATGGAAGGTGAGGCAGATCGCAAGAAGGTGCTAGAGCACTTTACGAACGGTTTGGCGAGAGATCGGGCGCGGACCCGAGTGGGAAGAATCTCCTCACTTGGCCTTGTCGAGTTGACCCGAAAGCGCACCGGCGAGTCGGTCACCCAAGAAATCACTGAGATCTGTCCGATGTGTACGGGAGTAGGTCGCATTGCGAGCAAGGACACCGTAAGCCTTTGGATCGAGCGCGACATGTGGCGCAAGATCCATGAGGCTGGAAACGCGTTCTTGGTCGAGTGCCATCCCAGTGTCGTTGAGGCACTGATCGGTCTCGATGGCGAGAACGTCGAAGAGCTTGAGCACGAAATGCGTCGAGGAATTTACATCCGAGCCAATTTCGACATGGAGTACGAAGAGTACGAGATCCGCTCGGGCACTATTGACGAGTTCGACGCAATCGTCATGGGATACAAGAGAGCCCAGGTTCTTGAGTGCAACGTTCGCCGATCGTCGTTCGAAAACGCCAACAAAGTTGTCGGTTGGACCGATGGCGGGTTCTACCTCGAACTCCTGGACGGTTCCAGCTACATTGGCGGACGGGCAAAGGTCTGCCTGCAAGACATCCGACGGTCCTATGCGGTCGCCGATGTGATTCTGCCAAGTCCGACGATTGCCGGTCGAAGCTAGGAACGCAATTGGTTATGAGGGGCTCTTTTGGGCTCCTCTGATCCATTCGACCTAAGGTCGAACTTCTTATTCGCTTACCGCGTCACGATAGGCAGCATCGATGCGACAGTTTCGCGTTCACCGAATAGACTCGCTCAAACAAGGCGCGACCGGATTCTTACTGGTCGGGGGCGTTGTCCTGGTCATGATCACTTCGGTTTTGATGATCATGTTCGCAATGGGAGGCGTGTTTCGGGGCACTTACAGCCGTGACCCGCTTTCTGGAAAGATCACCGATGCGGGGACACTCAATTTTGTCCCGATCACCTTTGTCTTCTTTACGCTAGGCATTGTGATGATCTTGGGCGCTGTATTGTACGGACTCTTTGTGTCCGCAACGGAGCGATCTGGCCCTCGCCGGTCTCATCCAGTCAAAGTCTTGGCGAAGTACGCATTCAACCGTGAAGGGAACATGCTGGTTTCGGCCTGGGAGATCGAAGGATGCGGCAACCCTCGGTTTTATGTTCGTCTGGACTTTGGGGCCGAGATGGGAACGTTAGAATGCGAGTGCTCGGAGCAAGTATTCAATCAGTGTGGTGAGGGGATGACCGGCATGGCTGACCTCCAAGGAAAGTGGGTGGGATCGTTTGTGCCAACGATTGGCAGCCAATTCCGAAGCGAGTACATTGCGGACGACGCGTTACCGCCTCGGGGTCGGTAGGCATCTCCATACTTTCGAGTCGCATAGCCAGCTAGTTGCGTTCTGCGGGGTCGTAGATCCACCGAAATCTTGCCAGTATCGGTAACTCTTTCGAATCCGATGGGCATTGTCCCAACAAAACTGTTCGACAGGGCTATAATTCGGACTCACATGGCGGATGTCGAACAGGTCTGGAAGCAATCACTGCCCGTCATCATTCAGCAGGTGAGCGGACGAGGTGTTTGGGCAGCGCTCAATGCGGTCCGCCCGATCACGCTTGAGGACAATGTTCTCATCGTTGGAATCACCGCTGGTGATAGCGAGCTTGCGGGCCATTTGCGACTTCCGGCAACCAAGCGGCTCATGGACATGACCATCTCCAAGGTTCTTGGAGTCGCGGCCACCGTGAGAGTCATCGATGGCGTCACGATGGCGGACTACGACGTCGTAAAACGTCGCGACGCCGAGCGCCGACGTCTCCAAGAAGCCGAACTCACGAAGATGCGGGCAGAAATGACCGCCAAGACGAGTTGGGACGCGGTTTACGAACAGTTAGCCCGCCGATTTGCCGCGGTGACCAATAAGTCCTTGCCGCAAAACAAGGCCCGATTCTTTGAGGAAGCAGTGGCTTTGATTGCGGAAGCCCGACAGAGCCAAGCGCAGTGGGACGACATGGGGGAAAGAAACTTTGCCCGATGCTTGGAGCGGCTTGCCCAGTACGTCGAAATGCCAAGCACGTTAGTCGCGGTCGAAGTTCTGCACAAATCCGGAGAGCTTTAAGACTTGCCTCAGGCAACGATACTCGGATCTGGGACGAGCAATGGCGTTCCGATGTTGGGCGTCACTTACTCGTCTGAGTTTCTAGCGAATCCGAAGAATCACCGTTCGAGAGCGTCTCTGCTTTTGGAAGGACCAGGAGGCAATGTTCTTGTCGACTGTCCCCCGGAAATGCGGCTCCAACTGACGGGGGCCGGGATCAAGTCCGTGGAGTCCGTGATCGTGACGCATGCCCATGCAGACCACGTCATGGGGATGGACGATCTCAGATCGCTTTGCATTCTGGAACAACGATCGATTCCGATCTACACCCTTCCCGTTCACCAAGAGGACATTCGGCGCATCTACCCATATGCATTTCGAGAGCCGCCTCTCGGGGTGGCTTATCCAAAGTTCGACCTGTACGATGCCTCTCCCGTCCTCAACCTCGGTGGCATGGAGATTCGCACTTTTGTTGTGCTGCACGGAAAAGTTCCAGTCATCGGAATCCGAGTCAACGACATGGCGTATATCACGGACGTCAGTTTTATTCCGCCGGAGGTCGAAGAGCAGCTTCAGGGGCTAGACGTCTTGATCGTCGACGCGGTCAGAAGGGCTCCACACCCCAATCACTTCCATTTGGACAAGGCCATCGAGGTCGGAAGGTCGCTCGGAGCAAAAAAAGTCGTGCTAACCCATCTGAGTCATGACTACGACCACGACGTGACGAACGCAGAACTTCCGCCCGGCTTTGAATTGGCCTTCGACGGCATGAAGCTGGAGATATAATTAATGCGGCTCTGGTCGCAAGAACTGATAGGTTACTCCAGGTTTTCTTACGAGAATCTTCGCAAATGCTGGTAGGTTTGCCTACTGAATCGGAAAAATGAACCGAATATTCACAATGGCTCGTGAGTGGGCCGGAGAAGATTTATCATGGCAAAAGTCGCAGGTGGATTAGCTGCTCTCGTAGCGTTATTTGCGGGTCTTTTTGCGAAGGTGGAGCCCGTACTTTGCCTAGAGCGCGCGACCCTGGCGTTTATACTGGGTTGGGTTGGTGGCCAGGTATGGCACCTAATGATTGGAGCTGTAACTCCGACGTCTTCGAAACTGGGTACGGTGGAACAGGAAACTGGCCATCCGGAACCACATTCCGGCGTCGGTGGTACGAATTAACGAGGAGAACTGATGCCGCTTTCACCAGAGGCGCTCAAACGCGCATGGGTTGACTATAAGGTCTACAAACATCCACAGGCTCGAGCAGACCTGATCAACCACTACTCTTACCTCGTTAAGATTACAGCCGGCCGACTCGTCACGAGTCTGCCAGGTGGTCTCGACCGGGAAGACTTGATTGGCGCAGGAGTCATCGGTCTGATCAAGAGTGTCGATCAATTTGACCCCACTCGAGACGTCAAGTTTGAGACTTACGCGATTGCGCTGGTTAGAGGCGCAATCCTCGAAATGCTCCGCGACGAGGACTGGGTCCCGCGTTCGATTCGCGAAAAGCTGAAGGCGCTCGATCGAGCGATGATGGCTCTTGAGACGAAGCTAGGACGCCCCGCCACCGAATTAGAACTTTCAGAGAACCTGGGTATCACCACTCAGGAAGTCAACGAGCTCTTGGTTCGGATGGGCCGAACGAACGTTTACAGTCTCGACGACATCCTCGGAACGGGTGACGGCGACGATCACATTCACTTTGTTGAACTGATTGTTGACGAAAACTCCAACACCGGTGGGGAAGTCGAGGGCCGAGAGCTTCGACGGATCCTTGCAAATGGCGTCGACTGCTTACCTGAGCGTGAGAGACTCGTCGTTGCCCTGTACTATTTCGAAGGCCTGACCTTCAAAGAGATCGGCAAAGTGCTTGGAGTCAGCGAGTCACGAGTGTATCAATTGCACACACAAGCGATGACCCGACTGAGGACCTTCATGAGACAAGAGGGTGGCGTTCAAGTCCATTAATTGGACTTGGACGAGCCTTTGAAAAGGCCTCCGGTCACTCGACCGGAGGCCTTTTCGGTGAGAATCCGGGACTTGTCGGGTTCAAACGGCAAAATGACCTAGCAATATTAAGAGCTAGGTGCACGTTATCGGCACGATATGACACCATGAGGTGTTGTAAATAATTGGTCCGCAGTTTTGGCTGAAAGACCTGAGGTTTGTAATTTAGGAGATGGGATTGAGATTTAACAAGACGAATGGGCTGGCGCTGGCGGCGTTCGCGCTAATTGGAATGGTCGGATGCAAAGGCGGAGGATCCGATTCGGTAGCCGTCGTGAACGGCGTCACGATCTCGCACAAGGATTTTGAGGACTATCTTCTTCGAAAGCCTTCGGTCATCGTAGTCACGAATAGCGGCCCACAGGAAGCGCAAGTTGCCGAGACCTTGGGTCTGCAAGCCCTCCGTGACCTAGTCAATCGCCAGCTCACCCTACAGCTTGCTAAAGAGATGAACGTCGCCCCAACGGCCGACGATATCGCCAAGGAGATCGAGTTCCGTGTTAAGCGAAGCCCGAACTACCTGACTGCCCTCACGGCCCAGAGCATTGGACTCGACCTGATCAAACGAGACGTCGAGTTGGAACTCGCTCGAGAGAAGATCCTTACCCACGGTATCACGGTAACGCCGGCTGACGTGGACCTGTTCATCAAGCAGAATCCAGATAAGTTCCGAACCCCGCCGCAGGTACAAGCTCTCTTCGTCGTTGTCACGAACGAAGCGGACAAGAAGCTTGTTGACGCGGAACTGGCCACCGGTCAGAACTTCGTGACGGTCGCGGAAAGATACTCTAAGGCTCCCAATGTTCGACAGACTCAGGCTCGAGCCGGAGAAACGAATCTTGAGAAGTATCCGCCCGTCTTCCGAAGTGCCCTGGAATCGACGACCGAAGGTAAGACGACCCCGTGGATTACGGCAGGCACCAATCAGTTCCTGAAGTTCTACGTGGAAGGCAAAACGGCCGCAAGCCAGATTAAGGTCGACGATACGTTGCGCGTTGTTGTCCAGCGACAGCTCGCCGTCCAGAAGGGAATGAACGCAACGGACCTCCAGGCACGCCTTTTGTCTGAGTTCAAGAAGTCGAAGATCGACGTCCAGATGGATGCCCTCAAGAGCGGTTGGAAGAGCGTCTCCGACGCCCTGAACGCGCCGGCTGCCAGCAGCACGTCGCAGACGCCGTCGGGCGCCAGCAGCCCGAGCAAGTAAGACTCACTGAAGGCTCCAATTGCAAAGGGCCCGCCCACTCTCTTTGAGTGGGCGGGCCCTTTTTGGAGTTCGCTCCGGCTGCAGACCGCTAATTTTCTTACCAGTTACCGGTCCTGAGCCATCGGAAGCGAAGGCAGGGATCAGGCGGCAGCGGAATGAGCTGGCTGGCGAACGGCGGCGAGAAGTGCTGCACACTGATCAGCCGTAAACTCGTCCGTTTTTACATACGGAGCGAGATCGGCCTCCAGTCCAGAGAAATCCGGGGAAGACCACGTTCCGAGCGGGAGCCCCTCGTGATCAAGCTTGGTGAGACTTAGCCTAAGCTGGCTCTGCGACGGATGCTTCAGTCCGTGCCGGACGAGATCCGGAATTGAGGTGTAAACCCCCGCGACGCAAGAGTGGCCGTCTGCGTCCACATGTTCGGTGACCCAATATAGTTTTCTAAACAACTGTGTTTATTCCTTTTGCGAGCTTCTTTGCTCACAATTCCATTTATCGGCGTAAACGCCCTATGCATGGATACCAGAAAATGGTACCCATTGATATGACGGCGTTTACTAGCTTTTTGTTTTGGATTTAGGCGGTCCAGACAAATGGTTCAGCATCGGTGAGGATTCTGCCGGAAGATTCTTTCGCCTCAAGCAAATATTCGGGGAGGGTGTACATCGCGTGATGGAACCGCGGCGTGTAGTAACGGTTCTTCACGCCTCGATCCGCAAAGCGCTTGGTGATCTCTTCCACAGTTAAGGCGAGCGGGTCGTGCTTTTTGCTCGCGAGTACGAAGCCCCAAGGCTGGAAGAACGTGCTCACGATGCCATAGTAGCCAGCGACGTGCGGGAACACATCGGACATGCTCTCGAGCGTTTTGATGCAAGACACCATGCACTCGGGATAGTTCTCATTCGCGCTGCCTGCCTGCATCGCAAAGACGCCGTCCTCGCTCATGGCATCGGCGCAAAGTTGGAAATACTCACGAGTGAAGAGGAACTGTCCGGGACCATCTTCATGAGGATTCGGAAGGTCGCTGAGGATGACGTCGAAATTCCCGCCCTTGCGGTCTGCGATCCATTGGCGGGCATCCGTGTGCACCAACGTCGTGCGGGGGTCCTCAAAGGCGCCCTGGTGCCATTCAGGCATGTGTACCTTCACCATGTCGACGAGTTCTTCGTCGATGTCGACCATGTAGGCCTCTTTGACCGAATTGTGCTTGAGCGCTTCTCGAAGCGTTGCCCCTTCTCCACCGCCGCAAACGAGCACCTTCTTAGGGTCTGGGTGCAGGGTCATGGCGGGCTGGGTCATGCACTCATGAAAAATGTATTCGTCTAGGATCGACGTCTGGATGTTGTAGTCCAGGAACAGAGACTTGCCAAAACGGGGAATGTTGCAGATCTGGTAAGTCTGGTACTGAGTCTTCCCCTCGAGAAGCATTTTCTCGACTCGATACTGCCAAATGGCGGCCGAGGTGTGGGTCTCGTTGATGAAAATTCCGGTTGCGTCGCTAGACATCTGGGCGTGTACTGTTCCTTTGAAAAGAGATGGGCTTGCTCGACGTTCTTCTCAGAAGGAGGTTGAGCCCAAGGGACGATGGGTCAGAACCCATTTTATGTAAGGGGGGACCCCCTTTCGCAACGAGAGCGACGAACGCCAAGGCGCTCGTCGCTCTGAATTGCGATTGCGGATTATCTTTCGACTTCATGCTGAAGTCCGCGTCGCACCACGAGGAACTTAATCCTCTCTGGTTGGAATCGCTCACGCAGTACATCGACTGCCTTGTGAACGAGCACGGTTCCGCCACAGTAGAACAGATCGATCGCCGCATAGCGATGTTCTGGCCAAGTGTGGATGGTGTAGTGCGATTCTTGAATGATGACGGCGCCGCTAACGCCCCACGGCTTGAACTCGTGGAACGATTGCTCAACGACGGTCGCTTTACTTTCGACGGCCGCGTCGCGCATTGCCTGGCCAACATACAGCTCAGCCTCGAGCATCGAGCCTTCGCATCCAAACATTTCGATCAGGACATGGGAACCTAAAGATGGTTCCTCACCCGGTCGGGTCGGTAACCCTTCCTCGTCGCGGCCAAGCCACTCAGAGAAGGCATCTGCGTCATCGCAACGAATGAGGGTCCATCCAGCGTCGGTCTGCACGAGAGGTGCAGCGACCGCTTTCATGGCCTCATTCTTACGGCCGCGTCCGAACAGACGGCGGAGTGAAAATTTTGAATCTGTCCACGGCAAAACGATGGAGCCGAAGACAAGGGAGCTAACAAGGATAAAGGGGTTTGCCAATCACATAGACCTCACGTAACACCGTGCGCAGACACAAGAGTTGCTCTTGCGCGGAAAACCAGACCCAAATGTGGTCGCGAACGAGTCAATTTCTCGAATTCGAACCGTGATTTCGTGGGACCTGCGTCGTCTCGACTCACTATTCTCATTGTCGTCATTGCTTTCGCTACCAATAGAGGTTTTCTCCTAGGGTAGAGAATTCCTACCATAGCCGCCCCACGGTCACCCGTGACGCAATGTGGGAGGATACCAGACCCCCACCCCTGAGTCAATGCGAGAAATTACCTGGACTCAAATATGGACCATGTTTTTCGCATTGTTTGGTGAAATCAGGCATATTTTGGATCAAGTTTCTAGTTCTCCGTCGACCAGCCGGACGATTCGGTCGGCGCCTTCCAACATGGACGGGTCGTGAGTGACCATCACTAATGACCCGGTCTCGCGATGACGGTTGAGTAGTTCCACTACCGCGACTCCGTTTTTGTGATCGAGGGCCGCGGTCGGCTCATCGGCGAAAATTACGCGGGGCTGGCCAAGAAGGGCCCTGGCGACGCACACTCTTTGCCTTTCGCCGCCGCTCAATTCATGGGGCAGACGATCGATCTTTGGGCCGAGGCCAAGTTTCTCGAGAATCGAAATCGCCTCCTCAACCTGTGGCCCATTCTGAGCCACCAAGACGTTCTCAAGCGCACTGAGATAGCCGAGGAGGTATGGCTGTTGGAACACGAAACCAAACTCGCGAAGACGCAGGTTGCTACGCTCGGCGTCTTTCATCTCGACGAGACTCTTGCCGTCGAGCCGGACATCTCCCGAGCTTGGAGTTTTCAGCCCGCTGAGCAGATAAAGCAGGGAAGACTTTCCCGAACCGCTCGGTCCCAGGATTCCGAGAAATTCGTTCGTTTTGATCTCGAGGTCGATCTCATGGCAGGCATAAACCGGCTTTCCATGATCGTAGTAGACCAGTGAGGCCTTTACTGCCGCGATCACCGGTTCACCCTAAACAAGACGACGCTCCACGACTCCGACTGGGTCGAACTTACGGAACCTTAAGAATACGGTCAGGGTCGCCACTAACAAGATGGTGAGCGGTAATGGGATCGTGTACCGAAAGGCAGTGGGGTCCAAGGTGTCGAGCCCAAAGGCTTTCGGCGCCATCAATGTCGCCCGAACGACATTCAGCATGGCAAATGCAAGCAGGACACCGAATAGCCAGCCAAGCGTGATGACGGCCACCGCTTCCCGCAAGACCCGCATCAAGAGGTTTTTCTTGGTGTAGCCGATTGCCTGCAGTAACCCAAATTCCACCAGCCTCTGGCTCTGGTAGATATTCATCAGCATTCCCATCATGAACGTGATCACCATCACGAGGGTGCCGATCACGACATCCAAAATGGCGAACAGGGTCTTGAACATATCCTGGGTGTTCTTTTCTATCTGGAAATAGGCCAACACTGCGGCCCGCTTCCCTTTGAAATGCTTCTCCGTCCAATGATCAAGGATGTTTTGATCGTGGAGATTCTTGGCAAAAACCATGCCCAGATCGATTGGAGGGAAGTGGTTTTCACGCTGGTATTGGATCGGATTCACGATCAACCAGCGATCGGTGTGCGCGATTCCGACAACTTTCACCCGATAAGGAGACCAACTTTCATCCATGTCTGGCCCCTGCACCACTGAGCCAATCTTGAGTGCTAGGTTGCGCGCGACTGGATCGCTGACGACACATTCAGCCTTGCCGACTTCAGGAAGACGGCCGGTAATGCCGGTTGAGTGCTGCCGATGGAGATAGAAATCCATGTCCGCAGGAGACAGGCCCAGCACGTAGAACGGCCACTTGCCGACGATGCTGTGAATTTGTGTGCTAGAAACCCGACAAATCACGATCCGTTCGAGAGGCACCGGTGAGTTCTTGCGAACGTCACTGAGGATCACCTGAGTCTGGGTTGGGTCTCCTCGGGGGGTGATTCCAACCATCTCTTGTGAGTAGTTGTAAGTAGTACGAATACTGTAAGGAATCGAGTCGATCATCGAGATGATGCCGGCAACCAGCAACACCGCCAACATGATGACCCCGACGAGCGGCGCCGTCTTTCCGAGGTTTCTCAGCAGGTAGGTGCTCGGGGCGAGCGGGCGAAGGACACGCCGTGGCTGAGCCTTCGTGGAAGAAGCGCGCAACTCCTTATTACGGTCCAATATCTCTGAGTCTTCGATCTGACCGCCCTTTTCCAACTATTCCTCGTGATCGCGACGATACCTTAGGAACACTTCGTTCTCAACCACGTGGGTTTCGACGATGCTGTATCGTAAGAGCGCCTCTCTGGGAAGCGCCACCCCATCTGCATACGTTGGCACGTCGCGTCCCAATTTCACCTTCGGCGCAATCGTCAAGAACAATTCGTCAATCAAGTCTTCTTTCAGCAATTGCGCGTTGAGTTCGCTGCCTCCAAGAACGAGGATTCGTTCGACTCCTCGTTTACGAAGCTCCGCGAGAACAGCGCGCAAATCGGTGGCATCCGTGCCTTGGGCGATGTGTCCGATTCCTTTTGGCGGCTCAAAGTTGCCACCCTCGGGAGTTGCGACCAACGATTCTCCGCCGGTGAAGAAAGCGGATTCGAACGGAAGGTCGCCTGATCGGGTCACGACGACTCGGAAGCGGGTCGGAGGGTCCCAGGTCGTGAGGGTCGTTCGAAGCGTAGCGGCCCCCACAATTACGGCGTCTGCCTGCGACGCAATCCGTTTCATCAAGACGTGGTCGAAGTCGGAGCCGAGATCGATGACGTGCTCTTCACGGTCGCCCGAGAGGATTTTGCCATCGATGGTGGTGACCATATCAATGAAGGCATACGGCCGATCTCTTAGCCCTGGGGGAAACCGCAGGTCGGCGTAGATCAAGTGTGAGGCTAAGTTACCCAAGTGCCTTCACGATGGCATCCCTCACGATGACGTAGGGTTGCTCGGCATAACGCTGACCGCCGATGAAGTAGGTCGGGACGTTGTAGACGCCCTTTGAATAGGCTTCGGCATCGAATCCGACGATGTTGTGCTTGAACGACTTCTCCAAGATCGCCTTCTCGTATGCCGCAAGGTCGGTGATGATTCCTGTACCGAGGTCTAACAGCATCTCCAACTCGTTGATGGCTTTTCCTTCTTCCCAGTAGGCGTAGTAGAGCTTTTCGATGAGGGCGTTTGCTACTCCCTCGGTCTTTGCGTATTCCACTGCCTCGTGAGCGTTGAAAGTACGCATTTTCTGAGGGCGATTGCTCGGTGGGAGTTTGACGTTGTCGGCGATAAGGATGAAGTCCAGGCGGCTTGGGACGGGCGGCTTGTTCGGCGGCGGTATCGGCGCCGCATAGTTTCCCCACTCCAGCTCTTCAGGGAAGAGCTCATAGCCCAACCATTCGAACTCGACGCCGAATTCGGCTTCGAGACGCTTGACCTGCAGAAGACCGACCCAGCACCAGGGGCAAATGAAGTCGTGGGCGACGGGAATTTTGAGACTCATGTAAACCATTGTGACTGGCGGGAAGCCTGATGCCGAACCGTTTGCGAGCCATCTTTCCGAAATCGGAAGGGTATTTTGCTGATTCGCGATCGACTACTGTGCAGGCTGTCATGCGCCGTTTTCTCAACTTCCAACCGGATTGTAGATGAGCCGACTCCACCGTCAAACACCCGTCATGTTGAGCGCGCGAAACACCCCCTCCTGGGGTCGTAGCTTTCGATTGGAGCGTGTGAGACTGCCATAGAGGAGGGGGTCCTTCGTTTCACTCAGGATGACGGGGGCTTGGGGATTGGGTTGTTTAGGTTACAACCTCCTCAAGACACGAAAATTCGCTACTTTCGATTCGACATGCTTGAACATTACGAACCGAGATCGATGCCGTGCATTCAATCTTGCCTATCTCGGTCATCGTCGGCATTTCAAACACCTAAGCCGCTTAAGTGAAAACTAGAACTGGCTGACCAGACCTGACGCTCTCGTACCCCGCGATCGCTACGCGGGCGGCTTGGGCGCCGTCGAAGCCGGTCACTGCAGGAGCACGTTTCTCTAGGCAGGCGTTGACGAATTCACTGACCAGGAGCGCGTCAAGGTCCGTTCCGTAGCCGCTTGACGAGTAGCCAGCAGACTTTCCGTAGGTCTCCACCGATTGTCCGAACATGTCCAATTCGATCACGCCCGACTCACCCACCACCGTCATCGTGACGTCTCCCCAGGTCTTGAAGTTCTGGGGACGCGACCAACTCGAGTCGAGGGTCGCGAAGATGCCACTGCCGAACTCGATGGTGACCATCGCCGTGTCTTCCCAACTCTGCTGATAGACGTTGTTGCCGATTTGAGCTTGAACACGCACGGGCTCTTCTCCCAGGAGGTCTCTCAGGAGGTCGGTCACGTGGACCACATGATCGATCATCGCGCCGCCGCCCGACTTTTCGGGTTCGACAAACCAACCAAAGGGGCATCGGCCCCGGTTGGTGGCGCTGATAGCTTGGATCTTGCCGATTTCGCCGGCGTTCACTCGCTGCTTAAGTCGCTGAAACGCGGGTGAGAATCGACAGGGGAAAGCGGTCATTAGGGTGACGCCCGCACTTGAAACCGCCCTTTCGATCCGTTGCAGGTGCTCTTCTGAAGCTCCCAGCGGTTTCTCGCAAAGGATGTGTTTGCCGGCTTTTGCGGCGGCCTCGATGAGTTCGGCATGGCGGACGTTCTCGCTGGTGATGACGACGGCGTCCACGGCTGCCAGGAGATCGTCGAGGAATCCGATGAAGGGGAGTCCGGACTGTTGCGCGTAGGTTTCACCGCGCTCAATCTCGTCGTCCCAAAGGCCGACGAGCTCGGCACTGGCATGGTTTCGCAGGCCATGAACATAGCCCTGCACGTGCATGTGCGCACACGTCAAAATCCCCACCCTCAAAGGCATGACTCGCAGAATACCTGCGGGACTAGCTTGCCTTTCGGGCGAAGCGCAGGGCGGTATGGCTGTCGGAGAATCTGCAGACCTTCGTGTCTACCAAGCCGGCCTCGCGGCCCCGGTTGATGACGCCGACTTCAGGAATGGATGCCGTTGCTTTGGGATAGACGATCCATATCGCTCCGGAAGGGGTCAAGAAGTCGAGCCACTTTTCCAAATCCGACAACTCGGCCAGATCTGACACCTGGCGGAATATCAGATCAAATGTGTCGCCCGCACTTGCGGAAGAAACGCTAGTGTGATGGCCGAGGAACGTGATGTCGTCAAATCCCTGGGTCAGCAAACGGTGCTCGTGCTTAACTCCTAACTTCGAAAGTAGAGTTGGAGGGTGCAGGATTGCTTTGACCCACGCTGCCGATTCGGCGACGCCTAGATCGAGGTAAATCGTGTCCTCGCTGGTCTCGAGGACTAGCCGATTTCCGAGCGATTCCGCCCTGATGATGGCGCTGAACGGAATCGTTCGGCTGAGAGATCCTCGCACCACCACTGACGAAGTGTCGAGGTGGACCTTGCATTCGCAACTGGCCTCGCTGGTCTCAACGTGGCATCGTGCTTCTCGTCCCATGATGGCCGGATTATAGCGATATAGAGGGAGCAACAATCTCAATTGAGCGCCCCGTAGGAACAAACTCGATCGATACTTGCCAACACTCTTCGGTATTCAGCAGGCCTGCCGCTCGGTCGGGCCACTCGATGAGGCAAAGATGGGTGTCCAGATAGTCCTCGATGCCGATTCCGGCGTAGCCTTTCACTCGGTAGAGATCGGCGTGCATCACGGGCGGTTTGGTCTCGAAGGTCTGAATGAGATTGAAGGTAGGGGATCGGACGGGGCCGCGATGTCCGAGGCCTTCCAACATGCCCCGAATCATCGTGGTCTTGCCGGCGCCGAGTTGACCGTTAAAGAGCACGACGTCCCCCTTTCGCAAGGACGCCACGAACACGGACCCGATATTGCGAGTCTCCTCGTCCGAACCGGCCTGGTGAATCAACGGGCTTTGAGGATCTCCTGGGTAACCCCGCGCTCGACCGCCTGGAGGTGGTTGCCGTCCGGGTCCTCAAATTCGATGATCACTCCACCTGGCACGTCGTGATAGTCGCCAACCTTTGCCTTGGCATCCACGAGCGCGGTCTTGAACTTCGCCAAATCTTCCACCTCAAAGCCGAGAATCCAGCCTGCTTCCGGCCGACCTGGGCCTGCCACGAAAGGCGGATGAAGTCCGATCTTGATGCCTCCAATCTCGAAGTCAGACCAATACGGAGAGACCGTTCCTGGCGTGAGCTGAAGCACGTCGCGATAAAAGGCGACCGACCGATTCATATCCTGAACCTGACAGAGCAAGGTATCGATCTTCTTGAGCATGAGAAATAGTAGCCTGATCGGGAGCGCCGGGGCGCAACTCTGCCACGTCTCAGGTTTACTAAACGAAGGCTGACCGTGAACTTGCGAACGAGGTTCTCGTGGCTTGACCCCATTTTTCCGCTAGGACGGGCATTAACACGTGACCAATCGAGGATTCGTTGAACTCCATAATCCGGCCGGCTTCTTTATCGTTGCCATCGGGTTTCTGCTCGTGATGCTAATCGTAGCCGCCGGCGGAATCTTTTCTCGCCTGATCGAGCGGGACTATGTCGAGAGACGTCGGCAAATGAAAGAGGCCCAAAGGGAGGCTGCTGCGACCCCGAGTGAAGACGCTCCCGAGTCCGAGCATGCCGACTCTGGGTCTGAAGAGTCAAAATAGAGGCACGACTAGGGAGGTTGCAAAGGAGCGATTGCCTGGACCGGTCCTGACGCCTTAAACGGACCCCTTTTGCTCTCAAAATCCCATGGATCAGCGCGTACCCATTTTGATGTACCACAAGGTGGACAGGATTCATCCGCGCTCGCTCGTGAAGGGACACTATGTTTCGCCAGGTCTGTTTTCCCGGCAGATCCAAACCCTCAAACTTCTCGGCTTTGAATCGGTTGGCCTCAACGGTCTCTTCGAGCCAGACCGCCCACTTCCCAAGCGGCCAGTGGTGATCACGTTCGACGACGGCTACCAGAATTTCTTCGACAAGGCACTTCCGACTCTTCAGAAGGCCAAGTTTGAATCGACGGTATTCCTGGTCGCTCGCCAACTGGGAGGCACGAATGTATGGGACGTCGCATTAGGAGACGTACAAGAGCCCCTCATGGCCGTGGAAACGGTCAAACTGGCGGCGAGTGCTGGCACTCAGTTTGGATCTCATACGCTGGATCATGTCGATCTTGAGAAGGCCAGTTCCGAGGAGGCGATAGCACAGATTCGCGGTTCGAAAGAGCTGCTTGAATCAAGACTGGGATTTCCTATTCAAACTTTTTGCTACCCATACGGGCGCATGAATGCGGAAACTCCGAGTTTGGTTAGGGATGCTGGATACCGGTTGGCATGCTCGACCAGGAAGGGCGCCAATACGGATCAAACTGACCGGTATGCTCTGCGGAGAATCAACGTTCGGAGTGACACTTGGACACCCGTCCTTTTGCTCAAGCTCCTGAGAACCGCGCGCCATGGAAAGTAACAAGAGCCTGTCCGTCCTGCAGATCTGCAGTGCATCCCAGGCAATCTACGGCGCGGTCCAGAGTCTGATGACGCTGGCTCGAATGCAACGCGAGGTTGGAACTCGCGTTGAGTTTCTCACCTTTGCCGGCAAGCAGTTCGGAGGACAGGTGCGAGCCGAGGGATTTCCGGTCCACGAAGTCAAAGTCGGCGCAAAGATCGACCCTCGGGCAATTTTGAGAATGAGGCGGGTGATCTTGGATGGCCGATTCGACCTTGTCCACACGCATCTCTCAACTTCTAGCGTGAATGGATGCATTGCAGCCCGATTCGCCAAAGTTCCGAGCATCGCGACCGTCCACGGCATGAGTGGAAAGCTTTCTTTTTCGGCGGCGACTCACCTAATTGCGGTTTCGGAAGAAGTGAAGCGACACCTCGTGCGGCAAGGAGTTCGTGGCGAAAAGATCTCCGTTGTTCACAATGGTTTGGCCGCTGACTTCAAGGTGCTGGACCGGGCAACGGCCCGGCTGAACCTGGGGATCAGTGACACCGATCTTGTCGTGGGCACCGTTTCTCGGGTGACGCCCAAGAAGGGCATCGAGGATGCTCTTGCGGCGGTGGCTGGTCTCAAACAGGAGTTCCCGGCGCTTCGGTACCTCGTTGTCGGAGACGGCGATGGACTGGAGCTTTGCCGCGCGCTCGCAAATGATCTGGGCATTGCACCCAGCGTGACCTTCGCCGGCTATCAGACCGAAGTTGGCGAATTCTTGCCCGCGATGGATCTGTTCCTGTTTCCGACTCACAAGGAGGCGATGGGAATCGCTCTGGTGGAGGCGATGGCCGCTGGCCTCCCCTGCGTCGCGACTAATGTGGGGGGAATTCCGGAAGTTGTGACCCGGGAAACAGGTCGCTTAACTCCTGCGAAAGACCCGCAGGCGCTGGAAAGAGAGTGTGCTGCGTTGCTGCGCGATGCGAGCTTGCGCGCAAAAATGTCGAAGGCTGCATTGGAGAGATGTCACGAGTCTTTTAGTGCAGTCGCCATGGAGCGCGGGACCGACGCGGTCTACCGACAGGTACTTGCTCGAGGCTGACTTCCTGCCCTTAATGCAAAAATAAGCAAAAACCTGCAACCGCAGCCAGCCCCATCCTAGTATTTGATGCCGGTATGCGTTTTCGTACTCTCTCATTATCGGCCCTCGCCGTTGTCGCGGCATGCGGGTGTAAGTCGGGTCCTGTTGAACGGTTGGCCGAGGCGCCGCCGGTGAACTTTCCGGCTGGTTGGAACATGGCTAAGGACGACGAAAGTGGCGTCTCTATTGGCGTTCCACCAGGTTGGGCTGAAGGCACCGGGGTGGCCGCTGACATCCCCGTTCCAGGAATGAGTGGGGGGACGGATCCTTCTCTTAACTCTGATCCAAACAATGTGGGCGGACAGATGGCCGCCGCCCTCGGAGGCGCCATGGCCAGCATGGCATCCGATCGCGACAAAAAGGAGCGGGCTAGATTAAGGGCCAACGGAGTCATCATCAACGTGACCGACGGCTCGAAGTCAAGCATCGCCGAGCAGCGCACGCGCTTTTACGTGAAGCGGATTAAGCACGATTCGCCGTTCGGACTCGAAGCGGCCATCGCTGAAGAGAAGAATCATCTGATCAATGAGGGCGCAGGCGCCGACGTCACGTTGCCGGTAGGCAAGGCGCATCGATTTGAGGCCCAGAACGACCTTAAGGACGGAGACCACCAGACTCAGATCAGTTACGTTCTGGCCGATGGATCGGATACTTACCTGATTCGGTTTATCAGCACCAATAATCCGGAGATCTTCAAGCCCTTCGAAGCGAACGTCGCCCAGAGCTTCCGGATTAAGCACCCGGCGAAGTAACGGGTCACTAAAAAGCCCCCTCCGCTTTGAAAACGGAGGGGGCTTTTTAGTTTGGGCTAACTTAGTTCCCCTTGAGTCTCTTCTCTAACTCTTCGAGCTGCCGCTCGGCTTCGCTTCTCGCTTGCGCTTCCTGGGCAGCATCAAGCTTCGGAGCATCTGGAGGTCCGCCGACGGAAACGGTTTGGGTCTCCGCGGTTTGAGCAACGGCCGGAGTAGCCGGCGCACGAAGCCCCAGTTTCTCTTCTAGGCGGTCGAGCTCTGATTCGGCCTCCATGTCTCGCGACTTGTCTTCCAGTGTCATGACGCGTCCAGAGAGGGATTGTCCCATGACTTCCTGGCGAGCTTGCGCCTCGCTTTGAGCCTCGCGGATGCGATCTTGAACGGCGCCGAACCCTTCAAACTGGTTCTCGAAGGTGAGACCGTCCAGTGCCTTCGCGATCGAGTTCTGAATTTGGGCCTGCTTCCACTGGGCTTTCATGGCCAGCGCTTCCGCAGTCTTCTTTCGAACTTCCTCTTCTTGGCGCTTGATGGCGACCTTGACCTGTTCGACGGTCGCAACGGCTTGATCGTATGAACCCTGAAGGGTCGCAACGGTCGAGTCGTTATTCATCTTTTCGCGCATGAACACGGTGGCGGTTTCGCGATCGCCTTGCTTGAGGGCCATGGTTGCCTGATTCTCAAGCGTTGCCGATCGCTTTTTCGCCTCATCCAGCATCAGTTGGAGGCGGTTCTTTTGCGTGATGGCCTGTACGGCCTTCTCTTTGTTAGCGACCAGGGCGGCCTGCATATCCCGTTTGGCCTGGTCGAGCATGATGTCGGGATCTTCAATGCGGTCCATTGTCCGATTGAAGAGTCCCTTAAGCCAATTGAAGAATCGCTTCATTTATCTGCCTGGGGAACCTGTAAAGGCTTCCGGAATTATAACACCGGACAATTGTCTAAGGTTGCGAAGTTCGAGGTTTGGATTCGTTACTTAGGCCAGTGGGTCTACCTCCTGGTCCTTCTACGAGGGTCTTTTGGCTTCTCCCGACCTCAAGACTTGATCAAAGCATGATCGATTCCACGAGATTTAACCATCCAATGGGCCTACTGTGATTCTACGCCGGGAATGAAACGGCGATCCAACCATGTCTTGCTTCTCAATGAACATCCGATTATCTGGTCTCTGTCTGGCGCTGACGGCTCTCTGCCCAGGTGGGTCAGCCTGCCTCTGGGACCGGGACACGCTCGCCGTTGAGTCGAAAGGTCGAATGGACTTTGTCGCAGTCCTCGTCGGGAGGTTTGAAAGAAATCCGCCCCTGTACTACCAGATGAGAATCGATCGGGAAAGCAAGGAGTTGCGACGCAACCCCGCACGTCTAGACGATTACGACGACATCGCGGTGGCCGAATCTCGGCTGGGAAAGAACGACCTGGCTCTCGATTGGATGAAGCGCAAGCGGGCTGAGCTGAATGCTCTGAAGAGCAAAGACAAAGAGGCTTGGTACCGACTCTTTGCCAACGAAGGCACTTTCTACACGCTTCGATGGATGAAAAACGGCTGCAATCCAAATGACTTAACCGACAATTCTTTGGCGATCGATGACCTAGACAAAGCAATCAAGATCAACCCGGACGCGCACTTCGGGCGAGAGTGGGTGCAACGCGAATTTCTGATGTGGGCTCAGGACCCAGCGAACCGATTCGGCGAAAACCTGTATTGGAACAATCCAGATCGTTCACCCCTTCAGAATGCCCTCGGTTTGGCTGGACTCATCCGGTTGGGTGAGGCCTGGGAGAGCCCCGAAATCACGGCGGCGCTTGGAGCGATGCTGGCCAAGCTCAACGAGCCAAAGGGGGCCAGAATCGCTGGCCTGGCTTACTATCGGACCGAAGAACTCCTGAACTCAGGCAAGGTTTCCCTCGGTCCCGACTTGATCTCAAAGACGTACTCAGATTTCTTTTTGACTCCAGGCAAGCGCTTAGGATATTCGCCTTCGATGGAGATGGACTCGTTCGATCGAGCTCAGTACAAGCGGTTACGGAGAGATGCGGACGCGTGGGAACGCAACCGGACGGCATTTATGATGGAGCGCATGAAGGCTGGTCGACATCCCGACACCGATCCCCACTTTTGGGACGGGTATGTGGACAGCCCCGCACTTACGGTTAAGGCGCCCATGTTTTGGGAGATCCCTGGTTTCTGGGCCAACTTTGCAAGCACAGTGGAATACTTTGCGGTGATGGGGTTTGTGATCGGATGTGGATACTTCTACTTGGCAGTCTGGCGTCGACCACTAAAAGACTCGGAATGAAACCTTGCTTCTATTCTGAATTCCGTACGGCATTCGTCGCGCTCGCGCTGTTCGGACTGTCCTGATTTCCAATCCGGGCTCATTGGACCGGGACACTTTAGCCACCGAAGTTAACGGCCGCATGGATTTTGTGAAGGTGTTTGTGGGGCGGTTCGAGTTAGAACAACAGGTCCGACTGGTTCAGTCGCGGAGCAGGTTGTGGAATGTCGTTGCCTGGCCATTCGCTCGTGTCGGTAACGATGGCATGAGTGGGGCGATCAGCGAATTGGGTTGGAAGGTCACGGGGTGTTAGCCGAAGTTCTAGCCGGTAGTTCACGAGCTCGCCCGGCTCGCGGAATTTGACGTGAAGGGTGATGCTGAGTGCGCCAGAAACCCGCCTAAGGCGGTGAGATAAATGGGATTCCGGCATCTCTACCCCATCTGCCTCTACAAACGGCTTCCGGTCAATGCCAATGCCGAATCGGAGGATTCTCTCTTCGGTATCGCCAAAAAGCTGGAGATTGCACCAGGCCTCCCCTGGAGTCCTTGCTCCTCCGAACTCCGCTCGAAACACTTCGGCAACGTCTCTCCCCCCTCGCTCCACGGGAGACCAGTTTTCGGGTGGGCATGCGGGAAGGGAACCGAGGAGCTCATCAATCCCGCACTTACACGGAGGACCGAAGCCGAGCATCATGTCACTCAGCGGGCAGGGCTTGAGGATCACCAGGCTCGCCCTCATCTCCGCATCTGCTCCGCCAGCCAGTCGAAGTTCCGCCCCTTTGAGAATGTCCGATAGAGCTCAACGAATTTGGAATAGTCCTTGAATGAGGTTGTTCGGGCCGCCCGTCTGAGTCGATCGATACACGGGGGTGGCAAGTTCGTATCGTCATCGTAGAGATTGATCCGGACCGACCGGTTCGCCAACTTCGGTATGTAGTCGACAGGATCGAGTCCTGCGACCGTCTTCAGGAATTCTGGTTGACGGTATCGGATGCGTTCGGACTCAGGGACCATGGCAGCCAACTCAAGCCAATCTCGCCAGTCGCTCCATGGGTTCAGCGCGTCAACGGCGCGGATTCGGGCGTCAGAACTGGCAGCCAGGATGGCGATGGCCCCACCGCTCCCCTGGCCAAACATTCCGACGTGGCTCATATCGAACTCTTGGCGGGTCTGCAAGTAGTCGAGGACGAATTCGACGTCGTGAACGCTAGAAACCAGGGCTTCTCTCAGTTCGCTCACAAACCACTCCTTCATGGGCCGGAGGCGGTAGCGATCTCCGGTCATCGCGGATTCGAAACCCACCACCGCAAAGCCCCGTTGGGTGAACTCCTCGCAGTAACCATCGTTCAAGAACCTTCTCGCGTCCTGAGGGTAGCTATACATGAGAACGACGACCGGTGGCTTTGCCAAGCCGTTTGGTTTGATGATGTAGAGGTTAATGGGGTCCAGTGAACGCCATTGAACTCTCACTACCTCTCTGGTGAAGTGGGATTTGACATCGTGCTCAGCCACAAACGGCTGAGTGACCTGGAACTTCGAAGTCTTGCGATCCAAGTGGGTCCAATCTTCTCCAAATGGAGACCAGCCCGCCTTGTGAGTCGGCCGAATCTGAGCTTGGGATTGGAGGAGGCAGAATAGGAGGTGAGCTAGCATTGTTCTAAAGGGCTACCAAGAATCGCTTGTGTTCCAGGTTTGGTAGCAGTTCGGATCCGATGCGTCGAGTTCGCCAAATTGGCACCAAGGCATTCGCCCTTCAAGTTGTTTGTCAGGCTGATTGGAGATGTTGAGTGGCACGAATTTTGCGTGCCCATCAAGATGTCCGAAGATGAGTCCGCTCTTGAAGTGGGGGACGCTGGTGCCGAATGGGCTACCGTCTGGATTCAGAAGATGCTCCATCCCTCCGTCGTTCACTTGGGAATAGATGGCTAACCACATGGAGCAGGTATCCCCGTTGTGATCAGGCGGGTTTGCGTTATATCGGTTTCCATTTCCGGTTCCCGCAATGACCGGTCTCTGGCCGTGCATGAGAAGGATGAAGTTCGAGGGTTGAGACACATTCGAGGATGTGGCGGAACTCCGGTTGACCACACCATTTCCCATGGTGTAAGTCGTCATGTTGAAGTTTGTGAGAAAGCTCGTGGCGGCGAAGTCCCGAACGCTGTAGGAAACCTGGGTTGGGCAGTCAGTCAACTGGGCCTGTCTTGGATTGGTCGTGGGGTCGTGCGGCATCTTGTAGATGCCCTCGTTCTTCACATAGGGATAGACCGCTTCCTGCCATTCGGAGGCGCCGACCGCCGGGTTGTCGATGAGCCTGCTCCCGGTACCGCCTAACGGAAGTGCGTCATCAAAATCGTTTTCGTAGGTGAGCATTGCCAAGACCATCTGCTTGGTGTTCGAGATCCCTTGAGTCTTCTTGGCCGCCTCTTTGGCTTGAGCGAAGACAGGGAAGAGGATTGCAGCGAGGATCGCAATGATGGCGATCACGACGAGGAGTTCGATCAGGGTAAAGCCGGATCGTCGGCGTTGAATATGGACCATGGGGTTATCAGAGTCGGATCTGCTGGGCGGTAAGCGATGGGGTTTTGATGGCCCTGAAAGATTCAGGGCCATCACTTTCGGTCTTATGCCTGCTTTCGCTTTCGGCGAAGGAGGGCCAACCCGCCGACCGCGAAGACGAGAATCGAGGAGGGCTCCGGTACCGGGGTAGCCGCATAGATTCGAGCCGCGAAGGCTTGACCGCTGAACGTATTCATTCCGCTAGCGGACGAATAGTCGGCGTTGGAGAACGTGCGCTCGTGGGTGTGGTTCCAGAAGGCGCTGTAGGCTGCAGTGTGAGGGTCCGCAATTACAAGAGCCATGTTCGATGGGTTGCTGCCACCGGCAGGTCCGCCCGAGAAGACCAGAGTGTAAGCGCCAGCGACGAGGCCACTTGCCGTAGAGACGGCGCCGCTCGTGTAGAGAGTGTCGCTAAAGTTTGCCGCGCTACCCGAATCCGCGATGTTAATCGCGATGTCCTTTTCCACGACCGTTCCCCCCAGGCCTGAACCTTTGAGGAGGGTCGCGTAGATCGTGACCGCAGTTCCCGGAGACTGTCGGTTGATCGCAAAGGCGTGAACAGCAAACTTCAACTGGCTCCCAGCAGCGACCGAAGTGCCGATGTTGATCTCGTCAGCCTGTGACTCAGCCGTAGTCGGAGTCATTGAGCTGAAGAATTGGCTGTATTGATTGGCGGCGTCGTAGCCCACTCCAAAGGAGCTACCGCTGAATTGCGAGGCTCTCGTGAGCACTTGGTTGTTGCCCAAGTCCGATTGATAGATTGCGTGGAACTGTGCAAATGCGGGGACGGCACTGGCCGTCACTGCTAGAATGGCGATGGATCGAAAGTGGATTCTCATTCTGAACGTGTCTCCTCATGGCAAAGGGCCGGACGATGCCGGCCCGATCGATGTCGGTTGATCGCCTTACTGGCGAAGCCCGACAAGCTGAACTCCGAAGTTCAGGAACGCGTCTAGATCCGCCTGGATGGGGAAGACTGCGCCCCCGACGTCTCCGCCGGCTTCGGGAGCGGTTCCGCCGCTGGTCTCGTCCACGAACGTCCCCGCATACGTGCCCTTAAGCGCGTTGTTAGGGCTTGGCTCCGCCGGAGTCGAGTGGTGCGATCGGAAAACAAGAAGGTTGTTGGCAGCGATGAAGTCACCGCCAGAATCTGCCGCGGTCGCATCTGAAACGATGTTTGCGTAGTCCGAACCAACGGAGTTGGGCTCGACGATTCTTAGAATCGACCAAGCGCCGTAACCACCATTGGCAAGGTTCCTGAAGGTCGGCACTGAACCGGGTTGGAGATTGCCGGTGTTGACGCTGTACCCGTCAAACAACGGATCGGCGCCGTCGAGCGAGAGGTACTTGAGATTGGTCTTTCCAGCGAAGTTTCCAAAGCTCCAGAAGGCATATCCTAACGAGTTTGTGGTGGCGTTCGCGTTGGTGACGAGGGCGCCAGTACCGATTGCTCGGACTCTTCCACCGTTGGACGTGCCACCGCTAAACGTTCCTAAACCGTTATAGCCTGCCTCGTTAAGCGGGTTAGTTGTGACTCCGGATTCTTGCGAAGACTGGACTTCGAGACTTTGGGGAACACAATACTCTGTCGTGTTGTAAGTGCCGGAAAGGGGTTCGCGAATAAATGCCGTAAGTGGCTTTGATGCCGCTGAAGCGCTTGTGAGAAATAGATCGGCAGTGCTCGTGATCGAACCATTGAGTACATAACTCAACGTAAACCGATTGATGTTTGTCAACGAAGCGTTTCCAAGGCCAGACGAACTAGTATCGGTCTTATTGACGAAGGCAATGATCGGAGCTGCGCCGACCGAGACAAGATTATAGCCCCGGCTTGAGAGACTGAACGAGACGGGAGTAGCCGTCGAGGTGAATGCACCGGCGCTGTTTAGTCCAACAATCGAAGTTCCCGGTCCGTATCCCAGAGCCATGGCGCGGCTGGTGGCAACCAGGGCGTCAGACGGGGCAATGTCGGTCATGCCGGCGTTTACGGTGACGGGAGACGAAAGCGTGGTTTGGATGTCCGCAGGCAGGGCAGCGAACCCGGCGGCGGGAGCTGGGAGTGGGCTGACGAGCTGGACGGTGTCCGAGTTGAAATAGGCTCGGTCGCCGACGGTTGAGTCTACGGAAAGGTAGAATGCGATCTTGCGGCTACCTGCCGGGCCGCTCCAAACGACCCAAAGATTCCCGACTTCTCGGGGATCGCTGGCGTCCGCGACAAACCCGGCGTTGTTCGCCTGGTAGTCGTTAGTGCCGTGAGATCCGCCAAGGGCCACAAGTGCTCCCTGTCGGAATACGTTGAACATTGCGGACGAACCCGCGGCAGCAAATTCGACAGTGTTGGCGGCTCTCGCAGATGTAACTAACAGTGCTGACGCACCGCTGATGGCGATAAGACCGAGACGATAGTCTTTCATGGAATTCTCCTCTACTGACAGTTAGTCGAGTAAAGTAAATCGCGTAGACACGCACAAACGGTTAAGTGCAGCAATCCGCACCTCTCCTTTTTCCCGTTGACCTAATTCGATATGTGTCGAGTTGATTACAATACTGGACAAAATAATTATTGCTATGGGTTACGCAATATGTCTATGTCACACGATTAAGGATACGTCATTACTTAGGAGAAGAATGTAATAAATATAACCACTCTTAACAATTACATGTAACCAGGTACTAAGTAAGTGTTAAGCGAGATTCCATTTAATGATTAGTTAACGAAGTGAGACCGAGAGGCAAATCCCTGTGGGAAGGATGGAGAGAGATTTGGACTCAACCGTGGCACTTAGTGGCCCCGAGGCGGGCTGGGGATACGGGTTTTCTTGTCCCTTACCTGTTGTCTCTTTAGGGGCTGAAGGGCAGTTTGTCTTCACTGGCCCCAGTGATAGGTTGGTCGGAGGACACCGAGCAAGAAAGATTTGGGTCCGTTTTTACCGACAGGGACTTGTCTAGAGGGGAGCTTGTTTGTTTCCTCGGACCTCCGCCCTTCCTCTTGTCCGCCACACAAACATTCACGGACAAGAGGAAGGCAGATGTGAGTCGGTCATTCGCCTTACACAGGGGTGCAGATGGCGTCGGGGGAGGTCTGGATTGGTCTAGACCGGATTTGATGCTGGCAAAAGACGAAACGTCGTTCCTTAACCGGATTCTCGACTCATCTATGATTCGAGATCAGGGATGGGTATAATTCTGGGCCGAGGGCGGCGGAGTTTCGCCCGCGCAAATTAGCCTTCGGAGGATCGTTTAACAGCATGCCAGGCACCGGCAAAGTCATTACCGTCGTAGGTCCCGTCGTCGACATTCGTTTTTCGACTGACAGCCTTCCCGAGATCTACAACGCAATTGAGATCAAGGACGCTTCGCGAAATATCGATCTCGTTTGCGAGGTCGCTCAGCACCTCGGTGACGACGTCGTTCGCACCATCGCTCTCGCCTCGACCGACGGTCTTGTGCGCGGAATGACCGCCGTTGATACCGGTGCTTCCATCAGCGTTCCCGTTGGAAACGACACCCTTGGTCGCGTTTTCAACGTTCTCGGACGACCGATTGACAACGGCGCAGAGATTGCGGGTGGAAAGCGACTTCCGATCCACCGCGATCCCCCCAGCTTTGAGGAGCAGTCGACCAAGGTCGAGTTGCTTCAAACCGGTCTGAAGGTCGTCGACTTGATGATCCCGTTCAACAAGGGCGGAAAGATCGGACTGTTCGGCGGAGCCGGTCTTGGTAAGACAGTTTTGATCCAGGAGCTCATCCGAAACATCGCGGTTGAAGCTTCTGGCGTATCCGTGTTTGCTGGCGTGGGCGAGCGAACTCGTGAAGGAAACGACCTCTGGCGCGAAATGTCCGAAACGGAGTTTAAGGACGCCGAGGGCAAGACGATGCGCGTCATCGACAAGACCGCCATGGTCTTCGGTCAGATGAACGAGCCACCCGGAGCTCGACTCCGAGTCGCTCTGGCTGCTCTTACGATGGCCGAGTACTTCCGCGACGAAGTCGGAACCGACGTTCTGATCTTCATCGACAACATTTTCCGATTCGTTCAGGCAGGATCCGAGGTTTCGGCTCTTCTCGGACGAATGCCCAGTGCGGTCGGATACCAGCCGACGCTGGCTACTGAAATGGGTGGTCTGCAAGAGCGAATCACCTCCACCCGAAAGGGCTCGGTTACCTCGGTTCAGGCCGTCTACGTTCCTGCGGACGACCCCTCTGACCCAGCGCCGGCGACCACGTTCGCTCACCTTGACGCTTACGTGTATCTCGATCGAGGCATCGCTTCGAAGGGTCTTTACCCCGCGGTCGACCCGCTCGCATCCACTTCGAAGAACCTCGACCCGCGAGTGGTTGGACAAGAGCACTACGACGTCGCTCGTAGAGTGCAGCAGACGCTGCAGCGCTACCGAGAACTCCAGGACATCATCGCCATCCTTGGTATTGACGAACTTTCCGACGACGACAAGCTGTTGGTGGCACGCGCTCGAAAGATCGAGCGATTCCTTTCCCAGCCGAACTTCGTGGCTGAGCAGTTCACCGGTAACCCCGGCCGATACGTTCCGATCGAAGAGACGGTCGCCGCGTTCAAGGAACTCGTCGATGGCAACCTCGACGACATTCCTGAGCAGGCATTCCTTTATTGCGGCGGTCTCGACGACGTCCGTGAGAAGGCTCGAAAGCTCCAGGCGGCTGTCTAAACTCTCATGGCTCGAGAATTCTTCCTCTCCGTAGTCGCTCCCGACAAATCGGTTGTCGAGCAAGACGTCGTCTCGGCGACTCTGCCGGGCTCCGAAGGCTACTTCGGCGTCATGGCTGGCCACGTTCCTTTGATCGCGGCCCTCAAGGCCGGTCTGCTGGAGTATGTGGACCGAGTGGGAAGTCGCCACTTCGTCTATGTCGGTGGTGGATTTGTCGACGTGAGCGGTGAGAAAGTCACTGTCCTCGCCGACGAGGCGCAGCCTGCTCGCGAAATCGACCTTGGTCGAGCAGAGCAGCTTCTCGAAGATGCCCGCAAGGCGCTTCGCGGAGAAGACAGTACGATCACCAAAGAGAACGCGGTGGAAGAGGTCGAAAAGGCCATGAACCGCGTCCGAGCCGCTCGCGCCGCCCGGTAATTCTTTTACGATCTTGAAAGCCCTCATCTCTGCCAACGCAGAGACGAGGGCTTTTTTGTTTTTGATTGAGCTCGGGATGACGGTGGCCTACGTGATTGGGGCGATTGTAAGTTAGCCGACTCAACGCAAATCACCCGTCATGTTGAGCAAAGCGAAACACCCCCTCCGCTACTTGAGCCTGTCGGAGTCACACCTCGACTCTCCGACCACATGAAAGGGTCCTTCGCGGCCCGTTGGCTTGTCAAGCTTCATTTGTCGTGCTTTGAATGAGTCGAAGAGTTTAGACTTGTAGGCTCATTGCCCAATTCATCGAACCGTCGTCCCGAGCTTGCGAGGGATCTCCTCCTATGGTCGGAACTCTCGATTGGCGTACCTCAGCGTGCGGGGACCACTTCGAGGCAATTCAGCGTCAACGAGCATTCAGACTTATAGCGGTGGGGAGCACGGAAATGGTGATCTAGCATCCTCCCTCCAGTTGGGCTCAGCAGCGCCATCCGTGCTAATCTCATTTAATGACTGACGTCCGCGAACTGGTACGCGAGGGACTGGCTGAGGCGATTGCGATTCGCCACGACCTGCACACTCACCCCGAACTTGGCTATCAAGAGGTTCGAACCAGTGGGGTGGTCCAACGGGAGCTTGGGGCACTGGGAATTCAGTTCGTTCCGGGGTTAGCTCAGGGGACCGGGGTGCTCGGTTATCTTCCGGCGACGCGCCCGGACGCCCCGACCGTGGCACTCCGGGCCGACATGGACGCTCTGCCCATCGAAGAGAACACCGGTCTGCCTTACCGTTCCAGTAAGCCGGGGGTGATGCACGCCTGCGGGCATGATGGCCACACCGCAATCCTCCTTACGGTCGCGAAGACGCTGAGCAAGCTTGCCGATCGTCCCAACAACGTCCTGTTCGTGTTTCAACCGGCGGAAGAAGGTGGCGCGGGAGGAAAGCGCATGTGCGAAGACGGCGTTCTCCAAGGAAAGGTCCTCGGAAACAAGGCCGATATCATTTACGGCCTTCACGGATCTCCGGGCTATCACGTGGGATCGGTCAGTACGCGAACTGGGCCTCTGATGGCAGCCGCCTCCGAGTTTTCCGTTCGAGTCAAAGGAAAGGGCGCTCATGCGGCCTATCCCCACTATGGAATCGATCCGATCGTCGCCGGAGCCCACATCGTGACCGCGTTGCAGACGATTGCCTCCCGCACCGTTGGACCGCTTGATTCGGTTGTGGTCACAGTTGGTGAGTTTAAGGCCGGTGTCGCGCACAACGTCATTCCCGACGAGGCGCTTCTAAGAGGCACTTTGCGGACTCTGAGGGCCGAGACCGATCTGTTGGCTCGTCGTCGGGTAGAAGAGATTGTGTCGGGGGTAGCGGACGCGTTGGGAGCGCATGCCCAGGTCGTTTGGGGAGCAAATCCCTATCCGGTAGTAGTGAACGATGCCGAGGCAACAGAGCGATTCCGAACCATTGCTCGCGCCGCGATTGGGAGTGAGTTCGTCCACGAGGAGCTCAATCCGTCTATGGGGGGCGAAGACTTCGCCTTTTACGGCCAGGAAATCCCTGCTTGCTTCTACTGGCTTGGGCTTTTACCAGAGGGACGAGAAGCGTATCCGAATCTGCATGCGCCCGAATTTGACTTTAATGATGCGGCAATTCCGACAGGATCGACCCTGATGTGTGAATTAGCTCTCAAACCACTCTAGGTTTTCTACTCACAATTCTCAAGCGCTCCATGCACAGTCGCCAGGTTTGCGAGAATCGGTAAAGAGACCCGTTCGAATACGTTGGTTTCTAGGCTCGAAATCCCGATCATTAAATCGTTAACGTCGGTTCACCAAGCGATGAATCGAGGATTAACGAGCCAGACTGATGCCGATCTACGCCTACACCGCAGTTGATATAACTGGGAGACAGATAAGATCCACGATTCAAGGGGAGAACGAGGGGCTTGTGCTCGCTCGATTAAGAGAGCAATCTCTTATCTGCACCGAGATTCGTGAGTCTAAGCGTGCGGCTACCAGTCTTGCGAGCGGCAAGGTGAAACCAAAGAGCCTTGTCGTGTTTTCAAGGCAGTTTGCCACGATGATCGACGCGGGAATTCCCATTCTTCGGTGCATCGAGGTGCTGTCTGGCACGATGAAGGACCTGGCTCTCAAGCAGGCCTTGGAAGTGGTCGCAATGGATGTGAAGGGCGGTATCGCCCTCTACGAAGCGCTTGCGAAGCACCCCAAGGTATTCAACCGACTCTATGTAAATATGATTCGGGCGGCGGAGCTTGGTGGAATCCTCGACCAGATACTTGATCGACTCGCAGGGTTCTTGGAATACGAAGCCGACGTAAAAGGGAAGATCAAGGGCGCGATGATGTACCCGGTCTTGGTGCTGATCTTTAGCCAGATCATGCTCTTTGCCCTGTTCACCTTCGTGCTTCCCCGGTTCAAAGAGATCTTCAACGGCATGAACGTGCAGTTGCCACCGGTCACGGCGGCGCTGTTTGCCATGGGCGACTTCATGAGCCATTTCTGGATGTACATCATCGCGGCCGGACTTGGAATCTATTTCGGTTTGAAGAACTATGTAAAGACCCCGGCCGGGAGATTCCAAAAGGATGCACTCATCCTGCGGATCCCGATCGTGGGTGAACTCGTGTTGAAGATGAGCGTGGCGCGCTTTTCTCGCACGTTTGGAACGTTGCTCACCTCAGGCGTGCCGATGATGCGCAGCCTCGAAATCGTCGGGGAGACGATGGGCAACATGGTGTTGGTTCAGGCCATCGACAATGCGCGCGCCGGTATTCGAGAGGGAACCAAGCTCTCGGCGCCGCTTGCCCAGTCGACCTTGTTCCCAACTATGGTGACGACGATGATTGATATTGGCGAGGAGTCTGGACGACTCCCCGACATGTTGGTCAAGGTCGGCGATTTTTACGATTCCGAAGTGGAGTCCACCGTCAAGGGATTGACCTCAATGATTGAACCATTGCTGATCATGTTTCTTGGCTCGGTGGTTGGCTTCATCGCGATATCAATCATGACTCCTATCTTTAAGCTGGTGAACAGCATTAAATAGGCGGCGTTTCGAGCGATCGGATCGAACCGATCGCTCGACATGTCGAGACGAACGGCTTCGAATGGGGTAAGGCAGGATGCCAAGCCCGGCAATTATTCAAGGGAGTGGAATGTAATGGCGGAGTTTTCGAACCTGCAACAAGATCCGGAAGAGCTAGTAGCAAGATTTTTGGCGAACCCAAGACCCGACCTCAAGGACCTGATCATGGTCCAGTACGCGGGGCTTGTCGAGCGAACGGCACGCAAATTTAGCGGTGTCGAGGCTTATGACGACCTCGTGTCGGTTGGCTATATCGGTTTGCTTAATGCTCTGACTAAGTTTGATCCGACCGCTGGAGTTCGATTCAATACGTATGCGACTTATCTAGTCGCCGGCGAAATCAAGCACTATCTGCGCGATCGGTCTCAGACCATTCGTCAGCCAGCTTGGCTTCAAGAACTGCGAACTAAGGTGAACCGGACGGCGGCGTCACTTCAGCAAGGACTCGGACGAGTTCCGACTGAGCGGGAGATTGCCGATGAGGTCGGAGTGAGCGAGTCCGCGGTTCGAGAGGTGATTTCGACTCAGGAGATGCTGCGCGTGGGATCGCTGGATCAGCCAGCCCCTGGAGAGGACGAGGGATCGTCGGAAGCTGAGAAGCTCGACGCGGCAGATTTCTGCCCCGAGCAGCTGAGCCTTGAGGATCGACTCCTCCTCGAGAACGCGATGCGACAGCTGCGAGACCTGGAGCGCCAGGTTCTGGTCCTGTTCCACTTCGACGCACTGAACCAAACGGAGATTGCGAACCGACTTGGCATCTCCTGCAACTACGTATCGCACATTCTTCGCCAGTCGCTGGCCAAGCTTCGAAAGATTTTGACCACTGAAGAGAGCAAGGACCGCGTGTTGCGACAGCAGGAAGAGCCAACCGCCTACGAGATCACCGATCCGGCGACGGGCGCTTACACCGAACGGTATTTCAAGACGCGACTGAAGGAAGAGTTGCACCGGGCCTCGTTCGATGATTCGAGCGTTGCCATCGTGCTGGTTCGCTTCAATGGCCTCGACGGCCTGCGCCGCTTTTATGGCGAGCAGAGCGTGACCGACTTCATGGCGGATGCCGCAGAGTTCTTCAAAGAGAATGTGCGCCGTCTCGACGTGGTTGCTCGATATGGCGAGACCGGATTCGGAATCATCCTGCCATTCGGTGCCAAGAACGTCGGCGTCGTCCACCAGCGACTTCTCTCGAAGACGAAGGCGTGGACGCTTGGTCGACTCGGACCAAATGGCGCGGTGTCGATCGAGGTCGGACGAGCTTGCTCACCGAGCGACGGCAACTCAGCGGATCAACTGATCAAGTCCGCCGTGCTCCAGCCGGCTGAGAGCATGGACATCGAAGCTCTCGCCGCTTAATCGCACGACCTAAAACGGTTATCCCCAGGCCATTTCCACTCGGCCTGGGGATTTTTTTGTGTCTACTTGCGGGTCCAATCGGCAATCGAATCCCATCGCTCGGTGTCGTAGAGGTCGGCGCGGGTTGGATTTTCTTTCGGACTCCAGATGACCGTGTAGGGACCGACCCGACCTATGCCGGTGTCGTCGGAAATCGGGAGGAGTGCGCCGGTGTCGCCGTTCGCGAGAACTGATCCCGAGGGACGTCTTTCGATGAAGAGGAGGGGGTGCTTGGCGTCAATGAACCGCGTGAACCCTGGCGACTCAGTAAGTCCCCACCTCGTGCCTTCGATGAGATCGAGCATTCCAGACCGTGAGGTTCCGTACGGAGTCTTCTCAACGAACACTCCGGTGCGTTGACCGTCGAGGGCGAAGGCGATCAGGGTATCGCCGAGTTTCTCCGATTCGAACTGGTCCGCTTCTGGATCGTAGGTATCGAGGTTCCAGTTCTTGCCGGTGCGGCCCAGGATTGCGAGCTTGGAGCCGAGAATCATCAGTCGATCGTCGATCGACTTGTCTGCCAGCGAGAGTCCTTCGAATCGCCCCACGAGTTCTGGTCGAGGTCTGTTGACGGTCAGATCGACTCGGACCAGAGCCTCCAGCCATGGCTTTCCCGCCGCGTCGTCCCATCGGGCGAGAAAGTAGACGTTTTTGCCGAGCCGCTTAGCTCCGGAAATCGCGTCAGCATCCCGTGAGCGTCGCCCTGACTTGACCAGTGCCAGTGTCTTTAAGATTTCGTCGTGCTTGAACAGCTTTGGGGAAACCGGGAGTCCGGACAGCCTCGTCGAGTACATCGACTTTTCGTGGCGCAGGCTGAGCCCTCGGTCGTCCCAGACGGCAAACGTCTGATTGCGTCGAAACGCGACGACAGCCACCGGGGGCACATTGGCAGGCTTCATCGGGAGACGAAAAGCGGAAGTTCCCTTCCGAACCACGAACGTCTCTTGGTAGAATTGAAGTGTAACCTTGTCTACCTGCTGAGAGAGACTAAGGACCGCACTCATCGCTGCTCCAAATAGCATGACCCACTCAGCATAACCGAGGAATCCCATGGACTGCCGGGACTGCGCACGATACGATAAGGAAGCCGCCAAATGCCGCGACGGCAAAGTGAACCCTCAGCGGTATGAACACGCTCTGTCGGTGGCCCAGGTGATGGGTCTCCGATCTATCTGTGTGTTCAACGATCACCGCGAGCGGATCGTGGGCGTCCGGCATCCGGAACGACCGGCGGGCGGCCTGCCGGTACGGCCCTCGGCCGCGGAGTAATGGAGTGCCGGAGAGTGCATCCGAGTCTCGGCGAACATGCCCCAACGAAAATTCTGGCTGGTGCCTGAGCGTCAAACGTTTAAGTTGCGTTAAGGACAATTCATGTTATGTGCAACGAAAGGTACTAAAGGCTCTTGTTGTAAGTGTGGTTATCTTCTTATAATGCGGTCCGTTCATCTTTCAGTGGAAGATGAAAATCGACTAGATTCAAAATGGCCCCAATAAGCAGAATTCTTAAAACATCATGTCTAAGCTTGCTCCTGGCTGGCGTGGCCACATCGATGGCAACTGGACCTTATCTCGAGCGTAGTGTCACCGTACATTTCATCAACAACTCGAACTTCACCCTAACCGTGGTGAATGCGGGTCTCGCCAGCAAGGAGGGCAAGTGGGATTCCGCGCCACCTGCTCACATCGCGCCTCACACCACCGTAACCTGGAAGTCCCAATCCAGCAACTTTTTGAGGGGCGTCGAAGGCGCTGCAACCTACCGGATTGAGGGATTTGTCGGAACTGCGCCATCGGTCGGACTTCCGCCCCCTCTCGCGCCGCTCGCAAAATCCTTGCTGGCGGTTTCCTGGGATAACCCTGAAGTCGGCAACAACACCTTTAACTGCACGGCGCCTGCCCCTTTGAAACTGGAAAAGTCTGGTGGTAGCGGTAACGATTCGACGGTTACGTTTACCCTGTGGCCGGTTTTTGAATTGCCAGCGCACCAGCAAATTACGAGCCTGAAAGTAAGAGTTCTCACGGGACAGGACCAGGGAGCCGGTACCGACGACAAGATCTATTTCGACGTTGGGCCAGTTGGCTGGAACCTGCCACAGAGCAAGGGCAAGTTCGAGCGAAACTCCGACGACACATTCGACCTTTCTTTAAGTGGTGTGTCTCTCTCCACCGACGATATTTCTCGCTTGCGCATTCAGAAGAAGGGAGTTGGAGGTTGGACTGGCGCCCCGGACGGAGTGGGTGGACCCTGGGAATGTCAGTCGATTCACCTTATCGTGAACAAAGTCGATCTTGGCCCGATTGAGATCAATAAGTGGCTTCAACATGGCAGCCCGGAAGCGGTGGTCAATATCGGAAACTACTCGGTTCCCGATAGGTTTGTGCGCACTTTGCGAATGACTGCCAATCCTGAGCTTTCTGCGGGAGGCGAGGAAAGCGGGGCGGTTTTTACCACGCTCGGCAAACTCGCTGGTCTGTCTGGCTGGCAAATGGCGAACGTGGGGTATGTCTATGCCACCGGAACCGTGGTTTACACGCCAGGTCAATCCAGCGACGGCTGCGCAACAATTGACCTCAAATTAGAGAAGATCGAAATCTTCGATGAGGCACATGGCTACCACCCGACGGGGAAAGATGTGGCCATTCTTTTTGCGGGCAAGCTCCACTACGACTACACGTTCAGCCCGATTGGGACACCTTACACCAAGGTGTTCAGCGGTCCCGGAGCGGATACATCCATCAATGGTCCTCGTTACTTGAGAGCCGAATACTTCTGGCGCACGTACGGCGCCCAAACCGGCGGATCTCCGCTTCCGGCTGCCGGAACGCGAGTTCAGCTCAGAGGCCCAATCTTCATCGACACCGATAAAGAGGGTTACTACGAGGTCCACCCTCAGAGCCCCACTGAAGTGATCTTCCCCTACAAGGGATAGTTCAATCTTGGTTCACGCCTCCGGCCAAACTCCCATTTGATGATTGGAGGCGTGAACCAAATTTACTTCACCGATGAATGCCTGGGTAACGTCGGATAAAGATGCTCGCCGCCCTATTCGTGATCTGCGTGTCGCAAGAGGCTCATTGGAAAGATACGCTTGGGAAGTCGGGCATTCAGATTCTTCACATGGGGAGAGATTCCTGGTGCGCCCTGTTTTATGAGAAGTATGGGAGTAGCAACTCTAGTCATGCGAACGCGCTTTATGCGTATGCATTAGCGGTTGCACGCGTGAACAATAAGCTTCTCTCCGATCCCAAACTTCCGCATCAAGCCAAAACGCGAAAACTCGCAGACTTGGTCGTGCAATTTGCCTTTAAGTCAATTGCGCTGGGCGAATCCATAGACTTCAATACAGGGTGGCTGCCCGTCGGGAATGGTCTCTACGCCGATGCCGAAGCGACCGTGTATGTGTATCTCCGGCCGGATGGATCGCCGAGGGCGAAGTCGATGGTGGTTTCCCAAGTCAGGAAAGCCCTGGACGCTCAGTCAAGTCTGGTCAAGGATGCTCTCGCTCTTCAGAGCGACAATCCGAAGCGGACGGCAGAGATTAAGTCCGACTATGCGGAGCTTTACAAGATCTATCACGAGATGGTGCCTCTAATCGCGGCAACTACCGGTCGCACGGGATCCGACCGGATCCTTGGTTTCTGCTTAAGGGCAGTCGAGACGATTAGCTATTGACCCTGAGCATCTACCCTCAGAAAATTTTGGCGACCGGGTCTTAGGTACGAACTGAGAACCTTGTGGGTAGGAGAACCGTAAGACTCGGCGTGAGCCGGAAGCAAAGGATATGGGCGGTGATGATCTTGGCCGTTTTCGCAGTAGCCGGTTTCCTGTTCCGTTTTCAGACATCCGTTGATTCAGTTGCCTCTCCAAGTTATCATTCCGTTCCGTTCAACCATGCCGCGTGGCTGAAGGGGACCGGACTCGAGTCACCCAATAGCGATCGTTTGCTCATGAAGCGAGACCTAATGGCTCGTTTCGTGAAAGTTGGGATGAGCCGTTCCGAAGTGGAGAAACTACTAGGCAAGCCAGATGTCGAGGTGGCACATCGTGAAAATCAAGGACTTAGCCTCGACGTGGACCAGGATGATTTGCTCAGGGTCGATTGCGATATCAGCCCTAACTGCACGCGGCCGCCCCCATCGGTTGTGAACTATTTTGCCTGCGTCGTATATGAGAACGACTATGACGGTGATGCCGTCGATGACGTGATCGCCTTCGGAGTAGACATCGAGAACCGAGTTCGATGGTTTGGTCGAGGGACCTGGCTGTAGGCTCAGATGAGCCTGAATTGGCTTTTGGGAAAAAATCAGAACCGACCCTCGCTGCCATCAGAGAGGGCCGGAATCAGCGTGAAACTCGTCAAGTTTATTGCGAGCCTCGATGACGAAGGTCGCGCCAACGCCCTGCCTTACTTGATGATTTCGTCGAGGCTGGATAACTCGACGTTTCTGACTCGGTTCCAGCCCTTACTGATCGGCTGCCCCGTCGGTCCGGTGAATTGCTCCCACAGGCCGCCGTACTCAAAAGTATAGGTCTGGAAAGGGCGATCACCCGAGAAATCCAAGGCGATGGTCTTCACGGCAACTAGCTTAAAGTCGAATAGGACATACGGCTTGTCGGTCTTTGCGGAGGGAGCCTGCTTGAAAAACGCAACTTGAACGTCTTGATATGCACTGCCTGAAGCGCACCGGGCAAAGAATTCCGAGTCCCACTGGCCCAGCGGAATCTTGAACGAAAACGGGTTAAAGGTTATCTTGCCTGCGCCAGCGCCTGAACTTTGGGAGCCGATGCTGAGGGTCTGCTCAACGTTGTAGCTGAAATTTGGCAGGGCTAGCCACCCATCTGTGGCAAGCACGCCCTGGTCGGGGGATTTGTTCCAGTCTCCGCCGTACGGTTTGAAACGAATATAGGCAGATTCGGCAACGGCTTGGGTTGCACACACCGAGGCGAGGGTCAAGGCAAGCAAAGCCCTAAAGTTTGAATTCATTCGATTTTGAAATGCTCCTCTCTTAATTGAGTTGGCGCAGATGGCCACCTCGCGTTATGAGACGCAGCAGCACGGTCAATTGTTGCCGGTTTTCGAGTGGTGTTAGCAATTTTCAAGAACGGAGGAGTGAGAAGGTCACTTCCGGACCTCCATTCCCGGCCCTGACTCCTGAATGCCAGGTACCCGGGATGCGGGCAAAGTATTAAGCCAGAAAGTCGGTCAGATGAACCCTCCGACCCGCAAACTGCTCACTGCAAACTGCCGGCTTTCTTGAGAGCTCACTCCTCGATCAATCGAGGACAGCAAGAAGGGAGAAGTGTGCCCAGACTCGGTACTGCCACCACTGTGATACACGAGGCCAAGGGCCGCTGACGGCGGACGGATGGCGTATAACATTTCCATGTACGTGCCGGGACATTTTCGGCTGGAAGATCGGGCGTTGGTGCGCGAGTTGATGCGGCGTAATCCGTTTGCGACCATCGTGTCGAACGGGGAAGCGGGGCCGTTTGCGACTCATTTGCCGGTCCTGTTGGAAGACGGGGAGTCGTTGGTGATTGCCGCCCACATGGCCAAGGCCAATCCCCATTGGAAGCTGTTCGAAGCTCGATCACCGGTCCTCACGATCTTTCATGGGCCGCATGCCTATGTTTCTCCCAAGCTCTACGTCGCGGAAGGAAGCGTTCCCACCTGGAACTATGCGACGGTCCACTGCTATGGGGTCCCGGAGTTGATCGAGGACGAGGAAGAGGCGTTGCGGCATGTCCAAACCGTGGTCCGCACCTTCGATGCAAATCTAGAGCAAAAGCGCCCGGCATCCATGGAGGAGTCCATGCTTCGTCGGATGCTCGCGGGCATCGTCGCATTTCGAATTCCGGTCGATCGGTTTGAAGCCAAGCTGAAACTGAATCAGAACAAGGCGCTGCCGGACCGTAACGCGGTCAAGAAAGCGATGTCGGAATCCCCGGATCTTTTTGAGCGACAGGTCGGTGAACTCATGGTCGAAGTATTCGACGTGTCCTAAATCGCCCTTCAACGGTAACCTGATAACATGGCGTCCCTCGATATTCAGCGACTGTGGAAACTTCATAAAATCGATGCCGGTCTTGTGGATGTTCGGAACCAGGCTGCATCGCTCGATCCCGGGAAACTGATTCGAGTAGAAGTGGAACAGCTCAAGATGCAGGATGCCGAGCAAGGCGCCGCCTATCGGGCTCTCCACCAGGAGCAACTCGACCTCGACCTTGCCCAGAAAGGCGCCGACGATAAGATCAAGCGGCTCGAAAAGGAGCTTTACGGCGGTACCGTTGTCAGTTCGCGGGAGTCCGAGGCTTATCAGAAAGAGATCGAGATGATCAAGAAGCAGAAGGAGGCTCGCGATGAGCGGCTGCTGGAGCTTTACGACCTCATTCCGCCGGCAAAGGCCATCGCCGAGAACATCCTTCAGCAGATAGAAAAGAAGCGCCAGGAACTCGGAGAGGCAAATAAGAAGGCTCTCACGATGAAGGCCGAATTGGAACGTGAATTCGCGCGTCTTACTAAGCTGAGACCGGAGACGGCGAAGATTGTCAATCCCACCCTGCTTGCGCGTTACGAATCGATTCGTCAACGGCATAGCGGAATTGGAATGGCGGAGGTCACGAAAAAAGGATCATGTTCAGGCTGTGGAACAAGTCAACCCGAGCGAACGCTTCAAGCTCTGAGAGAGGACAAGGTGGCGACCTGCGAGTCGTGCCATCGCATCCTGTACCACTCAGAGGGCGTCATTTGAATTGGACCATCCGGACGGCCGGCGTCGCCGTCCTTGGTCTCACGCTTGCCGGTTGCGCCAAATTTCCGGCGTCGGGAAACACTCAATTCACGAAAATCACCTTCAACGTGACGATGGGTGGACCGATCAATCCGAACTACTTATATTACGTGGCCATGTATGCGTCGACCGATCAAAACCCGGTTTATCAGAACGTGGCCCCGGTCCCGGTGATTGCGTCGGGAAGCTCTAACGGATGGCTTACCGGTGCGGCGACGAACTACGTCGTTATGCAACCGGCGAACCTGAGTCGACCTTATTCGATCTATTCGGTCGGCACCCCTTCCGCTCCCGGGGTCGACAATACACTCACCGGCAACACCAACGATCAGATCACGCTCGATGGAAGTGGGAACTATCCCACCACCTGGAGCTTCACCATTTTTACGTCGCAACTCGCTAACGGGAACGCGATCCTCGCCCAACAGTTCAAGTCACTCACATTCCAGATCATTCCTATGAACAAGCTCGCTTCGGGCAGCATCAGCGGCAGAATCATGGACGCCATCGGACAGAACGCGAATTTCCAGGCCCAAACTGTGCTCCTGAATTCGAGCTACACCGTGAGCAACTCAACTCTCGGAGGCATCGAGCCGGCAAACGACTGTGTTGGTGGATACGACCCGGCGCTCGACATCACGGACTTTTCGGTCACCGTCACCCCCCCTTAAGCTATGGCTCGCGTCGCCGTTCTTCTCACGTGCTACAACCACTTTAAGTACCTGCCTGCTGCCCTTGAGGGGGTTCGCAGGCAGACGTTTCGCGACTTTGAGATTGTCGCGATCGATGACGGGTCTAAGGACGACACGCGGGAGTGGCTGCGGCAGCAGCCCGACGTTCATTGCATCCTCAACGAGACGAATCTCGGGACGTACGCGACTCTCAACGTGGGATTAACATCGACGAGCAGCGAGTTCGTCGCGGTTTTGAACGACGATGATCTATGGGAACCGGAAAAGCTCGAACGTCAAGTCGTCCTTCTTGACGGTAACCCCAAGGTTGGATTGGTCCATACCGGTGGAACCTTCATCGATGGTGAGGGCATACGGACGGAGGGTAATCCTCTCGGGTTTGCATTCCCCACTTTCGAGACGGGCGATATTCTTCTTGGTCTTGTCTATGAGAACAAGATCATCGCCAGCGCCGCGCTTGCCCGTCGGTCGTGCTTCGATCAGCTGGGTGGATTCAACGATGGCTACTTCGGGTCGGGAGATTGGGAAATGTGGTTCCGGATCGCGGAGGCCCACGACGTGGGATTCGTGGACGCGCCGCTAACTCACTACCGGGTCCACGGAGCGAATGCAAGCCACAAGCTGGAACGGATTTGGAGAGACGACGAGAAGCTGCGCATGTGGATCGCCGATCGGTTGACCAAGCTGACTCCTGGCCGCTTTCCAGAGGCCGATGTTCAAAAGGCTCAGGCGTTTAACCTGGCCGCTCTGGGCACGGTGAAGACGCTGAATGGCAACCCAAGTGGTGGGCGGGGCTGTTACGCGGCTTCGGCGAAGCTCGATCCGACCCGCTGGAAGACTTACGCGCGGTATCTGGCGACATTCTTGCCGGCGTCGTCGTTTCGGAAAATGCTGTAGGGGGCGGGGCGCCTCGAGGCAAGCAGCGCTTTCTTAAGCAGTGATTTCAGTAGACTTTTTCAAATTCGCTCCGCGGTTGAGTGTAGCCGTGGGCTCCTGTCCACGGTCCCTCGCTGGCCATCTCTCCGAGGTCCGGAGTCCGCAGGCAGGAACCTGCGGCTACCGGGGGTTGGACGCAGACATAGGTTCCTGCCCGTGGCCCTCGCTGATCAACACTGCGACAACCGGACACCGCACGCACGAGCCTCTATGTTTTGTTGGTCGGTTTCTTTTTCGCCCACTCGGCGATGCGGCGGTGAAGGCGTTTTGACTCCCTGAAGTTGCCCAGCATCGTCGGGTGGTTGCGGGGTTCGATGAGTAGACGGATGGGTTTGCCGCCGGATTCGCCTTCGACGCTGACCCAACGGCCGAGCAGCAGCATGGTGTGGACGTTGGCCCGGTAACGGACGCGGCGCACCTCATGGTGCTGGAACTCGATCGTGCGAATCTCTGAAAGAAACACGAGGCGGTCGGGGAGAATCTGCAAGTACCCGACGTCTTCGTGGGCGTCGAGCAGGCCGTGATACTTCGGGGTGGCAAAGCCGACGAAAGCGCTGCCGGCGACCGGGATCTCGCCTCGGTCGGTTAGGATCGCGGTGAGCTCCTTCTGCATGTGAGGATTCTCGAAGAATCCGAAGAAATCGAGGGCGATCCAGCCAAGAATCGTGGATGCGATCAAGAGCCAAAGGCCGGTACCCAAAAGTTGTCGGGTCGTCGCCATGATGGCCAAACCTGCCACGGCGGGGAAAAACCAGACGAGGGATGGTATGAGGTTGCCCAACGCCTTTCGTCGGGATGTCCAAACCGTTGGTTTCACTGAGAGGATGATACACTGATGTGTTGATGGGTAACGGACGGATCAGGATTCTCAGCGCGATTCCCGGTCCCACCAGCCTCAACCCGATCGTTCGTGACTTCATGAGACACCGAGAAGGTGTCGTCACTGCGTTTTCCGATTCCCTTTTGCCGGCGTGCGCCGAGATTATCGGCGAAGACACCCTCATCGAGGTCAAACCGTTCGGGGAGCTCGTTCGCCAGACCCTCGAGATGTGTGGCGAGGAGGTCACTCCGCTCGCTCAGCAGGGCCAGTGCATCGCCGCGACCGCCCAGGTAGCTGCCGATTTGGAAGACGACTCTCCGTTCTGGAGGACGCGTCACTTCGCGGGACTTCACGAAAGCCTCTGGTCGACGATCAAGGAACTCCGAGAGTGGGGCATCGATCGCGAGGAGTTCGCGCGACTCGGCGAACTCGTCAATCCCCGCTTGGGTCGTAAGCTCGCCGACCTGGGGTTGATCTCCAAGAAGGTCGAGGAGATTCTGTATGCGGTTGGTCGCCAAACCCACGGCGCCCAGATTGCCAACTGCTTGGATGGCGCCGTCGAGCATGACGCGACCCTCGATCGCCTTCTCGTCTTCGTTGGAAGTGAGGACAACCCGATGCGGGTGGAGTGGATCAAGTGGATGGCGGAGGGTGGCACCGAGGTCACGGTGGTCGTGGATCGACACGCGACCGGTGCTCCGTTGTTCGCGGGGGCGCGGCGCATGATCGAGCGCTTCGGGGGCACGATGATCGAAATGGGCGACGCAAACCGCCTGGCCCGCAATCTGTTCACCGTCCCCGAACATGGGGGCGCTCCGATCGAGTCCCAGATCATGAGCGCAGCGGACCCGTTGGCGGAGGTTGAATGGGCACTCCGAGGATGCCTTGAGTTCGGTGAACTGCACGAATCCGCGATTTTCGTGCGCAACCTAGAGACCTATGCGCCGCTCATTGAAATCGCCTCGAAGCGATTGGGCGTTCCCGTGCGCATGGCGAGAAGGGCGCCGCTGTTGACGAACGCCTTCGCCCGGCTCACGCTGACTGCGCTAAAGTTCTGCGCTTCGAACGATGTGCGGAGGATCGCTCCCATCGTACGAAGCAGCTATCTAAGCCTCGGCTTGAGTCAAAAGGGCGAGTTGGATTCCCAGATCCGGGAGGCTCATCGGACTCGGGCGAGTCAGTGGACGACTCTGCAGACCTGGAGTGAACTTCACGAGGAGACGTTCCCCTGGCTGGTCAAAGTCTTGGCTTGGAGAAAGGAGTCACTGGAGTCTTCGGCGACGATTGCTGAGTGGACCGAACGTCTGCGCACGTTGATTGGGGTGCTTCCGTGGCACGAAACCCTCAGTGCGGCCGACTCCTATTCGAGCGACCGAGACCGCCGAGCCCAGAACCAACTTCAGCGAGTGCTGGCGAGTTTTGCCACCGTGGATCAAGCCATCGATCCCATGCCGATGACCCTTTCGCGGTTTGTGGATGTCTGCGAAAGGATCTGGGAAGCGGCCGACGTCAGCATTCCCATGAACGACTTTGGAGTCACGGTGGCTTCTAACACCGATATCCTCGGCCCGGTTCAGAGTCTGCATGTGCTGGGAATGCTGGAAGGGGTGTTCCCACGCCGACGTTCAGAAGATCCGATTCTCACCGACGACGAGCGCAGTGAAATCTCCGACTTGCGACCGGATTGGCCCAAATTGCAAACCTCAGTCGACATTGCCCGCGCCGAACGAGACGAGTTCTATCGCGTTTGCGCTGCGCCTCAGGCGAGGATCGTCTTTAGCTATCCCCTCACTGACGACGAACGAGACAACATCCCCGCCTACTACCTGGACAAGGTGGAGGAGGCGCTGGGCACGGTGCCAAAGCTGGATCATCCTCGTTCATCGCTTGCCCCCGTTCTTGATAAGTGCGAGTCAGCTGCCGATCTGGCTCTCCGGGAGGCGATGGACGGAGGCAGAGAGCAGCCACTTCCGCTGGAACTCAAAACTCAAGAAGGGCGCGACACCCTTATTCCTGCACCGGCGACCGCCTTCCGACCAGAAGAACTTCGCGACGCTCTGATCTGCCCCTTCATGGAGGTCTCCCGCTACCGACTGAAACTGCGTCCTAAGCGTCGAGGCGCTCGTTGGTACGCACTGAGGAAGCTCCCTCAAGCGGCAACGTTGCCCACGCAAATGAATATGGCGCAAGCCGAGTCGGCCCTGATTCAGGCCCTCGATGCGGAACTCGACTCCATGTACTCAGACGTTCCCGAATGGGAGATGCAGCTTCTCAGTTCGGGTGGACGTCGGCTCATCCGGGATTGGGTGAAGCGCGAGTTCGCTTCCCGGGAGCATTGGGCCAAGGATTCAGGTTCGACTCTGATGAACGTTGGGTTTGGCACCCATGGCCTTCGGGACACGTTGCCGGGTGGGGTCCGCATCGCGGGAGTGGTTCCCGCTTTTTCCCGAATGGACAACACGTCGGTCCTCCATCTTTATGGTGGAGGCGTGAAGGATCCATCCGAACTGACCGATCCCGAAAAGCTGTTCCTAGGGATCCACTTTTTGGCCCTGCATGAGAAAGGGCGAGAAGGCGCCCTGGAAATCGATGGAACCGGGAGCAAGCGGAGTCTCTACCTCCTATCTCGCTCGGGAACAAGACCGGTGACGGCGCAAGTCCGAGACGGACTCGAAGTGAAGGATCTTTCCACCACCGACGATCCTGCGCTCTCCAAGCAGATCTTTTTTGACGCGGTAAAGGCAGCCCTGCGCAAGGCGGTTGGCCGAATCCAGGAAGGTCAGATCGACGCGACCAAAGGTGACCACTGCGAGATGTGCGACTACGGCGAGTTGTGTCGACGGTCCAAGGGGTTCGGGGAAGAAGATTCGCCGTTTGGCTTGGATGAGGAGACCGGAGATGTCTGAAAAGATGGAGTGGTCTCTTGAACAGCAGCAGGTGATCGCGGCGTCGGACACCAACTTGGTGGTGACGGCGGCCGCGGGGGCGGGGAAGACTCGGGTGCTCGTCGCGCGCTATCTTCGCCACGTAGAGGAACAAGGGCTTCAGCCGGATCAGATCCTCACAATCACGTTCACGAAGAAAGCAGCTGCCGAAATGAAGCGACGCATCGTTCAGTCGCTGCGGGAGCGAGGGCTGGACGAGGCGGCGCAGATCGCCGAAACGGGGCCAATTCAGACAATCCACTCTTTCTGCGAGCGCCTCTTGCGGGAGAACTCATTGGAGGCAGGGCTCGACCCGAATTTCGAGATCCTGTCTGATTCTCACACCTCAAGGTTAGTGACCCAGTGCATTCGTGAAGCTCTTGCCTCGCCTCTTGAAGAAGAGCCTAACGCAGAAGAACTTGTCTCATTCTTGGCTGGGAAGACCCAAGCGTTTGGTGAGAATAGAGGTCCCTACGCGAGGCTCGAGGGGGCGGTGAGTCGCGTCTTGGCCGACCTTCGTGGCTCAGGTGAGTCACGAGAAGACATTGTGGCTTGGCATCAGAGCCCACGAGCCCTACGAGACCATTGGGAGTCTCGCTTGCTCCTCACCCAACCAGAGCCGGTGCGATATGCCTACAGCCATGTCGACGCAAGTACGATGCAGGAGCGCCTGGTGCTCGCCTACAAGCAGATCGATACGCGTCCCCCGGCCTACCTCAAGGGGAAGGCGGACCCAGAAGCGGAGGAGCAGGCCCTTGCCCACACCTGCGGATTGGTCCAGCTAGCGACGGCGGCTTGGTGGCGGCTGGAGCGGGAGTTCCAACGACTCCAGGCTCTCGATTTCACGTCGCTGGAGTCTCGCGCTGTTCGGCTTCTGGAGAACTCGTTGGTGACCCGAGAGCGGGTTCAAAAGCAGTATCAGGTCGTTATGGTCGACGAGGCACAGGACGTCAATCCCGTGCAATACAAGTTATTGGACAAGCTTGAGTCTCGGACCGTGATGATGGTGGGTGACGCCCAGCAGTCCATCTACGGGTTCCGGCAAGCCGACGTCGACCTCTTTCGCAAGCGCGCGGAAGGCGTCGCGGCGAAGCGGCTGACGCGCAACTATCGGTCTCGGGCGGGAATTCTCAACTTTGTCGACGTCGTGTTCGGCAACCTCTGGTCGAAGGACTACGTCCCGATGAACGCACCGAGTCAGGTGCTCGACTTCAACGACGACACGACGCGCGACTTTACCGGTGTCGAGATCTGGCGACAGGAACCGAAGGACATCTCGGCGGTGGCCCGATTCGCCCGAGAGCTGGTCGATGGCGGGATGAAAGTCGGCGATCTCTCATTCTTAGTAAGGGACGGCGCCGGAGCCATCGCGGTTAAAGGCGCTCTTGACCAGGTCAACATCGAGGCTCGTATTGCCGGTGGCACGGAGCGCTTTTACACCCGAATCGAGGTGAGAGACCTTGCGAACGCACTCCGAGCGGTGGCGGATCCCGACGACGATTTTGCGTTGCTTTCCTGCTTACGCAGCCCCATGGTCGGGCTCTCCCTCGATTCGATCATCTTGCTGGGGAAGGACCCGGACGTGGCCCAGCGGCTGGGTGAATTCGTCCCGCCGGTAGAAGGAGATCAGCCAATACTCGAAGCGTTCCTCTCGTGGTACCGGCCGATGTGCAAGTATGCCGACCGCCTTTCCGCGTGGGAGGTGCTTTCTGAGATCTTCGCGAAGTCGTCTTATCTACCTGCGCTCGCTCGCCGATCCGATTCGATGCAGTTGCTCGCCAACGCCCGCAAACTGTTATCGCTCGCGACTCAAGAGCCAGAACTCGGACCGCTGGAATATGCCGAACGGATTCGCGAGATTCAGGATTTGCGGCACAAGGAGGGCGATGCCCCGGCAGGAGAAGAAGACGCCGACGTCGCGACGATCATGACGGTACACAAGTCGAAAGGCTTGGAATTTAAGACGGTGATCGTGTGCCAGACCGATAAAGCCCTGACTCGAAGCGCCCAGGATGTGGTGATCGAACCACGATTGGGAATGGTAGTGACCAAGTTCGGCTCCGAGGCTTCACTCGCGCATAAGATCCTGGCTTCGAAGAAGAAAGATAGAGATTATGAGGAAGAGTTGCGCGTTCTGTACGTCGCCCTCACGCGAGCTGAGAATCGGCTTTGCATTTCGCTTTACCCCCCTGGCCGAAGCCAAACGACGTCGCGAGTGCTGACCGAACTGTTCGGGGACACGTTTGAGGCAGGGATAGTTGTGAGGGACGGTAGAAGGAAAGAGGACGTCTCTGTCGGGCGGTAGACGTCCTCCATTCCACTAACGAAGCGTAGTGCGATTCTCGAAGGAGATCGGAGCGGATTCGGACGAAGACTGAAGGACCCGGAGGCTTGTCTTGACCGTTTCACGGCGATATTCCAACTGCGGGTTGGAGAGACGTGCGAGGAGCATTTCGCTCGCCAGTACCACGACCTCGGCAACCGGGATCTCGATGGCGCTGAGGCTGGGGGTTTGAACCTCGGACAATTCTGAGTAATCGAAGCCGACGAGCGCGGCATCGGTTGGAACGGTTCGTCCCAGATTGGCAAGGGCGCGTCGCGTCACGAGAGTCAATTTATCGGAACTGCACAGGACGCCATCAACTTTATCCACCGTTTTTAAGAATTCGGTTACTTTGTGCAGTAATTCGAAACAAGTACCGTCAGGCGTCGAAAAACAGCGTGCCGGATGACCCGCAGAATTGATGATCTTTTGGTAGGTGTGGGCGACGGTCCCCTCACCCTGATCCCGTTCTCCCGAGATGCAGACGATGTGAGATCGACCAGACTCGAGAAGATGCATGACTGCCTCGGTCGTTCCCGTCGTGAGGTCGATATTGACTTGATCGACTCCGGACGAGAGGTTCGACCCAACCATCACGAGCGGAACGCCGTCCGGGAACGGCTCCGCCTGACGATCCTCGGATCCTTCTACGAAAACGATGCCGTCGACTGGCCACTCAAAGGGGCGTGATAGGAACTCGGGAGAGTGGGTGCAGTAGAGTGAGTCGAAGCCCGACTGCCGAAATTTGTCAGTCAGTCCCTGGAACGTCTTCTGAAGGTAGGACGACTCAAGGGGCGGAGTCCAGACGCCGATGACACGAGTCCGTCCCATCACGAGTGCTCTGGCGGCCCGATTGGGATGGTAGCCCAGCTCCTTGGCTGCCTCCATCACTCGCAGTCGCGTCGTCTCAGGGATGGCCACGTCGCGACGGTCGTTGAGGACGAACGAGACCGTCGCATGCGACAGGTTCACGTGACGTGCGATGTCTCTAAGTGTAATAGCCAAGCTCTCTCTCCTTAATTGGTCCCGCCAAAACGCGGCCGAAAATCAATAACGTGAACTTGTCACGTAAAAAAACAGCAAGCCGATCGTGTCTTATCGATCGGACGATAGTAAACGCATTCTAGTAAGTATTTGCCTCCCAATACTAGGGGTGAGCGCTTCGCCCTAAGATTCCGTCGTCATTTCTTTGATTTGGGTATCGTCCGGAAAGGGAAAGTGACCCTGCCAACTATGTCTCTACCGCGCCTGAATCGACTCTTCGCCACCGACGGAAAATGTTTTGACGTGGCGATCGACCACGGTTTTTTCAACGAACGATCCTTTCTGGACGGGATTGAAAACATACGTAAGGCGGTCCACACGATCGTTGACGCAGGGCCGGATGCGATCCAACTGCCGCTAGGCAGCGCACACCATCTTCAGTCGATCCCGGGCAAGCACAAGCCAGCTTTGGTTGTTCGGACTGACGTCGCGAACCCCTACAATCCAGTCTTGCCCCGGGTTTTGTTCAGCGAAGTCGTGGACGAGGCGGTGGAACAGGCAGTTCGTCTTGACGCAGCGTGCGTCGTCGTCAACCTCTTAATGCTGCCGGATCAGCCCGACCTGCACCACCAATGTGTGCGAAATATTTCAAGGCTGAAGCCCATTTGTGAGCGGTACGGGATGCCGTTGATGGTCGAGCCTCTGGTCATGCAGGAGAACTCGAAGGCGGGCGGCTACATGGTGGATGGTGATATCGACAAGATTCTTCCGCTTGTGAGACAGGCGGTCGAGCTTGGCGCCGATGTGATTAAGGCGGATCCGACGAACGAGGTTTCGGACTACCACCGGGTGGTCGAAATCGCCGGTGGGGCGCCTGTCCTAGTCCGGGGTGGCGGGAAGGCGTCCGACGACGATATTTTGAGACGAACCTGGCTGCTGATGCAGCAGGGCGTCCGGGGCATTGTTTATGGGCGAAACGTGGTGCAGCATGCGAATCCGGCCGGGATGACCCGAGCCTTGATGGCGATCGTGCACCTCAATGCGAATACGGACGAAGCAAAGCACCTCATCCAGGGTTGAGGGTACGCGTTACTCGACCGCTTGTCGAGGGCATGCATCAAGTCGTTTATGGATTCCGCAGCATAACGACCTTTCGAACCCCACGGCAAACCGACAAGGCCGTAATCGACTCGTGGGTTACCACATCCTTGTATCGAGGCAAGGCCCACCAATGAATCGGTTCCCCCGCCCTTTCATAAAGGGAAAGGGGAAGGGGAGAGGGTTTTTGAACCTGAAAGAGTCCGATGGAATTGCGGCTTACTGGCCTTCCCAGGTCTTGTAGCCGAGCGTGTACAGGCTGCGCTTGATGTTGGCGACAGCTGCGCCTTGTAGCGAGGTGAGCGTTGTCTTTGCGGCGATCGCGTCGTCGGGGGTCACCTTGATCAACGGTCGGCTGCGGCCGTAGACCCAACCATCGGCGGAACTCGAGACCTGGAAGATTCCGGGCGACGAGTCGAAGAATTCGTTGAGGCGATCCGCGGCGGTTTGCGCGCGGGCATCGGCGCCTACGCCGGCAAAGCTGACGAGGTGGGCCTTGCCGAACTTGAGTTCGATAGTGCCATCCGGCTGAGGGAGCGCAGTCGCTCGAAAACTGGTGGTGACTTTGCTGCGTTGAATGGGGATGTTCGCTTCTCCCATACGCTGAATCAGGGCTTCCGCGCGCTCTCGGCTGGGCGGGTGAGTTCGGAAGATGCCCAAGTCTTTGATGAGCGGGTTGAATCGCTCGTCAGTTGCCAGTCTCTCCATTGTGGTGAGGAGGCCAGTTGCATTCCACTGGCTCTTTTCCAGGATCTGAAGCCCGCCAAAGTCGGCGGCGGTCTCCGCTTGCACGCTCCATCCACTGCCTTCGGCGGTTTGGAGCAGACCTCGGGTTGTGAGCGCTGGCATGATTGCCGCCGCGCCACCGGTCAAAATTGATAGGAGCACGAGCGGAAGGGCAATCTTGTCGAGATTAGCCTGCTGGTGGGTGATGGTAGCGATGTGGCGAAACTTGGCGTGAGATATCTCGTGGGCCAAGATGCCGGCGAGTTCGTCATCGCTCTCGATGTAGCTCACCAGACCGTCGTAAACGTAGATGTAGCCACCGGGGAGCGAAAAGGCGTTGACGTCCTTGCCCTTAATTAGCTTGAACTGGTAGTCGAAGGTGTTAAGTCGGCCGTCTCCGTAGGATGCGATCGTGTGGAGTTGGTTCGCGAGAGTGGCCAACACCTTTCCAATTCGTTGCACCCGCTCGGTCGAAACCTTATCGTCGCTTGGCTTCTCGGACTTATCGACTTCGGCGGCGGCCTTTTTGCCGATCTCGCGATCGTCTTGGAGTTCGGCCTGGTGCTTCTTTTCCGCAGTTGCCGTTGGGTCGTCCTTCACCTGGGCAATCTGGTCCGAAGCTGCCCACGCCGCGTCCACGACCCGATCCACCCGACTTTCGGGCGTGGACGACGAGGATCCTAAGACAAGGGCAGCGGCCAGAAGTGAAATCATGCGCGAAGTTCGGACGTTCGAGAGCTGGCTATGGGTTCTATCGGCTCAATCGCTCTACCCAAGTAGGAGCATAGACGACCGACTTAGTTCCGAGGCTCACTCAAATATAACCATTGGCTTGAGAATCTCGCCACGTTTCATCGATCCATACGCCGTCGGGAGCTCTTCTATCCCGATAAAATTGCTGACCACCTGCTCCGCTTTGACTGTGCCCGCTTTGAGTGCCTCGTAGGCAAGCTTCGTGTCATTGGGTCCACAGGAATACGAGTTCTTGATCGTGATGTCGTTAAAGTAGGCGCTCTGGGGGACCTTGAGGTCCTGTCCAGGGCCGAGCGGTGCGAACATCACAATCGTTCCCTCGGGAGCGATGATCGAGAGTGCGAAGTCAAAGGCCACCTGACTCCCGGGACAGACGAACACGATGTCAGCGACCGTTGCTTCGTCAGGAGTTGACGCTTTCAAGCCATGGCCTTGCGCCCACTCGATTCGACTCGGATTGAGGTCGTAAGCCCATGCGGTGCGGGGCAGGATCAACATGTGCATCAACCCCATCACGCCTAAGCCGACGACGGCGGCGCGGTCTGATTCTTGGACCCCGGCAAACCGTAAGGACTTCATCACGCAGGCCAAAGGTTCGATGAGCGCGGCATCAACCGGCCGGAGACCGTCTACCACGAGCGTATCGTTCAGGTTGCCCGCCGGAACTCCAAAGGTTTCCGCCATTCCTCCCGGAACCAACTTCGTCCGTCGCCACTGCTCACAGTGGACAAATCGACCGTTCTCACAGAATTCACACCGGAGGCAAGGGGCATGGTGGTGAGGGAACACGGTGGTTCCGACTGGGAACCGAGGATCCTGGGACTCGACGACGCGCGCACACACCTCGTGACCGAGCACGTGGGGCGCCTTTTTTTCCATGTACCAGTCCATGAGCTCTCCCGAGCAAAGGCCACTGGCTAGCGTCTGAACCAGCAGACCGCCCTCCGGGCAAACGGGAGCTTCTTCTTGAACGATGGCCACCTGACCACCACCCACATAACGCGCGACGCGATTGGTATCCATACAGAGTTTGTTTACGGTCTAAAGACGTACTTGATGCCGAGGCCGGCCTTGAGGTCGGCAAATACTTGGTCTCCCTCTTCCAGTTTTCGATCTCCGGATAGAAGGGCCGACAGATCCAGCCTAGGGTCGATGAGCCATTCACGAGCGGTCCGTACGGCCTGGGTGCCGAAGTGGAATGGGGAGAGGAGGGTGATCTCGTCGTAATGCAGCCGGTGGGTGTCGAAAGAGGCCCTGGTTCCTCCCGGAGGTCCGCCGAACAACAGGACAGAGGCTCCTCGCCGCGCATAGTCCACACTCGATTCCCACACCGACACTTGGCCGGTGCATTCGACGACGTAGTCGAACCCCCGTCCTTCGAATTTCTCGATCTGGTCGACCTTGACGGTTTCGGCGCCGAGGGAGGCTCCGGCGGCGAGTCGAGTTTCGTTCCGTCCGGCCAGGACCACGTTCTCGACTCCCTTTATCTTGAGGGCTCCGACAAACATCAGTCCGATCGCTCCAGGACCGATCACAAGCACTGAACTGTCTTTTTGCACCGGGAGCATGGAGACGCCCTGAGCCACGCACGCCAACGGTTCCAGAAGAGACGCCTGCTCGAATGAAAGGTGGTCGGGCTTAGAGAAGAGATTCAGCTTGGCGATGCGCTCGGGAACCAGCAAGAACTCCGCGTAGCTCCCGAGCACTTTGGTAGCCATGATGCTATCGCACAGGTTTTCTTGTCCCCTAGTGCACCAGTAGCATGCTTGGCACGGGGCAGAGTGGACTCCCATTACCGCGTCCCCAGGCTTGAACGAAGAGCCCTCGCCTGCTTTCTCTACGACGCCGCTGTATTCATGCCCGAAAACTCCCGGCATCGGGATCTGGGGATGGCCGCGAACGAACGCCTTTAAGTCTGTCCCGCAGGTCGTGGCAGCCATGACGCGGATGAGGACTTCACCTGGTCCCGGTTCTGGAATCGCCACCTGACGGAGAGACAATCGTCCCGGTTCTTCGAGAATGAGTGCGCGCATCGTTGACATTGCAGGGGTGATCGCGGCTGAGAGCCCTAAAGAGGACACGCTTGAGGGTCGCCGCAAGGTAGATTGTGACCCACCGGCTATGCCAACTGTCGAAACATCCGTCTGGATTGAAGCTCCGCTCGAAAAGGTCTATGCCATCGCAAAGCAAAGCGAGGCGTATCCCGAATACATGAAGGAAGTAGTCTCCGTGACTCCCGTCGAAAAAGACGGGCCACGACTCGTTGCCGATTGGGTGGGCGTCGTCCCAACGTTCGGACTCAAGGTCCGTTGGCGCCAGGAAGAGATCTGGGATGATGAGGCTCACGCCAGCAAGTTCCGTCAGCTCCAGGGCGACTACGATCGACTTGAGGGAACCTGGTCGTTCCGCGAAGAAAATGGCGGGACTCGATTCGATCAAACGCTCGACTACGAGTACAACGTGCCAACCCTCGGTCCGCTCGTGAAGAAAGTAATTCACAGCATCGTGGTCAAGAATCTAGAGGCAATTAACGAGGCGTTCAACAAACGCGCGACCTCTAACGGTTAAGTCACACTCCGCTCAAGGTGGGCCATCGGAATTCGCGCGATGGCCCCCCTTTTTTTGTCCGTAGCGCGGAACGATCATGACGAAATCCTCCTTTGTTTCAATACCATTGGTATAGAATTTAACGGTAAAGACGCGACAATGCGCCAACGGAGGCTTTTCATGATTAAACGACTTCTCTGGGTCTTAACCCTTACCGCGATGGCGATGATGGCCAATGCACAGGGGGACTTCCTTCGACGTCCAAGCCCTTTCGCGGGTCGGACAATGCTGACCTTGTCCTTGTTCGATGAGGTGCGCACCGAATTGAAAACGTCGGCCGACGTCAATAGTAAGGTGGACGGACTCGTGGAGAAACTCCAAGCCGAGCTTCAAGAGGCTTTTCAGGGCGCCAATGGGGACTTCGAAGGAGTCCAGGCAGCGGTCGACAAGGTCAACACCAAATACGACGGCGAAGTTGCCAAGGTTCTTACCGATGACCAAAACAGCCGTCTGAAGCAGTTGTTTGTGCAGTTCAATGGAGCCTCCGCGATCACGAATGCGGCGATCGCTAAGGACCTTGCCATCACCGACGATCAGAAGACCAAGATCAAGGCGGCCCAGGATGACAACAACAAGAAGATGAGGGAGTCTTTCGGCGGGGGTGGCGGAGACGATCCCCAAGTGCTATTTGCAAAGCTTCAGGCAGAGCTGAAGGCTGCCCTGGACAAGGTCCTCACCGACGATCAGCGAACAAAGTTCAAGGCAATGGAAGGGGCTAAGTTCGAGTTTAAGAAGGGCTGACGATCATCAAAAATTGACCGGAGCTACGAGTCTTGCGAACTCGTGGCTCCGGTCATTCTCGTCGGCGCCCACAACCCTAGGGTTTAAGCGGCAACCTGTTCGAGGTTGTGCCTTGCCGGAAGATGATCGGGGCGAATCTGCAGTGTGCGTTCGTAACTGATGACGGCGCCTTCGATGATTCCCAATTTGGCGAGGCTGTTGCCGAGCGTGAACCAGGCATCCGCGTTCTCCGGGTCAAAGCGGAGGCCACTTTCGTAGAGGTGAGCCGCATCGTGCATGTAACCCATGCTGTAGAGCAGATCTCCGCAGTTGAAGTAGGCGTTCGAGTTTTCCGGGTCGCGCTGGATCGCCTCTGAATAGAGTTGGAGCGCTCGCTCACTCTGTCCGCCTTGAGCTAGCGTTCGGGCCCAATTGATGAGAATGCCGACGGTTGGTTCCGCAACCTTAGCTTGAGCTTCGTACGCGGAAAGCAATCCGGGGCCATCGCCGAGGTTTGCGCAAGCGTCGCACCAGCCGACCCATGCCTCGGAGTCCTGGGGAGTCTCCGTCCAGGCTTCGCGGAATCGATCTCTGGCTGTCTCCAGATTGTCGAGTTCGAGATGGCAGCGGGCTTCGCCTTTCAGCGTCGTGTTGCGGATTTCGGCATCGTTGCCCGCCAGTCGGTAGCACTCGGCTGCTTCATCGAACCGTTCGAGGTTTTCCAACGTGGCGGCCTTGCAGTAAAGGCAAGGGCCGTAGGCCGGATCGACACGAAGGGCGGTGTCGAACATGTCGAGCGCCTCCGCATGCCTTCCCAGCAGGGCAAGAATCTGCCCCCTGACGATAAATCGTTTGTGCGTCTCGATGCCGCGGTCGCCAGACTGACCTGGAGTCCACTGAGCGACGAGACTGCGATCAATCGCGTCGAGCGCTTCGTGGTGACGACCCAGTTTGAGAAGGGTCTGAGCCCGCTCAAATTCGATGAGCATTCCGCCGCATTCCGCTGCATCTGCCTCATCGCAAGCCTTGAGAGACTCCGCGAGGCGTCCGCTGGAACCATATCCGAGGGCCAGGAGCTGATAGGCGAGTTGTCCGAACGTGTGACTGCAATCGGGCGAGAGGCGAATCGCCTCTTTTGCGGCAACTGCCGCTCGCTCGTAGTCACGAGCGATAGTGAGTGCGTTGGCAAGGTTAAACCACTGGAACCCGTCTTCGGGATTCTCTTCAAGGGCCGCTTCGATCATCGTGACCGTGCGCTCCTGTTTGCCCTTGGCCTCGACCTCAGAGGGTCGATAGCCGGAGTGGAGGATCTGAGCGTTGTCCAGACGTGCCCAAGGCAGGCCTAGCTTGTCGATTGATTGAACGACCTGCTCGTGCACGGAACCCACGAACTCGATTCCGGGAAGGTTGCGGAAAAGTCGAATCGGACAGTGGACAAAGGTGTTGCCACCTTCGCGGTCGTCCACAAAGTTTACGATTTCGATGTTGTAGCCGCCGAACTGCGGTCGGATCGAGGCTTCTCGGAAGGCCTTGGCGCTTCGAGGCGTGATCTCTTCGTCCGCGTCGATCCAGAGGATCCAGTTGCCAGTAGCTAATTTGAGAGAGGCGTTCCGAGCTGCGGCAAAGTCCTGACACCACTCGAAGTAGCCGAGCTTTGCCCCGTACTCTTCGGCGATTGCGACCGTGCGGTCGGTGGATCCGGTGTCGATAACGACGATCTCATCGACGAGGTCCTTGATGCTTTCGAGGCACGTCGCGAGGTGCTTCTCTTCGTTCTTGACGATCAGACAAGCAGAAATCTTGATGCCGACGCGAGAGGGGTCGGGCTTAAGGCGGTTGACGAGGGCTGCTTCATCTTTTGAGAGCCTGCCGCCCGCTTGATGGACGCAGAAGAAGTATTCGGCGAGGTTCTGCTCAAGCTCGGCGTAGCGGAGTCCGCCAACTGCCTTGGGCAGAAGCTTGACGGATTCGGATTCCTGCTGAATGAAGAGTCCGAGATGCGCCTGTTCGCAGACCAGGTCGGGATTGTTCGGTTCTGCCGCTAGAGCCCGGGCGAGGATGTCTTGGGCGTCGGTCGACTTTAGGGCCTTGAGAGCGATTCTTGCTTCTGAGGCGGCGGGGTGAGTCATGCTGCTTCCTGTCCGAATTCTCGCTCCAGGTGCTTACGAGCGCCAGCAATGCTGAACATCTCGTCTCGCAGGAGCCGCTTGATCGAAAAAACGATTCGAATGTCCTGGGGGCGATATCGACGTTGGCCGCCATCCGTGCGGATGGGTTGAAGGAAATCGATGAACTCCTTCTCCCAGTACCGCAACGTGTAGACTTCCACGCCGGTGATCTCGGCGGCGACACTGATGCCGACTGCCTTTTCTCCCTTCAATCCTCGCTTACCGTATGACATTCGCTGAGCGTTAACCTCTATTTGGCGTTCCGTTTCGCCGTATGGATTTATCTATCGGCACGAAGCTGGTGAAAATACAGTGTTGACAGCTCGGCTACACTTGTTCGCATGCTTCTTTCGTTGCTTGCCGGCGTTTTAGTCTCCGCAAAGCCGTTTGATTTCTATTCGGAAGGCCCTTACGACACATCGATTCCGAAACCAGAGTCGATTCTGCGTTACGGTCCAGGCGAGCGGACGACCAATTTTCGGGACCAAGAGGCAGTCCTTCTGGCTATCGCCAACAAGGCGAAGGATCGGGTTCATGTGGTGGAGTACGGTCGCACGGCAGAGGGGCGTCCACTTCGGCTGTTCGTGATGGGGACTCCGAAAAACATCTCCCGTCTTGACGCGATACAGAAAGAGCATCAGGCGCTGGCCGAAGGAAAGGGCGATCCTAGCCGCACGGTGCCGATCGTATGGATCAACGAGTGCATCCATGGCGACGAAACGGCTTCCTTTGAGTCCGCTATGTGGACGACCTACACCCTGGTCGCCAGCCGCTCTCCCCGAATCACACATGCGCTAGACAACGCGGTAGTCGTATTGAATCCGGTCTACAACCCAGACGGGCATGAGCGGTACGCGGTGTACTACAACTCGGTAGCGGTGGGTTCGCCGGACCCCCAGGCATTTGAAGCGATCGAGCCGAGAGCGATCTTCGGGCGCCTGAACCACTACCGGTTCGATATGAATCGTGACCGAGTCGCCTTTAGCCAGGATGAAACAAGGCAGGAATTCGCGGAGATGCTCCGCTGGAATCCGCAGGTCTATATCGATCAGCACGGGCAGGTCTCGTCCTACTTCTTCCCGCCGGAACCCATGTCGGTGAACCCGAACGTGGATCGTGATCGGAATGCGAAGTGGACGGAAATCTTCGGGCGAGCCACCGGCAAGGCATTCGAACAAAACGGGTTCTCCTACTTTGTGAAGGACACGTTTGACCTTTACTATCCCGGCTATATCGACTCGTCGAACACGCTCACCGGCGCAATCGGCATGACTCACGAGACAGACGGTGGTCGAGTGCTGGCCCATCGTCGGGAGGATGGTTCGATCCTGACTCTTCGCCAGGGTGTGGCGAAGCACTTCACGTCGGCGCTGGCCGTCGTGGAGACGTCTGCCGACCACGCTCAGGAGCTTGTCTCCAGCTACTCTGAGTTCAAGAAGCGAGTGATCTCGGGGAAGGCAGCCGGCAAGTTCCAACGGGTCGTGGTCACCGCGCCGGACCCACGACCGCTCGCTCGTCTCCACGATCAGCTGGGCTACGCGGGTATTCGCTCGGTTTTTGCGGCTAGTGGTTTCACCCAAGCGGATGCGAACGACTATTGGACCGGAAAGCGAGGCAAGCAAGAGTTTCCTGCAGGATCGTTGGTGATTGACATCGCCCAACCCCAGGGAGCCTTGGCGAAGGCGCTGCTTGAACCAGGACAAAGCTTCGAACCGGAATTCGTAAAGGCGCAAACTGAGAAAAAGAAATCGGCGCCCGAGGGGGAAACTTATCCGGGACCAGATGGCGCCGAGTTCTACGATCTGACCGGGTGGTCGCTCCCTTACGCCCATGGGCTCAGCGCTTACTGGTGTGAAACCACGCCATCGGTGCTGACGACAACCGCTTTTCCCAAGACGTTGTCGTCCGAGAAGTCAACCGTGGGTTACGCACTTGAGTATCGGGATCAGGATGACCTGTTGGCGGTTGCCGATGCGCTCACGGCAGGTGTGCGCGGGATGTTCAGCAACAAAGAGATGAGCCTCGGTGGCAAAAAGTTTGCCCCTGGGACGTTCTTGTTTCTCGCCGACCGAAATGAGGAGGGCTACGAAGAACAACTTCGCAGGGCGCTTGAGCCTAGGGGTTCGACGTTGGTTCCGCTCACCACCGCCTATCCGGATGAAGGCACTCGAACCAGTCCGGGAAGCGAGACCATTTCCTCTTTGAAGCCCCCGAAGATCGGAGTGGCATTCGGTAATGGTGAGAACTTGGCCTCGGTTGGAGGAATCTGGTACCTGATGGACCGGGTGTTCCGACTTCCCTTTACTCCTCTGGCCAGCAATGCGTTCAACGGTGATCTCTCGTCGTACACGACTCTGGTGGTTCCCGGTGGAGCCGGAGTCACCGCTTCGACCAAGCTGCGTGAGTGGGTGCAAAACGGGGGAAGTCTCGTGGTTCTCGAAGGGGCAAACTGGGCGCTCGGCAGTTCCGGATTCGTGAGTCTCGACGCGGTAAAGGGCGAATTCCAAGATCTTCCGGGATCGCTCTTCAAGGCGGAATTGGATCCACGAAGCTTCTTGAGTTATGGGTACCCGGCGCCTTCCGGTGGCGGAAAGATTCCCATCGCTGTTCCAGTAGGTGGAAGCAATTTCTACCAAATACGCAAGGAAGGTGGGAGCGTCCTTACCCTCGCGGCAGATGATAAAGTGACGAAACTGCTGAGCGGCTGGGAGTGGCCGGACGAAACGGAGAAGGCGCTGGCTGGCACCGTCATGGTCCAGGACACGTCCATCGGCCGGGGCCATGTCGTAATCTTTTTCTCGGATCCGACCGACCGGGCGATGTGGCCAGGGTTGTACAAGATGCTGCTGAACGCGATGATCCTCGGTTCGGCGAGCTGAGGATTATCGGGATTTGTTTCGCTTGGAGCGCGCAAACGTGGCAGACTAAAACCAGAGATGTCTTTCTTTGCGCGGCTTTTTGGCAGGCGTGCCTCCAAAGACAATAACGACCGACATAGTTCGCGTCGGGGCGGGGATCCACTCGCGGAGATTCGCCCCCAACTCGACGTCCTCCGGGCGGCTGGCTTCCACCTTAAGGGCGCGCCAACTTCCTCGTTCGCGCGCCTCGGTGGGCTGCCATTAGTGCCGGAAGGGTTCGTTTGGCCGCGCTACAAGGAGAGTCCTCTGGCGTTCATTTGCCAAATTGATCTTTCTGAGGTCCCGGTGATCGCGGGGGAGCCCGGACTACCGACTCGGGGCTATCTGTCGGTTTTCTACGACCAGGAGCAGTCGACTTGGGGATTCGATCCGGCCGATCGTGGGAGTTGGCGGGTGTTCTATTGGGACGTGCCGCGAGATGCTCTATTCCCAGCGGCCGCTCCCATCGGCCTGTACGAGCAGGCACTTTTTCCGGCAAAGCCATTGAGCATCGTTCCCATTCGAACGTACCCTGGGGACTCAACCCCACTCATTGAGACTCTCCTGTCCGAAGCTCAATTTGACGCCTACTTCGATCTTCGCGACTCGGTTTACGTGGGTGAACCCTCACATCATCTTCTGGGTTATCCCGACGCAATTCAAGGAGATCACATGGAAGTCGAATGTCAGCTTGCCTCACAAGGAATCTACGTTGGGGACGGCCGTGGGTACCGTGACGAGCGCCTGGCCGATATACGGGAAGGCGCTAGCGACTGGAGGTTGCTTCTTCAGATCGATAGCGACGACGACGCTGATTTCATGTGGGGAGACGTTGGGAGACTCTACTTCTGGATTCGCCGCTCCGATCTCGCGCGTGCTCACTTTGACGACGTGTGGATGGTTCTGCAGTGCAGCTAAGCGACATCGACCAGGTTGGGTGGGTCAGCCGCCACGAAACGAGGCGCAGAGGCAACCGCAATCTTAGAGTCGGCTGTTCCGTAATAGAGTAGCCATCGGTCGCCAAACGGTACGAGCCCCTCGGCGAAACACACGTTTCCGACTTGTCCGATAAGCTCGTAGTCTTGGTCGGGAAGGAGAAAGGGCTCGGTCGGTCGGCTTAGCACCGAGGTTGGCTCGCAAGGATCCAGCAATAGCTGACCGACTGCGTAAGTGGAAAAGGGAAGCGTGGGATCGCCCCTCTCGGTGGCATTTTTGCCGTGATACAGGAGCACGATTCCGTGCTCCGTCAAGACAGCGGGAGGGCCGGGTTCGACGAGTGCGCTGTCGAAACGTCCCGGTCGCGGGCGAATGACGGCCGCGAAGGCCTCCTTTTCGGAAACGGTGATGCCAATCTCGGACGGGTGCCAGGATGGTCCCAGATCAGGCGCGGATGGCATGCCCGGTGAAATCAGATGGCGCGCCAAGGCAGGGTGGATCACCGGTTCCCATCGGATGAGGTCGTCGGAGGTCGCGGCGAAAATATACGACTCCCCCCAGTACATCCAAAATTTGCCGGCTAATCGGGTGGCGATCATCCGCTCGCCCTCCACGCGGCACACGATCGAGCCGGACTTGCTCCACAGACCCGGCATGTGGGGGAATGCCAGTCCATGTTTGGTCCAAGCCCGGAGGTCGTGGGAGGTCGCAACGCATAATCGGGCCTTGTCGCCGTCGTACGCGGTGTAAGTCATCACATAGGTTCCATCCGGCGACGAACACACTCGAGGGTCTTCACAACCGCCCTCCCACTCGTAATGGGCGTGAGCATCGGGTGATGGATATAGGACGGGAGAGGCTTCGCGCACAAAGGTCACGCCGTCGGAGCTGAGGGCCAACCCGATTCGGGAGGTGCCAAGATGCTTGCCCACCGTGTCTTCCGCTCGATACAGAAGATGAACGATTCCATCGCGCATGACGGCCGCTGGATTAAACACATCCTTCTCTTCCCAAGCGACGTCTCCGGCAAATCCGCACTCCCACCGAGAGATCGCGTTCGGCCCAAGCACGGGATTCGAGGCGTCGAGCTTTGTAAACGGGCCAAGCGCCCAACGGTCGGTCACTGAAACATTATGCTCCGAATAAAAGTTGCCTAGTCTATTGAATCAATAAACAGTCTTTTTGACTTTTGAGTAGGCATTTGACCGAAATTGCGCGTACAATGGACGCCGACCCGCTGAAGAGCGTGTTGATTTGCAACGGAGCGAACTACTTTGAAACGTGCCTTCACCCTCATCGAACTTCTTGTCGTCATTGCCATCATCGCGATCCTCGCGGCAATCCTATTCCCAGTCTTTGCTCAGGCAAAGAAAGCCGCGAAGAGTGTCGCATCCCTCTCCAATGCCAAGCAGATTGGTCTGGCCGAGAAGATCTACATCAACGACTTCGACGACTGCTACCCGACGCTTTACACGACCAACCCCCTCGCAGCGGGCTACCCCGGCGGCACCACCGACCCTGGCAGTCAGGACGGCGGCTGCGCTCCCAACCTTGGCTGGTTTACGGCGAATGGCGGATGGGCCTTCACGACCGGGCCTTACACCAAGAACGGAGACATTTACCGCTCGATCGGCGCCGAATCACCCTTCTGGCTTGCGACCGACTCCAACAACGTCGGCCAGCCACAGGGTTGGTGCGGCACTCCGATCCAGTCGTTTGTCGATGCCCTGAAGACGGCTGCCCCCAAGGGCGTTTCTTTCATGTACCGAAAGGCGTTTGGCGGAGCCGGCTGGTTCAACGGTGGCCCGATCAACGATTCGATGGCTTCGCGACCAGCGGCAAACATCGTTCACTACGAATATGCTGCTTGGAGCACCGATCCGAACTACCACATCTGGGGTTCCTATCCCGTTGGTCAGTTGAATAATTTGGCCCTCAACGTGATCTTCATGGATGGCCACGCCAAGAAGCTTCGTGGCACTCAGTTCAGAGCCCTGCGCTACGACCTGAACGGCGGATATACCGGTGGGAGTGGAAATGGCGCGCGAAACTCCAATCCCAAGAACGGAATGGACCTCGATTGGTTCCTGCGACAGGAAGACTCCTCGGGCAAGGCGAGCAACTCCTCTACGCCTGGAGACGACACCAGCGACGTCGATTAATCCATGAAACAGTCCCTCCCTATGCCAGCAATCATTGGCGTGGTGGCGGCGGTTCTCGCGGTCGGGGCGATCTTCCTGGTGAAGATCGCCACCGCCGAACCCCACACTCCTCGTCCTGACCCTGCAATGTTCTCCGGCTCGGGCGCGGCTAAGTCGCTCCCTGTGACACACTAACAACAGCCCCCAATGCTGAACTCCAACGACCGGCGAAACAGTCCGTTCCACCGTATCCTTGCAGATATCACGGGGCAGATCGAGCGCGCGGATTTGCGCCCTGGGGACGCTCTGCCGACCCGAGTCGATCTCGCGAAACAGTACGATGTCGCCCGGGCTACCGTCGACAAGGCGTTGGCTGAGTTATCTCGGTCTGGCCTGATCGACAGCGGAAAGGGGCGTCGGACGGTAGTGTTGGGGAAGAACCCGACTGCCGACAGCGTGACCACGATCGGCGTCTTGTGGAACTGGCCAGAGGATCAGGAACGGCAGGGCGGAGACTATCTCGACCTCCTGTTCCGAGGAATCCGTGAAGCCTGCGCGGAGTACCTGCTCGAAGTCCACTTCCGCTCCGCTCCGCTCCACACCTGGACTGAGCTGGTGAACGTGAAAGGGGCCCAGGGGCTACTGATTGTCCGACCCGACTACGCGGACGCGACCATCATCGAGAGCATTCATGCGGCTGGTGTTCCCGTCGTCCTCGTTCCCGGGGTTTTGGATGAGAGTCCGGCCGCGTCCATCTCCTCCGACAATGCGGCCGGGACGGAGTCGGCCGTGCAGCACCTCCATGAACTGGGCCATCAAGACATTGGGTTTGTAGGGCTGACCGCTACGGTTCCTGATCACTTTGAGCGCCTCATGGCGTTTCTCGAAATGACTGGCGCGCGTAAGATGGTTGTTCGCCCTGAGTGGATTTGCCTTTCGCACGAGCGAAATCCGGCGAAGTTTCGAGATCGTTTAGCCGAATGGCTAACGCCCGATCACTTTCCGACCGCCGTGGTCTCCAGCGATTTCATGATGACGCTGGCCGTACTGGGTCGCTTACGTGATCTCGGACTGTCGGTGCCGAACGACGTTTCGGTCGTGACCTTCGATGACCCCATTACGGCTGCCCAAATGCACCCGTCCCTCACCGCCGTAGCCCAGTCGGTCCCCCGACTGGGCTACCGCGCGATTCAGCGTTTGAGAGAAGTCATTTCAGGTGAGGACGTTCCCCACGTCGATCGCCTGGCCACGACGCTGGTGGTGCGCGAATCCACTGCGCCGGCTCGCCGCTAAGGCCTCCTGTCCCACGGTTTTCTGGAATATCATGCCCTTCAACCTGCCTTTCGAGCGCCTCCATGGCGGACAACCCCTCCTATCACCAACGATCAATTGGTGGGAGTCTGGGGTCACTTTCAACACGGCGGCGGTGCTTCTCACTCCGACTGAGGAGAATCTTCCTGCGTTTCGAGCCCTCCTTGGGCCGGAGGTGGTCCAGGAAGAAATCGTGGTTCTGCACTATCGGGCACGACCGGCCACGGACCCTGGATACCCTTGGACGCGATCGTTTATCGGCGTTTCCATTCACAAACCTGACCTCACTCCCATCTTGCGGTTCGAGACCCCGGTCTTGGAGCCAGGAGGCTCGATATGCGATGCCGATCACCAAGGAGTTGAGGACCCCCGAGTCTCGCAGCTAGACGGGAAATGGTGGATGGTGTACTGCGGAGTGACGCCTTTTGAGCACGTCGATCCGCTTCAGGCGTGGCGAGGATCGGTGTGTATCGCCTCTTCGGATGACTTGGTGCATTGGAACAAGCTGGGACCTGTCGAAGGCTCTGGCCACGGCTTTGGTGACCGAACGGCAACCGACTCGGTGAGCAACAAGGACGGTGTCCTTTTCCCCGATCGTATCGATGGCAAAGTAGTAATGCTGCACCGACCGATGATCGGCGATATCGGGACTTGGCAAGTAAACATCGCCACTGCGGAAGAGCCCTGCGGTCCGTTCAAGGATCACGGTCCCGTCCATGGCGCCATTCATCCGGCAGAGTATGAGAAGAGCTGGGTCGGGGCCGGAGCGGTGCCCATCAAGATCGGCGAAGGGCGGTACATCTCCCTCGAACACACCGGCAACTACTATGGCGACAACCAGCGCAAATACGTCCTTGATGCGTTCCTGTATGACTTTAACAACTGGGATCCCGCCCATCCGGAAACCCTTGTTGCCGCTCGAATGGATGACGTCATGCGTCCAGAAACCACCTACGAGGTTCGTGGGCCTTATCTCGATAGCGTAGCCAACGTCGTCTTTGTTTGCGGCGCCTATGTCCACGAAGAGTGGCTTTACGTCGTCTATGGCGGCGGGGACACTTTCATTCTCGCTGCCCGAATTCCGTTCTCCACTCTCGTGAACGCCTTGGAGGCCCGTGTTGAGAACCGCTGATCACAGAATGATGCTGTCGGTGTTCGCGATTGTGGGGTTCTGCGCTTTCCCGATGGTTGCGTGGGCTCAGACTTCGACGCCCCAGGCGTCCATTTCGCGGGTGGACCTGCTTCCCGACCGTCCGTCACCGTACGCACTGAGAAACTGGAAACAAACCGCCGTCGATTTCGATCGGCTGGCGTTTGACCTCAATGCGAAGGGACAATATCTTCCGTCGGTCTGGCGAGTTCCCCATGTCTCGAACCTCACCGTCCCAGGTTTTGGAATGCCATCCTACGTCGGGGGTGAAGATTCGAGGGGGAAGCCAGGCGAGGCCATTGGGGCCCTGGGGGCGATTCTCGGGGCAACTGCGGTCGGAATCGATAAGCGTCGGTGGGTTGAGCTCACGCCGCAATACTTCAATCCCCGGGAAGGGACGGTGCTCAATAACGTAGATGGCAGCTCCGGCAGCAGCTTCTGGTACGAACTCCTTCCTGGATTGACCTTTACTCAACTTGCCTCGCGATATCCAGATTGGGAGCGAGGACGAGTGATCTCCCAACGCATTGCCGACGCATGGATTGGCGGAATCGACAAACTCCATGGCGATTTCGACCACACATCGTACGACTTCATCAGAGGCAAGCCCGTCGACAATAAGCAGTGGACGGAACCGGATGCGGCAGCAGGGGTGGCTTACCTTGAGCTTTTCCAAGCCCTGCGAACCCATCAGGCGAAGTATCTGGTCGCAGCGCACCAAGCCCTTGCGTCGATGCAGGAGCGGGACACCAATCCGACTTATGAGGTCTTAACTGCCTACGGGGCGGTCACGGCCGCTTTTCTGAACGCGGAGAAGGGAGAGCGGTGGGACGTTACTCGCTTCGTGAACTGGTGCTTCAACCCGACATCCCCCACGCGATCGGGATGGGGCATGATCGCTGGTAAGTGGGGCGGCTACGACGTGGGAGGGCTGATGGGCTCTACGAGCGATGGTGGCGGCTACGCCTTTGCCATGAACACGTTTGTGAACGCCGCCACATTGGCGCCCATCGCGCGCTATGACTCCCGATTCTCAGCGCCCTTGGCGAAGTGGCTTCTAAACCTTTCTAACGCTTCGCGACTCTTCTACCGAGACGTGCTTCCGGCGGATCACCAGTCGAGCTTCGATTGGAAGGGCGACCCAAACGCCTCCATCGCCTATGAGGCACTGCGGCGAACTTGGGACGGGAAGTCTCCTTACGCCTCCGGCGATGCCAAGCGCAGCGGTTGGGCCAAGGAAGATTTTGGTCTGTACGGAGGCGGGTATGTTGGCCTTCTTGCTGCTCTCGTCCATCCCACCGACGTTCCGATGATCCTTCGGATCGATTTGCGGGCAACAGACTTCCTCCCCGCAAAGGCCTACCCCACTGATCTCATTTGGAACCCTTATGATTCGGTCAAGACGATCCATGTAAATCTTGGGACCGACGAAGTGCGGCCCTACGACGCAGTTTCGCATCGATTCCTTACGGTGAGGCCCACAAAAGGGCAGTTTGCCCTGCGGCTACATTCTAAGCAGTCAGTGCAACTGATACGTGTTCCATCCGAAGGGCGAATCGTCCTGGAGGGGAACAAAACTTCAGTTCTGGGAGTTGCGATCGATTTCAACAATGGCCGGGTTCCCATTTCCCCGATCAAGCCGCGCCCGCGTCATGATGCGAGCCTGCCGGTTCGAGTTTCCCGAGTAGCCGAAGATGGAGTGGTCGACTGGTCGAAGAGCGGTACGATCCCACTTACTGGTGGAGAGGGCAGCACGATGAAAGCCGATGTGCAGTTCGCTTGGAACGATCAGTTCTTGTTTTTTCGCATTCAGCAGAACTCTCCGGCAACTCAAACCATCGAGGCTCCGAGCCTTGCGGAGTTGCAGAAGCACTGGTGGGATTTTGAGGACGTGGTCCTGAGCTTCGATGCAGGACGCGAATCGTTTGCGGTCGCTAATGTGCCGGAACTGACTTTGGCTTGGAATTCGCACGGAGCCAGAAACGTATGCTTCTCGCCTGACTTAGAGGGTGTCCAAGTTTCGACGACGGGAACCGCTTCCGAGGCCGACCGAACAATTTCGGGAAAGATCGCTTGGAAAGCGTTCTACCGCGCGATTGGAGCCCACGTTCCGCTGTCCCAAATCGTCCGGCCCGGATCTAAGATCGGCTGTCAGCCAATGATGGTGGACGGGACGTTCCGACGGCAGGCCTACGTAGGCGGAGCTCGGTTTACTCGCCCGTCCGGCTTTGACTCCAACTCCCGAACTCTGGTGCTGGAGGAGCGGTAAGTTGCGAGGTTGGCTGATTGCTGCGATTGGAGTCGCACTTGTCGGCTGCGCGCAGAACCGCCCGATTGACCCTGCCGGTCGCCACAAGGTTATTTGGCTCTATCCCATCGATGTCAACCGACCGATGGTCGAGGACCTGATCCGACAGTTCGAGCGCGAGAACAAGGACGTGCACATCGACGTCCGAGCCGTTCCTGGTTCCCAGTATCAGACGAAGCTAAAGACTCTGGTGGCAGCGGGAGAACCTCCCGACGTATTTGTCTGCGGGGACGTGTTTTTCGCGTACCTCAAACCTTTTCTGTCCGACCTGACCGATTTGGCCAAGCGCGATGCGAAAGAGGTCGATCTCAACGACTTTTACCCAGCTGTACAGAAGGCGATGCAGCCGGGTGGACACATCTACTTCCTGCCTCAGTGGTTCAACGTCTCTCTCCTCTACTACAACAAACGGATCTTCGACGCGGCCAAGGAGCCCTATCCGCGGCCCGACTGGACTTGGGATGATTTTTCAGCCTCCGCTCGACGCTTGACTCAGAACGGAGTGTGGGGCAGCAACGTCACGACTGGTTGGTGGGGAGAGTGGTTGACCCTCGTCCATGGCGCCGGCGGAGATCTGTTTGACGCTTCCATGACCCACTGCACCCTCGATACGCCTGCTGCAATCGCCGGATTGACCTTCTACCGGGACACGATTGGAAAACTCGGATTTGCCCCACCTCCCGGAGAGGGACCGTCAACAGGTTTCGCGAGCGACAAGTTGGCGATGGACTATGGCGGACATGTTGGACTTTGGGCGACTTATCGAAAAATTCCCTCGCTGGATTGGGATATCGAGGCCCTTCCGAAGGGGCCCTCGGGACGTCGCGGAGGCGAGATCTCTCTCACCGCTCTCGGCATCTCGAAGCAGTCTCCCGAGCGGGAAGCCTCGTGGCGGTTCCTGAAATTCATGAGTTCAAAGGAGAGCATTCGGTTTCATGTTTCGAGAGGCTATCTCTCCATTCGTCAGTCGGTAGCCCGTGAGCCGGCTAGCCAGCACGATAAGCCGCTTAACCGCGCTGCGGTCGAACGGGCATTGCAAAGTGCGGAACCGACCCCGAGCACTCCCGATTTTGTGGAAATTGCCCTGGACCTGGTTCAACCGGAGATTGATCGCATGCTCACAGAAAACGTGTCTCCCGCCGAGGCCGCCAAGAGAGCGACTCGATCAGCAAACGCATTTCTTCGTGCAACTGCTAAGAGGACCCCATGAGCCAGAGCAGATGGTGCTGGCTAATGATTGCCCCCGTCGCGGTGGGACTGCTCATCTTCACGGTTGGCCCGATGCTGGTGTCTTTGATGCTGAGCTTTACCGACTACGACGTGGTCAGTCGCCCAAGTTTTGTCGGCAGTGCAAACTACCACTATCTACTAACTGCCGATCCTTCGTTTTGGGTTTCGGTAAAAGTCACCGCCATGTACGCCGCCGCGAGCGTGCCCCTGGGACTGTTTACGGCGCTCGCGGTGGCGATGCTCTTGAACATGGAGGTTCCGTTTCGAGGGCTGTTCCGAACCCTCTACTACCTTCCGACGCTTCTTCCTGCGACTGCCTCAGGAGTGTTGTGGGCATGGATTTTTCATCCGACCGATGGGGCGCTTAATCGCATGCTTTTGAGCGTCGGAGTGAGAGGTCCGGGATGGACTTCATCGCCAAGTTGGGCGCTTCCCGCTTTGATCATCATGAGCGTTTGGAGCTACGGAGGGGCCATGGTGGTATTTCTCGCGGGACTGCAGGGCGCCTCCAAGACTTTGCTTGAAGCGGCGGGCCTCGACGGCGCGGGTCCATGGAAGCGCTTTTGTGTAGTCACTTGGCCTTCCCTGACCCCGGTGGTGTTCTTCAATGTGACCATGAGTCTGATTGGGGCGATGAAGACGTTCGATCAGGCTTTCGCATTTGGCACTTCGGGTCCCGGGGTGGGTGGCCCAGCCCGGGCGACCCTGTTCTACGTTCTCAACCTGTACTCAAAGGCGTTCGAGCACTTTCACATGGGTTTGGCGAGTGCCATGGCCTGGATCCTCTTTGCGGCTATCGGCGGGCTTACCTTTCTGAATTTCCGACTCTCAAGGCGCTGGGTCCAAGAGGAGGCAGGGTGAGCACTAACTGCTTGGTTGCCAGTGCCAGTGCCAGGAGCCGAGGTTGAAGCCACGGTTGGTACCTGCTTTCGCGGTGCTTGTGGTTGGGCTGATCGTTTGCCTTGCTCCGCTTGCGTGGATGATCTCAACATCACTAAAGCCCTTCGACGAGCTTTTTAAGGGTGGGATTTCACTTATTCCGCAGCATACGCGTTTCGAAAACTACTCTGATTCGCTCAGGACGTTTGATTTCCTTCGGGCTTTCGGCAACTCCGTTTTCGTGGCGGTTCTCACTGTCCTCGGTACCTTAGCTTCGTCAATTCCAGCCGCCTATGCGTTCGCGCGGCTGAAAGCCAAAGGCAGTTCTTGGGTCTTTTATGGGCTCTTGGCGACGATGATGCTCCCCGGACAGATCACGATCATTCCCGTTTTTCGGCTCTTTGCCTCGCTTGGCATGATCGATACCTACGCTCCACTGATCGTTCCCGCTTGGCTCGGTACCAATGCCTTCGCCGTGTTTTTGCTTCGTCAATTTTTCCGATCCTTGCCGGAGGAGACCATGGAGGCAGCGCGACTTGATGGGGCGAATGAGGGATTGATCCTGGTCCGCATTGCGGTTCCGCTTGCCAGACCAGCGGTAGTGACGGTAGCAGTTTTCGCGTTCCTCGGATCTTGGAACGACCTCTGGGGTCCCCTGGTTTACCTCCACCGTGAGGAGCGCATGACCCTACCGGTCGCTCTGGTGAACTTCGTTGGCTCGAGCGGAACGGTTCAGGGCACCCCTTGGAATCTGGTCATGGCGGCTTCGGTGGTTACGGTGCTCCCTGCAGTACTTCTCTTCGCGTTTTGCCAAAGGAGCTTTGTGGCCGGCATCGCCACGACGGGAATGAAGTAGTCAAGAGCTCGCAGTGGAACTTACATACTCCGTAAATCTGCTTGGTGTTTCTTAAGGATGGCACCTAAAAATTGCGACAGCGGGTGGGGTTCATTCGGTTGAATAATGAACCTGATTCAAGGCGAAAATGCTGCAGCAAGGATCGAGGCAAACGGACAAACTTTTGGCCGGACAGATCGAGGTACTCGAGATGATCGCGACCGGAGCATCGCTTCACGAATCGCTGTCACGACTCGCGCTCGTCATCGAGTCTCAGAGCGAGGGATTGATGGCTTCGATCCTCTTGCTCGACAACGACGGGGTCCGAATTCGACACGGGGCCGCACCGAACCTTCCCGACAGCTATAACTCGGTCATCGATGGCCTGAGCATCGGTCAAGGAGTCGGTTCTTGTGGGACGGCGATGTTTCGGCAGGAGCGGGTGGTTGTCTCGGACATCATGAATGATCCCTTGTGGGCGCCATACCGGGAGATGGCTCAGACGCACGGTTTACGGGCCTGTTGGTCGACCCCGATTCTTTCGCCTACGCGAGAGATCCTTGGGTCGTTCGCCATGTACTATCGAGAAGTTCGCTCGCCTCAGCCGGAGGAACTCTACTTAGCGGATACTGCGGCTCACACCGCTAGTATCGCGATCTATCGCAAAAAGACTGAAGAAGCGTTGAAGCGAGACGTTCTCGCCCGGCAGGTAGCTGAACAGCAAGTTCGGGAGCTGAACGTAGATTTGGCCAAGAGAGTGGAATTGAGGACCGCACAACTTCTGGCCGCAAATCGCGAACTCGAGGCCTTCACGTATTCCTTATCCCATGACCTAAGGGCGCCCGTGCGTGTGATCCATGGGTTTACCGAACTGCTCTTGGAGGATGAGACAACTGGGCTTGATGAGGACGGGAGAGAGTATTTGCTGCGCATTCGTGGCGCCGCGACGAGAATGTCGGAGTTAATCGACGCGATGCTCAGACTGTCCCGAGTCTCGGCGGTTGAGCTTCAACTGCAAGAAGTCAATCTCAGCGAGGTTGCCAGAGAAGTGGCGGCCAACCTTCAGCGTTCAAACCCTGATCGCCGGGTTCATTTCAAGATTGCCGACGATATTTGGACTTCTGGCGACCGTCCTTTGCTCTTCGTCATGCTGGAGAACCTGCTGGGCAACGCCTGGAAATACACCTCAGGTCACGCTGAGGCGACCATTGAGTTTGGGGTGAGGCCGGTCGGGAGCGGTTCCGACCAGCCTCGCACTTACTTCGTCAAAGACGATGGCGCTGGATTCGATGCATCTCTCAACGACGCGATGTTTCGCCCATTTGGTCGCCTGCATACCGACAAGGAGTTCGAAGGTACGGGACTGGGGCTGGCGACGATCGAAAGGATCATCCTCCGACACGGTGGTCGCATATGGGCGGAAGGCAGTCCGGGGCATGGAGCCACGTTTTCGTTTACGTTGGGAAGCCCGATCCCTTCGGAAACCTGATGCTGCCGGTTGAGTCGCTTTGGATTTCACTGCTTCTCATTTGCGCTCCGTTACTGTAAATTTACGGTTAAATGTGAACCTAGATTCACGTGAGGTAACGATGCCTAACTCTCCGTCTAAACGCTGTCTTATCGCCCTTGGTCTTGCCACGACGGCAACCTCTCTCTTTGGAGCCTTACTCCCCTCGGTTTCGCCATCATCTCGCCCCATTGGCCCAAGTCAGAGAGTCGCTCAAGCGAGTGCCCCGGCGTTCGACGATCACGCGAACATGATGAAGCTGCTGGGACTCAAGGAGATCCGCCGTGGACCGGACCCCAATAACCAGACCACGTTTGATGAAGCGAACGCGAATGTTTATGCTGACACCATTCCCGACGTGCTCACGATGAATAATGGAGCCAAGGTCAAGTCTGCGGGGCAGTGGAAAAAGCGTCGGGAGGAGATAGCGGACATGTTTGCCCGTGAGGTCTACGGCCGGATTCCACGCCATGTCCCGAAAGTGACCTGGGAGGTGACGTCCGTTATCCCTGGTGAAGCCAGTGGCGTCCCGACCCTCACCAAGACTCTCGTTGGTCATGTCGATAACCGCTCCTATCCTCAAGTCAAAGTGGATATTCAAGCGAGCTTCACCGTCCCGGCGAACTCAACGACTCCGGTGCCCATCATTGTCGAGTTTGGTGGGTTCATGCCCGGACGACGTGGAAATATTATTCCCTGGACAGAACAGGCGGTCGCCAGGGGCTGGGGTTACGGCAGCATCAATCCGAACAGCATCCAGCCAGACAACGCCCGACTCAACACTGGCATCATCGGTCTTTGCAATCGGGGTCAGTATCGCAAGCCGGATGACTGGGGAGCCCTACGTGCCTGGGGTTGGGGCCTCAGCCGTCTGATCGACTACTTCGAGGTGGCGAAAGATTCGAAGGTCGATCCGAAAAAGGTCGGCATCGAGGGTGTTTCTCGCTACGGCAAGGCCGCCATCGTCGCGGAAGCATTTGACGAGCGGGTTGCCGTCGGATTCATTGGATCATCCGGAGAGGGCGGCACTAAGCTGCACCGACACCTCTTTGGCGAAGCGGTTGAGAATCTCGCGGGAGGAGAGTTCTACTGGATGGCTGGCAACATGATCAAGTACGGAGCCTCCGACCCGAGCTTGACGGCGGCCAACATGCCGGTCGACTCTCACGAGTTGATTGCGCTCTGTGCTCCAAGGCCCTGTTTCATCAGCCATGGGGTGGTGGAGAAAGGCGACGCGAAATGGATCGACGCCCACGGCAGCTTCATGGCCGGGGTCTTGGCAGGGCCAGTTTATCGCCTACTTGGGAAACGCGATTTTGGAACGCCGGGTGACTATCGCACCGATCCGATGCCGCCGGTGAAAACCCTGATCGGAGGAGAGCTTGCCTGGAGACAGCATGAGGGTGGGCATGAGGTCACACCTAACTGGCCCTCGTTCTTCGATTGGGTGAGTCAGTTTGTTCCCGCGCCTCCTCTGCCCTCTCGCGCCCCGGTGTCGGTTCCGGCCGATCAGCCATCGCCTCGTCTCGATGCCAATTCGATGACCGCTCACACCGAACTGCTGCAGAAGGCGAAGGCGGGAGGGATCGACGTCTACTTCGAAGGGGACTCGATCACCCGCCGATGGGGCTGCAGCGACGCCGCTTGGAAGGAGATGTTCCAAAACTGGACCTCCAACTTTTTCGGCTGGAATGCGGCCGACTTCGGCTGGGGTGGAGACACAACCCAGAACATCCTTTGGCGACTCAAGAACGGCGAACTTGACGGAGTCAACCCGAAGGTCATCGTCCTTTTGGCCGGAACGAACAACCTAGGAAACGCATCGGGCGGCGACGCCAAGGTTGCTGACGTCGCCAAAGGAATTGAGGCGATCCTTGACACTTGCCGACAGAAGGCGCCTGGCGCGAAAATCATCATGACCGCGATCTTCCCGCGTAACGACAACCTGGCCGCCCTGCCCCTGATCATGAAGATCAACTCAAATTTGGCCAGACTGAGCGACGGTCGCCATGTTCGGTTCCTGAATGTCAACGATAGATTGGCGTCAATAGATGGTCGGCTCTTTCCCGGAATGACGGTGGATAACCTCCACCCGTCGGTGCGCGGCTATCAGGTCTGGGCCGATGGGCTGAAGCCGATATTGACTGAGCTTCTGGGACCGCCGGCCAAGACAGACCACGCTCCACCGCCTTCCGGTGACCCCAGCGCTCGGGGCCGCTGAGAATCAGCGAACCATGTGGAGTGCTGCGGCTTGACGCAGCTTTGAATAGCACGGCTTGACGTGCGTGTGACGCTGCCAGGTTTTCACCAGGCCACGAGCAGTTTTCTGGTGGCAGTTCACAGGTTTGGTAAGCACTTCACGTGCTCCAAGCCGCAGCACACATTTGGCAGTCGTTCGCGGAAGGTGGTCAGAAGGCTTGACTGTCGCACTGCGTAGGAGACTATGTGGCCTTACCACCACTAGCGACCGAAAATCGGCTTAGCGGACTCACCGGGCCAGTCCGGAATGGCTGAGCTTCGGATCATGGAGACGTGAAGTGAGGTTTTGAACTCCCGCGTCTCAAAGTCGAAGAACTGCATTGCCTGTTCCAACAGGGAGGGGACAACGAGGACTTCCACCCCGGCGAGTTCTGCCTGGGTTGGGAGATCGGAGAGAGTCGTCATCCCAAGGGGAGTGACGTCATCTCGGCTGGTCCAAACCCCGATGCAACCGGTATCGAAAAACCCGTGTGCGGGATCGACGTCATAGCGATAAAGCGGTTCTTTCCGCCATGTCACTTCCTGACTCTGTTCGATGAACAACAGTATGCGCGCATCCGTTTGCTTGTGAAACCACTCCCGGTCTTCCGCTGAAGTCGTTTCGATTGGCCAGACCCCGATTCGGGGACAGTCGCGAGGAAACAAGTAGAGAGCCGCATGCCAGTCATCAATCGCATACACGAGGGGTTCTGCCTGCGGGTGCCGGAGTGGGGCACGTGGTCGGAATACAGAGATGTCGTCTCGGTCACTGAAGTGGTAGAGGACCTGACTCATCCAAATAGCCTACCGGGGGCAAACCAAGAATATGCGACCGGTTGGGACGGTGCCTGCGCGGATGTTGAGGAGTGTCTTGACCAGAGAGTGGCAGAGCTGGGACAGATAATTTGCGACGACTTCGAACTCGCATACCTGATTCGCCGACCTAGTCCGTACCTCGCTTCTGATGTGCCAGTGCGTCACCGTCAAGGGCTTCGAGCGATGGCAGCTCGTTAGCGGGGGTTCAATGCGCCGCATCGAAGATGGCATTATGCCGATGCCAGAATAGCGTATGGTTGCAAAGGAAGGTATCAAGCGAGGAAGTTCAAGGGTGATAGCAACTCCACTTCTTGCGTTGCTTGTGGCATGTTGCTTGGCTTCACCGGCGATCGCAGCGGCTCAGAGTGCCGAAGTTCAATCGGCTCGGAAATTCGTGAAGGAGTTCTACGCGGGTTACGTGCAACGCTCACTCTCGGAGAGCGCGAAGTCGCCCATGGAGCAGGAGCTAAAGCGCGCGCCCTCTCGATTCGCTCCCACGCTTCTCCGAGCGCTTCAAGCGGACTTGCTGGCGAGTTCGAAATCTCCCGACGAGATCGTGGGGCTGGATTTCGATCCATTCCTAAACACTCAGGAGTCGTTCAGTCATTCTTCAGTGGTAAAAGTCGTTCGTAAGGGCGGAAGTTATTTCGCTGGCGTTGCTCTTGATAAAAGTAATCAGCCTTCAGTTGTGGCCGAATTGGAGAGGCATCAGGGGAATTGGAGGTTTGTGAACTTCCACTATCCGGATGGTCCCGATCTTTTGAGCTTGCTTCGATCGCTGAGTTTAGATCGGAAAAAATCGGGGGCTGGTAAGGGCGGGTAGCGGGGGGGCGATCATCGGCGCGTCTCCGGTTACGCCACCCTCTAACCTACCCGCCGAGGCGGGTTTCTAGGAATGAGCTGAACCGGTCGATCGTATCGGCGACGACTTGGATTTGGGATTGGGCGAGAGACCACTTGCGGGCTTCGATGGCTTCTCGGATGCCAGGGAGGGTCTTGGCGCCGTAGCCGGTGTATTCGCCGGGGGCGGTGATGACGTGGCGGTACCACGGTCGGCCGGGAAGACCAGGACCCAGGAGTTGCCGCTCGGCGAGACGCATGGTCTCGTTCCAGCTCGCGGGAGTCTGGCCAGGCTTCTCGGCGGTTTCCACGACCTTCTTAAGCCTAGCGACAGCGGCAGTCAAGGCATCGAATTTGAGCTTGGGGACTTCGGCTTGTTTCGCAGGAAGGTGATAGTGCTTCGTAGGGTCGGCCGCCGCTTTGAGGGTGCCATCGGCGAGCAGTTTGTTGGTCTCCTCGGCGTCCTTACGCTCCTTGTCGGTCAGGTCGACGACCTCTTTGAGATAGTCGGCCACCGTGTCGGCAAAGTGGTGATGGTCAAAGGGAAGTTTCTCGGCATCGGCCAGTCGCAACACGGCTCGTCCACCCGTGCGAGACAGAGTTGCCCCGTAGGCAAACGTAGGATCGATGAACCGGGTGAACCACGTAAACGAGTCGTAAGTGGAGTGGTATTGAGTTCCGGTGGACTCTCCTCCATAGCCAAAATCCAACGCAGGAATCCCTAGGTGCTGGATGAAGGCACTGTAGTCGGAGCCGGAGCCGAGCGCCCCGAGTTCAATATCCGCCTTGTCGGTCGCTCGCTTCTTGGCATCGGGCGCCCCGGTCGCTAAATCCCTGGCCCGAAGTCGAGCCAGCACCGAGAGGGAAGTCTCCGGGTCACGGACGTCGCCGGCAACCTCGGTGATGAACTTTCTCAGGACCGGGCTACCCTCAGATCCGAAGAAGCCTCGACCGTTGCTATCCGTGTTGATGTACGCCACTCCCTTCTGGCTGAGTTCATCCGCGTGGGCTTCAGCCCACTCGGTCGATCCGAGCAGTCCGGGTTCCTCGCCATCCCAGGAGCAATAGACGATGGTTCGCTTCGGCTTCCACCCGGTCTTCACCAGATGGCCAAGTGCTTTCGCCTCGCTCAGGAGGGCGACTTGGCCGCTCAGCGGGTCCTCTGCGCCGCAGACCCAACCGTCGTGATGGTTTCCCCGAATCACCCATTCGTTGGGCAACTCCGATCCTTTCAGCTTAGCCACGACATCTCGCGCCTCGACAAGCTTCCAGACGAATGCGAGTTTCAAGTGGACCTTTGCCTTGCTAGGGCCGATATGGTAGGTCACCGGAAATCCTCCGCGCCAGTCGGCGGGCGCAACTTCGCCAGTCAACGCTTTGATAAGGGGAAGGGCATCCTTGGCTCCCAGGGGAAGCGTCGGGATCTTGGTGATCGTCTTGGCGTCTTGGAGTCTCAGTCGCTTCGCATTCGCGGTTGCGCCGATTCCGGGAGTGAGGGGATCGCCTGGGTAGAGAGTCATCTCAGAGACGGAGCCCCGTTGGACGCTGTAGCCGTTTCGCCAAGGTCCGTCCGGGTACATGTCGCCTTGGCCGTAGCCGTCGTCGTGAGGATCCGAGAAAAGAATGCAGCCGACCGCGCCATGCTCGGCGGCAACCTTCGGCTTGACTCCCCGCCACGAGGCGCCGTACCGCGCGATGACAATCTTCCCCTTCACCGAGATGCCGCGCTTGTCGAGCTCTTCGTAGTCCTTGGGAAGCCCATAGTTCACGTAGACGAGCTGAGCGGTCACGTCTCCGTCTTTCGAATAGGCGTTATAGGGAGGAAGCGCCTCGTTGGCGTATCGCGAACTTGGGTCGCTGGTAATTACTGGTTCGGCAAGGCCAGCCTTGTATCCGTTTGCACCGAGAAGTTCCAGGACCCGAGTCTTCGGCTTGGGGAACATCACTTGGAACGTTTCGATGTGCGCGTCGAACCCGAAGGAGCGATACAGCCCAAGCATGGTGTGGGCATTTACGAGGCCGTAGGGGGAGCCCACGTGATGGGGGCGAAGAGACAGCTTTTGGAGCCAGGCCCGTTGGTCCTGCGGGTTGATCGCTGCATCGAACTTTGCTTCAAGCGCCCGCTCGGCTTTGGACGAATCAGGCTCAAATCCGAACAGAGGTTCTTGAGAGATGGAGTGAACAGGAAGCAATACCGCCAAGAGTGGAAGGAACCGAATTGGACCCATACCCAGGCATTTTAGACGGAAGGTGAACAGAAACGCGAAACCTGGTCACTGATTGTTGATCGCAGCAGACAAGAGCGCTTCGATCAACAGGAGAATTGTAATGACAAAACAGCTTATCGCCGCCCTCACAATGGGCGTCCTCGCCGCTTCGATGCTCACCGGCTGCCAACCAAAGCCGGATGAGACCACACCCGTCACTCCAGAAGTGAAAACAGACCAGACGCCGAAGACGCCTTCGGCCGTCATCAAGACGGACACCCCGGCAACCACCGAGCCGTCGAAGACGGACCCTCCGAAGACGGACGTGCCGAAAACCGACGTGCCGAAGAGCAAGTAAGGCGGGAGCTCAGCCCGGGTCGATAAGGATGTCGGCCCGGGCGTTTCGCCTTAGTTGTCAGGTTGACAAACCTTGTGGGAGTGCGCGGGCTGCAAAGTCTCGTTCAGGCTTACGCCGCTTCGCTGAAGCGGGTAACCCGGTCTCGGCCTTCGTGCTTGGACTGGTAAAGGGCGCGGTCGGCCTGGGTCACCAAGTCCTGCGGTGATGCCACATCGCCTTCGGTCGTTGCATAGCCGACGCTTATCGTAATCGCCTGGAAGGGCCATTCCCTTTCGGCTACGGCGCGTCGCACTCGTTCAGCAACGTGGCCCGCTACATCGCTCGAAGTCTTCGGAAGCAACATGGCGAACTCTTCACCGCCGTAACGCGCCACAAAATCGCCCCGGCGAGAAACTTCCATCAGGATCCCAGCAAGAATCTGCAGGATCTTGTCGCCAGCCGGGTGTCCGAACGTGTCGTTGAGCGACTTGAATCGATCCACGTCCATGAGGAGGAGACACATAGGGTGTCCGTACCTGCGTGCGTTCGAGAACTCCTCATCGAGCCGTTCGTGAAAGGCTCGGTAGTTGGGAATCCCGGTGAGTCCGTCGTGCGAAGCCAGTTTCTCCAGGCGCGAGTTCGCAGCTTCAAGGTCGGCGTTCGCGCGCTTCAGAGCCCGCTCTTGAATCTTCCGGTCAGTGATATCGATGGTGGCGCAGACTCCACCCACGATCTGACCCTGAGGGCCTCGCAGTGGAAAGGCGCTCGTAAGAAGCCGTCGCGACTGACCATCGGTTCGACGGTACGCCCACTCGACCTCTTCCACCGTCTCACCCGTCAATACATGTTCGATGGATGTGACGGCCTTCTTGGATCGTCTACCGACCGACAAGGCCCGGTACATGGTCTCATCGATGACGTCGAACGCGGCCAGCCCAAAAACTCGCTCAGCCTCTCGATTCCATTCGTGAACGATGGATTGCTCATCAAACGTAAAGCAGGCGATCGGGACGCCATGAAACAGTGTCTCAAACCTTCGCGCGGCGAATCGATGCAGCGTGCTCGATTGCTTGGCCTCCTCGACGTGGGTCATCATCCGATGCTCTTTGACTGAGAGGGAAGCCGTGTGAGCTCGCTGCTGGAGGATGTCAGAAACTTGTCGGCCTAACGCGGCGAGTGCGCCGAGCTTGCGCGAATCGACGATGCGCGGTACGGTATCGACGACACAAAGAGCGCCGACTACCTTTTCATCAATGACGATTGGCACTCCGGCAAAAAAGCGAAGATGCTGCTTGCCGCAAACGCTGGGATGATTCGCGAATCGGGGATCTACTTCGGCATCTTCGACGACTAATCGAGTTCCGGTGGCTAAGATACAATCGGAGAAGACCGACCCGGTCGCTTCACCCATCGAGCAAATGCCGACTTTCGCGGCGATCCACCGTCGATGCTCATCGAAGAGGGTGACGTAAGCTGTCGGTGTCGAAAAGAGGGCGACCGCGATCTGAATCGCGTCGTCATAACTGACCTCTTCAGCAGGCTCGGCAATCCCTAATGTACGTAGAGCGACGAGTCTCTCGGATTCATTAGGCGAAAAACTCTCTATCATCGATCCGTACGTCCCGTTTAATCATCGGTAGTTTCAAAGCGATTTCTGTACTGCAAATCGCCGACGATAAGCGCTTTTGTGCGAGGGAGGACTCACCCTTTCGGGTGGATGCCCCCCGAATCGGTCGTCCCATCACTAGCTCACCGATAGAAATACGAGGAAAACAAATAGAAACAGCCCGCCGGCGCTTTCGCGCGGGCGGGCCAGAGTGCCAGCTTGCCTTTTGGTTTAAGCCTTTGGCCCGGTCGGAAGAAGACCTCGGATCATGTCTGGGGTCAGCGCCTGTTCCCAAACCGTGAACCCAGCGATCTTGCCACCGAACTGATGTCCATTCGCCCAAGCTGGTTTCGGAGCGAACCGAATCGCGTTCTGCGAATCGGAGAGAGTCGCGTTGTCAGCCCCGATCTCTTTGCCATCTTTGAACAGCTTGATCGTAGTCCCGTCGTAAGTTAGGGTGATCATCTGCCATCGGTGCAGATCGAATCCTTCGCTTCCCTTGATGTCGACGTTGCTTCCCCAGAAGGAGATTGAGTTTCGGAACTTCACGAGGAATCGCTCAGCGCCCTCTCGATCTCGACCGTCGCCGATTCCGTCGACCAGCGTGAGTTCTCCCGGCATTTCGTCCACGTAGACGAACTGGTTGATGGTCCAAGTCTGGTTGCCCTTCGTCGGTAGGCCAGCAACGTTTCGCTTTGCCGGTCCCACGTTCTTGCCATCGAATGTCTGAGGATCCACCGAACTGAAGACTGGCTTCACGAAGCTGACCGGGCTAGAGGCATGGGTCTCGTTTCCGGCTGGCGAAAGGTCTTTCACGCCGTCGATCTTCAAGGTTGCCGGTTCGTTGGTGAGTTCTTTCGCGACGGTCAGCGTGACGGTTTGGCCATCTGCGCTCAATGTCGCAGACTGAATAGGCGCGCCGTTGCTCAGAGAGTAGTGGCTAGAGTCCGTTGCCGAAGCCGAATCCACCGGCTCGGAGAAGGTTACGCGTACCGTCGGGGAGAAGGAAGCCGCCAACACGCTGGTCACACTTGGGGGCGTGGTATCGGTGATGTCGAGATGGGACACGGTGACCGGCCCCGACTTCTCGTCGGTATCGAACTGAGCCACCGAGAAGGTGCTCTTTTTCGAAAGTCGGATCGGGCCCGCGTAGACCGGCGACTGTGAAGTTGGTTTGGAGCCGTCGAGGGTGTACCGCAGGGTCTGCTTCTCCGTCCAGTACAGCGGACGGGACACCGTAACTACGGTGGAGTCGGTGAACGACCCGGCGCTGGGTGAAACGATCGGGCCATCGTTGTGAGCCTCGCCGAGGGTCTCATAGAGCGGCTGGGCAGGTGCGGCGGCTTCGTTAGGGTTCTCGGCCACCGACGCCGCGAGGATGCGCACCCTATCGTTATTTGGAAGGACCACTGAAGTAGCGCCCTCCGGGATCTGGATGGCATAACGGAACAGATACGCGAAATCGTACAGGCTGTTGGTTCCGTCGGCCAGTCGCCGATGGTCTGCGTACCAGGCAACCGGAGCGCGCTTGATGTAGCCAGGCACGAGGCCAGCGTAAGGGTTGCTCCAGCTGTAGGTCAGTTCAGGAACTTCCCCGTCCCAAAGGCGGGTGTCCCACTGTCCAATGTATCCGTCCCAGGCTTGAATATCGACGGTCTTCGACACGCCGCCGAACGTGAAGTTCGCCGGGGTGTCTCCCTTTGCCGAGGAGGCGAGAACGTACAGTGTGCGTCCCTTTCCTGCGGGCAGCGAAATAGTTTGACCCTGAGGGATCACCGCGTTCTTCGCGCCGTCCGCCTTTGATCCCAGTTTGAAGGCGATGCCGTCGGAATCAATCGTGTCTGGCAGTAGCTCTCCGGGAAGCGACTTGCCGGTGCCGTCGAAGTCGCCATCGGTCTTGGACTTCCAAGAACTGATGACATCAACGTTGAACGGAAGCGTCAACGGCAAGCTCTTTGGCGCCCCGAGTTTGATCGAGGAACTGGTGAGCTTGACCGCGAATGCCTTTGGTCGATAGGCGGTCGTGTCAAAAACGAGCGCGCCGTTCGAGATGGTGGCGGCTCCGATCGTTCGCTCTTGGCCATCGACCTCACGAGCCGAGACGACCGGAGTGGGGAAGGTGACTCGAACGCCCTTCGCGTCGGCTCCTGCCAATTCGTTGATGCGGACGATAACCTCGTTCGTATCCTCAGCCTTCTTGAGAGCCTCGATGGAAACGTTTGGGTTGTTGATCTGGGCAAGTGAGAACGACTTTCCTGCCGCTCCCGGATGTGCCGGAGCTTGGAAAGCAATAATTGGCTGGCTCAGACGAGCAGACTCCCACTGAGTGTTTCCGTCCTGCCAGGAGCCCTTGTGACCTTCAAGCGCGTACACGAATTCATGGTGGCCCCAGTCTTGAGTTGCCTGATGTTGATATCCGGCGCGAATTCCAGGGGAGTACAGCAACGTGAGTCGGAGATCGTTGTCGGCTGGCTTATCCGAGCCGTACTTCGAATCGTCCAGCACGGACACGCCGTAGCTGTCGTCGGTCGCGGTGAGATCGAACCACTGGTGGGATGCGACTTCGTACTTCTTGGGTTCGTTGCCGCGGCGCTTGACCGTTCCCAGCCCCCAGTTATAAGTGGCTTCGGGGTTAGAGACCGTCAGCGGAAAATCCGCCTTGAGCGCTGATTCCTTCCCTTGCCAGTCGATCTTCGTCGCGAACTCAACTCGGTTCCCAGCGTCGCCAGCACTCAGTCGGATGGTCTGCACGAATGTCGACCCCCCATGATGTCGAGTGACCTCTAGGCCGACCCGTACGGGACCGTTCTCGACGATCTTGACCTCGGCGGGGCCGGTAACGATCTCTCGAGGAGGCTTGTTCTGGTCATCCCAGTCCATGTTCCATGCCGGATATTCGGCTGGATTCTCGTATTGATAGACCAGCCGGGCGGGAGCGGACAGCAGTTCTTTGTTCGCGGTCTTGTCGAAAACGCTAGATACGTCTCCCGCGTCGTTGATCGTCACCTTGTAACGCTGGTTTTCGACCATCGAATCGGTTACCGAGAGGGCGCTTGTACCAGTCTGGGCCGAGCTAGACGGTCGGACGTCGTAGGTGGCAAAACCGACGGGCGGTACAGAGGCGAGGAACAAGAGCTTGACGCTTCTCGGCGATCGAGACACAACTTGACTCGGTACGACGGAGCCATCTGGGCCGTGTACCTCATACTCAGCGGCGGAGCCAGCCGGAACGTTGATGTTCGCTTCAGTCACGTCGGTGCGGGTGATGGAAAGCGGATTATAAAGGACCACCGGGACCCCTTTCGCTTGGGTGTCGAGGGCTCTAGAGACGCCTCCGACGCTGGATTTAATCACTCCCGCGAACTCGTTCATCGCAATCACTTCGTCGTTCCAGGTGTAGGTGTATGCGAGGGGCAGGGCGGTTCCCGCCATGAGGTCGTGGAACTGACCAGGAAGGAAGCGAAGCCAGGCGTCGGTGATTCTCGAACGATCGTAAGGAGCTGCGCCAAGGAGTTCTGCCGCGACCGAAGCGCGCTCGGCGCTGTCTCCCAACAGTTCGTTCGCCCGGTTCCACTTCTTCATCGCCGCTTCCGAGGTGAGAGAGCCGGCGGAGTGCTGGGTCAGCTCAAGGTCACCCTTGTAGGAAGGAAGCTTGGCTTTCTGCTCTTGGGAAAGGTCGGTGAACATCTTGTCCATCCGTCCGCCGTAGATCTTGAAAGGTCCTGGAGAGGCGATGCTGGCGATCAGATTCTTGGCATCACTCTCGCGGACCGAGCCGCCACGGTCGCCTTCGCCGTAATATCGGAAATCGACCCCCACGCCAGTCTTCGCTTCGTCCTCTTTCAGACGATTAATCCAGTAGGGATCTTTCGTGAGGTTTCCGTTGATTGATCCGCCGTAGTCGCCTGCATTAAGCGCCGCGACCACCGACTGGCCATCTGGGCCAACCCAGTTTCCTACATTGAATGGGATGCCGACAGCGGAGCCCCAGGTCAGCTTCTGAGTTGAGAACCCTTTGAGTCCGGTATGAGCGAGGATGGAAGGAAGTGAAGCCGGGAAGCCGAAGCAGTCGGGAAGGGTGTACTCGGCGCTCTCCGTCCCGAACTCTCTCTTGAAGAACTGGTTGCCATAGAGGACCTGGCGAATCAGAGACTCTTCGGACGGGCTGTTGACGTCACCTTCTTCTACTGAGGAGCCGCCGGTGAACCACCTGCCCTGTGCGATGTACTTCTTGAGCTTGGCGTAGTCCTCCGGGTAGTACTCCTTGATGAACCGATAGCGGTTTGATCCAGTCCAGTTGAAGACGTAGCTCGGATATTTCTCGAACAAGGCGAAGTTTTCGTGTAGCGTGTTCGGGATGAACTCGCGGATCACCTGTGGATAGGTCCAGCACCACTGAGTGTCTAGGTGGGAGTAGCCCACGACATAGAGAGTCGGCTGATCGACGGTCTTCTTGTCGTTGGCTGTCCAGTTGGTCAGCGGAGAGGCAACTGCAACGAGTGTGCCGCATGCTGCCATCGCGAGAGATGCCGTGGAACGGCGATGGAATTGGCGTCTGTTATTCATCCCTACCTGCAATCGATTCGAAATCTCGATAGATGAGTTTGGGTCGCCGACGTCCCACCATTCATCCGTTTTGAAACCCGATGAGACCCCCGTTTTACCCTACCGACACGTCCATAAACACCCTTGAATCTAGCCATATTTGATCCATTTGGAATGCAACCAGACCAAAATCGCATTTTTGGTCCGATTTGGGTTGACCTTGAGTCCAGGGAGAGTTCGGCTTCGGTTCGCAACTCGCGGAAGACGAGTCTTCCTCGACGAGACTATAAATCCAGTGCCCGGAACCTCGTAATTTTAAGATCACAATTTTACCTGTGGTTCCTATATTATCTATTATTGGTTGATTGATTCGTCGAACATAGTAATTAGGCGAACAGTAAGCTTGCTTACTTCATTAGGTGGACGCATTAATAAGTGACTTGGAAGACCGAAAATAAAAATTTATGATGTTTCCATGGCTAACGGATTAGTTCGATTTGTTTCTCTCAGTGTTCTTATCGCCGGAGCGGCAATTTCCAACGCACAGGTAATCAGCTTCCAGAGCGGCAACGGTAATGTTGGGGGGCTTGACAGCAAGATCACCGCCATTTCAGGACCTCAAACTGCGGACTTCGCCGCCCTAACGAGCACCGACTTCTCGAACGTAAAAGGCGGAAATGCCGCATCGATCCTCACTCCGTTGGCGGCAGGATGGGTCAGTGGATTGGGCGGGACCTCGACCGCAAAGTGGGTTGGACTGGAGCCGCGAGCTGGTGACAACTCCACGCACTCTGAGAGTGGTCTCTACGCGATCAATTTTAACGTTGGTTCGGCGATGTCCAAAGCCCAGCTCGACCTGAAGTTCAGCGTCGACGATCAACTCGGCGGGTCGAACAATGAGGGCTTGTTCCTCGACGGCAGTGCGATCACTGGCTCACGCTCTTTCACCGACTGGAACAATCAGATCGAGAGCAAAAGCTTCGACCTAGGCTCCTTGAGCGCAGGTCAGCACACCCTCTACTTCGACGTCGTGAACTCTGGGAACGGCCCTGCCGGATTGATCTTCCAGGGCAGCGTCCACAACCAAGCGGTTCCAGAACCCGCTTCGTTTGCCGCGGTTGGCATCGGTCTGTTGGGTATCGCCCGACGCCGCCGAGTCAAGCAGGCCTAGTCTTCTCCGACAGCTGCGACTGCTTTCGCCCTAGAGCCACTGGCTCTAGGGCTCTTTTTGTGTGTTCCAAGGCTTGACTCGGAATGGGGCTTCGGTAAATTGACTCATGCCCGGTCGAATTCGCCCCGCCACTCTCGCCGACGCGCCCTTAATGCTCACCATCTACTCGGTCTCTGTCCTTGAGACACCAATCAGTTGGGAGTACGAGGTCCCGAGCGATGCCGAATTTGAGGGGCGAGTCCAAAAGGTGCTCTTGGGCGGTCATCCATGGCTCGTCCTGGAAGATGCCCAGGGAACGATTGCCGGATATGCCTACGCAAGCCACTTTCGGGATCGTTACGGATACCGATTCTGCTGTGAGTCTTCGATCTACATGAGAGCGGATACTCAGGGGAGAGGCTTGGGAAACCACCTCTACTCGACGCTCATGGAGATCCTTCGCCGTCAAGGCTTTTTCGCGGTCATTGCCGGAGTGACCTACCCGAATCCGGCCAGTGAGGGACTCCACAAATCACTCGGGTTCGGAATGGTCGGAATCCACCACCAGATCGGTTACAAGTTCGACCAGTGGCACAGCGCCTGCTTTATGCAAAAAGAGTTGAGCCCTCGAGGCGAGCCGGTGGGCGAGAAGCCGTTGAGGTTCGACGAGCTTTTGGCATCGGGGAGATTGTCGGATTTGCTTGGTTAAGAGTGTGTGGCGACACAGAACACCATCCGGCCGTTGAGACAATCTCAAAACCCCAGACGTGGTCTCACTGCCCCCTCGCCCGCAGCGAAGCGTACGCGGGAGAGGGTGGGGAGAGGGTCAATTTGAACCTGCGTCGCGAAGCGACACCCCGAAATCAAATTGTTTGGTGCCGTATTTGGTGGCTTGCTCTGGGTTTTAAGATTGTCTGCGTAGGCCGAGAATGATTCGTGTCTCCGCAGTCCGCCTACCAATCAGAGGCATGTATTCGTCGCTCCAATGGGTCAATGCGCCCAGCGGTCAGTTATAGTGGGGTTACACTCAATTCATGAGTACCGCTCCTAGGATTGCGCTGATCGTTGTAGCTGCCATCGCAGCCTACGTGGCCCTCCACATCGTGATAGGAGTCGTGGCATCTCTGCTTCACTGGGCGTTTATCCTGGCGATTGTTGGCGGAGTTGGTTATGTGGCTTACTCGTTGACTTCGCCAAACAAGTCTCTGGGATGGAAGTCGCGGATCCTGCCTTAGTATTTGTCAGTCAGCGCAGGCGGATTTCAGATCCTCCAGTTTCGGGGTCAAGGTACCTGTCCTCAGGGAATTGGCCACGGCGTAATGGAGGTGAACAACTTGGTCGGCGACGTCCGGTACCGCTAACCGCGCGGAATTGCTCTGCGGCTAAGGGCCCAGGTTGTTAACGTCGCACGCCCAACCTAGGGACATCCGTAGCGTCAATAACGGGTCTCGACAGAGTAGGTGATATTCTTGACCTGATTGGGATTGAGAGCGACCTGGAAACGCATCGTCTGAGAGTCGAGCTTGCGGTAGTCCTGGCTTTTCGATCGCACTCGCCAGTCGCCCCAATGTCGTTCGAGGACCACCACGGTTTCTCGTGTCTCTTTTCGGTTTCGAAGCTCTATCTCGAACTCTTCCCGGACGACATGATCGTTGATTCGCTTGAATGCCCTGCGCTTGCGATTGGCCACGATATCGAACGAGTGACCGACGACGACACTCACCGTCTCGTTCCGTGGCGTGTGATCGATTTGGTCTTCACCGAGGAGTTGGACAGAGCCCTCCTTGTCTCGCTGGTAGATACGGAACTTGCCTTTCGGCAGAGGCATCCCTAAGTGGCTCTTCTGGTCGTTCGTGAACTCGAGCTTGACGAGAGGTTTGATGTTTCCGGTGCCAACCTCGCCTTCGCCCGGATAGTAAGTGCCGTAGCCGCTCATTGAGTCGACGATCAACTTCTTGGTGAACGGAATACCTCGGGCTCCGAGTAACGAAATCTGTTTCGTCTCTTTATCGGCCACGGTGGCCGGACGTTGAAGCGTGTAGAGGTGGTATTCGAACAGGCTCTGTTCCTGGAAAGCAGGCACTGTGGCTTTCATCGCCATGTGCACCGTGCTGTCCAGCATGCCAAATTCCGCCGGCTGTTGAACTTGGTTCACGTCGCCCGCCAGGAGTTTGAGCCTTGCATTTCGGTACGTGGTTCCGCTCTGATTATTGAGGGTCACCCAACCCTGGAGATCTGCGATATTGCCGTCGCCAAGGGTCATTACATAGTTGGACTCCCAACTCATCCCGTGGGTGATGTAGCTGAGTTCAACCGAGTTCGTTCCAGCTAATTGAGAGTCTATGTCCCACAACAGAGTCGGGCGGCTGATGAGGCCGGCCGGTACCTGCTTAACCTCGATTTCGCCGGTGGGGTCGAGCACAATGCGACCGTCGTCGGTTTGGATGACCATTCCGTTGTAAGTCTGCTGGCTTGTCCCGTCCCCGGCGGCCACGATCGCGGTCGGAGAACTTAATAGGACCCCCTCCAGCACATCCTTTTGGTTGGCAAGCGTACGGATGAACCGCACTCGCTTGCCAACTGACTTGCTGAGAATGGCTGCCGGGCTAATCAAGTCGTACTGGTAGTTTTGCTCAAGGACTTCGAAGGAATTCTTCCCCGACAAGTTTCGAATCCCAACGCTCGTGGGATCGATCATAGCCGCCACGTCTTCGACGGAGACCGTCTGTCGACCGGTCTTTAGGCCGATGGACCGCACCTCCTTCACAAATCCAAACCCCTGGTTGTAAATCGTGAGTTCGGTAGAACTCGGCGAACCTGCCGCCAAGAGCGTTGCGATAGCGATGCTGATCATTTCTGTTAAGTTTCCTAGCGCCTTCCAGACTCAGTACTTGGTCTGAACCGTGTATGAGATAGTTCGGACTTCGTTGGGTTCAAGAGGAACCTGGAATTGCATCGTTTGTGAATCTAGCTTGGTGAATTCGGTGTTCTTATCCAGCACCGTCCAGTCTCCCCAGTGGCGTTCGAGGACGAAAACGGTGTCTGCGGTCGTCTTTCGATTTCGCACTTCGATTTCGAAACTCTCTTGTGCCAAGTGATTGTTGATCTGCTTGAAGTTGGTGCGCTTCCGGTTAGCAGCCACGTCGAAAGAACGCCCGACTACCAGGCTTAAGTGTTCGTTTCGAGGTGTATGGTCGATCTGATCTTCCCCAAGAAGCTGAACCGATCCTTCACTGTCTCTCTGATAAATCCGAAATTTGCCTTTGGGTAGCGGCATTCCGAGGTGGCTGGTTTCGTCGTTCGTGAATTCAAGACGAACTTGCGGCTTAATCGACCCTTCACCGACCGACCCCTCGCTTGGATAGTAGTTGTTGTAGCCTTGCATGGAGTCCACGATCAGCTTTTTCACGTAGGGCACGTTCCTGCCGCTCAGGAGCGAGATCTGCTTGGACTCCTTGTCCCTCACGGTAGCCGGTCTTTGCAGCGTGTAAAGGTGATACTCGAACAAGCTCTGCTCTTGGAAAGTGGGAGTCGGTGCGGCCCTTGCAAACGCAAACCCGCCGCCACCCCCGAAACCTGCGTTCTGGCGAACTTGGTTGACGTCTCCTGCAAGCAACTTCAGTTTTGCGTTTTCGTAGGTGGTTCCACTGTGATTGTCCAAAGTGACCCAGCCCTGAAGGTCGGCGGTGGAATCGCTCCCGAGGGTCATTACGTAGTTGGCTTCCCAGCTCATGCCGTGGGTGATGTAACTGAGTTCGATGGAGTTGCGCGCCGCTTCGCTGCAGTCGAGGTCCCACAGGAGGGTGGGCTTACTGATCAGGCCATTCGGAACGTGCTCCACCTCGACCTCGCCAGTGGGATCCAAAACGATTCTGCCGTCGTCGGTGCGGATGACCATCCCGTTGTAAGTCTGCTGACTTTGCCCCTGAGGACTGGCGACGATCGCGTTTGGAGCGCTGAGAAGCGTTCCTTCCAGAACATCCTTTTTTGAACCCAGGGTCCTGATAAATCGAACCCGCTGGCCGACCGATTTATTGAGGATTGCGGCAGGGCTGATCAGGTCATATTGGTAGTTCTGCTCCAGCACATTGAATGAGTCTTTGTTGCTGAGGCTTCGGATTCCTACGCTGGTAGGGTCGATCATGGAGGCTACGTCCTCGATGGCGATTGTCTGCCGCCCCTGTTTGAGTTGGATGCTCCGCACTTCTTTTACAAAGCCAAAGCCCTGGTTGTAGACGGTGAGTTCCGTAGACTCGGGAGTGACTACCGTTACGAGGGCAGCGATCGCGATGCTTATCATGTCTTATCTCGTGGATCCGTGGATTGGACGTCTTTCGTGGCCGGGCGTGTCATTGAGTGACGGCTATTGCGTCAATTGTTCACGAATTGACTGGAGATCTCGAACTTCGGTTGCGCTCAGCTTGGGATAGGAAAGCTTCATGCCCTCAAGTGCTTCAAGTATCACGTGGGAAACAATGAGCCGAGCGTTCTCCTTATCGTCGGCAGGAACGACGAACCACGGAGCGTATGGAGTGCTTGTTGCCTCAATGGCGCACTGGTAGGCGTCCATGTACTGATCCCAGAAAGCGCGTTCACCGAGATCCGAACTGTTGAACTTCCAGTTTTTTTCCGGGTCGTCGATGCGATCCAACAGCCGCTTACGCTGCTCCTCTTTGGAGACGTTCAAAAAGATCTTGACGATCCGGGTCCCATTTCGGTGAAGGTGATGCTCGGACTGCTTGATTGAACGGAGTCGCAGGTCCCAAATGTCTTTTGACTTAGTAACCTCTGGCGACAGGCCTTGGGCGGCTAGCAATTCAGGATGGACGCGAACGGACAAAACCTCCTCGTAGTGGGAGCGGTTAAAGATCCCGATCTTGCCACGAGCTGGGAGGCAGCGGTTCGTTCTCCAAAGGAAATCATGTTTGAGTTCTTCTAAACTCGGTTTTTTGAAGCTGAAGACGTCGCAGCCCTGCGGATTCACCCCCGACATGACGTGGGCGATCGCTCCGTCTTTCCCTGCTGCGTCCATCGCTTGGAAAACCACCAGGAGAGCGTAAGTGCCGGATGCGTAAAGCACTTGTTGAAGCTTGCTGAGCTCCTGGGCGTGCTTCTCCAGCCGGATCCGATACTCGTCCTCGGTCTTGCAAAGGGGTTTGATCTTAGTAGGGCACTTGTCGAGTCGGAAACCCTTGTCCGGGTTCACCAGGTAGTCGCGCGTGTGGATCTTCATTTTTGTTGTACCAACCTATTGCAACCGTCTATCCGGAATGAACCAGATGATTGCCACGGTTACGTAGGCGATCTCGGCAAGAATTGGGTTCACGAAGGCCAGACCAAGTCCGGCTAAGTAAAAGCCAATTGACACTTTGCCTTTCAGGTCACTCCCAAGGCGGAGCGATAGCTCGGAGTCTTTGCCCTGGGAACGCACCAACGTCAATTGGAGGATGGTATACGAGATGGCGCACAGCAGCAGGTTGAGCCCATAACAAAAAACAGGCCACAACGATTCGGAGTGCGTTCCCAGCCAAGACGTGAAGAACGGAATGATGGAGAGCCAGAAGAGGAGGTTGAGATTGGCCCACATGACGGAACCGTCAATCTGCTTGGCATTGCGAAGTAGGTGATGGTGGTTGTTCCAATAGATCCCAATGTTCGCGAAGCTCAGACCGTAAATGAGGAAATCGGCCGCTTGGGAGCAAAGGGCGGCCAAGGAGGCATCCTTGGGCGCCTTCAGCTCCAGCACCATGATGGTGATAATCACCGCCAGGACCCCATCGCTGAATGCTTCCAGGCGTGAAGCGCTCATCACTTTTTCCCCGGCGTCGGTTGATTCTGTAAGAGCCATCTTTCCTGTACACGGCCTTTGCCTTTTTTCTACTCGTCGGCAATACTCTACTCAACCGTTGCTCCGTCGGTCGGTGGCAACCTGGTGTGCAGGTTAGCAGTAAGCGGGTAGCCGTTCGCAGCAAGAAAGAGCGGGGCGCCCGCAACCAGGGATAAAAGTAGAGATCTCTAGAATGCGTTCCGACTGCCAACCGCACGCTGCGAACTGCAATCTTTCGGGGTAAGTATCGGACGCCATGTCACTAAAATTGGGAATCGTTGGTCGGAGAGGCATCTCTTTTGCTCAGGGAATTCGGGCCATGCCGGACGTGGAGTTGATCGCAATGTGCGATCTGGACCCGCACGTCCTCGCTAAGGAGACTTCCGAATTGGGGATTCCAAGGGGCTTCACCCAGTTTGCTGAGATGTTGGAGCACGTGGACGCGGTGCTTATCGCGACTCCCATGCAGTTCCACGCTGCCCAGGCAATTCAGGCGCTAGATGCCGGGAAGCACGTTCTCAGTGAGGTCACCGCGTGCGTGACGATCGAGGAGTGTTGGCGGTTGGTCGATGCCGTGAAGCGATCCGGACGCACGTACATGATGTCGGAGAACTACTGCTATTTTCGGGAAAACGTGTTGGTTCGGGAAATGGCTCGAAAGGGGCTATTTGGAGAGCTGTATTACGGGGAGGGCGAGTATCTCCACGATGTAAAGTCGCTTCACCATTTCCCTGATGGGTCTCCAACTTGGCGGTACTACTGGCAAGTTGGGCAAAACGGAAACACCTATCCAACCCATAGTCTCGGACCGGTGATGCAGTGGTTTGGCGCCATGGACCCAAACGACGGCGTCGACTCGGTGGTGTGTCTTGGAACCGGAAGGCACACGGACCCCGAACACCCTCACGACGACACGACGATCACACTCGTCCAACTCCGGAGTGGAAAGCTGATTCGTCTTCGGTTGGACATGATGAGCAACCGCCCGCACCAGGCCGGCTACTACGCGTTGCAAGGGACGCATGGAGTTTACGAGGCTTCCCGCGTGTCGGGCCAAGTCGGAAACGTTTGGATTGGGAAGAATTCCGGTCCGGGACCGACTTTGGACGTCGACCGTCAGTGGACCCCTCTTTCCGCTTTTGACGAGCATCTGCCAGCCGATTGGCGAAACCCATCCGACGCGATCCTCAGCGCCGGTCACGGCGGCGGAGACTACTTCGTCGTTCGAGATTTCATCGAGGCGATTCAAGGCCATCGCGCCAATCCCATCGACGTCTATACGGCTGCCGAATGGACAGCAGTCGGACTCTGTTCACAGTTGTCCATAGCAAATGGAGGCTGCTCGATCAAGGTTCCTCGTTTCAGGAATCCGGCAGATCGTCCGATTACCCTGGACGCCTAATTGGGTTCGTCCACGAGTCGCTGAAGGGCATCACAAAATGGACCGGGGGATATCCCGCCGGTTGTTTCCAATGCGACCTTGCCCTGTCGGTCGAACACGATCGTGGTGGGTATGGGGATACCCAGAGAGTAGGCAGGCTCGTTCGCGCCCAAGGCGATCGGGTAGGGAATCCGGTACCGGGTGACAAAGGCTCGAATCCCATCAAGGTCGCCCTGGTCCATCGCGATACCCACAAACGAGACTTTTGAGGACATTTTGTTAGCGACGGCAATCAAGTCCGGTGTCTCCTCAAGGCAAGGCCCGCACCAAGTGGCCCATAGGTTCACCACGACGACCGTTCCTTTGTGATCAATGAGTCGCCAGAAACCTCCGCCGATCAACGGATACTTGGATACTGCGGCCAGACTTCGCTTATTCTTGGGAACGATGGCATAGGCGGTTTCCCGCGAGGCCATTTGGATCCCGACTTCGATAATCACCCAACCGACTAGCAAGATCGCGAAGAATCGAACAAAGGAAGTCGATGGTTTCAAGTTTTTTCCCCAAATGATTTGATTACAAGGGAAGCGTTCTGGGTTTAGACCAGGGAGGAAGCAACCCTCGGAGTAGAGAGAAGGTCTACGAATACCTTCCACCTTTCATCCAAGGTTGAACCTCTCTTCTCTATATAGCTTTGGACCATGTCTCTGCCCACGTTGTAGGTGATGACGTAGCTTCGGTTCTGCTCGATGAATCGGACCCTCTGCTCAGCTCGCTTGGGCGTGGATAGACTGTAAGTCACCAGCCAATCGATGGTCTCAGACCGAGAGCGTTCTCCATCGAGGTATCTGCGGGCGGCATCGTTCGATGAGTATCCAAGCTTGTCGATCAGTTCAAGCACATAGAAATACTCTTCCACTCTCGAAGAATCGAGCCCTGCCAAAGGGAAAAGGATCTGCTTTTCGAAATCAAGACGCTCCTGTTTCGGGAAACTCAAATCGACTCCGTACTCGGCGGTGCCCTCCGCGATCAGCGATTGGGGGCTAAAAAGTGGGTAGATAGTGAACTCGATCCAGTTTCTTCCGCGAGCCAGGTCCCGCTCTAGCAGAGCGTTATAAACGTGATGCCCAGGATATCCCTCGTGGCACGCCAGATGGAGCGCTCGTTCGATCGAGAGCGGGAAATCCGTATTGACCTGAATGAGGCTATGAGCTTGCCCCTTGTACCAGTTGTACGCGCCCCAAACCTGTTCCGAAACGTACTCGATCCTGAAGTTCTCGTCCAAGGGCATTTCCACATGCTGCTTCGTCTTTTCTCGCGCAGCGTCGATCGCGGTCTGAAAGACTGTTTCAAGCTTCTCCTTCGGAACATAAAACTGGGACCGAAAGCTTTCGTATCGTCTAGCTAAATCGCCAGAGCCTCCAAGCACGGGTTCTAGATTTGAGAGGACCTCAGCGTAAAACTCGTCACCATGGCCGGTATCCACGGCATCGTACAACTCCGCCGATTCCTGGTCGAACGTCTTGTGAGCACCGCTCAAATGTTCGACCCTTGAGGTCATCGCGGCGATTTGCTTGGTGAGGGACTGCTTCCGAAGATGGTCAATCGGATCGGAGGATGGCGTCTGCGCTTCGTTTATTAACTCGAGCAGCGACTGACAACGCTCAAGAATAGTCGGCAGTGGGAGCGGTTGAGCCTGGGCCTCGGCTTGCCAATCTGAAGGACCGTAGTAGGCGTCCACGTAGTTGGAGTCATGCTGGCCAACCGCAAGGGCTAGCCTGACGTAGGTCTCGGCAATCTGGTGCATTCAGCGTCTATACCCGCTGAGGGCGAATCAACGATGCGAGCCAATCGCTTGGACCGGTAATTCTTAACCCCCTGAGAATCTCGCATCGCGGCCTTTGAGTATTTTTGTCTGAGACCCTTCCGGAACCCGTGAGACCGCTCTCCAGTCCAGTCCATCGTATGAGCTGCGGGTCTAGGTCACGTGTGTGTTTAAGCAATCAGTTGGCATTGATTCTCTCGGTGTGCAGAAATCGGCGAACGCTAATTAATGAGATAAATATTCAAAAAAGTTTTTATGTCATTAAAATAACTGACTTACGTCAGTCTCAATATACGAGGATAATGGTGTGGGCGGGCCTATGAATGCAGTGAGCCAGAGCCTTGAACTTGAACGGGCGGCGGTAGTCGAAAACTTCGACTCCAAAGGGTTAGAGGTGGACATCATTTTGCCACCAGATCCTAAGGGTGTCGTACTGTTGGTTCACGGAAGCGGAAGCAGCAGGTTGAGTCCGCGAAACCGGTTTGTCGCTCGAATGCTCCGCGAACGTGGCCTAGGCACGATGCTTTTCGACGCCGAGACTACGGAAGAACGCGAGCATAGTCTCGAAGCCGGAAAGAGTTCCATCGGATTGGCCGAACTTGCGCGACGCATCGTCCTAGCCACGGACTGGATTCAGACTGATGAACACTTCGTGGGGCTTCGCATCGGGTACCTGGGATCTGGCACGGGCGGAGCAGCCGCCTTCATGGCCGCCGCAGAACGCCCAGACGTCGTCCGGGCTATCGTTACCCGCGGAGCGCGCTTGGAATTGGCTCACTCTTGTCTTCCAAGAGTTAAAGCTCCCGCTTTATTGATCGTTGGAGCCCGCGACACACCGGTGTTTCACCATAACCGCGACGCGTTGCTCATGTTGGGATCTGAATCGAAAAGGCTCGAGATTATTCCTGGAGCCAGGCATACCTTTGAAGAGCCGGGCACATTGGCGGCGGTAGCGATGCATGCCGGTACCTGGCTGGCTCGACATTTGTGTCTCCATCCCGATCCGGCGTCGAGTCATGCGGTCGTTCGGAAGGACTCATGAAGCTGGGACAGAAGCGTTCGCGAACGCTGGTGATCGGTTTCCTGCAAGACAGAGACTCCGTTCGGCCGATTGTGAAAGCACTTCGTCAGGGCAGGTTCTTCCGGTCCGCGACAGTCAAAGTGATGACGGACCACGAACCAGCCGTCGCTGGTTGGATTGCATCTCGTTACCTCGCGATTGTGGTTGTGATCGCGTTTGGAATCCTGACGGCGGTTGGGTATCGGATGGCTTCGGTCGGATTGTCAGGGGCCGAGGTTTGGATCAGCGGAATCGCGACGATCCTGGCCGGACTTGTTGGAGGATGGGCGGTCGCGAGGATTCTGGATTCCATTTTGGCAAAGCGAATTCTGGCCCGGCATCGGCGCTGGGTCTTGAACGGCGAGACCCTCGTGGTGGTTTCGACGGCCGGGAAAAATTCGGCTCTCGCCGCGAAGATCTTCGCCGAAGCGGCGGGAGAGCATCCCGCCGTGTTCGTCCTGCATCCAGAAGAGGCGCCCATCTCGAATCCCGCTCGACGTGCGGGCACCGGGCTAGGTGAAGATGAGATTCATCTCCGTGCCGCGAAGCTAGCGGTTGATCTCAAGCATGCGACGGCTCGTAGTTCGGCAGGTGGCTCTATGGTGCCACGCCTAGACTACTGCGAGCGAATCCTTGGCCGGGTTCAAGGACGGTTATCGGGGGCGATTCGTCTAGAGCAGGGGATTGCCTTATCCGCCGAATGGCTCCTCGACAACGCTTATGTGATTCAAGGGCACATTGAAGACTTTAGGCGGAACCTACCGCCCAAATTCTATCGAGAGCTCCCCTTCCTCTCGGAGGGGCCATGGAAAGGCTTGCCGCGAGTTTATGCAATCGCGTGTGAGCTCGTGTCCGATCTCGACGGCACCGTGTCCCGCCGCGGGATCGAGGCGTTTTTGCAAACGTTCCAGAGCGAAACTACTCTCTCGACCGCCGAGCTATGGGCCTTGCCGATGATGATTCGGCTGAGACTCATCGAATATGTTACGACCCTGAGTCTTGAAATCGAGCGCCGACAACTGGAGAGCGAACATACAGCCTTTTGGGCCAATCGGCTTCTGTACACGGCGCGTCGGGAACCGAGCCGAATGCCGGAAATGATTGTCGCGGTCGCCTCTGAATGCCCCAACCCATCGCCGCACATCGTGGAGGACTTGCTCGACCATCTCTATGATGAGGAAGCTGCCCTCACTCCGGTTCGAGGATGGCTTCAGGCAAAGTTTCCTTCTCCCCTAGAAGAAGTTGTAAGGCAGTACGAGCAACTGGAGGCGGCAGATCAGGCTTCTCTCGCCAACTCTATTTCGACGCTTCGACTCCTCTCCCAGTTCGATTGGAGGGACGTCTTTGAGGCAGTCAGCCACGTTGAGGCCGTTCTGTGGACTGACCCAGCACTCGTCTTCAGCTCAATGGACTTTGAGACTCGAGACCGTTACCGCCATCGAGTCGAGCAACTGAGCAAACGTCGAGGTATCACCGAGGAAGACGTGGCCCGGGAGGCGATCGCCCTAGCTCTTGACGCTCAAGAGGACCCGTTTCGCCACGTTGGCTATTATCTGATCGACCAAGGATTGCCAATACTCGAAAATCGACTGGGCGTGAAACCACTCTTCCGGCAAGTCGTGCGGCGGTTTATCCATCGCTTTCCAGCGTCTGTTTATCTTGTCGCGGTAGGCGTGTCGTCGGCTCTGTTCGTTTTCCTTGCCCTCCGACTTTCGCATCTCCTGGAGAGTCCCCTTTCGCTCAAGTTGAGCCTTGGCTTGTTATTCCTCCTTCCCGCCACGGATCTTGCGATTCAGGTGGTGAACTACCTGTTTACGCGTGGTTTGGAGCCTCATCCTCTGCCGAAGATGGCGTTCGACGGGGGCATTCCTGACTCGTTTCGGACGATGGTGGTCGTACCGATGATGCTTTTGACCCCAGAGTCGATACAAGACGAGATCGAGCGTTTGGAAATTCGGGCGTTGGCAAACCCTGACCGCAATCTGAGATTCGCTCTCCTTTGCGATTATTCCGATGCTCCTCAGCAAAACATGCCTGAGGATCTCGAAATGCTCGACACCGCGCGGAGGGGAATTGAGGCGTTAAATGCGGCACATGACGCGGAGCGCTTTCAACTCTTTTATCGTGAGCGACAGTGGAGCGAGGGTGAGCAATGTTGGATGGGTTGGGAACGAAAGCGCGGAAAGCTCCACGACTTCAACCACTATCTGCTCAACAGTCTTGATGCGGACCAGCCCATCAGGTTGGGCGCGGGAACGCTAGAAGGATTTTCGGGTGTTCGTTTCGTGATCACCCTGGATTCGGATACCCAACTGCCAAGGGATACGGCCCAGAGACTGGTCGCTACGCTGGCACATCCGCTCAATCTTCCCCAGCTCTCGGCCGATGGTCGGACCGTGGAGCGTGGTTATGGGATCATTCAGCCAAGGGTCAGTACGAGCCTTCCCAGCGCCACTGCATCTCTGTTTACGCGAATCTTTACAGACCCAACTGGGATGGATCCTTACACCCACGTCGTGTCCGACCTCTATCAGGATCTTGCCGGATCGGCGAACTACCACGGAAAGGGAATCTATGATCTCGCTACTTTTGCGAGCGTTCTCAAGGGGCGTTTTCCGAATGATCACCTCCTGAGTCATGACCTCATCGAGGGCTCGTTCGTTCGCGTTGGATTGGCCAGTGACATCGAGCTGCTCGATCTGTTTCCGGGCAACTATGGCGCCTATTGTGATCGTCAACACCGTTGGACGCGCGGCGACTGGCAGATCCTCGATTGGTTACTGCCGACGGTTCCTTTAGAAGATGGAACGAGAGAACCGAATTCGCTTCCCCTGCTGGAGCGCTGGAAGATTTTCGACAACCTGCGTAGGAGCGTGACACCAGCGGCACTTCTGGCGATGCTGATTATCGGCTGCGCCGTGTCGCCAAACGCGCTCGTTTGCGCCCTGCTGGTGGTTGCTCTGCTACTCATGTCGCTCCTCCTTCCACTCGCAACGCGACTCACCCAAAAGTGGCTCTTCGATCCGATCATATGGCGAGAACCTGCCCAAAACTTCGTCCGGAGTCTGCTGTTCACGGCGGCGCTACCGCATCAAGCCTGGATCTGCCTGAATGCGATGGGACGAGTTGCTTACCGCCGCATTGTCACTCATCGGCACCTTCTGGAATGGGCGACGGGAACCGGTAATTCCAGAGACGCCAAGGCCCGCCATGCGCGTCGACTGATGCTGAGGCTAGCATGGTCACCGCTCTTTGGCATTCTCGCGACCTGGGTGGTGTTGAGAGCTCACCCCCATGAGCCGACTGTCATCCTTCCATTTGCCATCCTTTGGACCGCTTCTCCCGTGATCCTCGCTTGGATGGATCGTCCCCTGGACCTTTCTCCATCGCGACTGCTTTCACCGGCCGACCGTGCTGGACTAAGGCAGACCGCGAGACAAACCTGGCGCTTTTTCGACGAGTTTGTCAACGACAAGACCCATCACCTGCCGCCCGACAACTATCAGGAGTTACTTCGGGTGGAGATTGCCGAGCGTACGTCTCCGACCAACATCGGCTTATATCTGATTTCGATCCTAGCCGCTCACGATCTCGGATACATCACGCTTGACAACGTCGTGGAGCGCATCATCGCCACGATGACCACGCTTGAGAAGCTGGAGCACTTTCGGGGACACCTTCTCAATTGGTACGACACAAGCAGTTTGGAGCCGCTGGGAGAGAGGTACGTCTCCACGGTCGACAGCGGTAACTTCATGGGAACCCTGTGGGCATTGAAGCAGGGCCTCGAAGAGAAGGCAGACGGACCCCTCATTTGTCATCGATACTTTCATGGCGCGACGGACACATTAGCGTTAGTGCTGGAGCACAAACCGAGTGTCTTAGCTTCGAGCGAAACCGTTGCCATCACAAAGCTCCTCGCCGGCCGACCGGAGCACCTCAACGAGATTGCCAAGCAGACAAGGCAACTTGGACCACTCGCCGAGAACCTCTTCAATGCCCTGTCGGGAGGGAAAAACGTCTCGGAGAAATGTCTCTATTGGACCAAACAGCTTCGAGATCAGTCCGCCGCGATGATCGCGTTTCTGGACCGATATTGTCCCTGGATCGAGGTCTTGGAGACCCCACCTGACTCCAGTCTCCTCTCGTTAGGGCCGGCCGCGCACGCTTCACGCAGAACCGCATTGAAGGAAGTGCCGTCACTCCGGTCGCTCGCTTTCGGCCCGATCCCAGGCTTAACCGACCTCATAATCCATCACGGCGCGGCTCTAGAGCTTTCGCCGGAAATCGAGCAGTGGCTCACGCTTCTTGGTGAGAAGACCGAGCAAGCCCGTCAGGCAGCTCGCGAAGCATGCGCCAGTATCCAATCGGCAGAGACCATGATCTCGGATCTCGATCGAGATATGGACATGAGTTTCCTGTACTCTCCTGAGAGGCGGCTCTTCGCGATCGGCTTCAACGTCGGAGAGCAAAGACTGGACCACTCCTACTACGATCTTTTGGCCAGCGAGGCCAGACTGAGCAGCTTTCTCGCAATTGCTCGAGGGGAAGTGCCAACCGAACATTGGTGGGCTCTTGGCCGTCCATTCGGTTTTGCGTATCTCAAGCGCCCGATGCTCTCGTGGAGCGGCACGATGTTCGAGTACCTTATGCCGCTCTTGTTGACGAAGAGCTACGCCAACTCGCTCCTGGATATGGCTTGCCGTACGGCCTACGAATGCCAGGTTGCATATGCGCAACGCAGGGGCATCCCCTGGGGAATCAGTGAATCCGCCTATAGCGCGCTTGACTCTCGCCAGATCTATCAGTATCGAGCATTTGGTGTTCCTGGGCTTGCCTTGAAGCGAGGTCTAGAAGAAGACGTGGTGGTTTCGCCCTACTCTTCTGCTCTTGCCTTGGCCGTCGACCCGCGCGCTGCGGCAAAGAACCTTCGTAAGAACGGCGTATTGGCCAAGTTGGGCCTGCGTGGAGATTATGGGTTTTACGAGGCCATCGACTTTGCGAGACATCACGACGACCGAGGCGAGCGCGGGCTCGTCATCTACACCTACATGGCGCATCACCAAGGGATGTCCCTGTTGGCAATCAACAATGCCGTAAACAGCGAGGCGATGCAGGAGCGCTTCCACCTGGACCCGAGAGTCCGGTCCACCGCGTCCTTGCTTTACGAACGGGTACCGATCGCGCCTCCTCTCATTAAGAGTTTCGCCCGAGAGACCCCGGCCGCCCGGCTTGCTCCGATTGTGGCGATTCCGGGACCCGGGCGAGTCAGCACGCCGGACACCCCGACTCCCCGCACGTGCTTACTTTCTAACGGGGAGTATAAGGTCATGTTGACGAATTCCGGCGGCGGCTATAGCCGTTGGCGAGACTTCGACATCACCCGATGGCGGTCCGATACCACCCGCGACGACCAAGGCAAATTTTGTTACCTGCGGGATCTCGATTCAGGGTTCGTGTGGTCCATCTCACACCACCCGGTGGGCGTGCGGACCGCAACCTACCAAGGGAGCTTCAGCGCGGAAAAGGCGGAAATACGTCGGCGCGATCGCGGAATTGAAACCAACCTTGAAGTGGTGGTGTCTCCCGAGGACAATGCGGAGATTTGGCGCCTTACGATTATCAACCGTTCTCCGAAACCACGCCGAATCGAGATCACGACGTACTCGGAACTTGCGCTGGCTCCCCATGCTACCGATCGGACCCATCCGGCCTTCAACAAACTCTTTATCCAGACGGCGATGGATCGCGACAAGGACACTCTGCTCGCCTGGCGTCGAATGCGATCAGCTCAGGACAAGCCCATCTGGGCGGCTCATCTCATTGCTTCATCCACACGCTCTCATGATCCAACTCAATTCGAAACCGATCGAGCGCGATTCATTGGACGGGGTCGAAGTCTCCAGAATCCGGAAGCGATTGGACGCCCACTAAGCGGAACCGAGGGTTTCGTCCTCGACCCAATCTTTAGTCTGCGACGAACCCTCGTGATCGGGCCAGGGGAAAGGGAACAGATTGCGCTCGTCACGATCGCGGCCGAAACTCGGGAAGAGGCCCTAGTCTTGGCTTCCAAGTATGGGAACCCAGAGAGTTCCACGCGAGCGTTCCATCTCGCCTGGACCCAGGCCCAACTCGAGCTTCGGCACCTCCGAATGAGACCGGCCGACGTTCAGCTATTTCAGCAGCTTGCGAGCCATGTTCTGTATCCGCATGCCCATTTACGAGCTCCGTCTGAACGGCTTTTGCGCAATGTTCAGGGGCAACGAGATCTATGGGCTTTCGGTATCTCGGGTGATCTTCCGATTGTCGTGGTGACGATTGATGAAGTTGGCCACCTCGATGTGGTGGCAGAGATCCTGTCGGCTCATTCCTTTTGGCGCATTCGAGGATTGGTTTGCGATCTCGTGATCTTGAACGAAGAATCCATGAGCTATGAGCAGCCACTCCAGGCCCAAATTCAGCGGCTCATCAACGCCCGGACTCAGCAGACCGGAGTGGAGCGTCCTGGCGGCGTGTTTCTCAGGCCTGCTCGCCAGATCAGTCCAGAGGGGATTACCCTCATACTCGCGTCCGCTCACGTCGTGATCGTCGCCGCGAGGGGGCCACTCGCAAACCAAATCGGATCGCCAGCCGACACTGCCATACGCTCCACCCCCAAACCGGATCGGGCGACCGAGTTAGAGGAACCTTCGCAGGGACTTTCCGCTTTGCACCTGACCGAATTCAACGGTCTTGGCGGATTTACCGCAGACGGCCAAGAGTACGTTGTTTTGCTGGAGGCGGGCAAGCACACGCCTCGGCCATGGTCGAACGTCCTTGCGAATCCGGGATTTGGAGCGTTGGTTACCGACGAGGGCAGTGGTTTCGTTTGGTACGGAAACAGCCAAAGCAATCGGCTCACCGCGTGGTCCAATGATCCGATTTCGAACCCCTCAAGCGACGCGATCTACATTCACGATCCAGAGCTCAATGAGACTTGGACGCCAACCGCATTGCCGATTCGTGAGAATGACGCCTATCGAACGCGGCACGGCCGAGGTTACACGGTGGTCGAGCACAACAGTCACGCGATACAGCAGGAACTCACAACTTTCGTTCCTGTTGACTCTGCAGGCGGACTTCCAGTTCGAGCTCAGGTTCTGAGATTAACCAACCGTTCCTCTCGCCGCCGCTCGCTCACGATCACCTTCTATGCAGAGTGGACCCTTGGGGCGGACCGCGAAACTTGTCAGCAAAACGTGCTGACTACGTGGGACCTCGAGACGCATTCGCTGTTCGCAAGGAACTCGTTCAGTTTCTCGTATGCCGATGTCGTCTCCTTTGCCGCTTGCTCTATAGAGCCGGAATCTTTCACGGCGGATCGCACTGAAGTCCTCGGCAGGAACGGCTCGATGGCCGATCCTTCTGGATTGAGAACGAAGAGTCTCTCCGGGAAGTCTGGGGGAGGACTCGATCCTTGTGCCGCTCTTCAAGTCAAGATCGTTTTGGAGCCGAACGAGACCCGTGAGATCACATTCCTTCTGGGAGCGACCAAGACTCAGGTAGGTGCACGCGATCTGGTTAGGAAACTCCGAAGGCCTGGAGCCATTTCGGAAGCTTTGCGGACCACGAAGCTCTTCTGGGAACAAACCCTGAACACCGTCACGGTTCAGACTCCCGATGCGACGGCGAACCTGATGTTGAACGGTTGGCTGTTGTATCAGACCCTGAGTTGTCGGTTCTGGGGACGGTCTGGCTTCTTCCAATCGGGTGGGGCCTTTGGATTTCGGGACCAGTTGCAGGATGTTATGGCCCTGCTGTACTCACATCCGGAGCTTGCCCGGGAGCATATCGTTCGGAGTGCGGGGCGGCAATTTGTCGAAGGGGACGTGCAGCATTGGTGGCACGCTGAGACGGGAGCGGGAGTCCGTACGCGTATCTCTGACGACCTCTTGTTCCTGCCTTATGTGGTAAGCCAGTACGTGAGCGTGACCGGCGACACGGCGGTGCTAGACGAGTCCGTTCCGTTTATCGAAGGGCGTCAGCTAGATCCCGGCGAGCACGACGGCTACTTCACTCCGAATATTTCGGAACAGGTCGGCTCCATTTGGGAACATTGTCGACGTGCGATCGAGAGGGGATCTACGAGCGGTGTGCACGGTCTGCCTCTGATCGGGGGCGGCGACTGGAACGACGGGCTCAACTTGGTGGGAGCGGAGGGAAAGGGTGAGAGCGTCTGGCTCGCTTGGTTCCTGAATCAAGTCTTGAGGGATTTTGCCGACCTTTCAGAATCTCGCGACGCACACCTTTCTCAGGACTATCGGGACCGCGCGTCGACGATCGCCTCGATGATCGAGAAGAACGCGTGGGACGGTGAGTGGTACTGCCGAGCCTATTTCGACGACGGCACGCCCTTGGGTTCGCATAATAGTCCAGAGGCGCAGATCGATTCGCTTTCGCAGTCTTGGGCGGCAATCACCGGGGCTGGCTCCCCGGAACGCGCCCGGCTTGCCATGGATTCGGTGAATCAACACCTGGTTCGCCAGGATGATCGCTTGGTATTGCTGTTTACGCCCCCCTTTGATTCGTCTCCGCTCCAACCCGGCTACATCAAGGGTTATCCGCCAGGAGTCCGTGAAAACGGCGGCCAGTACACGCACGGGGCTCTTTGGGCAGCGATGGGATGGGCGAAGTTGGGTGAGGGCATGGAAGCGGTTCGGCTCCTCCAGCTTATGAACCCGATTCAGTTGGGGGCCAAACCAGATCACTATTTGGTGGAGCCCTATGTGGTGGCGGCTGACGTCTATTCGTTGCCGGATCGCGTTGGAATGGGCGGTTGGACTTGGTACACCGGCTCCGCCTCATGGATGTATCGCATTTGGCTCGAAGAGGTCTTGGGCCTGAAGGTTAAAGGCGATCGTATGAAGGTGGAGCCCGTCATTCCCGCCGACTGGGGCGAGTTTAGTTTGCGGTACCGATTTGGAAAGTCGACTTACAAGATCGAAGTCAAGAACCCGAGCCGTCGAGAATCGGGTGTCGCCAGCGTCAGCTTGGATGGCCAGGATCAGCCGCAATCGGAAATCCATCTTATCGACGACGGCAATGACCATGACGTGTTGGTAACCATGGGTGTTCGCACCGTTCGGCAACTCGAGACCCGGCAGCAGGCAGGGTCCTAAGCGGACGACGACAAGCCGAACGGCTGTTCGCTCACGTAGATCCGGTACTGCTGGATGCGGTCGCCGCCGGAGGGGCCGGGCGCCGTCGGCAAATACCGAATCCCCCCGACCTCATGGATCGATCCTAGGTCGATGACGATCTGATGGGGGCCGGTCGCGCCCCGTTCGGTGTGCCAGGAGGTCGCATTCTGGCCGTCGATCGCATTCTCGGCGTCGCCAGGTACGTAGTTCGTTTCTTCGCTACTCACCCACACGATCTTCCATTGCGCTTTGGAAATCGGTTTCCCCGAGAGTTCGAGGGCGTCCAACTCGGCGACGCTTGCCCCGTAGCCATTGTCGAAAGCACTGAGAGCTTCTAAGCAGAGGAACCGTCCCGATGCCGCTTCTTCGAAGCGCACTGTTTGCCAGTCTGCGTCAGATGGGAAGGCCCCCGATGCGACAGGACGGTTGGCAACGAATTGACCAGACGCACGCTCACGGCGAACAAAGTCGAGTTCCAGCCTTAACTCGTCCAGGATGGGCATTGAGAGACCTTGAAGCTTCGGCGCCTCGGGACCAAGTAGGTCGAGAACGACGATCTCGTTTATCCCAACTTTCAACCAGGGTGCCGGCACGTACAGGGTTTGGGCAGGCCCGATGTTCCAAAACCTGCCGAGGGAATGCCCATTGATCCAAATGACCCCCTTGCCCCAAGATCTTGTGTCGAGGAAGAAGTCTCCGATTGTCGTAAGTGAGAAATCGCCGCGCCAGAATCCGGGCGCTTCAGCCGGCGGACCGTACTTCAAGGTCTCTAAGTCGCTCCCGTCGAGAGAGAAGGGATATACGTCCCACCCTGTCAGCTCGCTGTGTCCCAAACACACTGGCCCGTGAATCCCCTTGCAGTCGAGAACTTCGGGGCCAAAATTGACCCGCCCCATGGCGTAAACCAGGAGGTCGAGTTGAACCATCTGCTCACGCGCCGGAAGATTCAACGAGAACTTCTTGCTACGACGATCCATCGCGCCGACGGGCTCTCCATCCAGAAAGGCCCATGCGAAGTCATGTACCGCTCCGACCGTAAGTGTTTCGGCGGGTCCCGGCGATAGGTAGGTGCGATAGAGGGTCATGCCCCGACTTTGGTCGTAACTTTCCATCGTTTGGGCAAGCGACGACAGGATTGGCCGAGGGAGGTTTTCAAATATGGGAGCGAATTCGGAAAGCGTGAATTCCGGGACTTCGATGACCGGGTTCGGCTTCGGCGGTTCGGGCAACGATCCCACGAAACCTGAGTACCGCTCCATCAACGCGCGGATCGCGGCGAACTTTGGGGTTGCCCAACCGGATTCACTGATCGGGGCGTCGTAGTCATAGCTCGTGGTGTCAGGACTAAACGGTCGGTCGGCGCCCGCCCAGAGTCCGAACGAAGTGCCGCCGTGAGCCATGTAGATGCTGAACGAGCGTCGATTCTCGAGCATGTAATCGAGGTCTTCGACGATGGGCTCGGGACGGCCGGTGCGATGGCGTCTTCCCCACATGTCGAACCATGCTGGATAGTACTCACCATTCATCAGAGGGCCAGATCCTTGAAGAGCCCTGAGCCTGTCGAAGCCGGACTGGGCGGCGCCAGTGCCAAAATTCACGACCTTAAAGAGATCATTCCGATGGCCATTTGCCAGATCGCCTGGCGGATCACACGCAAACAACGGGACCTCGAAACCGCCATCAATCATCGCTTGCCGAAGCGCCCCCATGTATTCGGGGTCCGAGCCAAACGAGCCATATTCGTTTTCGACTTGGGCCATGAGGATCGGCCCGCCCCGAGATACTTGGAGAGGCGCGAGCACTCGCCCGACTTCTCTCAGGTACCGGATGGCAGGTTCGAGGAATGCAGGGTCAGTCGACCGAACCCGGATGCCCTCACGCTTGGTCAACCACCAGGGAAGTCCGCCCATCTCCCATTCCGCGCAAGAGTAGGGACCGGGGCGAAGAAGAACCCAAAGGCCTGCTTCCTGGGCGAGTCGGCAGAATTCGGCGGCGTCGGCTTGTCCGCTCCAGTCAAAACGGCCCTCTTCCCACTCGTGGAAGTTCCAAAACAAATAGACGCAGACCGTATTTAGCCCGAGCGCTCGGCACATTGCGAGACGGTGTCTCCAATACTCCCTTGGCACCCTGGGGAAGTGGATTTCGCCGCAGCATACGACGAACGGGCGGCCATCCAAAAGGAAGTCGGTCTCTCCGATCGTGAAGGTGCCTTTTGCCACTGCGCGAGAATCTGCGATCAACTTGTCTCCCGAAGGGCAAACCAAAAAACAAACACGTAACCAATTATACAAATTCAATGACGCCTATGCTCAAGTGTTTGAGCAAGTCGGCCCAGAAAACGGTTATAGCGATCTACTTGGACTCATCGAGAGCGCCAAATCCTTCGGGAATAGGTTCGAATGTCAAAAAACTTGTAGGGCTGGGAAATTGTGGTGTTATAATGCTCAAACGCTTGCGCACCTTGCTCATGCGTTTGAGCACACTGACGTGAAAGACTCCCGTAGCAATAATAGGTCCCGGTCGACTCTCAGCGACGTTGCCCAGATGGCCGGCGTCTCAGAGTCAACCGTTTCTCTCGTCCTTGCTGGAAAGGGAGAGACTCGCCGAATCTCGGTAGAGACTCACTTAAGGGTCCGAACGGCGGCCACGTCTCTCGGATATACCCCTAGCCTATTGCACCGCTCCATGCGGAGAGGGCGAACTCACGTTATCTCCCTATACAACGCATTTCGGAACCGAGACCGCGGAGACCTCTACATGAACCGCCTTTCCGCTGCCATTGGCGATGCTGGAGGCAAACTCGGTTACGACATCCTGGTGCATACGAACTTTCAGCGAAGCACTAAGGAGACCTACGATTTTCTTAACGGTGGGCTTGCTGACGGACTCGTTCTGTTCGGCCCGAGCGCGGACGAGCCCTTGCTTCCTTTGCTTCGAGATTCGAACTTGCCGACCGTGATCATTGGTCCTCGCCGAGACGACACTTCGTTGGCCACGGTTTTGGATGACGAGGTACTCGGCGTCAGGATGATTGCCGACGCGCTCGTTGAAAATGGTCACCAAGTGATTGCCGCCATCGTTGAGGCGCCGGCAGGGAATCTGGATCCTACCGGACGACTTCGAAGGCTTCAGGCGGAGCTCGCCGTTCGCGGGGTCACGATGGATAGCCGCAACGTCTTCGTTTGGCGAGACACGCCTGAAGACACGCTGAAACAACTCTTAGCACTGGAACCTAGGCCCACCGCCGTCTTCGTATGGCATGACCGAACCGCTTACCGAGTGGTGGAGACTTGCGAAAGCATGGGACTGAATATTCCCGGCGACCTTTCCATCATCGGATACGACGGACTCGTTTGGCCGTCGACTTCTGGACACATTGTCACTTCGGTCCTCGTGCCGCTCGACGAGATGGCCGAGGCCGGTGTCTCACTTCTCCACCGAATGATCGAAGGCGCGAACGGTCCCGTCTCGATCACCCTCCCCGTTCAGTTTCTCCCTGGGACCACGATCGGTCCCCGCTCCGTGCATTGATTCCAACGAAGGAACTTCTCATGAAGAAAGCATTCACTCTCATCGAACTCTTAGTCGTGATTGCGATTATCGCCATCCTAGCTGCAATTCTTTTCCCCGTTTTCGCCCAGGCTAAACTGGCGGCCAAAAAGACCGCCGACCTTGCAAACGTCAAGCAGTTGATGCTCGGCGTTGCCATGTACGGCAACGATTACGACGACACCTACCCCTTCTGCTGGGGTTGGAGCTCCGAGTGGCTCCCCTGGCACAAGCAGGTTGACCCGTACGTTAAGAACATCCAAATCTGGAAATCGCCAGTCGACAACTGGGGACATGGAACTGAAAACAACGACAATGGCTGCTTGAATGGTCAGCCAACGAGAGCTGTCAGTTACTCCATGGCCTTCACGTGGCCCGCATTTGGCAGTGCCACTGGCGACTGGTGGGGCCCCAATTCGGAAGGCTGTCAGATGTCGGTGACTTGCGATTCAGGTGGATCGAGTCAGACGGCTGTTCCCGCTCCCTCATCGACGATCGTCATTGCTCCTCGTCCAAACTGGTACCACCAGTGGTGCGAAGGATGGGCTTCGGAGGTCTTCTTCAACTACGGTGAGTTCAACATGGCCGGCGGCGGCGCCACCATGTTCACGGGCGGCGCCAACTACGGCTTGGCCGACGGTCACGCGAAGTACATGAAGAAGAGCGCGACCCTCGCCCCACAAGGTAGTCAAGCTGGAACTCCTAAGCCAAGCTACTGGCCCAATGACCCGGTCAACTGGCCATGGCCAGTCGGCATGTGGGACAAGCGACAGTAGGGAATCTATGAAGGCACAAGTCAAGACACCTTTGATGGTGGTGATCGGCGTGGTCGTGGTCGGTGTTCTCTTCTACTTCGGATCGAAGGCGTTGAGCGCGGGCGACCTCGATCAGGGGCAGGTCAAGTACACCCCCGGCAAGCCCCCTTGGATGGAGACTGATCCTTCCAAGCAGGGCCCAGGCGCCCACGGCCCTGGCGCGGGTGGACCGCCTCCGGCGGGGGCGCCTACTGGCCCTGACGGCGCTCAGCATGCCCCTGCAGGCATGACCGGTCCAAATCTCGGCAATAAGTAGCCGAGCCTCACCGGCTAACTTAACGCAATGGGCTCTGAATCAGCACGATTCAGAGCCCATTCTTGCGCTCAATTGTCCCTTAAACCACGACACAAACCCAGATATCGAGATCGGCATCTCCAACTTTCTCGCAGGGGACACCATTATGGTTCTAGGTGATCGAGTCTAGTGGCTTAGGTCAATCAGTTCGTCATCCATCGCCTTGCCATCGATCACCGACCAACTTGCCACCACTTTCGTGTTCAGGGAACCGTCTGGCTTCTGAGACCTGTACTGGAGAATCATGCCTCCGAAGCCCATCGTCACCGATTCTTTCGGGCTTTCGTCGCTTGACGTCCAGTTCACTTTAGACACGTACACCGACTTGAATCGGTAGACCAAATAAGGGTCGGTCGACGCCTTTCCCCCTCCCCCGCTTTTGCGCAGGATCACGTCTACATAATCAAAGTGAGCGCCCGCAGCAAGAACTTTGAACAGACTCGGACTGGCTGCGTCCACGGATCTTGTGATCGAGAAATCATTGAACTTGGTCTTTCCAACAGCAGCGCCACTGGTAGACGAGCCTATCGACACCGGATTCTCGGCCCCAAAGGAGAAATCTTTGAGTTCCATGAATCCAAATCTTGCCAGCGGGTCTTGGCTCTCGGAGGGCGCATAGCCAAGGCCACTAATGGCAATGCCATTAATCGGGGTCGCGTAATGGAATCGGATAAATGTGTCTACGGCGGCGCCCGCATTCGCCTGTAACATCGCTGCTGAAGCGAGAACTGCAATCAATTTTGTTTTCATAAGCATTTCAGTGTGAATCGTGAGACAGCGGATGCCACCTCTAACCGTTGAGGCAAAAGCGAAAGCAAGGTCTGAATCAGAGTTCTCGCAACACACCCAATCGATAGATCGCGTGTCTTTTGAGTCCGCAATTACATGGCCGCTCGAAGTTGCACGACAGGTCTCGAAATTATACGAGCCGAATTCCGAAATGGCTAGTGCTTAGAATTTGTGAAAATAATTCATTACGTGAGTCAAAAAGTGAATGCTCGGCGTAGGCTGATGTGTAAATCTTGTCCTGGTTTTGCCGGACATAAAAATAATGACTGAGAGGTCAGTCGGTGAAGGTAGTCTAGTCTTTCTAGTACTCAATTAGAAACCAAAATCGAGGAAATTCTGAGATGGGTACTGGCAAATCCGTAGCCTGATAAGAAAAATGGCCAACACCGACAAACGACGTGGAGCGAAGAAGCCACTCGTCGCTCAAGTGAGTGACTCGTCAATCAACGACTTCGATCATTCGGCCGCTATGCTGGCAGCGATCGTCAACTCTTCGTTCGACGCGATCATTAGTAAGAATCTCGAAGGCATCGTAACAAGTTGGAATCCCGCTGCTGAGAGCATGTTTGGCTATACCGCGGCGGAGATGATTGGAAGTTCCATCACGAAGCTCATCCCGCCCGAACTCCATAGCGAAGAAGCGATCATTCTTGCCCAGATCAGACGGGGCGACACCGTCGAACACTTTGAAACCCAGCGGGTTGCTAAAGACGGCCGGGTCATTCAAGTTTCTGTGACGATTTCGCCGATCCGTAGCCGCTCGGGAGAGATCATCGGAGCCTCTAAGGTCTCCCGGGACATCACTGAGCGAAAGCGCTCAGACGCCCTGTTGAAGCAGAGCGAAGAGACGTTTCGTACGATGGCGAACTCGCTTCGAGAAACTCAGGCCAGACTGAATTCCACTTTGGGCGCGGCGGCAGTTGGCACATGGACTTGGGACATCTATTCCAATATCCTGACCGCCGACGAATTCACATCCAGGATCTTCGCTCTGGATGCTCAGGAAGCCTCAGCCGGCCTGCCGGTTGAATCGTATTTCGAAGTGATTCACGTAGATGATAAAGCCTTAGTGGCCGACTCCCTTGCCCTTTCAATCGATACCGGCAGTCCCTACAACGTGGAGTTCAGAGTTAGGCAAGCGAATGGGGAAGATCTTTGGCTGCTTTCCAGGGGAAGGGTCGAGTCCGACGCCACGGGAACCGCCACTCACTTCCATGGGGCGGTCATGGATATCACGGAGCACAAACGGGCTCAAGAAACCATCCAGGCGCTGAATGATGATTTGGAGCGAAGAGTGGCTGAGCGGACGATCCAGTTGGAGGAGGCAGTGAAGGAACTAGAAACTTTCTCGTATACGGTTTCTCACGATCTCCAGGCGCCGCTTCGCACAATGAACGGCCTTTCTCAGGCGGTCCTCGAAGATTTCGGCCCCTTGTTGCCTGAGGAGGGCAAACATTACCTTCGGACTATCCGAAAAAACGCCCAAAAAATGTCCACGCTCGTCGGGGACTTACTCTCCTTTGCCGCCTCGAAGCACCACGACATCGCAAAACAGCAATTGGACACCGAGCAAATGGTGCGAGAAATCCTCGTCGATTTGGAGGCCCAATACACCGATCGACATATCGAGGTGCAGGTTGCATCGTTGCCGCCATGCTTAGGGGACCCAAACCTGCTGAAGCAGGTTTGGACAAATTTGCTCTCGAACGCATTCAAATACACCCGGAAGTGCGAGCATGCCAGGGTCGAAATCGGGTGGGGCGCTGGAACCAACGGCGACGCATATTTCATCCGCGACAACGGAGTTGGATTCGACATGCAATATGCCGAGCGACTGTTTTCCGTCTTTCAACGTTTTCACAGCCAACAGGAGTACGAAGGCTCTGGCGTCGGGTTGGCCACCGTCCGTAGAATTATTCAGCGTCACGGTGGGACCATTTGGGCAGAGGCGGGCGAAGCTGGCGGGGCTACTTTTTACTTCACCCTTGCCTAATGCAGGGAACTCCACTTCGTCGGCTTTTCTGGACTCTTGTAAAGCGTTTAATCGATGGTCGGTCCAATCTGGCGCCTAGGGTCCCTGGCCCCACTCGATGAGACGAAGCACGGTGTCAGCAGTGCAAGCCGGCCGATGCTTCGCGCCGCCCATGCCCAAACCTTAGGTTTGGGCCGGTATCGCAATGATCCAAAGCGCTCACTCTCGACCAAGATCAAGATCCCTACGATCGTAGGGTTTTCAAGCTAAAAGGAATAGCCGGGGAATTGCGGTTACCCAGGTCAATAATTGGGCTACACTCAAGACGGATGGATGCCCCAACGGCACGTATGCGGGTCCTTGCCGAAAGACTTTTTGCGGAAGAGGCTTCGAGTCAGGCGGAACCACATCC
>CAIVDU010000057.1 GCA_903904815.1 uncultured Armatimonadota bacterium
GTCCGTATCGATAGAACCGCTCGATGTCGTTGCCCTTGTACGTGCTGCCGTCTCCCCAAATCGAGACTCCATCTTCGGCCATAGCACGCACCAATAACGTGCCGGTGACGGCACGCCCGATGGGGGTGGTGTTGAAGTAGGTCTTGCCAGCCGACGAAATATGGAAGGCGCCGCATTGGAGGGCGATGAGGCCCTCCCGTACCATTTCAGGGCGGCAGTCGACGAGTCGCGCTGCTTCGGCCCCGTATTCGATCGCTCTCCCCGGCACACCGTCGATGTCGGTCTCGTCGTATTGACCTAGCAGACCGGTATAGCAGTAAGGGATCGCTCCCTTTTCGCGCATCCAGGCGACGGCAACGGAGGTATCAAGACCCCCTGAAAAGGCAATTCCGACGCGCTCGCCGACGGGTAAATCTCTAAGAATCCTGGACATAAGGGCTCATTAAGGGTACCCGGACCACCCTGATGTTCCCCTTCCTAGAGTTCCTTACTCATCATCGTGCACGGAATCTGGACTCCGTTGAGGTCCCGAACAAACGTGCGATCCGTTCGATAACCCATGAGTTCGTAGAACCCGACCGCGTTTAGTGAACCGACGAGGTGGAGCCTTCGAACTCTCCGTATGTTGGCTCTTGCTTCGATAGCCTCGATCAGTCGTCGTCCCAAGCCAGTCTTGAGCTTATCAGGATGAACGTAGATGTACTCCAACTCACGGTTGGTTGGATTCAATGCGGCAAATCCCACGATCTTCGAATCTGCGGATTCCGCAACGAGGAAGTCGAGATGAGGAATCTTCTTCTCAAAGCTGGACTCGGATATCCGTTGAACCCATGCCTCCACCTGTTCTGGAGAGTAGTGAGTTCCGCCGCCAGCGCGAATGGAGGCAATACAGGCTTCGTAGATTCCGCGACTGTCCGCCGGCCATGCCTTCCGGATCACGATTGGGTCGTTGCTATCGATGGCAGTCCTCCGCACCCAAAAGGTGGAAGCTGAGACCTACAAATTTGCCAACTTTGGCGGTAGTCGAGGAGGGAGGCACATGCATGCTTCATTCTGGCTCGTTGCACCATACCGAAAGTCGGGTTCCGCTTTGAACACGAGGAGAGACCGTGATATTCCGTCGAAACTGTGTAGCACGGGCGAACCGACAAAAGTCCATGAAAAGCCGGTCAACGGAAAATTGAAAAAGGCGTCTGCCTGCTGGCAGACGCCTTGCTCGTGCTTCTCGATCTCAGAACTTGTAGGTGTACTGAACGGCGATGAGTCCGCCACGGGCATTTGTGCCTGCCGATCCTAGGTTCGGAAATGCAGCAAATCCGGCGATTCCCTTGCTATCGAAATCGCTCAGTTCGAAGAGCACGTTGATTTTGGAAGTGTCATTCCACTCGTAAAAGTAGGTTAAGTCGTACCAATGCCCGACAGGAGTGCCACTTACTCCCGAAAAGGTGCGCTTCGACAAGCCATAGTCAGCCGTATCGTAACCTACGCCAACTCCAGAGTGCGCTCCCGGAGTGAACTGGACTCCAACCTTGTATCGAGTTACGGTGTCGGAGACGCCGAGTCCGGCAGGTCCGAGATAGAACGAAGACTCTCCTCCTGGCGCCCGCCCGTCGCCCGTACCGTGCTGAATCTCCGCCGAAGTGGTAAGGGTAACCACGGGAATGGGACTGAAGCTCACCGAAGTGTACGGTCCGGCGATTCCGACTGGATTCCACCAGTCACCAATGCGGCCCCAGTCGCCGGGTGCGCCGAATTGAGAATCGATCTGCCTAAACCCTAAGGTTCCACCAACTGGGCCTACTTTGGCATCAAGCTCAGCGTAGGCGGCAACGTTGTCGTTGCTGGAAACGGGTTGACCGTTGAAAGTCAGGTCCGACTTTGCATAGGCTGCTCGGGCGGGAAAACCGTAAATGTTGCCGTCGAACTGAACGCCATAAACTTGCTGTGTGTTCGCCAAAGGCGCGGATTGGCCAATGACCCGGAAGTCATTCGCGGCAAGCCGGAGGTAAGTGGCTTGGGCAGTCCCGTAGTGTGGGATTTGAACTTTCCAGTTGCCGCCCATGATGCTGTGGACCGGAAACTCCTGTACGCCACTGGTTCCTTGAGGTCGCCCTGGAGGACCAAAAGTCGACCCGATCTCAAAGATGGCTCCTGTAGAACTCATCAACGGCTGCACGGGCGTGAAACCGTTCGAGGAGGCGCCGAGGTCAGCTGCGGCGACGAGCAACGTGCCCTTTCCAAACCGGCCATCGTAAAATCCTCGGGCGCCGTCTACGTTGTAGGCGCCGTTGTTCCACTGGTCGCTCTGAAAATAGGGAGCTGTGTTCGGACGTTGGAGGAACAATGGCCCAAATCGTTCTCCGAATCGGCCCAACTCCACTCCAATCTCTGTCCCCTTCGCCTTCTTTGAAGTGACAACCGAAAGATCCTGGATGTAAACGCTGAACGCAGAAGCCACAAACGGCGTGTTCGGAGAAGGATTGACTTGGTCGCCAAATCCGGCAGTAGGTTCGCTTGAGGTGCCAACCATGTTCCCGGCAACGATGATGCCGTGGTACCTGGGGCCCCGAGTTGCGGGGGTTGTGAACTCAAAAGTGAGTTCTTCCAGGGCGGTTGCGTCTCCTGGAAAGTTTAGGGGCTTAAGAGTCGAGTGAGAAATGCCGGTCGGACGCCCATCCACCGTGATTCCAACCTGGTTGTCGAGGCCAAACCCCGACAGAAAGATGCTGTCGAATCGACCCGTGATCGTGAAGTATGGGGCCTTGGCCGGAGATGGGTTTCCATTACCGAATAGTCCTTTCAGCACGCCTTCAGGATTTGCCAACTTGCCGGCAATCTCTGAGGAGCTAGACGCATTCGATACGGCACTCTTGGCCGCCGACACGTTCTCAGGGAGAGGCGCTACCGAGTTAGCCATTCCCGAAGCTCGACTCGCGAGCAGTCCAATCGTCCAGAGACCAATCATTTCGGGAATTCCAATTCATTCATAAAAGTTATATTTGCGCTGCAATCAACATTGCCTTGCAAAGCCCACGCTCTTTTACATCGAATCGACATTCAGAAGCAAGCACCAACTCGGCAAAGCTATTAAAAAATGTCCTTTGCAGTCAGTTTTGGATAACGCGTATTAGTTTTGATCGTCTAGACCAGCGATTTGCGTGTCCAGGCGGTTGCACTGCGAGGAGTCGAATGCGGTATCTCGACTCAAGGAAAGTACCCAGAGGGGGATCTCTAACTATCCAAATAGAGCAAATGGTTGTAAAGTGAATCACGTTTTAATGGACACTCGAATTGTATTCACAGCCCTGGGTTTTGGCTTGGCAGTCGGCATCCTCGCGTCGGCTCCAAACGGAGCTTCCTCTGACATGTCACGCCAAGCGGCGACGGTGCGAGACATCACCGTCACCTCCAGCTACCAAACTCCTAGGGCGCCCGTGCCGTGGGGAGATGAGGCGGTAGCAAGCGCGGCTTACCTGTATCCGTCTCAGGACGGCATGATTCAAATGGCGCAGGAGATTGCAGTCACTTCGTTAGCCTCGTCCGGCCGAATCACGGTGGTCGACTCTGGCTCCGTAAGTAAGCTCAAAAACGAATACAAGCTGGCCGCCAACATTTCTGGTTTGAAAATTCGAGCCTCGAACCAGGGCCTCAATTGGCTAAGATCACTCGACTTCTATAATTCCCGCTGGGAAGTTGTCGAGACCGTGAAACTCAGATTGGAGCAGCCTGGCCAACCGACAATTGAATCGGAAGGAACGGGAGTGTCGGTCGGAACCATCAAACTCACGTCTTACGATTCCGGTGGGACCAAGTTCACAAGTGAGTCGATCAAAACGACCCCCATTGGGATTGCCACTCGAAACGCATTTGATGATGCCGTTCGCAAGCTCGGCAACCGAATGGGTGTGTCCGCAAAGGTCGCCGCCGTGGTTACCAACGAAGGCGCCCAACCGGTGATCTACATTTCCAGTGGAAGCCTTAGCGGAGTCCACGTCGGCCAAGAGTTTGAGATCTTCGCGCCGGGTTCGCCAGGTGGATTACCGACTGGCCACGGAAAGGTTTTGACTGTTCAGCCCAAGTTGAGCAGTGCATCGCCTCTCGATGGCAAATATGCCGTCGGAGATACCGTCAAATTATTGCCCTATCATCCGTCCAAGGCAAAGGAGCACTCATGAGATACCTAGGCATTTCTTGCATCGCGTTGTTCGCGCCACTGCTCTCTCCGTCGGCACACCTTGTTCTTCCCGTTCAGAAGCCAGACGCGACACCTCACAACGGTCCGCGACTCAGCGTCTGGATCGCCGACTTTGAGAACAAGTCGAGCGGGCCGGGGATGAGCACCAGCGCCGACCCCAACATCCAAATTACGATCAATCCCGGAAACCGGGATGCTTCGAGCGTTTGTCCGGTTCCGGACAATGTTCCGAGTGGACTGGCCGAAATGGCCATCACGGAGCTCGTTAACTCGGGATACTTCGATGCGGTGGAACGCGACCCGACCGTTCTCCAAAATCTGGCCGATGAGCAGCATCGGGCGGGTGTGAGCAGTGAAACTCGTACCCTCGTCGACAAAATTGTAGGAGCCCAACTCATTCTGAAGGGCGCTTTGACTGAGATTTCGTTTTCCAAGTCCGAGATGGCAGGTTCGATTCCCATTGGATTCTCAGCCGGCAAGGGCGAGTACACGGCGAGAGTCGACATCGACGTACGACTTATCGATGCATCTTCAGGTGAAATTTACGCGGCCGCGCATGGAACTGGGGGATGCAAATCAACCGCGACGGCGCTCACGTTCTCCAAGAACGATTACAACTTTGGAAGCACGACATTCAAGAAAAGTCCGTTTGGGGACGCCTGCAGACAGGCGATTCTGAATGCCATCGTTGCGGTGGGCAAGCAGAGTTCGCGCCTTCCGGCATGGCAAGCCAAGGTCGCCGTCGTCGATGCAGCCGGAAAGGTCTACATCAACGCTGGAAAACGCGGTGGACTAAGGCCCGGGGACATTTTCGAAATCTTCCATCCCGGCGAGTCGATCCCGGATCCTGACGATCCAAGCAAGTCGTTGGGCGAGACAACGGGAGTTGTCGTGGGGAAGATCAAGATCGTCGAGGTGCTTGGGGATCGATTGAGCCGAGCGGTTATTCTCGAAGGTTCAGGTTTCGCAGCTCAGGATCGCGTTCGAATCCCAGTTGTCGGCGGCTAGTCCGACAGAGAGCAAGGGATGTCGAAAATGATGGCCGGGACCATGGAGTCGCGGCCATCATTTTTTTGGGTCGCCAGATTACTTCTACTCAGCTGGCCGCTGCGGAATCGACGAAATAAGTGACGTTCGGGGCATATCGACCCACTGCCTGACTTGGCGTCTCGTACAGGTTGATTTCACCCTCGGTGAGCCTCTTAAGCGGCGCTGCTTTGTCTGCTCCCGCGATGAGGAACAGCACTAGTCTGGCTTTGGTGAGTATGACCGGGGTGAGAGTCACTCGGTCTCGAGCATTGGCGCTGGCGACGCTAGCCACTACCCATTTGACCTGTTCGTGGACGCTCGGGTCTCCGGGGAAGAGGGAAGCAGTGTGGCCGTCGGGCCCGATTCCTAAGAGAACAAGATCTATAAACGCTTCCTCACCCAAGAGGGAACGCAGCTTTGATTCGTAAACCTCCGCGGCATGCGAAGGGCCTCCCTCTTGATACATGGGATACACGTGGTCCTCGGGCAGAGGAACCCGACTGATCAGAGACTCCCTGGCCATTTTCTCGTTGCTCTGCGGATCCGTGGGTGGGACGTATCTCTCATCCCCAAACACGGCAAACACTTTGTCCCACTCAACTCGATCGCGGTAGGGTTCCTCAGCCAACAATCCAAAGAGTTTCTTCGGAGTGCTTCCACCGCTTAACGCGACGATGAATCGTCCTCGCTCGGCGATCGCCAAGGTAGCAAGGCGGACGAATTCGTCCGCCGCTGCCTTGGAGAGGTCGTCGATGTTCTCGAAGACCGTCATTTCTTGATTGTTGCCTGCGTGTTGTGCCAACTACGACCGTCCCGCGCCAAAAGCACGTCTGAGATCTCCGGGCCCCAAGTGCCAGCCAGGTAGTTCGGGAAATTGGAAGCCGGCGTGGTCTGCCAGTAGTCGAGCAAGGGCTGCACGATCTGCCAGGCGATCCGCTCCTGGTCGTCGCGCATGAACAGGGCGGGGTCTCCCTCGATCACTTCTTGCAAAAGCGTCTCATAGGCTTCACGAGACTGCGAGTGGAAGGCCTCCGTGTAGTCAAAACCCATTGTTACGGTTCGAAGGCGCATTCCTGCGCCAGGTTCCTTGGCTTGGAACCTGAGCGAAATGCCTTCGTCCGGTTGGATGTTGATGATCATCCGGTTGCAGTCGAAACTATCCGTAGAGCCGCGCGGAAACATTTGATGTGGCACGGGGCGAAAATCGATGACGATTTCCGACACCTTGCGGGGGAGCCTCTTGCCGGTTCTGAGATAGAACGGCACATCCTGCCATCGCCAGTTGTCGACGTAAAGTTTGAGTGCGACAAACGTCTCCGTAGACGACACCGGATCTACCCCTTGCTCTTGGCGGTAGCCGGTCACCAGTTCGCCACCGTAGGTTCCTGGGCCATATTGACCGCGAACCGCGTAGGTGTGAGGCTCTTGGTTCTGGAGAGGACGGACCGCCTTCAAAACGTCGACCTTCTTGTTCCGAACCTCGTTGGCTTCAAAGCTCACGAGTGGTTCCATGGCCACGATGGTCATCAATTGCAAGAGATGGTTCTGGACCATATCCCGAAGGGCTCCAGAAGTCTCGTAGTACCCACCTCGCGATTCGACTCCAACGTCCTCCGCAACGGTGATCTGGACACTGTCGACATATCGGCGATTCCAGATCGGCTCCCAGAGCGCGTTCGCGAATCGAAACGCAAACATGTTCTGGACTGTTTCTTTACCAAGGTAGTGGTCGATTCGATAGATCTGACGCTCTTCGAACGAAGCAAGCAGGTGCTGGTTCAGCTCTTCGCTCGATTCGAGGTCGCGGCCGAACGGCTTCTCGATGACGATGCGATCTCGGTCACGAGCCTGGCTCAGACCTACTGACCCTAGTCCGTCGCTTATCCGAGAGAAGATGCTGGGCGGAACCGACAGATAGTAGATCCGAGAACATTCGCACTTATATTCACGTTCATCCTCGTCAACTATTTTCTTCAGTTTCTTGTAGAGAGCCTGATCTTGAAAGTCCCCAACGATGTACTGGAGGCGGGAGATGAACTCCTTCCACTTGACCGGATCGGCGGCGCCGCGGCGAGAGTACTTCGCGATCGAATCCAGCATTTGGGCGACAAAAACCTCGTGATCGCTTTGACGTCCCACTGCCACGACGCGAAATTGCGGTGGCAAGTGGTTGTCAAGAAAGAGGTTATAAAGCGCCGGGATCAGCTTGCGCTTCGTCAGGTCACCCGTTGCGCCAAAAATGGCGATGATAGCGGGTCGAAGTGAGGTCTGTTGCGTCATTCGGATGCCCACTGCGTGTGGAAGGAGCCCGACTCGTCCAGCCGCTCATACGTATGAGCGCCAAACAGGTCGCGCTGAGCTTGGATCAGGTTGGCAGGTAAGCGCCCTGTTCGATAGCTGTCGAAGTATGCCAGCGACGCCGCGTAGGCAGGGGCAGGAATGCCAGACTTGGCCGACTCGATGACCACGGACCTCAGGCCGGCAATATGGGGCTCAAGAGTCTTGGCAAACTCGGCGTCAAGCAAAAGGTTAGCAAGATCTGGCTTGCGAGCAAAGGCTGCCCGAATTGGCTCCAGAGATCGAGACCGAATGATGCATCCAGCTCTCCACACTTTCGCCACCGTCTGAAGGTCGGTCTGGTAGCCGTACTCGTCGCTAGCAACCTTGATGAGGGCGAGTCCCTGGGCGTATGCCAGGAGAGTGGCCGCGTAGAGCGCGCTTTCAAGTTCCGCTTGACTCAGGTTTGGCTTGACCCCCGTTCCCGAGTAGATCTTCTCGGCCAGTTCGCGCTCTGGCTTGTAGCCACTGATCTCTCGTGCGTTTACCGCAGCGTCGATTGTGGGCACCGGTAACCCGAGGTCCATCGCGTCTTGAGAGGTCCACTTGCCCGTGCCCTTACTCTTGGCTTTGTCACTGATTAGGTCGACTAGGCTCTTCCCAGTCTTGGGGTCCTTATAGGCGAGAACGGTCTCGGTGATCTCAACCAGGAAGCTCTGGAGGTCGCCTTGATTCCAAGTTCCGAAGATCTGGGAGATTTCCGCGTTGTCCTTCTCTTGGCCGGTCTTGAAGAAGTCGTACGTCTCGGCGATGAGTTGCATAATGCCGTACTCAATTCCGTTGTGCACGGTTTTGACGTAATGGCCGGCCGATCCAAGTCCCATGAGGGCGACGCACGGTTCGCCTTCGAATTTTGCGGCAACCGCCTCAAGAATCGGCTTGATGCGATCCCAATGCTGCTGAGTTCCACCGGGCATCATGCTCGGTCCATGGCGTGCGCCGGACTCGCCCCCGGAAACACCCATGCCGATAAAACCGAGGCCTTCTGCTTCCAGCTCACGCACTCTGCGGTCCGTGTCCTTGTAGAAGCTGTTACCACCGTCGATGACGTGATCCCCAGGCTCTAGGTAGGGTTTGAGTCGGGCGATCACTTGATCCACCGGCGCGCCGGCGGGCACCAGGAACAGAATGGCCCGAGGCTTGCGGATGGACTTGACGAATTCCGCGTCATTGTCAAAGCCGTGAAAGACTGATTCGCCAGCTTCGGCTTTGATTGCGGCAAGCTTAACCGGGTCATTGCCCACGCCCGCCACTTTGATTCCGTGATCCGTCATGTTGAGAAGCAGGCTCTTGCCCATCGTCCCAAGGCCAATGATCCCAAAGTCGAAATATCCTTCTGTCATATACTTACGCCTCTCGCTCCGAGAGGTATGCCTCCAGGTCGGTCAGAGTTTCTTGCTGTACTACGATTCAGAACAGACATCCGCGTCAGACTTCCGCTTACGTAGTGCGCTCGTTATCTTTGATCGTTGATCGCTTCCTCACGATACCGCGCGGGGACGCCTAAGAGTCGAAAATGGATGTGACGGGGCTCTTGAGAAGGGCCGTATGGGCTCTTAATATTCCATGCGATTGGTATCGAACAAAAGTTTCGGTGGGCAAGCTGCGTCAAAATAGCCCTGTGTTTTGATGAGCCGTTTTCATAGGTTGACCCGAGCATTCTCCGACCTAAGCTCCCGTAGGTCTCGCCATCTGATGTTCTTGCTGCACGTTTGGGCGTGCGCTCCATTTATGGTTGTCTGGTTGCGAGACCCTCACATTCAGGTGGTGATCGGTGAACCCGCGATCGCACGCCTAAGACCTTTCGTGTTGCTGATCCTTGCATACCTGATAGGTCGGACGGTGGTGGCTTGGCGAGACCCTCCTCGACTCCGCTGGGACTGGGTCTATCCTCCCGTTGACGTCGCTCTCATCTCGACAATTCTCTACGTGAGCCACCGTGGACCGCTCAGCAACATCACGCTGCTTTACTTCTTCCCGATCGTTGAGGCTGCGGGCACGCTGAGCCCTTGGTGGGCGGCGATCGTCGGATTCTTGGTTGTAACCGGAACCGCGTTGTCGACCATGTCATCGGATGGCGCGGAACTCGCAATTGCTGCCCATTCCGCGGCGATGCAGAGTCTCCGCGAGATCATCCGGGAGGACCCGCTCAACGCCGCGTTCAGGCTCTATTTCTTGATCATTATCTCGAGCCTCATGGCTTACCAGACTCGAATTGCGGCCGGATACCGTGAGAGGCTAGGGGTAGCCAAAGATCGAAACCGCATTGCCATGGACATGCATGACGGTGTTCAAGGCCACTTGATCACGATCGCGTCTCAACTCGAATTGCTCGGCTTGATTGTCGAGCGTGACCCTCACCGCGCGGCGGAACTCGCCAAGGAGAGTCGTGAAATGACTCGCCTGGCCGCCGACGAGCTTCGATTCCTCGTTCAACGGCTTCGAGCTCCAGGATTGGAGGACGGATTCGTTCCCGCGTTGCGCCAGTACGCCCACAATATTTGCACGCGAAATGGACTTGAATTTGAATTCGTCATAGAAGGTAAGCCCTCTCCTCGAAATCCAGACGCCGAAAATGCGCTCTTCAGGGTCGCTCAAGAGGCTCTCAGCAACGTCGTAAAGCACGCGTGCGCAAAATGCGTGCGGTTGGTGGTCACATTTGAAGATAGTCCGAACCCCACCACGCGCTTATGCGTATCGGATGATGGTGTCGGGTTCGCGACGGAATCGCACCTCGCAGGCACGGGAATCGACGGCATGAAAGCTCGGCTGGCGAGAGTCTCCGGACAGATGACTGTCTCATCTTCCGAACACGGGACCGAGGTTCATGCTCAGATTTTTGGTTCGAGCGGTTTGCCTGAACCCACTGGTGATAACTAAATGGCCGATTCTCCTATCCGTATCCTCGTTGCCGAAGACGATGCGCTTTTGCGCCGAACACTTCTCGAACTGCTGCGGCTTCAGCCCGACTTACGCGTGGTGGGGGATGTCGCGGATGGAGAGCAAGCGGTCGCTCAATCGGCGATCCTAAAGCCGCACGTCATCCTCACCGACATTGAAATGCCGCGCATGAACGGAATAGAGGCGACGCGTAGGCTCAAGTCGAAGTCCCCTGAGATTGCAGTCGTGATTCTCACGAAGTTTGGCGATGACGAAAATGTCTTCAGCGCAATCAAGGCTGGCGCAATCGGTTACGTCCTCAAAGACGCAGGGCTGGAAGAAATCGGAGCCGCCGTCAGAGCAGCCCACGTTGGAGAAGGTTTTCTTAGCCCCTCGCTTGTGTTAAGAGTCATGGCTGAATTCTCGCGCCTATCCAAGTCAGCCCTACACAATCGCAAGATCTTTGCCGAATTATCTAGGCGAGAGGTGGAGGTTTTGGAGTGTCTATCGGCCGGAATGCGCAACTCAGCAATCGCAAACAAGCTTTGTCTGAGCGAGAAAACGGTTAAAACCCATGTAGGAAGCATCCTTAAAAAGCTACAGGTCAACGATCGAACTGAAGCCGCCCTCCTCGCAAAAAAGAGTGGATTAGATGCATCCTAAATATGCAAGTAGTGAAACCGCCCAGGTGTAATAACCGGATTTTAGTGAGGTATCACTAAAATCGAAGGTTTCACGATTAAACTTGACCGTCGATTGGCGAATTTCAATCGTTTAAACGCTTCTAGGCAGCGTGATTTGCATATGATTTTTGATTGGAAACGAGAAACATCCGTTACTGTGGCGGTGCTCTGACGGCTGACATGAGCAGACCTGAGCGACCCAAGCGAGTGACTGTAAACGATCTTGCGACAGCCGCTGGCGTGTCCATCGCGACCGTCTCTTACGTCCTTTCAGGACGTAAGGGGGTGAGTATTTCCGCCGCGACGCGAGCCAAGGTTATCGCGGTAGCAGAAGAAATGGGCTACCGCCGAAATGGTTTGGCAGCTGCGCTGAGGACCGGGCGACTGAACACGATTGGTGTTGTCTGTCCCGTTAACGACGTGCCCATTCATGAACTGCAACGGCAGACATATATCTCAAACGCTCTCCTAGCCCTTACAGCCGCCGCAACCCGCCGGGGAATGAACCCTCTGCTGTTCTTTGGGGACTTTGCATCCCACATGGAGCCCAAGGACCTCGCCGACGGGCGAGTGGATGGAGTTGCCGTATTGTCAGGCTCCGGTCTTGAGGACTGGGTGCACTCCCTAGTAAAGACAGGCCTGCCATGCGTTGAAGTGGGAAGTGCCTTCGGCCCCTACTCCGTCTTTCCTGATCATCGAGAGGGCGTGAGGCTTGCTGTGAGACATCTTTATGAGCTCGGCCATCGACGATTGGCCTACCATGCGCCGTGGCCAAACGTCACGGCAGCGAAGGAGCGACTTTCGGCTTTCAAGATGGAAACCGCCGAATTGGGCATCTCTTCCGAGCATGCCTATTTCGGGCCGGACGTGGCGGAGCTTCTTCACCGCAAGATGCGCCCAACCGGCTTGGTGTGCTTCAACGATTCAGCTGCCGTTTCGGCAATCAGGACGGCAAGCAAACTTGGACTGCGCGTGCCAACAGACCTGTCCGTGGTCGGGTTCGACGACGATCTTAGGGCCGTTTCTTGCACACCCATGTTAACCACGATCCACAACCCGATGGACCAAATTGCGCAGGACGCGATCGATATGGTGTTAAAGCTCGTTCAAGGGGAAGCCGTTGAAGCTACGCGCATCAACGTTCCGACTCGACTTGTACTTCGCGAATCCACCGGCCCGGTTCCCGTTCAGGTCAAGCCAGCAACTTAGTTGAATTCTGTCCAGTTGAGCAGCTCGGTAAGAGAGTGAATGACGACCCTTGGTCTTTGCTCTCCATTGAGATCGGGGACCGGTCGCTGCGAGCGCCAGATAAGCACGGAGGTCATTCCGGCCCTATTCGCGCCCACAACGTCGCTATCGATGCTGTCTCCAACATAAATGACTCTGCCAGGTTCTAGTCCCATCTCTTCCGCGCATCGAACCAGGAAGTGTGGACCGGGCTTTCGCATTCCCCAAGAGTCGGAAGCAAAAAAACCGTCGGTCAAGTTGATCAAACCGAGGTGTTCAGCCTTTGATCGCTGACTGTCCGGATGGCTATCATCGGCTCCGTTCGTTACAATCGCTGTCGGCCATGTGGCTCGCAGGGGCTCAAGGACCTGAGCATCCGAAAACAGCTTGAGCCCTTCGAGCATTCGGTATCCGAGCTTCAGATTGACCTCGTTTGCAAACTCATCATCGGATATCCCTAGTTTCGATAAGCATCGTTGAAAGCGGGAGTCGCGAACGCGCGCCATCGTTTCGCCGGGTAGTGCGAGGTGTGCGAGCTGTTCTGCCCACGTTTCTTCCCAGGCCGCTTGCAATTCGGGGGCTTCAAGCCCGGAAAAGCGGGACACGGTCTGAGTGTGGACCTCCGAAATCGCCAAGTTCCACGCGCTCGTGAAATCGCAAAGGGTGTCGTCTAAGTCAAAAAAGACGGCCTGCGCGTTCACTGGCCCATCACTTCCTTCGCGGCTGACTCTCCGGCCAAATAGCCGGTTGCAAAGGCTGCCTGGAGGTTATATCCCCCAACTGGGCCGGCAATATCGAGTACCTCGCCGCACAAATAGAGCCCTTTCACCTTGAGTGAGCGCATCGATTTGGAATCCACTTCCTCTAAGCTTACACCTCCGGCGACGACCTCTCCCTTTTCGATCGGAACATGACGAACGATGCCAATCGGAAGCGCCTTTAGAAGCTCGACAATCCGGTTCCGAGCCTTCTTCTCAAGCTTTGCGCAGGTGGATTCTGGCGATACGCCAGCCATGTTGAGGAGCTCGTCGATCAGTCGCGCGGGAACCCAGTCTTCAAGGGAAGACCGAATGGTGCGTTTGGGATGAGCCGATAGCCATTCCAGGTACGCCGTTGCGAGTCGATCATTCGGAAGGGTCGGCACGAAGTCAATTTCGAGTCCCACGTCGCTGACTTCCATCGCTTCAGACACGAGGCGACTCGTTCCCAAAGCATTTGGGCCAGAGACGCCCTGGTGGGTAAAAAGCAGATCCCCAGTCCACTTCGCGACTTCTTTGCCTTTGGCTCGGGCCCGAAGTACGCAGTCTCTAACGGCTACTCCGGAGAGTTCTGGCTTTGGTTCTCGGAGGTAAATCGGCGCAAGAGCCGCCCGCAGTTTCACGGTTGTATGCCCAAGCGCTCTCGTCCAAGGCCAGCCATCTCCGGTCGTGCCGCTATTCGGGTAGGAACTTCCACCGGTAGCAAGAACGACAGATTTTGCTCGCACGGCGTAACCAGGGGACCGTCTCGTCGCAGGTTCGGACTCGGCAAGTACTTCGGCGAGCAGAGCTTTTGCCCCGAATCGGGCGTCCGACGCCCGCCCGTAACCTTGATGAGAAGCGATAGCCTCCCCCACGCGAACACCGGTCACCCGACTCCCGTCGAACAAGATCTCCTCGACTGGGGATTCTAAGCGAATTTCGACACCTGCCTCATCAAGATAACCGCGAAGGATCCCGACGACGTCCTTCGCCGTTTGATCGATGGGGAACACACGACCATCGGGTCGTGTGTAAACGCGAAGACCACGCTCGGTCATTAAATCGATAATCCGGTCATTCGGCAGGCGGTAACACGCCGGGCGGATGAAATTCGCCTCATTGTGCCGGAAGGCGTTAAGAACGCTCTGCAGCGGGCCAGCGTGGGCAACGTTGCACTTGCCGCCGCCAGAAATCAGAATCTTAGTCCCGATCCGATTGGTCTTTTCGATGAGCAGGACGCTTGCGCCTAATTGGGCCGCGCGCCAGGCTGCGAAAATGCCTGCGGCGCCGGCGCCCACCACGAGGACGTCGACTTCAACGTCCATCGATCAGAACCCGACCGACCGAAGCCACTTTTCGGCGACTCCACGCCAGTCTTGGTCTGACCCCGGCGCGCCCAATCCAAATCCGTGCGGTCCGTGCGAGGGCACGTGTATCGTGAAGGGAACTTTGTGGTCAGCGAGTGATTTGCTGTAGAGCAGGCTGTTTTGGACCGGCACAACGGTGTCGTCTGCGCCGTGAATGAGAAGCGTAGGTGGGGTCTCCAGGGAGACAATCAGGTCGTTATCCAGCGATTCGACGAGGCGGACATTTGGGTTCGCTCCCAGCAGGTTCTGACGTGAGCCCCCGTGACCGTAGGGATCGCTCAATCGAATCACTGGATAGATCAGCATGGATGCGTCCGGCCGCGACGATGCTCGGTCAATTGTGTCGGTGGCCTCTAACTGGCCACGATCCCAATGAGTCGAGATTGTGGAGGCCAGATGACCGCCCGCGGAAAACCCGAGCACACCGATCCTTTCCGGATCGATTCCGATAGTTGCAGCGTTTGATCGGACATATCGAACCGAGCGTGCCGCATCTCCCAACTCGATGGGGTGGTGATATCTTGGCCCCAAGCGGTATTTGAGAACCACCGACCTCACGCCGACACTCTCAAACCATTCGGCAACCGGTTTTCCCTCATGGTCGGCTAATCCTCCGTAGCCGCCGCCCGGGAACACGATAAATATCGGGGCCTTCTTTCCTGGCTGATCGTCGGAGACAAAGCTCAAGGACGGGACGTCACTAGGATCTTTTCCAAGTGCGCCTGGTGCATCGCCGGACCATAGGGGAACAGTTTTCATTTTGAGTTCAGAGTAAGGCCAGCCCATTCATCCGACCGATAGGGGGCGGCTGGCAGTCCAGTGGCGCCAACAAGATTGACCAATGGATTATCCGCCCAACCGTAACGAACGGCAACGGGGGCGGGGACGTCCTTACAAGAAAGGATCACCCAGTCGCCCCGGAGCCGGGCGTCTGCCCAGTGAAACTTACGGTCTGCGCCCGCCAAAGCAAATCCGACGGGCGCCTGACCATCCGACGTTTTGAGGCTCCCTCCGGTTGAATCGAATCGGACCCACACGTCGGCTCCCCGGAACAAAGTGGTCTTTGCGATCGGGCTCGTAGCGACGCCAGCGTATGCATGGTAGACGTTTTTGAGCACGTTGATGGCGAGCCGATGTCCGACTTCACGCTTGTTCTTAGGGTGGATGTCGTCGGGATCCCCGACGTCGATGGTGACTGCCATTCCGGTATCTGGGAGTGTCAGTGCTCGGGCTTGGGCTTCTCTTAATTCAGCCCATGCGCTTTCATCTGGGTCAGAAAGTCTGGGATGAAAATTCGGAAGTTGGACAAAGTAGAAGGGGAATGGGTTGCTGCCCCATTTCGTGCGCCAATCACGAATCAGCGCGGGGAAGAGCGATCGGTACTGGTAGGCTCTGGCCGCATTTGACTCGCCTTGGTACCAGATTGCCCCTCGTACGGCATAACTTGTCACGGGTGCGAGCATGCCATTGAAGAGTCCTCCGGGAGCCCAGGCGTGTCCCGGCCCGATGGGAGCACTAGGGGCAGGGCCTTCGGGTTGGGCGATTCGCTCCGGCTTGAAGAGCCATGCGCCGTCGAGGGGGACTGAGTCACCCCGATGGTCAAACTGGCATAGCTTCATCTGAGACGCGACGCCGGTGAAACCTCCCAGGCCCGCTGTTGAAAAGACGCGGACCGCAACTGTGTTGAGTCCAGCGTGCGGGAGCCCTGCGGGAACGGTATAGCTCCTGGGTGTCACCCAGGCATTGGGGACCTCGGAGTCCGAGAATCCCACCTGCGTCCCGTTTATGTAGGCTCGGTCGTAGTTGTCTATTGGGCCCAGTTCCAGCAACAGGGTCTTACCATTCATGGAGTCCGGCACTTCGAAAGTCCTGCGGAACCAAAAAGCTCCGTTCGTTTGATGTCCCTGGAGGAGTGCGATAGTGCTGGGCAGCGCGACCGGTTTCCAATCTGAAATATCTGTTGCCTCGCTGGCCCAACCCTTCGAGACCCCCACATTCATTTTGTCTACGCGATCGGCATTCCAATCGGCGAGCGACTTCTCGTACTGTGCCCTGACCTCTGGATACCGGGGGAGCGAGTCGAGATAGTTGTCAATGATCGACCTGGAGCCTTCGTCGTTTTCCAGACCTTCTCGACTCACCCAGCTTTCGGCCGGAGTCCCACCCCAACTCGCGTGAAGGATTCCGACTGGGACGTGAAGCTGTTTTTGGACCTCGGCGGCGAAGGAATAGGCCACGGCGGAGAAATAACCTATTCCAAAAGGCGAAGCAACTTGCCAGGACCCAGTGACGTCTGACTGCGGTTCTTCGGTGCTCTTGTGAGAGATCGTGAACATTCGAACCGAAGGATCCGTCTCCTGTTTCGCCTGACTAAAATCGTTGGCGTTCTCCTCGCGGAACTCCATGTTGGACTGACCCGAAGCAAGCCATACCTCTCCGACCATGACGTCCCTAATGGTCGCCGAGCCATCGCCAGTCACCGACATCTGATAGGGACCTCCCGCTTTCATCGGGCGGAGCTTGACCATCCAGTGACCCTGGGGGTCGGTTTGGGCGGTTGCCGATTGTCCAGCAACATCGACTTCGATGTAGCTTCCCGGGCTTGCGTTTCCAAAAATGGGGTCGGAGACCTCCCGCTGAAGGACCATATGGTCAGAAAAGAACGTCGGGAGCTTTAGCGGGCCGGTTTGGCGCGCGAGCGCGAGGGCGAGTATCAGTGTCGTCACCGGATATGGGTTTACCCTAGCTCGCTGACTGATGGCTCGACTAAATAGGTCGAACCAAAGTCAAGCCAGCGTGAGACTAAGCACAATCCGCTCGGATCATCAGGACAACGTCGTTCACGTTGCTCTGCGTGGGACCGGTGCGAATCAGGCCGCCACAGGCCTCAAGGAATAACTGACTGTCGCTCGAAGCCAGGCATGTCTCCGCGTCGATTCCTTGCGCTCTGGCTCGTGCGGTCGAGTACCCATCCACGATAGCGCCGGCGACATCGGTAGGGCCATCCGTTCCGTCAGTGCTTCCCGCCAAGATGGCAAGATCGGATCTTCCAGAAATAAGACCCGAGGCAACACACGCCAATTCCTGGCATCGACCCCCGCTTCCGTTACCGCGGAGGATCACCGTCGGCTCGCCGCCAAAGATCGCGCAGATGGAGTCTTCAGATCCTAGGCAAAGGGCCAGCCGGGCGACCTTCTCTCCCTCAACCCGTGCGTCAGACACCAAAGGCTCCGCTCCCGATTCGTCTATCCGTAGACCTCGGGCTACCGCGCTCCGCCGAGCAACAAGGCGAGCGGTTTGGGACGACCCGATGAAGCGATGACTGACCCGGCGAGAGAGATCTGCCTCCGGTGGGCGCGTCGCCGTAGTCGCTCGGTCGAGCAACTCGCTAAGATACTCATCGTCTATTTTGATTCCCAGACGGGAAAGCGGCTTGCCGCAAAATTCACTCGCGACAAACGCCGTTCGGTTATCCCAATAACTTCCAACTCCAACCGGAATCTCTTCGAGAGACTGGGAGTTCCAGAATGGGCCCGACCCAATTGCGTCCAGATTGTCTCCCATGACATCGCTCAGCACCAGCACCACTACCCGCGATGGAAGGAAGGCTTGCCCCAGTCCTCCATGCTTTGTTTGAGAAATTGCCGACCGGATGGCATTCATTTGCTCGATCCCGAAGCCACTTGCGAGCAAGAACCGATTTAAAACTTGGAGGTCTTGCAGCGAGACGCCTTCGATGGGGAACTCCGTCAACGATGAGGCTCCACCGGAAAGGGCAAAGAGAACAAGATCGTTCGGACCGGTTTGGCGGGCAAATGCCAGCAACCTTCGGCCGGCATCAAGGGAAGTGTCGTCAGGGACCGGGTGAGAGGATTCGACCACTTCCAGACCGGGAATGGTTCCCCCATGGCCCTCTTTGGTTACGACTATGCCACCAGAGACCCGCTCACCCAACAACTCAGCCAAGTACTGAGCCATGCCAAACGATGCCTTGCCTGCGCCGCATAAGAACACATTCTCAAACTGATTTAGGTCCAGAACGATGTCCTGGACTTCCAGTTTTTCAGCTTGCAGGCGAATCGCATCACGCATTAATCGGTCTCCCCGCACGGCGTTTAGGACGTCGCGGTAGATTTCAAGCGCGAGGACGCCTGCGCGATTATGAGCCGTGGCGATCATCTGGCCATGTTGTCTCACAGGGCTCGAGCGCAGTTCTAACGAAGAACAATCGCAGGGACGCGCTCGGCAAACGTATGCTGTGTCGCCAGAACATGGATGGGGCCCGAACACCGATCCCACACTGCCTGACGCCGACCCATGTAGGCGTAGTAAACCAGCTGGCCCTCTTTTGTTTTTGTCCAGCGAGGCTCGCCAACTCCGGTCGAAAGAACGACATACATCCCAGGGGGAATGAGCGCTTCGTCCGAAAAGGCGTGGGCAAACGACGCCAGATCAGCTCCCTCTAGGGCGCTTTGACTCATGACGAGGTGGCCGCGAATATTAAGTCGCAAAGAGCCCTGATTTTGGAGGAGCACAAACTCTTGCTCCGGAACTTCGTTGCGCTGAATGCCGACGATACGGATCAAATGCGACTAAACCTCCGACTAAGCGTATAGTCCACGCTCTTTGTCTCCACTGAGGAAGATTATATAGATTATTCGCCCAAGAGAGCAATTTCTCCAACCTCTTCGAGATTGGCGCTTCGACGATCGAAGAAAAGTGATGCGAATCGGATTGACTCCGCCGTCGTGGTCGAGAATACATTTCGAGCTCTTCTTGCTCGATACCATGGCCAACCCTTCGTGATCTCGGTGTGATGACGTGCCGAGTAGACCTTGGCCGCCTCGTCAAGGCATTCGTCAAGAGCGCTGTCTCGATGATAAACCGCTAGGTAGGCACGAAGGGCCTGACCGGATAGGTCACCGATTTGGTCGGCATCGACGGGACGCCGACCGCTGGGTATTCGATGACCCAGATGGACCGTTACGTGGCCGGCAACCAAGCGGTGCCACTCTCGCGAAGCATGCTGGATTGGACCGACCTCGGAATCGTCCGCGCTGACCAACAGTTGGTGGGTGGCAGCTGCCCCGACTAAACCGTACCGAAGCGCCAACGCATTCACGTAACCTGGGTTTTGGAGAAGAGGATTCGTCGGCAGCCTAAATTCAACGCACCGCAACGCCTGCATCAAGGCGTGATCCACGCGGTACTCGATCGGTGTCACGGGCGCGTCTCCTGCTTTTCCGACGGCGTAGGGATTCTGTTCGGCGAGTCGTGGTTCAGCGACTTTGCCAAATTTCGATTGATGCGCTTTAGTACATCGACCGTTGCATTCAATTCGGTGTCTCCAATACCTATGACCATTTCAGATTCGGCTTGGTTCACTCGTTTTAAGACTTCGTTGACAATCCGTGATCCCTTCGAAGTCAATGAGAGGACCTTGGCTCTTGAGTCCGTAGGGTGCGGCTTTTGCACCAATAGCCCGCGATCAGAAGCGATCCTTACTGATTCGCAAAGGGTAGGGGCCGAAATTCCCAGCCGGCGGGCGAGTTCTGCCTGAGGAAGATTTCCGGAGCCTGCCTTGACCACTGAGAGAAGTTCGAAGGAGGCGAGGGTGACTCCCATCCCTTCGAGGACAGGCCGGGTCACCCCAGTCATCAATTCGCTGAGTAGACCTGCCTGAGCGGTGAGACTGTCACGAACGTCTTGCATGGTCTTTTTACCAGCGTTCGTGGACGCTCGATTTCACTTTCTCCTCGTAGATCCTCGCAACTTGGCCCATGACATCAGCGGGAAGATTGGGTAGTTCGGATACCGAGAAGTTGGACTGAGCTTGTTCCGCAGTCTTTGCGCCTGGAATAGCGCAGCTTATCGCGGAATATGCGAGGATCCACTTCAGAGCGAATTGCGCCATGCTCATCCCGGCAGGAACCAGGGATCGCAACTCTTCCACAGTTTCCAGTCCTAAATCGTAATCCAATCCGGAGAAGGTTTCGCCCTTGTCAAAAGCAGCCCCGTCCCGGTTAAACGAGCGGTGGTCATCTGCCTCAAACTGACTTGACTTCGACAGCTTCCCACTGAGCATTCCCGAGCTCAGAGGCAGGCGGGCGAGAATACCGACGTTTTGAGCCTGTGCTTTGGGAAATAGGTCGGTGATCGCCCGTTGCCGGAAAATGTTAAAGATCACTTGGATCGTCTTCACTCCAGGGAAGTTGATTGCCTTGAGGCCCTCTTCGAGCTTCTCGACGCTAACCCCGTAGTGGCGAATTTTGCCTTGTTGCACCAGATCATCGAGGATTCCAAAGACTTCGGGTTGGTAATAAACCTCGGTCGGCGGGCAGTGGAGTTGAACCAAATCGAGAGACTCGACTCCCAGGTTCTCCAGTGATCGCTCAACGAACTGGCTCAGGTTGGCTCGGTTGTAACCTTCGGCAATATGAGGATTTAGTCTGCGCCCTGCCTTGGTGGCCACGATGATCTCCTCAGACCGTTCGCTTTTCAAGCGCTTAATCAGTCGTTCGCTCCGGCCATCTCCATAGACGTCGGCGGTGTCGAAGAAATTGACGCCGAGATCCACAGCCCGATGCATGGCAAGCAACGATGTCTCGTCGTCAACCTGTCCCCACGTACCACCGACCGCCCATGCCCCGAAACTAACTTCTGAGACGTTGAAGCCTGTGTTCCCAAGCGCCCGGTAATTCATGCAAGAAGGCTACCCCCTGCACGATGCCTTGATACTTCGTCCGCCAAACGATTTATGCGCAGAATCGAGTCTTCACTGAATTCACTCGGGGCGAAAAACGACCGAACAGTACTTTGCATATCCGTCGGGTTCCCAGCGCTCGCCCAGTAATTCGACTCCGCCACCATCCTGCGGTGTGAATGTGTAGCGTAAGCGCTGCATTCCCCAGACCATGACCGTCGGATCGCCGACAAAAACGAGCGAGCCACCGTGGAAGTTGCCGGTCATATGGAGGGGTTCTTCTTGGCTTGAGGCAAAGGCCCACATACGATAACACTGCTTTGACTCACTGTATGTCAAAAGGGCAGTGAAGGTTTCAACGCCGTAGCCAGGTATGTCTCCGTAGAAGTCGATCTTAATGAATCGTTCGCAGGTCTCCCAGCTTCCCGAAACGAATGCTTTGAAGCTGACTGGGCCTGATTCCGGTGGATAAAGCGTCTCAGTACCCGTGCTTTCGCCAAGCAGGAACTGCAGCTTCCTTAGCTGCTCTATCGGTAGTGAACGAGATATCGAACTAGACATGGCATTTTGCTCGTATTCTACGAAACAACTACCGGCGGTCCCAACCGATATTAAGAAATAATGATCGTTCAGTCCATGCTTGCTCTCATCAACGCAAGAAGTCTAACTATCTAATTACAATACAAGATAAATAGCTACGGCATGGATTCTAAGTCTACCTATCACTATGTTAGATGTTATCCACAGGGCGTGTCAATTGTCTTCCGGGTGGGGTATTGAAATCTAATTTGGTTGCAATTGGAGATCATTGGTGGAACGTTTAAACCTGAAAAGGTTCAAATACTTTATATTTTTCGCCCCTGATACATACATTAGCTGTTATAATTCTTCTGAATGTGCCTGAAGTACGCAAGTGCAGAAGAAGGAGGAGCAATTCGAAGCTTGGTGGATCCTTACCTGATCCTCCTTGTGGAGGATAACTCCGATGATGAGTTACTCACCATTCGGGCGCTTCGAAAAGTTCGGCCAGCTTGCCACGTGATTGTGAAACGCGACGGTGAGGAGGCCGAGGAGTACCTTGCCGGTCTGCTGAGTCTCGACGCAGGACCAACTCCCGACCTGATCCTTTTGGATCTTAAGCTTCCAAAACTAGATGGATTTGAAGTGCTCGATCTCGTGAGATCGAATCCCAAGGTCGGACGGACTCCGACAATCATGCTCTCGTCTTCCGACGAGCCGACCGATCTGTTGCGATGCTATGAAAAGGGTGCTTCTGGATTTGTCCGCAAACCGGTGGGGTTCGATGACTATGCCGATGCAGTACGAGTCCTCGGACTGTACTGGATGGGGGTCAATCTGTCGCCCGCAAGGCTCCTCTAAGCTCGAACGGCAAGGCTTATTACCAGCGCGTAGTGAAAGGCGCTTGCAGTCAGCACGAAGAGGTGCCAAAGATCGTGGGCATCAAATTTTCCGGGCCAGAGGCGAGGGCGCTCGGTGGCATAGATGATTGTCCCCAGGGTGTAAACGATTCCTCCGGCCAGCAACCAGTCGAGTTGAGTTGCGGTCAGATTCGCCCTTAGGGGGCCCATGGCAAGAATCGCCATCCAGCCCATCGAGAGATAAAGCGCGACTCTCAGGACGTGATGCCCCCCACCGAAGAAGAGATTGAGGATCAGTCCGAAGACGGCCAGAGACCATTCTGCGATCAGCATCGGTATGCCATAGGTCCGGGGCAGACTGAGCAGGCACACGGGCGTGTAGGTCCCCGCGATCATCACGTAAATCGCCATGTGATCGAGTCGCTGAGGCCAGGGCGATGCGCTGGTTTTCGCATGGTAGAGGGTGCTGGCGAGATAGACGAAGATAAGACCACCCGCATAGACCATGGAGCCCACCAAGGCGATCGACTTGTTGTAAGTGATTCCGACGAGTGCGATCGTCCCGATCAGCGCCAAGATTACGCCCAGACCATGGGAGACGCTGCTGAAGGGATCCTTGAGTTTGGTGTAACCAAGCCGCTCAAGCATGACTGGAAGGTACCAGAGAATCTTTTGGAATACGGACCCGAATTTCTAAGACCGGCGGTAGTCTTGAACATATGAAGACTCAGCCAATCACCCACTCTGGACTCGTCTCCACGCGACTCTCCTACGGGTGCATGCGTATCACCGGCACCTGGAATCCTCAGGAGATCACGCCCGAGCGGGAAGCCAATGGCAAGAAGGCGGTTCTCGCCGCGTATGAGACTGGCTACAGCCTGTTTGACCACGCGGACATCTATGCCCAGGGCGCCTGTGAGGAGCTCTTTGGCAAGGTGCTGAAAGACGTGCCGTCGATGAGGAAAGAGATCATCATCGCGACGAAGTGCGGGATACGATTTAATGGCGATCCAAACCCGAATTCGCCTCACCGGTACGATTTTTCGCACAATCACATCATCGAGTCTTGTGAAAAATCGCTTCAGAGAATGGGAATTGAAACGATTGATATCTACCAACTTCACCGCCCCGACCTGCTTATGGATCCGGAAGAGGTTGCGCTCGCTTTTAGCCAATTGCATCAAGCCGGCAAGGTGAAGTATTTCGGCGTCTCAAACTTCTTGCCTTCATTCGTAACTGCGCTTCAGAGCAAGTTGCGGTTTCGGTTGGTCGTTAACCAAGTCGAGATCCATCTCGGTCGACTGGCGCCGTTTTACGACGGAACGCTCGATCAGTGCATTGCAGAGGGCATCACGCCCCTTTCTTGGAGCCCCCTCGGAGGCGGATTCTTGGGAGAAGGCGGAAAAACGGAGGATCCGAAACGTCTCAAGTTGATCGAGACGCTCGATGCGATCGCCAAGCAGTACGGAATCTCACGCACGGTTCTGTCTCTCGCGTGGTTGCTCAAGCATCCCAGCCACATCATTCCAATTGTCGGCTCGGCAAACCCCGAGCACATTCGAGATGCGGCAAAGGCTGACGACGTGGAACTGGATCGCGAAGACTGGTATCGAATTCTGGTGGCCGCTCGAGGAGAAGGTCTGCCTTAGTATCGAGCGCGCGCGCGCCCACACTTCGGACAGTTGCGCAGTTCCGACGAGTACTTCGACTTGCAGTAAGGGCAAAGATAGAGGTCGAATTCAAAGACTCCGACATTGGGGTCGAGTTTTGACAACTCAACTTTGTCCTCAAAGTCCTCCAGCGCTTTCAAGTCGTATTTGTCTCGAGGCTTAAAATCTCTGTAAAGCACGTAGAGGGTTGCAACGAAGCAAATTCCTGCGGGCAAGACCAGAATCTGCAGCTGAAACGCCTGCGCACCGATGAGGAATAGCATCGTGAAGGCGGTCGGGACCATCCAGGCAAGGCGTGAGAGCATAAGGGATCTAGTCTACGAAACGAGTCGGATGCCTTGGGCTTCGATGGATATCCGCCCCTCGCGGAAGAGTTGGCCAATCAACTTCTTAAATGTAGCCTTACTCATTCCAAAGACTTGTCTAATCTCCTCGGGAGAAGAACGGTCGCCGTAGGGAAGGAACCCGCTGCTGCTTCTCAATAGCTCGATAATCCGCGGAACTTCTTCCACCGCTGCTGAGAAACCCTCTTTGAAGAGGGTAATTGCGATGCGACCATCGTCGCGGACGCGCTTGACGTACCCGTCCCTGCGATCCCCAATGCGAAGTGAGTCGCCGCCGTCCGCGTGAAACACCAGCCCACCGTAGAGATTGTCGATCACGACCAACATGCCGTGTTCGGCAAGCCTATACGCAAGAATTGAAACTTTTTCTCCGACCTTCGTCGACAGTGGCGCCGACTCAAAGTAGCGGCTGAGGCGGGTGCTCCCAATGAGTCGCCCCGTCTTCTCATCCAGAAGGACTCTGACCACATAGAACTGTCCTACCCGCATCGGGGAATGCTGCTCAGCAAAAGGAATGAGCAGATCTTTGTCGAGACCCCAATCCATGAAGGCGCCGAGGCGGTTGCTGTCGATGCACTCCATATAGCCAAACCCGCCATCAATGGCGTGGGGGCGCTGGGTGGTGGCAACTGGGCGGTCCTCGGAATCGGTGTAGACAAAAACACGAACTTCAGCGCCGATGGTCGGCTTGGTTCCAGCAAATCGATTCGGAAGGAGGACTTCCTCTTGGCCATCGGTCAGATACGCCCCCTGTTCCGCCAGACGAGCGATAGAAAGGGTCTGATACCGACCTATTTGGATCACATCTAGAGTATGGCGGATGGACTCGCTGGGAGCCTATCCTGCAAGGTTTCGAACTCTCGCCGGAATACTGGCTTTGACATTCTATTTCTGGCGTTTCTCTCTAAATGAAAGGGACTTGCCGAAAATACACCTTATGAGTGCGTCCGAATTCCCATTTGGAGTTTCGGCCATCTCCGAGGGACATTTCGGAGGCGGTCAATCTTACTTTGCTGACCGCCGTCACATGGCGGTTAACCCCGATGGTCGATCCGGCCACCCTCCGGCACATCAAGAGGATCAGGAACCTCATGACGACGAATCGGCCGAACAGAATTTGCCGACAACGGACGATCCCGCCACAAAGGTGGCTCAATTAGATGAAGAAATTGAGCCAACCTACGATCTTTCGAAGACCGCAGCGGAGCATCATGCCCATCTTGGACGCCTGCTAGATGTGAAGCTCTGATCTCGGCCTAGGCAGCGCCTGACTTTGAGCGATGTGCTCTAATGAATGGTGGCCTTGGGAGGTCAGCATTCTCGTGTCTAGTCTCATCGAACTGGCCCTCATATTTTTGCGCCTTGGTTGCACCGCGTTCGGCGGTCCTGCGGCTCATTTGGCCATGATGGAGCAGGAGTTCGTGGTCCGCAGGGAATGGCTGACCAAAGCGGAGTTTCTCGACCGGGTCGGGGTCGCTAGCCTGATTCCAGGACCGAGTTCTACCGAGGTCGCAATCTATATCGGCTACTCGAGGGCAGGGATACCTGGGTTGATGCTCGCCGGTTTGTGCTTCATCCTGCCGGCCGGTTTGATCGTGGCGGCAATTGCCGCCGCCTATGTCTCGTATGGCGCGCTGCCTGCGTTTCAATCCGCGCTCAGTGGGATCAAGCCGGTGGTGGTAGGCATCATTGCCCAAGCCATTGCGAGTCTGGCGACTTCCGGTCTCAACTCTTGGCCTAAAAGAGTTGTCTTCGCGATTGGTGTCGTGTTCGCCGGGTTAGGGCTCGGCTCGCTCCCGATTTTGTTCGGAGGGGGAATCGCGATAGCCGCGAAGTCCTTTTTTCAAGAACGCGACTGGAAGTCGATCAAGCCAATGGGGTTGCTCTTACTGGGAGTCGCCGCGGTAGCTGCGGTGCCCATCGCGATTTCCCTGACGATGGCCAGAGCGGCGGCTCCCAACCCGATCAACCTCTTCCTTTACTTTGCGAAGTTAGGGTCCGTCCTTTACGGCAGCGGATACGTGCTGCTGTCCTTTTTGGATCGAGACCTTGTCGGCCATCTCCATTGGCTCTCCCGACCCGAACTGCTGGATGCGTCGTCAGTGGGACAGTTCACGCCGGGGCCGGTCTTCACCACGGCGACGTTTATCGGTTATCTACGCTCGGGGCCAATGGGGGCAGTTGCGGCTACGGTCGGAATCTTTCTCCCCTCCTTTCTTTTTGTGGCGATGACCGGGAAGCATCTTGTTAACCTGAGAAAGGCGGCCGCTTCAGCCGCCTTTCTCGATGGAATCAATGCGGCAGCGTTGAGCCTCATGGTCGTCGTTGGCTACTACTTCGCTGCTGACGCGATACAAAATAGCGCAACCGCAGCCATCGCAGTGGCCGCGTTTTTGTCCACACGTTTCTATAAAGTGAATTCCGCCCTCCTGATTGCTTTAGGGGCGTTTTTGGGCTTGGCGTTTAGTCACCTCGTCCGTTAGGATGATCCTAACTGATGAACTCCGTAAAACGCCGATGCGCCCTCTTGCTTTGTCTTAGCCCCGCAATGTCCTTTGCAAGCTTGGGACCACCCTACACGACCGACGATCCCGAGCCAGTCGAGCTGGGCCACTACGAGGCATATCTCGCTTCGCAGTATCTGCATGGCGCCTCCGGAGTGTTTGGAACTGGCCCTCACTTCGAGTTTAACTACGGGGCTTTGCCCAACCTCCAGTTGCACCTGATTGCTCCGCTTGCCTTCAGCCAGCCGAACGACGGCAGTGCTAGCAATTGGGGCTTTGGAGATACGGAATTGGGCGTGAAATATCGGTTTGTCCAGGAATCGGCTCACCGACCGATGGTCGGGATTTTTCCGTTGGTGGAATTGCCGACTGGTTCTGCGCAGCGTGGTCTGGGAAATGGAGAAGCCCAAGTCTTCCTGCCCGTTTGGGTCCAAAAAACCTTTGGGACCTGGAGTTCCTACGGGGGTGGCGGCTATTGGTGCAATCCGGGGGCAGGGAACCGAGATTACTGGTTCTTCGGGATTCAAGCTCAAAACCAGGTCACGAAGCAGCTGTCGCTGGGAGCTGAATTAACCCACTCCACCGTCAGCACAATTGGGGGCCGCAATCGTACTGGCTTTAATCTAGGCGCAGTGTACGATTTCGATGAGGGCCACCATCTTCTTTTCTCGGCCGGCCATAGTCTCGCCGGAGAAAATCAAACGACCGCGTACTTGGCGCTGCAATGGACCTTCGGCCCCAAGGAAAAGAAGGGCTGATAAATTGAAAGGGACCGCTCTTTGACTAATCGATTACTCGACGAGTCTTAAGTGCGATCCCTGTAGGAGGTATCCCTAAACTTGGGTGCGGGGACAGGATTTGAACCTATGACCTCCGGGTTATGAGCCCGACGAGCTACCAGACTGCTCCACCCCGCGGTACAAACAGATAGTATCCATATGTTTCGGCAAGATGTCAAGGGGTAAGGCACACTTCGTCTGATCTGGGCCTTAAATGCCTGGCGAGAGATAAGCTATGCCGTTGTGGCAGCCGTCGGTTTGACTCGCCCACTAAGTGGACGGCGAGTCATTCGAGGATGGTGGGGACCTACTTCATGGCTAGGCCCTGAGGAGTTCCGGCGCTCTTGAGGCTCATCAGATAAGCCTGAAGGGCGGCAACCTCCTCATCGCTTCCCACGAGAGGCGGCATGTAGGCTCGGTAAGGCGAGTCCTCTTTGTGCTCTCGGAGCATCTTCAGAATATTTCCGATCGCCTTTTCATCGCGGTCGGCAAGGAACCTCCGCATCGATCGGTACCCGTCGAGTGTGTGGCAGCTCATGCACTGCCCCCTGAACACGATTTGGCCAACGGCGACCGGAGTTGCGTCCAATCCATTGGGCCTCCACATCGAGGTCGTCAGATAGCCATTCTTGTTGAAAGCAGGGATCTCCGAGACGCGGACGCTGTTCGAGTACATGTGCGACCCGATCACGTACGGCTTGCGGACCGCCTCTCTCGCGTATTCGGTGCTCGCGGTGGCGCAGAGGGCGAGGAACACAATTGAGACAGCGTGCCCGAAGGTGAAGTCCTTTGGATACTTGAAGGCGAAGAAGTAGACCACTCCGGAAATGGTGGCGGTCGTAATAATCGACACCAGACCTAGGCGGGTGACCTGAGTGAATGCTCCCGATCCGATCGTGGACATTCCCAGTTCAAGCAGGTGCTTGTTCTCCTGGGGAACCATCAGGATGTACCAAGCGAAGAAGACCGGCGTGAGGATGAAAGATGGGGCCAACCAAGTGGCGCTCCACTTCACCATTCGGGTTCGTGCCTCGCCGTAAGCCTCCTCGTCCAACCGAGAGAACGAAACCAAAGCCCACACTCCGGCCAGCGAGGTGCAAACGAGCACTCGGAGGAACAGACTAGGCCAGTAGGTCGGATTGAAGAAAGCGTTCCAGAAGTAGGCTGACTCGTGTCCGCTTCCGACTATCCCCAGCCAGGTCGACCCTGGGGTCAACATGAAGGTGAGAATTCCGTTGATGATGACGAGCGTGCAAACCGAGCTGATTGCGTAAACCCAACCCACTTTGAGGTGCAGCTTTTCGGGGATTCTGTCCCAGGTGTAGTAGTAGACAGCGGCGGAGGTGAGTTCGATTAAGAAGAACACCCATTCAATCGCCCAGCCAAACACGAAGTTATGGATCAAGGTGCTCGTCGCTTCAGGTTGAACGAGACCGATCGCAAACCAGATTCCAACTCCCGAAACGGTTCCAAAGATCGCGGTCAAGAGCAGGAAGAATTTAGAGTGCTGCTTGATTACGGGCAGCCAATCGCGATGGCCTTCCTTGAGAGCCTTGCGTTCGGCCATTGCGAGGTACAGGCCTCCGCCCACTGCGAATTGAGAGATCATCACGTGGAAGATCGCGATGATGCCAATCACCCACGCTCCACCAATGATCGGGACTTCCCAGACTGGATAGTTCATTAAATAGACCTATGTTTCCTGTTTAAATTGCCGTGTAGCCGAGGATTGTCGTCACCAGCATGACCACCACGACGAAGATTCCGAAGTAGGTCGCGCGCTTGGCAATCAAGCCGCCTTTCTTCTTCACGTCGTAGAACGGAATCAGAATCCAAAGCAGTAGTCCGACGATGAACAGCGTGATTCCCGCCGCTTCACCAAGGCCACCTGGGATCAGCTTGCCCACGATTTTGAGAGTCGAGAACTGACTCATGAAGTACCACTCGGGGTGAATTCCGGCCGGCGCCGAAGCGAGGGGATCGGCAACCTTCCCAAGCTGTTGCGGGAAGAGCGATGCGAGTAGCGCGATCACATTCAGCGTGATGAGCCACATGCCGAGATCCTTGATGACGAAGTTAGGGAAGAAGGCGATCGACTTTCGATCGATGGCCGGCTTCTCTTCTTCGCTTGGAGGAAGGGCGTTCCCATGGAGCTGCACGAGATAGAGGTGAAAGCCGATGATCGGCAGATAGAGAAGCGGAAGCACCACAACGTGCAGGGCGAAGAACCGCTGCACAGTGATCTCCGAGACTTCTAGACCGCCTCTCAGAATGTTGGAGATCGCGTGACCGACCACGGGGATCGCATCCGGGATGGCCAAGCCAACTCTTGTTGCGAAGAATGAGAGTTCATCCATCGGCAGTAGGTAGCCGCTGAAGCCGAATAGCAGGCCGAGGAGCAGGAGTGTGATGCCTGACCACCATCCAAGCTCTCGGGGCTTTCGGTACCCCTTCATGAAGTAGACCGAGAACATGTGGATGAACGCGGACAACAAGAAGAGAGTCGCACTCCAAGCATGTGCCGAGCGGATCAGCCATCCAAAGTGAATGTCGTAAGTTATTTGGCGGACAGAATCGTAAGCATCCGGACCGGGCTTAAAGTAGACCAGCAGTAGGATGCCCGTGAAGACCTGGACGATAAAACATAGCAGTGAAATGCCGCCCCAGTAGTACCAGAACGCATATCGGTGCAAAGGAACGGTCTTCTTCTTCGCGAACGCAGCGAGTTCGGTCAGCGGAAGTCGCTCTTCCATGAAATCGACGATTTTGCTCATAGAAAGGGACTCGGTTAGGCTCGGGAGACGGTGAGGGAGGCCGCATTGACCTTGACGGCAAACTTCTCAAGTGGCTTTGGCGGCGGACCCGCAATGTTCTGTCCGGTGCGTGGATCGTATTGCCCGCCGTGGCAAGCACACATGATCTTGTCCTGGTCCTTGTGGTACTGGACGGTGCATCCAAGATGCGTGCACACCGCGTTGAATGCGGACCAGTCCCCGTTGTCGTGGTGAATCAACAACGCGGGGTAAGGGCCAAATTTGAACATCATCACGCTGCCAACCGGCAGCTTCTGGGCGTCGTTGAGGTCGACATTCTTGATCGCGGCCAGCGTCTCCGATTTCTCGACTGGGGACTCAAGGTAGCGATAGATGGGATATCCGACCGCGCCAAGGTAGGCGAGGCACATGCCTCCGACGGCGACCTTGACGAACTGGCGTCGAGAGACACCGTCATCGTCCGACGATTCGATTTGAATTTCTGGATTGACAGACTCGCTCATAAAGTCACCTGCTCGGATACGGGTTTCGCCAGCTTCATCACAAACAGAAGCCAACCGACAGTGCCTAGCCCAACGAGGAGCAGTGCGATAAAGATTCCAATGACCGACCAGTTCGAGATCTCGGTTCGTTTCCAAACATCGAAGCCTTTGGCAAGCAGGGTTACGTCTCGAATTCCATCTCTGTAGATCACGGTCCCCGCGATGCTGAGGAACGCGCCGACCGGCGCCGCCCAGCCCAGAAAGAGACTCGAAGACTTTCGACCGAAGTGGGCGACAGCGAGAAGCACCACCAACAACAGTCCGACTGACCAGAGGCCTGCCGAGACCTTGTAGAACGTTCCTTGAAGACCCTCTTGGACGTTCTGCGGTTGCGATTGGTAGACCACATAGCCGAACACGACCTGCACGAGCGCGCCAACCGCCGCGAATCCCGCTCCGAATCGACGCATCAACCGGCTTGTGTCTTCGTCGATTGTTTTGAGGCTGCTGTTTAAGGCGACCCATAGTCCGCCGCCGACAAGTCCACCGACCATCGTGAAGAACCAGCGCGGCATGACGGTGGGATCGTGAGGTGGGACTTGGAGGCCAGAAGGACTGTGGGCATACATTGCCGGCCAGACCTCGGGCCGAAGCATCAACGTCATGTTGAAGGAGAAGAACTGCCCGACTACTCCCGCTAGGGCCAGCGCGGCGAGCGTTTGCCAGATCGCGCTTTTTGACTGATGGGTCAGGTCAGAGATTCTGTATAGCAACCAGTAACAGGCCATCAGGATGAAGACCACGCTAATCCAGAGCGCTCCCGTGAGGACACTGCTGGTATAGAGGGCTCTGCCGTAAAGCACCTGGGCGAACAATAGAGGCGGGACACCCAGGTTGATCACGTAGGTCATCACGATTGGAAGGCGTCGGCCGAGAACGGCGGCTGCGCTCAGTGCGGCCGGGTCTCCCGTTTTTTTGCCTCTCAGCATGAAGTAGCCGACCGCGAGAAGGCTGCCGATCAGGATGTGAACAGCAAAAAAGTGGAGCGTAAGCGTGAGAAGACTTAGCGTCTTCATCAGCCACACCGGCGCAGGAATCGGTATGGGATCAACGTTCGGAAATAGCATCTTCACCTATTCAGCCACGCGGAATTGGGGCTGGGGTAAATAAAGAATGGGTTTGGAGAATGGCTCTTAACAAGTCAGAACTTTCCTGTCAGGGTTTTCGCTGACATACGAACTGACTCCTATTTGAGCCTATTTGGGTGGCCAATGCTACGCATAAAGAAATTAAATAACGATAGCGCTTGGCTCTCGCAAGACCTCAATTGGAGCAAGAAAGCGCCATCGACCTCAAAGTGAAACGAGTCGGTTATAGACCTTTGGGCCCTTGTCCGCACTGAGTGCCTGTATGCTTGGCGAATGCAATTCTTGTGGACGTGCGGAAACCTTAGCAGCACCAATGGACAGCGGACGAATAGGTTTGGCGCTCAGGGACTGGCTTTTCTATGCGGATGCCTGACTCTTGCCCCAGGACTTGCTCTCGGGCAGGCAGGCTCAGATGATCTTGCCGCAAAACTTACGGCAATTGAGAAGCAGGTCGAAGCAAAACGCATCGCTTCCCATGTTCCCGGCCTCGCTCTTGCCATCGTGAAGGACGACAAAGTGATCTTCATCAAGGGCTTTGGAATGAGAGACCTTGAGGGCAAACTGCCCGTTACTGCCGACACGTTGTTTGCGATTGGCTCTTGCACCAAGGCGTTCACTTCTATGGCGGCGACCATTGCCCAGGAGAGAGGAAAGCTCTCACTCCACGATTCTCCAAAGAAGTATCTGCCTTACTTCAAACTCGAAGATCTCGATCTAGAGGGCAGGGTCACGCTTGCCGACATGCTCTCGCACCGGACAGGATTGATGGCCTACAACGATTTTCCCTGGGCTACCAGTGTCCTTCGCAGAGATCAAGTAATTCGATCGCTTGCCGACGCAAAGCCCACCGCGAAGTTGGGAGAGAAATTCCAATACAACAACATCATGTTTCTCGCGGCCGGAGAGTGCGTGGCCGCTGCGATGCAGATGAGCTACGAGGATCTCATCCGCAATCTGATCTTCCAACCTCTCGGCATGAACCTAAGCAACCTCACCAAGCGAGACATGCTACGGGCGTCAGATCACGCAACCGGATATGACATCACCGATCCGCTGAAACCTGCGTTACGCCTCGACATGCGGGATATCGCTAATATCGCTCCTGCGGGCGCCATCAACTCCTCGGCTTCCGACATGGCCCGTTGGGTGAGGCTCATGTTAAACGGGGGCGCACTAGACGGCGCAAGGTTGGTTTCTGAACAAGGATTCAAGGACCTCGTGACCGCGCACATCGAGGCGGGTCCGAATCGTTCCTACGGATATGGCTGGGTTCTAGACTCATGGAAAGGACACCGTGAGATCTGGCACAACGGTGGAATCGATGGGTTCAATTCCCATTTGGCCATGCTCCCAGACGATCACCTCGGGTTTATTCTGCTTACAAACGTATCGAGTTCGGATCTGCCGCAGGAAGCGGTGGACGCCGTGTTTTCTCATCTCGTACAGATCCCGAAAGCGTCGCTTGATTCGGCGCCCAAGGATCCGGACCAGGCTGCAGAGGCGGGTATCTATCGAATTGGAGACCCGACCAAGGGACCGAGTCTGGATATCTCGGTGACTTATAAAGAGGGCCACCTGTACGCTCAGCCAACGGGCCAAGCAAATTTCCCCCTTAACCTCATTGGGGATCACCGCTACACAATTCCTCCTCCGGCCCCGCCAAAGATCTTCGTGTCATTCAGACCGTCCAAAACTGATTCCACGCGTCCTGAGTTGGTTCTTGAACAGGCTGGCGCAACTTTGGTCGGGGCGCCAGTCACGCTAGCTCCTATCATTAGCTATCAGGCGCCTATCACGGTTGAGGAATTGATGAGTCGTCGGGTGGAAGCAGACGGCGGCGAGATCGCGCTTCGGAGTCATCAGACGCTGCAAATGGCTTTCTCACTGCACATGGAGAATCAGGGAGTCACTGGTGAGATGCAACAAGCTTGGCGACTTCCTGATGTTAGTTCCACGTTGGAGCAACTTCAGGCTGCCGGGAGGCGAATAGGGACCATCCACGAGTACTTTGATGGGAAAAGCGGTCGAGTTGAGTCTACATACTCTATTCCCGATTTTCAGACAGGAACGCGCCTGACTGACGCACGTCTCGCGTCTAACTTCTGTTCCGATCTGGATTGGAAGAAGCTCTTTAAAACGGTTTCAATTGAAAAGAGTGACAAGGTCAGCGGCGAGGACGTCTACGTAGTTCGAAAGACGGTTGAAGGAGGTTCCCCGATCATTGACTATGTGTCGACTGGCACCTTCAGACTGCTCAGAAGGGACTCTTCCGGAGGTCGCATAGAGACGTTCAAGGACTATCGCAAGGTTGGCGACCTGGTCTTGCCGTTCGAGATCGATATAGACGATGCTTCTGGCCACACCGTCCTGAAACTGTTGAGAACCGTTCTTGATCGACGCCTTGGCGACGAACTTTTCAGGCCAGGCTATAGACGCTGCCGTACCAAGTAGTCAACTACGCCCGCGCGACGGCAACGAACCCGGACAGTTGCGATTTTTTTCCGGGTTTAGCCCTCGAGTGTTATGATTCGCTTGTATGAAACGCAGGGACTTTTTGAGACTCACCGGCGCCACGGTGGGTGCAAGCGCGCTAGCCGGAACGGCTTTAGGCGATCAGACGCCTCCTTTCCGAACCCCCCGAGCCAGCGGCAAGTCCGTCATGGGACTCGTGACTCCGAAGATGGACGTCGTTCGAGTTGGTCTCATCGGAATTGGTGAGCGAGGATCCGGACATCTGAGCCATCTCCTGGCGCTCGAAGGGGTCGAGGTTCGGGCGATTTGCGACTCTCATGGCCCCACGCTTCAGGCGGGTCAGAAGCAGTTCACCGACAAGCACTTGCCGGTTCCGCCGAGCTATGGCAAGGACGAGTACGACTATCGGAACATGCTGGACCGAGACGATATCGATCTCGTCATGGTGGTAACCCCGTGGGAAAAGCACGTTTCGATGGCGGTCGATGCCATGAACCGTGGCAAGCACGTTTTCACGGAAGTCCCTGCCGCCGTCACCGTGGAAGAGGCTTGGAAGCTGGTCGACACCGCCGAAAAGACTCAACGTCACTGCATGATGATGGAGAATTGCTGCTACGGCCGGGAGGAACTCCTCGTCCTCAACATGTGCCGTCTCGGGCTGTTTGGAGAACTCCTTCATGGAGAGGGCGCCTACATCCACGACCTACGCACCCAGATGTTTCAACTCGACCACGGATGTGGTTCGTGGCGCACCGCTCACTACACCAAGCGAAACGGGAACCTCTATCCCACGCATGGTTTGGGCCCGGTCGCTCAATACATGTCGATCAATCGCGGCGACCGATTTGACTACCTGACCTCGATGAGTTCTCCCGCTCGCATGCGCGACATCTTCGCGAAAGAGCACTTCCCCGAAGACAGCATTCGGCGGAAGTCCAAATACGTCTGTGGCGATATCAACACCACGATCGTGAAGACTGCTCTCGGGCGAACGATCATGGTCCAGTGGGACGAGCAACTGGCCCGACCCTACTCTAGGTTGAACCTAATCCAAGGCACCAAGGGGGTCTGGGGAGGCTACCCCCAGCGAGTCGTCATCGAGGGCACGACCAAGACGGCCGAGGAATGGACCGAAGGGGAGGGATTGGAGACCTTCTACGATAAGTATGAGCACCCACTATGGAAGCGCGTGGGTGACGAGGCAAAGGTTCAAGGCGGCCACGGTGGCATGGACTGGGTGATGCTCTGGCGAGCCATCTATTGCCTTCGAAACGGCTTGCCTCTCGATCAGTCGGTCTACGACGCGGCCGCTTGGTCGGTGATCTCCCCCCTGTCGGAGTGGTCGGTAGCTCACCGAGGCCAGAGTGTGGATGTCCCCGACTTCACGCGAGGGAAGTGGAAGACCACGGAGCCACTCGGAATCGTGACCTAACGAGGTTTCCACAAAGCAAAAACTCCCGACCGCCCAAGGCGATCGGGAGTTTTCTTGCTTTAGGATTTAGCTCGCAGAGCTTAGTTGCAGCCCGTGCCCCATGCGGCAGGAGCCGGGTACCACTTGTCTCCGTACTCGTAAGCGCTTGGGTTCAGCGTTGCGCCAACGTTCTGGTACTTCGCGTGTCCGTCAGCGAACGAGTAGTTCGCGCCCTGGTTTCCACTGTGTCGGTCGAAAGCGACTCGAAGGATGTCGTAGGTCTTGAAGAGGGACTTGGAAGGATTTCCGAGTCCGAGTGCCTTCACCTGGGCATATTCGGTGTTTACGACTGCGAGAGGGAACTGGCTATACTGGCCGCCAGACGGTGGGTAGGCAACTTCAGTCCAAGCGTTACAAGGCTGCGAGGGGAAGAAGCCGCTGGTTCCCTTGTGTCGGTCGCCAGCAATCAGGTTGTTGCGGTGCTCGCCAACCAGAATCTGGTTGGAAGGGCTGGAGAACGATCCCAGGTTGACCGGGTACCAGTCGTGGGCAGGAAGCGCGTTGTAGATCGGAATGTAGCTGTTAACCTGGGCGGCCCAGTCGCAATACATCTGACCCGAACCGTTTAGCTTGCCAACATCGGAAATGCCGTTGGGGCAGACCGAATCCGTGGTGATCGGATTAGGATCGGAAGGGCAAGTGAAAATGTTCCAGTTCTTGATATAAGGCTGAATGAGGTAGGTCCAGTGAATCTGGAACTGACCCGTATTGAACGGCTGAGTTGTAGCCGCGCTCTCCCAACTGGTCTGGCAGAGGGTGTCGTCGAAGTCTCCGGCGTACATGTACAGGCCGAGGGCAATCTGCTTGCTGTTGCTGAGACATGCCGTCTTCTTAGCAGCCTCTTTAGCCTGGGCGAAAACCGGGAAGAGGATGGCCGCGAGAATGGCAATGATGGCAATGACAACGAGGAGCTCAATGAGCGTGAATGCCTTCGTTCTGGACGTATTTGAAAACCGCATGACCTTAACAGTTCACCGGTGGATTGTTGTGGGACTGTTAAGGGCTCGTTATGCGATTGTTAAGAAATCTATTGAGCGTTAAATACCGCAATACAGCTTGGCGTACGCGGTCGCATGAGCCCAGGTTCAATTTGAGGCTGACGCTCGCCTGAAATGCAAGCTCAGCTTTGTTTGAACTCGCCTGATCCAGTCGCATCGACTCAGGTCAACCCGACAAAACACTTAAAAAACCTTAACGAAGTCAGCGTTTGAAAACGGCAAGTCCAGACTTCTTCTTTTTAGCCTTGTCCTTCTTCGCGGAACGGGCACTTCGCATGTCTTGGACCGCTCGCATGATCTTCATGGCGGTGAGGACGCCCGTAACGATGGGGGACACCTTTTCAAACTGGCGCGAGGCGGTGGCCGCTACCAACTCGGCGGAGCCAGCGACGTGCTTAGCGTTTCCGCCGACTGATTGGACGGTATTGCGGACGCTCTCCGCGACCTCTTCAACCCTTTCCGCAACGGCCTGTACTTTTGTGATCAACTCTTGGGTCGACTTTTCAAGCGCGGCAATCTTCGGATTGAGATCCTTGAGGAGTCGCACCATGGCGATGGCGACCACGATTCCAGCCAGGAACAGCAGCGTGTTCATAAAGAAGAACAAGCCGGATAGAACCAGCCACCAAGTTGGAATCTCTGTCATGCCATCACCTTAATCTCGATCCTCGTGGTTGAGCGCGGATTAAGCTTAGCCGAACTCTCCAATCTTCCTTCCGCTCCTTCAACTTCAGAGCCGTTAACCGTGAATCGGGTTCCCCAGAGGCCAGCGATCTCAAACTGACACTCCATCACCTTGTCGGAAGGGTTCTCCACGGAAAGTACCGCAGACCGTTTTCGCCCGTCCAGTCGCATCTCGAGGATGCGTCCATTCTGGATTTCGACTTCGACGCCCACGTGGCGAATCACAATACGTCGACCGATTCCATCCCAAGGCTTGACGACAAATGTTTCGTCTGAGCCATCGGTCTCGGCTTCGAAGAAGCAGCCGAACGTTTGAACTCCAGAAACGCGACTTGGCAGGATGTAGCTGGTAGCTCCTCGAAGATAGGCGTACAAACCGGCCCCGATGTCGCCGGTTGTCCAACTCACCCCGAACTGCCGGCTGGCGGCATCCGGGCAGAATCCCATCCCGGCCGCGCCATCGCTACGCACCAACGCCCAAACCCCCATTAACCCGCCGAAGGCTAATCGAAGACGATTCTCGTCGATCGAATCGGAGTCTCGGTCCAAGGTGCTGAGAAACATGAGGGAAGTCGCCACGGTGGTTGGTCCGAGGCACATTTCTCCCTTGTCGCTCATAGCCGGGTGGGGAAGGGAGTCAGGCTCCTCGGTCCACCGTTTGTCGCTGCCGTAGGACCACCAACTCGGACTTGGGTTCCGAGCCGCGAAAGCGTAGCGAAGCGTGCGCTCCTTTTTCTTCTCGTCCTGACTGAGCTGAGCCGCTGCGAAGCTCTCCTCGAAACCACCCGGACTCCAGATCGATTCTCCGTTAAACGGATACTTGCGAGCTTGAATTTGGTCGATTCGATTCTTGAGAGCGTCTCGGAGTTCCGGGTGCTCCATGATGCGGTAGGCGTGCGACATCAATGGAATCCCATTTCCTTCCGAAGTCGCGCAGTGCTTCATCATCGCCTTAAGGCAGTTTCGAGCCCTTTGCGCATAGTCCTCGGCTGATCTCGCCGTGGAGCCGTAGCCGGCAGCGATCCGGGACATCGAGTCATAGACGCAGGCCACCAGAGGATAGAGCTGAGCTCGCCCGGTGTGAACCGCAACCCCTAGGGGATTGGGAAGCAGCGCTCCGATACTGTGATCGCCCGGATTGAGCAGCTTCTGTTCTAAGAAGTCGGCCAAATAGGAATCGAGCAGTTGAATCTGGAGCGCTTCAGGATAGATCGTGTTTTTCTCGGCCAGGAACAGCGCATCGGATAGGCCGCTCTCGATTCCAAATGGAGTAGAGAAGGAGTCGGGGTCCGCCATCGCGGCGCCATCCTCAATGTTCGCGGGCACGATCGCATGGTAGAAGGGGCCAGCTTCTTCGATAAACTGCTGCTGAACGATCCAGTCCGCCCGTCGCTGAATGAGTTCAGCGATCGGTTCGGTAAGGAGCAAGTGAACTTCCGACTCTCGGCCGTTGGTGTCCTCGAAACCGACTCGAATCGCGCCCGGACCGCTTGGTCGGACGAAACAGAACCCGCCATTTTCATCGGCATCGGTTTCGAGCTCAGTCTCGACGTCGGCGAAGAAACGAGTCGGGGTTGCTCCCGATATCTCGATGGCCGCTCCAACTTCAGCGGGCGCAACCGCTGCCGGGAAGAGTCGAATGTGAGGGCGACCCATGCCGACTAGGGAAGGGCCCAGACCATCGGTCGTGACGAAGCGAGTGTAGAACGTCCTCGATTCACCCGGTTCCAGCACGAGACTCGTGTGTCCGCTGACCCATTCCGGCCATCCTTCTCGTTCTATCGCAGCGCGGCTGTGGACGTAAACAACCGGAATCCCCTCCCACCGCAATGGTGTTGTGAGAGACGCGGGCACATGGTTGAAGAACTCCCACTTGGTGTCCTCGCCCGGATAGATAAGCAGACTGGGCGGACGAGCATTCATTCGTTGCGCGTAAACGTAGCTGGCTGCCCCCCCAATGAACTTGTGGACATAAACGCGATCCCTAAAGAGTTCGCGAGTCCCATCGTCGGTGCGAGGAAAGCCTTCGTAGACGTTGTTCAGCGCCAGCGGAAACCCGAGTTCCCCGATCTCGACACTTCGGCGGCTTCGATTCTTGAGCGTCAATTCCCACGAGATCTGAGGGAGCGGCCCTGGGATCTCGATGAATTTGCCGGAGGCCGTGATCTCCTCGACAATCCCGAGATCGTATTCAAAACTGACCGACATCCCGTCTTCGTCGTCCATGGACGACTCCGCGCGCGTGTTTCGAGCGAGGATCCACGGGTCCTCTGGTCCGAATCGAACTCCGAGAAGAAACGTGCCTGGCAAGTAGTCCTCGGAGACCTCTTCGCCCATCATCACGGGCGGCGCCGCGAATTGGTATTCCTCGTGTTCGTCGGGCGCAAGCGGATCGCTGGCCCAGAGTTGTTGGATCCTTCCTCCAGGTCCAAACTCCATCGATATCAGCGTGCCGTTAAGTTCTGGGCGATCCAGTCCGAAGTCGTCCATTTGGTTTGCCGAGGGTACCCGTCTTTAGGAGGATTGGACGTAATCAGCAGTTGTCGGATTGTCGAGCCAGGCCTTGAATGGGCTGTTTTTGCACGCGCGCATGAGATCGAAAGGATATTCCTCTTCGTTTAGCCATCGAAGGAGTTGAAGCGGAAAGGACGCTCGGTCTTCTTCCGACAGTTCCGCTGGCCAGTTGAGATGATAGTAGCCGTCAATGGCAATAGGTTCTCGCTGCAAGCTCAGGATCGAGGCTTCCGGGTGTTCTTGCAGTTTCAGAAGTTGAATTGCTTGCTCGATCGAGTTTTCCTCAGCCGCAACTTCCCTCGACTTAAGCAGCCGACTCGCACAGTTGCGGCTCATCGAAACCACGATGAGGTCGGCGTCGGCGAGGGCTTCTTCAGGAGATTCAGTCGACATCACCGAATGAGGCGCCTTCGATGCAAGAAAACACTTCCGAGCGAACCGATCAAATCCATCAAGGCGCTCGAGATCCGAGTCGTACAATCGGATCTCAAACGGTCGCTCGCCAAAGTATCCGGCCAGCGTCGCCAGGATCGAAGCGCCGCATCGGACATTGCCGATTCCAATTAGGGCCAGTCGAACTGCACTCATGGAAGGGTTGTTCCGGCTAGGACTCGACCGGCTTAAACTTGGGCCGTTCCGTAGCATCGCCTATTCGGGTCAGATCTTTTCGAGCGTAACCGAGGATCGACGCTTGCTGAGCAAGCTTTCCGGCAATCTCCTTGAAGGACTCCGCCTGTCGTCGCTCAGGATGGGCCACCACACTCGGAACGCCCTTGTCTCCGGCTTGGCTCACCGTTGGATCGAGAGGAATCGAACCCAGATACGGAATTTTGTACTCGGCGGCCAGTTCTTCACCCGAAGATCCAGAGAAGATAGGGGTCACGGTATTACAGGTCGGACAGGCAAACCCAGCCATGTTTTCGACGACACCCATGATGGGGGCATTGAGTCGTCGGAACAGATGCACTGATTTGCCGGCAATGTTGGAGGCGACGTGGTGGGGAGTGGTCACGATGACCACGCCGGTCAGGGGAGCTAACTGGGCGAGAGACATTGGGGCGTCGCCGGTTCCTGGCGGAAGATCGACGAGTAGGTAATCCAGTTCACCCCACTCCACGTCGGCAAGGAGTTGACGAACGGTTCCGGCCACCATTGGGCCGCGCCATAGCACCGCCTTTCCTTCTTCAAGGAGGAAGCCGAGCGACATCAGCTTTACGCCGTATCGCAGGATAGGAACGATCTTGCTCTGGCCAGTGTCAGGATCGGTACGCGTGAAGGGCTGTTCCCCTGCTGCTCCCATCATCATCGGAATCGACGGCCCATAAACGTCGGCGTCCATGAGTCCTACGCGGGCGCCAGACTGAGCCAGAGCGACCGCGAGGTTCACGGTGACCGTACTCTTTCCGACGCCTCCCTTTCCGGAGGCGATGGCAATGCAGTGCTTTACGTCGGGAATGAGATCGTCTTGCTTGGTCTCGCGTGTTCGCACTTGGGCGGTCATCTCGACCTGCACTGAGTCGACGCCCTCTATCGCGAGGACGTGACCTTCGGCCTCGCTCTGGAGAATCTCCTTCACCGGACAAGCAGGCGTGGTGAGTTCAATTGTGAAGGCGATTTTGGCGCCATCGAGAACGAGGTTCTTGACGAATCCAAGGGTAACGATATCGCGATGAAGGTCGGGGTCGACCACCTTTCTCAGGGCATCAAGCACCTGCGTCTCGGTTACGGGCATATGGAATCAGGGTACCCGTCGAAAAATCAACTCCGGCCTTGCCGACCCGTGTCTCGAAATAAACGACGAGTAGAAGAAAACTTCTACCCGTCTTGGTCTGTTTAGCAAGAGGCAAGCGCCAGAGTATTAGCCCATTGCCGGATACAGGTCCTTCTTGAGTAAGGCACGTGCCCTGAAAAGCCAGCTCTTGATGGTGCCTTCAGGTTTGTCAAGCTTCTCGGCGATCTCGGTGACATCCATGTGCTTGAAGTGGCGCATGAGAATAATGTCTCGGTATCGGTCTGGAAGTCGGCCGATGGCGTCGAGGATCTGCCCTTGTCGGATCGATCCTGTTGCGGTGTCGTCAACCTCCTCAGCATTGCTGAGCATGTACTCGTGGCCATCGAGAGAATCTCCCTCGCGGCGGCGGGTTCGTACTGCGTCTACGCAGCAATTGGCGCAGATTCGGCAAAGCCAAGGTTTGAGAGGTCGCTCAGGATCGAAGTCCTTGAGCGCGCGGAAAGCTTTTACTAGAGTCTCCTGGACTGCGTCGCTGGAGTCGTCCGAGTTCCGTAACATTCGCATCGCGAGACTACTGAGCACTGGTCGGTAGATGTCCGAGATGATCTCGAAGGCGATCTGGTCGCCCTCCGATGCTCGAACGATCAGATGGGATTCCCAGCTCAGGAAACGAGTTGACTTCATTGAATAGATGTCTTCCTCCGAAGACGACTCCATTCTAGGCATGGGCGCGTACATCTGCCAAGGACACGGACAAAAGTTGAGTCAATGGGCCTAATTCAACAGGGCGAACAGAAACCTACCAAACAACTTCGAAGTCCTACACGTTGATAGCTGCTAAGGAGCTAGCAATAATGACAGTATTGACCAGAGCGGATTACCCCAAGCATTACGATGTGATGCCCGCGAAACAGCTAGTTTACAAAGCGATGGTGGCAATGCCGGCGATTTGTCTTGCCGGACTTGGGGCGAAGGCGCAGATCGAATATGATCCCTACGAATTCGTGACGCCCACACCGAAGCAAAACGAAGCGATTCTCGCATACACAGATGTGGTCTCCAAATCGGAGCATGCTGAGAGATTGGCTTACACGTCCGGATACCTCACCGCAACACGAGCGGTTGGTCTTATGTGGGTCGATGGAGCAAAGTCTGGGAAGTTGGTTCCACTGGTCCCCGTAAGCTACGATGACACGTCACGAGATGGAATTAAGGCTGAAATCACGCAAAGGAACCAATCGATCTGCTCGTCTCTGATCTACAACGCGAACCAAGAAAAGTTTAAGGGCGACTATGCCAATGCGGTTTCCGATTCTCTGATGGGCATCCGGGTGGCCCAAGTTCTGAAATACTCCGACTATCCGTCGGTCATGCAGGCTGGCCTCTACGAGCGTCGTGCACTCAAGGTTCTGATCGACGCCCTGCCGCACGTTCCGGGCGCACAGCGAAGACAAATCGCTGCCGAACTGGTGAACCTGAAGCCGAAGGCAGAGCGCCTTCAACAAGTTGCCGGTTTAGAGCGGTTCATGTTCATCGACTACTTGAGAAGAATGGGAGTCGATGCCACCCGAATCGAGTCAGTCAGGCCGTTCGCCAGTACGACGGTGGCCCTCCCCACGAATCAATTCCGTGGTTCACTCCTTGCCAGTGCAAGGGACGATACTCTTCCGGCGACCGAGCAGTTGGAGCAATTGGCGCGCAGCGAGGAGACTGACGTTTCGAACTTCTATGGTAAGGCGATTCTCGCAACGCAAGCGCCCGTAGCCAACTGATTTCGAAAGTCAGGCAGTTGCACAAAGAGGTCGAATCTCTATGAGATTCGACCTCTTTGTTCTGTTTGAAGCGGTTCCTAATCAGTGACCGTTGATGGACAGCATTCCGTCCGTGCGAAGGTCCGCGCTGAGATGGATCGGTTGGAGGTTGGTGTTTGCTGACTTGGTTGCATCGATCCCATCCAAGGTCCACTTGATCTTGGTGTCCAACGAGACGTTTTCCATGAGCAGAGGGACGTGATAGTAGTTGGCTACCGCGAGAGCGAAGTCTCCGATCGTTCCATCTCCCGTGGGCTGGGAACTGTCGGACTGCTTTCCGGGGACGACGATGTACTGCTCTGGCTCACTATCCTCCTGGATCTTGAACAGTTGAGCGGTCGCATTGTCGTTGTTGAGCTTAGGCTCAACCGCTTGTCCCTCTTCCAACTTAATTGAACTCAGCACAGTACCAGTCGAGCCGCTCTTGATCACGACCGTGTGGCTGGCATGGGGCTGATACATCAGAGTCACGTCCGAACCTTCAACTTTGAAGGTTGGAAGGTCGACCTGCTTCTCATGTCCGCCGGGCAGCACACCACCAAGCGCCGTGCGGCTCTTTACGGCCAGTCCAAGACCAGTGCCTAAAATCGCGATTGCCGCAAGATACATTGGCGCAGCCTTCAGCCAAGGAAGGTTCCATAGAGCAAACGGCTTTCGCTGTTGCTGACGGGCCTCCTCAATCCGAGTAGCGATGCGATCGCTGAGATAGATGGGGATTTCGATATCTTCGTCACGAAGGCTGTTGAGGTCGGCAAACGCCAAGGCAAATGCCTCGTAGTCTTCCTTCAACTCCGCATCGGACTTGAACTTCTGTTCCAACGCCAACTTGAGCCCCGAATCGAGGGACCCTTCGAAGTACGAGGAGAAGAATTCTCTTGCTTTCTCTGAATTCATGGTTTAGGTACACGCCCGAGTTATACGGGCAAAGGCTAATAAGCGACACACGACATTTACAGTGCCTCAAGCAACTCCCCAGCGCTTGCTTAACTGCATTACCAGTGCTCTTTCCGACTCCCCTGCCGATTTGAGACATCCTGGTTCCATTCTAAGACTTTCTAAATTCTGAAAAGTTCCTCGTCTTTTACAAGAATTTCGCGAAGACTCAGCCGGGCCCGGTTAAGCCTGCTTTTGACCGTTCCAATGGGAAGGTCCAGAGCGGCGGCGATATCCTCGTAGCTCATCATCTCCGCGTGGTACATGACGATCATGGCGCGTTGATATTCGGGAAGCACCGAAACGGCCCGCTCCATCCGGCTTTCGCGCTCGTTACGTTCAAGTTCTTGGTGAGGTGTTCGGCCCGGATCCTCGATCTGGCGCTCCATCTCTCCATCGTCGGTCTGCAAAGTCGACTCGAGCGAAGTGGATGGGCGGCTTCGCTCTCGCTTTCGAATATCGAGGAAGCAGTTGGTAAGGATGCGGTACATCCAGGTGCTAAAGGCGCTTTGTCCCTTAAAATTGTGGAGGGCGTTAAAGATTCGAACGAATGCTTCTGCCACGATGTCAGACGCTTCTTCTGAGTTGCGGGTCAAGCGAAAAGCGTACTGGTATGCGCGCACCTCGTACTTGCGGATGAGCGCATTGAATGCCGCTGTATCCCCAGACTGGGCTCGTGTGATGTTGAGCTGGTCTTCCAGCGCGCGCTCACTCATGATAATGACCTATGGCGAGACGATCGACTTAGGAGCGGCACTCCTGGCATCCCGAATCGCTCTTTGCTCCTCCTGAGAAAGATCCCGTTCCGACCTTCCGTTGAGAAGCGGCTTGCAGTAGACCCGAGATTCCATTCGGCCAACGATTCCGCTGAAAACGGCGCCATCACCGTGATCATCATAAAGGGCCATGGCAAAACTCTGATTTCCTCCAACGTCTTCGAAAGCATCGTACCGGACTAAGCCAAGATGACGTTTTGAAGTCGACATGAGCTCCTCAAGTTGCTCAACTCTCTTTCTGACGCTTACCAGGTCTGATTCAAGTCGCATTTTTTCCCGAAGATGATCATATAGCAATGTTTCGAGGTTTTCGCCTGAAGCTCCACGGAGCAAATCGGACCATCGAGTCTGGATTTTTCGAATTTGCAGGGCACTGCGAATTGCGATAAGGGAGACCAGAATCAGCGCGATTATCAAAATCACGGATATCTCTGGGCTATGTTGGGTTAAGCTTCTCTGAAGATCTTGCATGAGGCGAGGGGCGAAGGGGAATCCTGAGTATAGCGGAGAGCGCTTTCCCGGATCGCTAGTAGATTTTTTCAGAGTAACGCATGAAGAGTGGAAAGAAACGCGCGATCACAGGCTTTGGCTTTGTCTTACTGATGGTCCTTGCCTTCGCCATTTTCGCGTACGAGACGCTGCATACGGTCGTCGTAAAAGGAGTTTCCATGTACCCGACCTTCAAAGATGGCCAAAAAGTTCTGGTTTGCCGAGCCTATTGGTTGGTTGGTCAAATCAAAGATAAGGATGTTGTCGTCCTTCGAGACGCAGAAAGTGCAGACGGCTATATCATCAAGCGCGTCTACAAAATGGCGGGTGAGAAAGTTGACGAGGTCAACTGCCCGCGGAACTGGCGTTTAGCAAATGGACCGTTCGTGGTCCCAGATGGCAAAATTTATGTGCTCGGAGACAATCGTGCTCAGTCGGAAGACAGCCGATACTTTGGTGCAGTGGAAGTGAAAAGCGTTTTAGGGAAGGTCGTGGTTAGAAGGTGAGACGGTTTCCTAGCGGCCAATATGGCCGCCAGAGACTCCAGTTCTTTCCCGCACCCTACCGGGCGCCGCTTCGGGCATTTGCCGGGCTCGTTTTTCCATGGCAGGATGAGAAAGTGCTGGTCTGCGATATTGAGGGCCGGGGCTGGTGCATTCCGTCCGGAAGGGTCGAACCGTTCGAGACGAGCCTGGAAGCTATCAAGCGAGAAGCGGTCGAAGAAGCCGGCGCCGTTCTCCAAGATATCCAATACATCGGCTGTTACTACATCACCGAAAGAAGGGAAGTAAGGTGGGCCGACTGCTATACGGCTCGTGTCGCCGACCTTGTGGAAATCGGGATGCAGGAAGAGAGCCTAGGTCGCCAATTTGTGACGCTCGAAGAACTTCCCGCGATTTATCACCTTTGGAATCCACTCACCGAAATGGTCTTTCAGCATTCTCGAGAGGTGTTGGCGCGATGCCCCAACACCGTCAAGTCGTGCCCCATGGCGCCCCTTCAGGCAGAAGCCGAAGGCAAGTGATCTGACCACCGCGCCTATTGGCTGGAAAGTGGGCCCGAACCGCCAACAGCTATTTGCTATCCCTTGACTTGGTCGGTCTTCGTTGCCTCTCGAACGCCATCGTAGAATTCCGGATAGTATTTTTCGTATCCCTCGAATGAGAGCGGTATCTGCTCTGGGTAGACCCGTCCACTCGCCTTGAGTTTTCCGTTTATGCGCGCCACGCGACGTCTGTCCGAAGGGTGGTCGCTGAAGAACTCAGGATCCGATCCACCCCTCTGAGCGTCTTCTAGCATTTGAAATACGTCAGCCATGCCTATAGGGTTGTAACCCGCCTTTTCCATGAGGTCGAACCCACCGTCATCTGCCTGCGTCTCGTCGCCCCTTGAGAATCGAAGCGTGTACATGCTGTTGAGAATGCCCGTGGCGTTGTAGGCGGTGTCAGGGGCGCGCAGGACCCCCAAGAGGAGCCCAAGCGTCACGGACCGAAATTCCTGGTCGCCATAGGCTTTGGCCCAGTGCTCGCGTCGAACGTGGGTCATTTCGTGCCCAAGCACGGCGGCAAGTTCATCTTCACTTTTTAGCTTGTCGAGGAGGCCCGTGTAGAAGAAGGTGGCCCCGCCAGGCAGTGAAAACGCATTGATGTCTTTCCCTTCGATGACGTCGAAGGACCACTGCCAAGGCGCCTTGTCGTGAAAACTGGACAGGAGGCGCATGCCGACCATTCGGAGCGTCTTGACTCGGGGGTCTGAGCTCGGGAGTACCTTCTCCTGGCGACGGATCTGGGCTGCCGCCTGGATACCGAGCCGAAGTTGTTCCATCTGACTGGGTTTGAGGGACGTTGCGGTTGCCCCAGGCAACAAAAAAAGTGCCAGAACCGAAATCTGGGCAATCCGCGCCGCCATCATACGAAGAGAGACGCCATTAGACAAGCGTGGGTTGCCCAAGCCTAAATGACTCTTTTGAAAAGATTGACTTCGTAAGGCGAACGCTTGGGTAAGGACGTGCGGAAAGCATCCTCGGAAGCCCACGAGGCCAGCCCGACAATTTCTTCTTCGAGCGCATCGTTTACCCCGACGAAGGAGCCGAGAAACCCAGGGATGATCTGCAACTCATCGAATATTCTCTCGAGTTCTTCGGCTAGCTCCGGCCCGTATCCCGGCTCAGAGGTTCTGATACTTAACGATAGATAGCTTCCTGTGGGCGCATCAGTGGTCACGAGACCTCGAGCCTGAAATGTTCGGCACCGAACGACGTCGGCGGGTAATGAAAGCACGTTTTGAGCGCTCGTGAAACTCCGCTGGTCGCTGATGGCCTTCAGTCCATCGTCGGCACTCTCGAAATCGCGGTACAGGTAGATCGCGAGATGGCTCCCGTCACCGTTTGTCCCTCGCCAGAGTCCAAGGCCGCGAAACCCGTCTACTTCTTGCAGCACAGGCAAAATCTCCTCGTAGTACCGTTCCGACGTCGGTTCGTCCAGTTTATGGACGGAAAGTTTCGCTAGGATGAGCGCCTCGTTCACTCGCCCATTCTGACCCAGTAATTGCGATTTCAGTTCGTCCATTGCGAATTTGTACGATTATCGATCTCGTAAGATTGCTTGCCGCTACTAGAACTGGCGTGTGGAACGAATTTATCACGGGCACGAAGCCCGAGACCAGAGGTTAGGGAACGCCAAATGAATCGAATTACTAAGAATCGAGCTTTCACGCTTGTCGAAATCATGATCGTTGTATTGATCATCGGCATCTTGATGGCTATCGCCGTGCCACAGTTCGTCAACGCTCGAAATCAGAGCCAGATCTCCACTTGCGTGGCCAACTTGAAGCAGATCGAGTCGGCTAAAGAGCAGTGGGCTATGGAGACCAAGCAGGCTGCCACTGCGACTCCAGCTTCGACCGACCTTGTCAGCACGTTCATGAAGACCATGCCGAGCTGCCCATCGGGCGGCACTTACACGATCGGCACCCTGTCGGTCCGACCGACCTGTTCGGTCGCAACACACGTCCTCCAGTAATCCGGAGAACCCAACTTGAAGGGCGGCTTCCTCTGGATGCCGTCCTTCGTTTTGTTTTAAGCCATGAGAAGAAGAGCTCGAGCCATGACCCTAACCGAAACACTTTACGCAGTGTTCATCACGGCGGTGTCGGCCGGAGTATTGATGGCTGCGATGCCAGCCGCAACCATGGCCTACACGACCGCGAGCGATCAACAGCACGCGATGAACCTTGCTCAGAAAGAGCTGGAGGCGATCCGAAACGCCGGGTTCCCGAACGCGAATGCGACCCAGCTTGCCGCCTACGGCCTGATCGACAGCTCGACCGCCGTCTCAACCAACACTTATAGTTTTAGCCAAGTTGACTCTTCCGCGCATGACAACGTCTCCTCCATTCTTCAGAGCGGAGTCGGCACGGTGAGAATCGACTCTCAGTCCACCAATGTCACCAAGGTCACGGTCGTCGTCACGTGGATCAGTCATGGCACGAATCAGTCTTATGAACTGACGACGCTCTTGGCAAACATATGAGGGCTCACCGACGCATAAGAGGCACGACGCTGATGGAGACCATCACGGCCGCCATGCTGACGGCGACCGTGCTCGTCACTTCGGTTGCCGTGTTTATCTACGCGTCTTATAGTTGGATCAAGGGCGCCTCTCACGTCATGGCCGAATCCGATTCGGCGCTCGCCGTTCAAACGATGGATCGTCAGCTTCGCGAGGCGATTTCGGTCACGCTCGATGCGAATGGAAAGGGAATCACTTATCAGTTGCCGGCTCACAACGCGGATGGGTCGTACGCCGTCCCCCAGGTTTGGGACAACGTCACTCGTCGAATCGCCTTGAGCGGCACAAACCTCGTGATGTCCGGCTCCGACGGTACAACGACGACACTCGCGAGATCCGTCTATCCCTATGATCCGCTCGCTGGGACTCAGTCCGCCTACACCATCTTCAGCGTCACTTCCGGTGCAAAGGTGACCACTCTGAACGTGATGATCGTGACCTCACAGTTGGATGGTCATCAAAGCCTCGTCACCAGTCGATCCCGACAGACCGTCTATCTCCGCAATCTCCCGCAGGTGGCCCATTAAGATGAGATCTTCGGCCCGGCGCCGACAACGTGGATCGGCCCTTCTGACTTCCTTTGGAATCATGATGCTGGTGACCGCCGCCGCGCTTTCCGTGGTTGCGACTGGGGCTGGTCGAGTCAAGATGACCTCCCGAGCCATGTTCGATGTGCAAGCGACTCAACTTTGCGAAGGAGGGACCCAGAACCTTGTTGTAGGTCTTTGGATTCCGTATAAGACAACCCAGTCGTTCACGGCCATGGACAATGCGTGTGGATCCGCATCGATCTCTTCTCCCGCTTCGGCGATCTCGGGAACGATCGACGGCAATCTCAGTTACGCCTCTGCCGTCATCTCCTATAACAAGGTCGACTCCTATACAAGAACGTTTACCGTGCGCACTGTCGGTTGGGCCGACCTTAACGGCAACGGGGTGGCTGATACCGGCGAACCCCAAAAGGTCGTCGATGTGTCCTACACATTCAAACTCTCCCGAAGTCAGGTGTTCGACTACGCCTACTTCGTCAACAACTACGGTTGGATGTCCGGCTTTGGGCCGAGCGACTTGATTGTCAACGGCGATATGCGGGCCAACGGAGACTTCAACTTCACGTCGGGTTCACCCACCGTGAATGGCTCGGTCTATGCCTGCATGAATTCCAAGCTGTCTCCGGCTTCGGTCGGGCACGTCAACGCGGCGCCGGTTAAGTGGACGACCTCGCAGTACGCAACCAACCTTGCCGCTGGTGGCGCCGACAACCAGAATCGATGGCGCCCCGCCTACAACTCAACGACGGATGGCGCGCAAGGGACCGCTCTCTACGAACAGTGGAGAGATAATATCTTTGACTCCAACGGAGCGATTGTAAACGGTCGGCTTGCGGGAACCGCGTTGGGCGATGCCACGGGCTTGAAGTCATGGGCGAGTTCCAGTCCCGGGGTGTCGACAACCACGCTGTTGGACTCGACACCGACGAACGAAGTCGTGATGCCGAACCTCGCCAATATTGGTTCTATCACGGATGCGGCAAACGCAAACGGATCTTACGTCGCCCAGAGCAAAGCGTATACGGACCCCAAGGCAACCTTTCAGGATGGTTCGACGAACCCTCTATACGGAACGGGCGCGTATCTTCAAGTCTGGAATGCGACCCTAAACAATAATCAGGGGGGATACCAAACGCTGAGCACGTCTGGCGTCATCAGTGGAAGCGCCATTGCCGTGGGAACCGCTGCCCATCCGATTTTGATTCATGGTCCAGTCACGGTGACCCAGGATGTCGTCATCAAAGGCAACGTGAGCGGCCAAGGCACGCTTTACGCCGGTCGAAACGTCCACATCGTCGGGTCCATTTCGTACACGAACAAACCCAACTTTTCCGGTTCTGACCCACTCGGCGCGGCCAACGAGAAGGCAGATATGCTCGGACTGGCCGCGAACGGTTCGGTCATCATGGGTGACACGACCAATTTCACAAACTCAACCCCGCTCCAGTACATGACGCCGCCGTTCACTCACGGTAGATACGACGATCAGGGAAATTGGATCCCACCCTACAACGCCACCTCGGTGGACTCAACCGGAAACATGCTCTACCAAAGCGTGGTGGGTTCAAGCACGATTCACTCGCTATCCAGCGGTATCAACCAGATTGACGCCGTGATCTACACCAACTTCGTGGGCGGCGGCGATCTCGGCGCATCCGGCGGCGGAATCACCCTCAACGGATCGATCATCAGCAAGGACGAAGCGATGGTTGCTCTTAGTCTTCCGATGCGTGAGAACTACGACATGCGAATAAGGGAGAGGTCACTATCCAGCACCCCGTTGATCGACATTAGTCTCCCGAGGAGCCCGACCATTCTTCGCAACTCGTGGCAAGACCGAGGATTCAAGTTCTAGTCATGAAGAAAGCTTTATCCATCTTTGCCGGTTTAGCTCTCCTAGGAAGCGCCTTTGGGTTCATCAAAAACACTCATGGCGTGCGACCTGCGGTTGCCGAGGCCGATCAGGATCTTCTAGTCCATCAGCAGACTCTTCAAGGCAGCCGTGCGCCCGTCAACATGACCCCTCCGAAACCGTCCGCTTCCATACCCTTGCCTGCGGCGGACTCGCGCGCTGCTAGCGTGGTCGCGGCGGCGTCCAACCTTGTCGCCGATGCCTCTAGCACTGGAACCACCGATCACCACGTTGAGTTAGAGAGCCCTGCGAAGGGTCCCATTACCGCAGTGGCCATCGGATTTGGTGCATTCTTCATCTTCTGGTTTGCGGGACGGCGTCAGCTGCCATCGGGACAGTAAACTCGAAGCATGCTGACTCGCCCCGATATCCGGGGCCGCTTTGGTGACTACGGCGGCCGCTACGTTCCTGAAACTCTCGTCCCCGCGCTCGACGAACTCGAACGCGAATTTGAGACGGCGTGGTCGGATGATGCGTTTAAAGCCGAGTTTCACCACTACCTCACCGAATATGTCGGCCGTCCGACTCCGATTACCGAAGCCCGACGCCTGAGCGAGCAAACCGGCTTGCACGTGGTGGTTAAGCGCGAAGACCTGAACCACACCGGCGCGCACAAGATCAACAATGCTCTTGGTCAGTGTCTCCTTGCCCTGCGAATGGGCAAGAAGCGCATCATCGCAGAGACTGGCGCAGGTCAACACGGAGTCGCAACGGCAACTGTATGCGCCTTGTTTGGACTCAAATGTGAGGTCTACATGGGCGAGGATGACATCATTCGGCAGCAACTCAACGTGTTTCGAATGAAGCTGTTGGGAGCAGAGGTTCATCCAGTCAGTTCGGGCACAAAAACCCTAAAGGACGCGCTCAACGAGGCGATGAGAGACTGGGTCACCAACGTTGGAGACACTCACTATATCATCGGCACGGCTGCTGGCCCGCACCCGTACCCTTTCATGGTTCGAGAGTTCCAGCGTGTTATCGGTGACGAGGCTCGTGCCCAATACCTCGACCGATACGGTCGTCTGCCGGAAGTGGGTATCGCCTGCGTCGGCGGTGGTTCCAACGCTATTGGCTTCTTCACCGCGTTTGTCGATGATAAAGAGGTTGGTCTCGTCGGAGTGGAAGCGGGTGGATTGGGATTGGCGAGCGGGCAACATGCCGCGCCTCTCTCTGCGGGATCACCCGGCGTGCTGCACGGTTCGTACAGCTACCTGATGCAGGACGAACATGGTCAGGTGTTAGGAACTCATAGCGTCAGTGCAGGCCTGGACTATCCTGGCGTCGGCGCCGAACATTCCTACCTCAAGGACATTGGCCGAGTCGACTACATTGCGGTTGATGACAAAAAGGCTTTGGAGGCGCTTCAGCGAGTCGCGCGAAGCGAAGGTCTGATCCCCGCCTTTGAAAGCGCCCACGCGTTCGCCCCAATCTTTGAGCCAGGCCGATTTGCCGAGGGAACCCGGGTTCTCATCAACATGAGCGGTCGCGGCGACAAGGACATGGAGTCTGCCGCACGAATCTTGAACCTGTAGTTGAGGAGTGCCGACCACCGATTAACCTGAACTTGGTCAACGGATCGGCTCTGGGTTCGCGGTTGGAAAATGATTCAGAGGGGTTGACCACGCCGGACCAGATAATTCCTTGTTCCGGCGGGTCCGTAAAGACGACCTTTAAACCCCAAACCTTCGGACAAGCTCCCTCGCCCGCGACACCTCGATTGAACCCGGCTTGCTGACATTGTTCAGACCGAGGCGGGTGTTAAGATTGTCTCGGCAGTCCATGCGCGAACCTACAGGTTCAACATGGTCGGGCAAATACCCGCAGCCCCAACGCGGCTCCCTAAATGAGCGAAGGGTGAGCTCCGGCAAAACCCTGGTAACCACCAACTACGGGTTCAGGCGCTTGTAGATGACAAAGCTCATGACCACAGGAAGCAGGGAAACGATCAACATGAATCCGATCATGATCCCGGTCGGAACTCCCACCAGAACCAGAACCGCGCCGATGATTCCACCAATAAACCACTGATGAGCCGCCACCCGATGCGTCTCCGTCCAAACTCGTTCGTCCGCCAGCGTCCAAGGGGTACGGACTCCCATGTAAAAATTTCGCTTAATCTTGCCCATCAGGTTGCCGACAACCGCGAAGAACACAAAGATTCCCGAGAAGATCCAGCGTCCAATGTCGATGTGCGAGTTTGCCGTACCCGCAAGGATGATCACGTGAAGGGCGCCCATCAACCCAGACACTGCCAGCATGATTTCGCAGTACGCCTTTCCGGATCGATTCAACTCGTAGTTCTTTGGTGAGAGGATCGGCAACGTCAATGTGAGCAGAACGGTGAACAACACCATGCCGGGCAAAAGCGCTAGGGAGATCCATTTACTGCCGTATTGATCCACCTGCCCTTGAACGTTCCAATGGGTGGGCACAGTCTCGGGCAAAATTCCAGCGTAATAGGCACTGATGCCGACCGTTAGGGCAAAAATGATAAGTTGCCCGAGTAGGGCTGTTCGCGCATTCATGATTCTTCTCCGATCGGCTCTTGCTTAAATGTGTCCAATAATACGGTCATCAGATCCTGAATGACCGTTGTATTCAGCGAGTAAACGATTTGCTGCCCATCGCGCCGACCGGAAATTAGGTCCGCCGATTTCAGCACACTAAAATGGTGCGACATGGAAGGGCCGGTGATCGGGAAGGATTCCGCGATTTCCCCGGCCGACATCTCGCCACGACCCAGCATTCGGAGAATCTTTCTCCTCGTTGGATCTGCGAGCGCCTTGAACACCTGGTCGTTTCTCATAGAGAGTTAGCCAATCATCTAAATGATACGCGATCGTTTTAGGTGCTTGAGGCTAAGGGCCTCGCTTCAGGAATGAAGTAAATCTCGGTGCAAGTAGCCCTTATCCGCCGAAATCACTCGATGGGTTCGATGGGATCGGGAATGGCTCGCAGTTCGGAAGGAACGAGTCCGAGATACTCTTTAACCGATTCTCTCAGGCCCTGCGTGGTGCCGAAGCCACAACTTGAAGCCACGACATCGACCGCACTGTCCGTCGTGCAGAGCATCTCAACCGCGCACTCCGTTCGGCTTCGGTCCACGTATTCGTGGAATCCATAACCGACCAGGTTCTTGAAAACCCGCGAAAAGTGAAATGGTGAGTAGCCTGCCATGTCGGCGGCGTCCTTGAGTGGCCAAGCCAGAGAAGGGTTCGCCCGGACCTTTGCCACGAGTTCCTTAATGGTATCTGGGAGGTCCAGCGGTATTGCAGCAAGCTGAACTTGGTCCGAGCCCACGATCAGGCGTGCCACGACCTCATAGATGAAGGACACTACTTGCGGCTCCATGAACTCTTTGGGGCCGGCGATTGCCTCTTCAAAGCGAGACATCGCGTTTTGAAATAGCGGATCGATTGGCTTACACGCAACGTTTCGGGCCGTCCCTTGGGAACGCGTCGCGTTTTGGCGGGTTGCTACCCAATTGTCAAGCAACTGGGTGGCAACGCCGGGCCAAGACAATAGTAGGGAACTGTGTTCTCCCCTGGCTGCCTGCAAAATCAGTTTTGAACCCCGGACGTAAGTCAAACTCCGGGGCGGAATGAGGACGAGACGTCCCTGAACTCCGGCACGCGCAATGAGCGTTCCTTTGGTGTTGACGCAAAGAAGATTCATTCCGGGTGGAACGTTTACATAGCCGGTAGCGGTTCGGGGCACAGTTCCCGAAGCCGACTCCAAGCGCACGTAAGTCATGCCCGGGATGTCAGACCGCTTAAATCCCGATGGGGATGCTGAGCAGTCGAAATTTAAATCGATTTGGTTATCGGATCCGTCCGGCCGCAATCACATTCCCCCAAGAGTCGCCGTCAGTTTACATCAGCCAGACCATTAAGTTGACGTTCAAGAGTATTCAGTTCGATTAGGGTACACAGGAAGGGTGAGTCGTGAAGTATCGGTCGCTATCGTAGGAGCCACTGGAGCAGTGGGCCAAGAGTTTCTGAAGCTGTTTGAAGAGCGTTCTTTTCCGGTAAAAAGCCTGAAATTGCTCGCCAGCGAAAGATCCGTTGGCAAAACCCTCATTTTTAAGGGGCAACCGGTAACGATAGAGTTGGCCACCGAAGAATCGGTCAAAGGAATCGATATTGTCTTCTTTAGCGCGGGTGCAACGCGTTCTCGGGCCCTGATCCCCGCCGCCATTGAGAGCGGGGCGATCGCAATAGACAATTCCAGCGCCTTTCGCATGGAAGAAGGCGTCCCACTAGTAGTCCCCGAGGTGAACCCGGAGAAACTAAAGTCGGACAGCCGTCTCTTTCCGGTGGCGAACTGCACCGCAATCATCCTTACCGTTGCCGTCGCTCCCCTCAAGAAGCTCGGAAAAATCGATCGGTTGATTGTGAGCACCTACCAAAGTGCAAGCGGTGGCGGGGCCAGCATGATGCAACTGCTTGAAGACGAGACCAAGGCGGTGGTGGCAGGAGAGGTTCCGCCGCCTTCAAAGTTGAATACACGGTACGCATTCAACCTGTTTAGCCACAACACGCCCATCAACGAGTTTGGCTATAACGAGGAAGAGGCCAAGGTCATCGAAGAATCTCGAAAGATCCTTGGAATGCCGGATCTCAAGATCAATGTCACCTGTGTCCGAGTTCCGATCCTGAGGGCTCACACGGAGACGGTCACCGTCGAGTTCGATGGACCTGCGCCTTCCGAAGAAGCGGTTCGTGAGGCTCTCGCCTCGGCCGCCGGGGTCAGGGTCATCGATGACCGGACGGCAAACCGATTCCCAACTCCTCTCGATGCCAGCGGTCAGGGGGATGTTCTCGTAGGCCGCATTCGTCAGGACGTTTCGAATCCGAACGCGATCAGTATGCTGATCACTGGCGATCAGCTCCTGAAAGGCGCTGCGCTCAATGCGGTTCAAATTGCCGAAGAAGTCCTAAAACTCAACCCTTCGACGGTTGCTTAATCGACAAAACGGGTCTGCCGCTATGGTCCCTTAGGTCGACCTGAATGGAGCGCGTCGCCGACATCGTCGTCGATATCGTCGACGCGCCAGGATTCGATGTCCGGGCTACTTCCCGTCCATCAACGGTCCAGACCACGGTGGGCGACTGATCGTAACAGCGGACGTCTGCCACCAGTTGGTCTCCCGCATGAATGGGGGTCCCGGGGGTTAGTGGAAGGTACCGAACCGGTGACGCCGGAGTTTCCTCCATGATCGTATCGAGATAGTACGGCGAAGAAACCGCTTGGCCAAAGGCTTGAGCGATCTCAGGCTTTGCCATAAGGGAAAAGTCATTCAGCCGTCTCGCTCCCTCCGCATATCGCATGGTGTTCATGCTTAGCCAGTTCACCGCCTTAACCCTCGGATATCGGAGCGGCAGGACTGAATAGAACTGACGGATTTTGGAAATGGCGAAATCGTCACGATCCTCATCGTCGACCACGGATCGGTGGGTTGCCGCCCACTCTCCAACCATGATTGGATGTTTCGCGCTGTAGGTGCGATAGATATAGTCGAGAGCGTCGGAGGGGCTCCGCCAATCGGCCGACCTAGCCCGATCACCGTCGTTGTATAGAACAGAGTAGAAATTCACTCCGACCCAGTCCACTGCGTCGTCGCCCGGGAAGTAGCTCGGGATGGTGGTCTCAGGGGTTTCATTGGGGCACCAAACCATCGCCACATTCGGCGCCAGGGCGTGCATGATCGAAGCTACCAAGCGGAATTTTTCGCGATAGAGAGCGGGATTTCCGCCGTAGGAGCTGGACGTCCAGTCCCCGTTCATCTCACTGGCAAATCTTAAGAATATGGGTGCCTGGCTTGCCGCGGCCATCTGAGCAAAGCCTCGAAGATAGCGATCGTCCTGGACTTGATTGAGGGATGCCGGTTCCCAAGCGATTTGCACGCCTGCCTGAGAATCTCCGACGACCTTCACCCAGTGAGCGGGGAAGCGTCGACCATAAGCGAGATAGGTGAAAAGCATCGCCTGGTGCTTTCCAACCGCCTGATTGAACTGGCCAGGTTCTCGGTAGACCTGGTCTCCGTCCATGAATGTGTCCTCGATTGCGTCTTCCCGGTCGATGTTCGCGCCAAGGTAACACCCGTAAAAAGGCTCCCACTTTGCTTTTGTGTACAGCGGCATCACGTCCGCAATGTGGGTCTGTTGGACGATATAGAGTTGGAGACTCGAGTGGTAACGATTTGCCTTTTCCGTCAGCACCTTAGACGCGTTAGAGTCGCCATTCGCCAGGTATCCCTTGGCGGCAAGCGAGTAGTAGTCAGCCGCGCGTTGATACTTTTCGATGTCGACGAGAGCGTCGGCGAGCCCGCGATAGTTCGCCGGACCAGGACGTCGCTTGACCGCCGCCTCCCAATACTGAACGCGTTCTCCCTGACCCAGAACGAGAGCAGCGAGGACCACGGACATCATCGCCCTGGATCCGTATGCAGGGCGACTGCCTTGATGAGTGAGTTCACATCCTCCCGAAGCGCCAGGTAAGCCTGGCGTGCAGTGGTGGGGCAGCGGCCGTCGAGCGAGATCAGAGCCTGAATCTTGAGTCCCATAGTGCCTGTGGTCAAATACGGTGCGATGGCCCCAAGCGCTTCAGTGGATCCGACTTTTGACAGAATTTCAATTCCAATTCTCTGGATTCTCTCGTCTGGGCTGGCGAGACTGCCCCGCGCGGTAGACATCGCAGATTGCGGGAACTTGGTTAAGTAGTCAATCGCCGCGTCCCGCACAAGCATATCGGTGCTTCCAACAAGTCCCTGTGCTAACGAGACGCCATCCCCCGCGTTCAGTTCCCTTAGCGCAGTCAGACTTAGGACGGCAATCCGGCGATCTGGATTCGAGCAGAGCCCTGCGAGGTCCTTGCTCAGGTCCTTCGCCCCCAATCGACCGATCGCCACAATGGCGGTTTCCTGGAGGGCTGGCCGTCGGAGGGCCGATGACAAATGTGGAACGGTCTCTTCGAAATCACCTACGAGGCAAATGCTGAGAGCTCCACGAGCGATCGCGTCGTCCGGGTCATCAATTTTTGACGCCAATTGTATAAGTGCCGACTTACCCAATGCGGTAATCAACGCCAGGAATGGGCGATTTCGTAACTCGTCGGTAGCCGAGAGTTTGTGGAGCGTTAACCAGTCAAACGCCGGTTGCCCGATCGCGACCAGTTTGTCGAGTGCCTCCGTCGCGGTTCCTTGCAGAACAGATGCTTCGTACAGTTGTTCAATTTCCTCCGGCGATGAGAACGCCTGTGTCCCGGGCTTGGGGAACTTGTGATCGGGAGGAGGGGTAAGCGACAGGTTATCCGCCGGTGTGGGAGCGTCGTATGCGATCTTACGACCCGGCTGCACGGTCGCTTGTCCCTCGAAATTTTCACTGAATCCGTACCCGTCTGATCCGCCCAGATCCGCGAACAGACCGAGAGATCCGGGTCCGCGGGTTGGGAATCCGATCGCGACGTCTCCCATGTAACGATCATTTCCTGCCGCATCCAAAAAGACGGCTAATCCTCCCTTGATCGCGGTTCCTGGCCTTGCATCGAGAGAGTTGTACAGATCGTTCCCAGACCGATCGAGGAAGAAAGCGACGCTCCAATCCACGGCGGTAGCGTGTCCAACACCCCCGTGAATCGCATAGGAGTCGTCGCCGGCTAGGTCGAAGAAATAGGCGGCGGCAAGGTGCTGGGCGCTGCCTTGGGCCTCGTCGGTTGCCGAATAGGTGTCCTTCCCCGAGGCATCGTAAAGGCTCCCCAGTCCGCCGGAATCGCCGGACGCTTGACATCGGGTACCTCCAAGGTAAGTGTCATCTCCCGACAAGTCGGTAAGCAACCCGATCCCTCCACTGACGATTCCATCGGCCGTCTTGACGCCACCACCAAACCCCTGCCCACTGTCCGTCCGATAAACGTCATTTCCTTCCTGGTCATCCAGCCATGCCAGCCCACCGGTTCGGGCAAAGCCCTGCCCAGCTTGGTCTACCGAGTACTGGTCGTTCCCGCCGGAGTCCAGCAGAATGCCAATTCCAAACGCGGCGGCGCCTTGGGAAAGCGTGGTGGCGGAGTATCTGTCATTGCCGCCATGCTTGCTAAGGCCGCCAACTCCACCAAACCCTGATCCGAAACTGAGTGCGCCGCCCTGGAAGATGCAGTCGCCCTCTCCGGCAAAATAGGCCAATCCAATCCCGAGAATCCCAGAACCGGCATTGGAGTCCGGCCCCTGGATCCAGTCGTGCCGACCAAAATCGATGAGCACGGAAGCGTAACCAACCCCGGCGCCATAGCGACCGGTGTAGGTGTTGTCGCCGCCGAAGTCGATGCATAGGTTCACATTGCGAGCCGAGTGGATATCATTTGCCGTTCCGGATAGCTCGACGACCACGCCATGCACCGTGAACGTCATCCCTGTTTTGAGCGCCTCCCGGTGATTCCGAAGCTCTGGAAGTTCCGCTTCGATTCCGGTTGCCAGTTTCCTCGCCGCAAATCGAATTGCAGGCAAGTCCACTTTCCCGAGCAGGGCCAGTAGCGACGCTTGACTGATGGGGGGACGTTTCGCAAAATCGGGCGTAAACCCCGGTACAGGGTTTGCCCATCGCGGAAGCGTCTCGATAACGTCTCGCTTCTCGGATTCCGTAAGCTTGGAAAGAGCGACTCGGACCGTTGAATTCGCTTCTTCAAGATCCGCCGCTAATTGAGACACGGCTGGCCGGAGGCGAAGTGGCACCGAATCGGGAACTGGCAGGGGATGAGGAACCGACGTCTTGAGGTCGGTTGGGTCTCCAAATCCGCTTCCACACGCCGTTCTTAACGCCTGGGCGAGTGAACCGTGCCCTGATTGGTGGATCGCCAGCAGTCGGTTCGCCGCTTCGATGGGGTCGTCAACGGCAAGATTCACGAGGGGAAGGGACAAGGGTTCAAACGTAGCAGGTCTTCGAACCGATTTGAGGTCGTCTTCCGTGAGGTTTCCGAGGTAAAGCGCCTCGATGAGGCCTCTCCGCTCGACTGGAGAAAGCTGGGCCCGGACAATCCCTGGGAACAGGAGGAGGATAACCACCCATAGACACGATCGCACCGAGCAAGAATACTTGGGAACGAGGGCCGATCGACCTTCAAGAGCGAAGGGACTACTTAAGCTGGAGTCGTCAAGCCGTACTCAACCAACTGCCAAAGATCTCGGGTTGGCAAAACTCGTTCTTCAAGCGCCCTTTCATCGAAAGGGATAACGTTTGTGCCTGGTTGCTTTCCGAGCGTCACGCTCAATCCGAGACCTCGGCCGGGAGCAATGAACGTGAACCTGGAAGGCTCGTGCATCGTAGACTCGAGTAGTGGCTTGATCAGCTCACGATCCAACTCAGGGACAAACCACTCCAGTTCCTCCCACATGGATTGGGAGCGCAACTCTGCGGCCGCCTCGACGACCGCCACCGTTGATTCGCTAGAGAGGATCCGTTGGGCGAGGCCCTTGAGATTTGTCCTGACCCCGTTCCCCAGCAAATTCCGATCTGCGTGCCGGTACCCGGCCAGGCGGGTTAGCCCCGCCAGCCTCATCGAACCGCTCTCAACCATGGTCGGACCGCCTCTCCGGAGAGCGAGATTAGGCACCGAGTGCCGAACGCCATGTCCCCATGGCCAGAGTAGATTGATGGGCGGAAGCCCTTCATCCACTCGTCGGAGGTTGAACTCCATTTCCGAAAAGAGATTGATCGAATCGTCGATGTACTTGCGCAGAATGACGTCGGCATCACCTTCGGGCAACTTCGATTTCATGGGTTCACGGGCGAATCCCTTGGGATTGTAGGTCGCCATATCTCCGCGACCTTCCCAAACCAAGCCGTGGTCCTTGCCCGCTCCCTTCACAAACGTCAAGACCTTGGTGTTCAGTCGCGTAGCGTTCTCGGAGACTAAGGCGCTTTCGGCGGGAAGCAGTTCAAATTGTGGTTCAGTGACGGTCCCGTCCTCGAAACTGAGGACCGAAAGATGAAAATGAGTGGATCGTTCCGGTGGATCGGCATTTAAGGCAGAGATCGTCAGTGGACCTTGCCGCATCTGGGCTTCTTCTGACCGCATTCCGAGAAAGAGAGCCTCGGGGGTTTCAATGTTGGGGATCGGCGAAACCTTACTCAAGTCTCCCTGTTCCGTCAACGAACTCAGAGAGGGAAGGGATTGCCGTAAGAACGAGTCTCCCCCAGGCAACCCTACGAGCTCCGGAACGATGAGAACGGTTCGACGCACTAGCTGTCCAACAATACGAGCTGCCCAGGAGCGATGGCACTGGCATCGCCGCTGGGAGGCGCCGTATCAAAGGCGTCCTTGGTGAGGTTTTCCGGCACGGGAATCGGATACTTTCCGTTGAAGCAAGCCAGACAGAAGTTCTCCTTGCCCCGAGTGCCGACCGACTTCACCGCGCCTTCGATGCTCAAATATCCTAAGGAGGTGCAGCCAATGTAGGCTTCAAGTTCCTTTAGATTCATTCGAGCCGCTGCCAGTTCGTTCCGGCTAGCCATGTCTATCCCATAGAAACAGGGGAACTCGATGGGCGGCGCGGTGATCCGAACGTGGACTTCCTTGGCTCCCGACTCAAACATCAGCTTGACGATCTGTTTCGTGGTGGTGCCTCGAACGATGCTGTCATCTACAAGAATCACCCTTTGACCGGCGAGGTGTTCGACAAGCGGAGTGAGCTTCATGCGTACTCCCATCTCGCGCATTCGCTGGTCCGGTGCGATAAATGTTCGATGGATGTAACGACTCTTGGTCATTCCCTCTCGGAAGGGAATTCCGCTGACCCTACTGTATCCAAGCGCGGCCGGGATTCCACTATCTGGTACTGGAACCACGATATCCGCCTCGACGGGGTGTTCTAAAGCGAGATTCTCCCCCATCCGCTCTCTTGCCGAGTAAAGCAGCGTGCCATGCATGGTGGAGTCAGGGCGCGCGAAATAGATGAACTCGAATAGGCACATGCCGCCCGGCTCTTTCTCATGGCCACGAGCGAACCGCATCCCGGTTTTGTCCACGATCACCATCTCGCCGGCTTCCAGTTCGCGCTCAGGCACACCGCCAACGGGTCCGAAAGCACAGGTCTCGCTTGCGATCATGTACCCCTCGCCGAGTCGACCGGCAGTCAGCGGCCGAATTCCACTCGGGTCACGGAAGCCGATCAGGAGCTTTGGAGTCACCACGGTTACGCTGTAGGCGCCGCGGACGCGTCTCATGACTTCCGAAACAGCCGCCTCGGGACCTCGGTCTAGGTGGCGAACAAGCATTCGGGCCAAGATCTCGGAGTCGCTCGTCGAGTCGAAATGCTCGCCGTTCGCTTCCATCTCTTTTCTCAGCTCTTGAGCATTGATCACGTTTCCGTTGTGGGCGACCGCGATTTCGCCGACCACACTTTGGCAAAACACCGGTTGAGCGTTCCGAAGCACGCTGGCTCCAGTGGTGCTGTACCGCGTGTGACCGATTGCCATGTTGCCTTTAAGACTGGCGAGGGCTTCGGGGGTAAAGACTTGGCTTACAAGCCCCATGTCTTTGTGGTATCGGACGCGGGAGCCATCGCTGACCGCGATTCCCGCCGATTCTTGTCCACGATGCTGCAGAGCAAAGAGCCCAAAGAATGCGGAACGCGCTGCGTCTCCTTCGGGTAGGTAGATGCCAAGTACCCCACACTCTTCCTTGGGGCGGTCATCGCACTCGAACGGCGTCATTGCTCAGAGTTTACCGGTCGTTAACACGATCCCCTCTGGTTTCGCGCCGCATAGTGCACAAACTAGTGATCCGCCCGGCTAGCCGCCAGGTAAATACAAAAAGGGTCCGAGCGAAATCGCTCGGACCCCAATTGGACCGGTTAGGGTTGAAGACTAAACGTAGGTCGGCTTATTCAGCCATGCCTTGGGAATCGGTCGAAGACCACAAGCCACCGCATTGAATGCCGGCGACTTGATAACCGAAGCGGCTACCTTAATGCGGAAAGTGCCATCCGGCGTCTTAAGCCGAATACTGCGCAGATTGACCTCTTGCGTGCGGTTCTTCTTAGGGGCCTTGTATTTCCAGCCCTGTGAGTGGCGGTTCCGGATGAACTTCGCAGTCGTATTGCCCTTCTTTCCGGTCACCTGACAAATCTTCGCCATGATCTCCAACTCGGCCGGAGACCCGGCGCGGTCATAAAATATACCCAATCCTTGAAGCAGATGTCAGTGGAAAGCGCAAGTCCGGCAACTTTTCCGAATTTTGCCTCGCGCGACCGCGAAGGTGGGTAACTCATGATCCGTAAAGAATTCCGGATTTGAGATGCGGTTACGGGCGCGAGAACCGCCTTTCGTTAGGTACCATATCGCCTTGAATTGAAGCGATATCTGATTCTCGGCGACGGTAAGGTGATTGAGGGGAATCCTCTTGGAGCCTCAGGTGAAACCGTTGGAGAGGTCGTCTTCAATACCGGAATGACTGGCTACCAAGAGATCCTCACCGATCCCAGCTACTCGGGCCAAATCGTTCTTCTTACCTATCCGCTCATCGGAAACTACGGCATTAATGACGACGATTTTGAGTCGGATCGTATCCAGCCAACCGGTCTGATCGTGCGCGAAGCATGTGAAATTCCCAGCAACTGGCGAGCATCGAAATCGATCGATCAGCTGCTTAAGGAACGTGGAACCGTTGCAATCCAAGGTGTCGATACCCGAGCGATCACGAAGCACATTCGAAGCGCTGGCGTGACCATGGGCGTCATCTGCGACGACCTTGATGCGGGGCGAGCCGCCCTCAACAATTCAAAGGGTTACGGAGACACCGACTTCGTCTACGATGTGACGACTTCGACGCCTTATAAGTGGGGCCGAGAAGGGAAGGAATCGATCGAGACGCCTGACGAGGCTGGTCGCGTGAGACTGGTCGTAATCGACTGTGGTCTCAAGTTCAATATTCTCAGGCGGTTCTGGAAAGCCGGCTGTCGGCCGATCGTCGTCCCCGCAACCTCCACTGCCGAAGAGGTTTTGGCGCTCAAGCCCGATGGCATCCTCCTCAGCCCGGGACCGGGTGATCCGGCAAGACTGGAGCCGGTGGTCAAAACCGTTCAGCAACTGCTGGGCAAGAAACCGATTTTTGGCATCTGCCTCGGCAATCAAATCCTATGCCATGCAGTGGGTGGCGAAACCTACAAGTTGAAGTTCGGCCATCGAGGCTCAAACCATCCCGTTAAGGACCTCTTGACCGGTAAGGTCACCATCACGTCACAGAATCACGGATATGCCGTTGACCCAGCCAGTCTAGAGGGCACGGGCGCCGAAGTGACTCAGCTGAACCTTAACGACGGGACCGTGGAAGGCATCCGCATCAAAGACGCCATGGCGAACAGCATCCAATACCACCCGGAGGCCGCTCCCGGGCCATGGGACAGCCGACCCTACTTTAAAGAGTTCGTCGAGCAGATGACTTCCGTAAGAAACGGATAAGCGCGACTCTCTTTCACGTGACTCGTGATTCTTGGGGGAACCTGTTACCCTCCTGACGTGGGAAAGGGTTTATTGATCGCATTCTGCGCGTGTGGAGCAATCGTCGCAGCGGGTGTGGATCTCGGGATGCAGGTGAAGGAAAATCTGCCCTCGGAGGTTGACCCCTCGATCACGCCCGCTCCTCACTCCACGCCTTCCGAAACGGTCGCCTACTCACGTCCGCCTGGGCAGGTCTTGAAACTGGATATTTACCGTCCGCGTCCCTCAAATCGAACGGCCGCCATCCTTCTTTTGCATGGTGGGGGCTGGGTCGGTGGAAGCAAAGCCGACATGGCCGAGTTGGGAAACTTCATCGCATCTCACGGAACTTTGGCGGCCAGCGCCGACTATCGCCTAGCGCCAGCGAATCGATGGCCGACCCAACTCGAGGATGTTCAGACCGCTGTCAGGTACCTCAGGGCGAACGCGGACAAGTACAACATCGACCCTCATCGGGTGGCCGCAGTGGGAATCAGTGCTGGGGGGCAACTCTCCCTTTTTCTTGGCGCGGTTAACGCGAACAAGCCCTTAGAGTATTCCGGGTTCTCGAGTCGCGTCGAGGCGGTCGGTAGCATTTCTGGGCTTCACGACTTACGTCTCCAAATGACGAGTGCGGGAGAGCGCTATCAGATCGTCGAAGCGCTAGTGGGAGAGCGCCAAGGTCCAGCGGTGGACGCGGCTAGCCCCATTCTCCATGCCGACCACAACACGGCCCCTACGTACTTCGTTCAGGGAGCGATCGACCCACTCGTTCCGCCTAACCAGACCCAAGAGGCGGCTCGTAGACTTAACCAGTTAGGCGTTCCCGAAAAGTCGGAGACGGTTCCCGGAATGGGGCATGGTTTAAGCCTTCGAGATAAGACTCAGTCCGAAGCGTTTGAGCGAATGTACGCTTGGATACTCAATCAACTCGACGCAAAGGCATGAGCTAGCCTTCGGTGTCTCGATGGGGGCTTCCCGGGGCATTGAAGTAGCCATGGACTAATAGCCACTGGCATAGGTCGTAAACGACGAGACAAAGAAGGGAGAACGCAAACACGTTGATGGTCCAACGCAGGATCGCGACCGCGTGTCGACGCGCAAATGCATTCTGGCGTTTACCTCGCTCCAGGAACTGCTTTCCATGATCGCCTCCCAGCCTGGAAGCGATGAGGTGGTTGAATCGCCGGACGGGTGAACGACGAATGAGCTTCATCGTCCACCACCACATCCATCTCGCTACGAGTTCGCTCATATTTCCAGTCTTCTAGACGCCGAAAACGGTAGAATCTGCCTTTAGAATGAAGGTTCTTGTGATTGGCTCCGGCCCCATTGTGATCGGTCAGGCGGCGGAGTTTGATTACGCGGGAACTCAGGCATGTAAGAGCTTGAAGGAAGAGGGACACGAAGTGGTCCTGATAAACTCCAACCCCGCGACAATCATGACTGACCCCGGCGTTGCCGACGCCCTCTACATTGAGCCTCTGAACGTCGATTTTTGCGAGCGAGTGATCGCTCGAGAACGACCGGATGCGCTGCTCCCGACTCTTGGCGGTCAGACCGGTCTTAACCTAGCGACTCAACTCGCCGATGCGGGGATCCTCGAGAAATACAATCTCAGGGTTCTGGGAACGCCTCTTAGTGCGATCCGCAAAGCAGAAGACCGCGAGCAGTTCCGCGACCTGATGCGTGAGATCAAAGAGCCGGTTCCCGAGAGCTGGATCATCACCAACGAGACTGAGCTTGAAGCTGTCTTGAGCGTTGTTCCTTACCCGTGCATCATTCGCCCTGCCTACACACTAGGCGGCACCGGCGGAGGAATTGCCGATACCCCTGAAGAGCTTTGGGAAACCGGACGCAAGGGTCTTAAGCTTTCTATGCGCAGCCAGATCATGGTCGAAAGATCGCTTCTCGGCTGGAAAGAGGTCGAGTATGAAGTAATGCGCGACTCTATCGGCACATGCATCACGATCTGCAACATGGAGAATTTCGATCCGATGGGCGTCCATACCGGCGACTCCATCGTCATCGCGCCGTCGCAAACTCTTAGTGATCTGGAATACCACATGCTTCGAACCGCGTCCCTGAAGATCATTCAAGCACTCGGTATCGAAGGCGGTTGCAACGTTCAGCTTGCCGTGAACCCGGAGAGCTTCGACTACTACATCATCGAAGTCAATCCGCGAGTATCTCGGTCTTCGGCCCTCGCGTCGAAGGCGACCGGCTACCCTATTGCGCGAGTCGCCGCGAAAATTGCCGTCGGCAAGACGCTCGATCAGATCGACAATCAGGTCACTGGTTCGACCAAAGCTTGCTTCGAGCCTGCGCTCGACTACTGCGTGGTGAAGGTCCCGCGGTGGCCGTTCGACAAGTTCGCCACCGGTGACCGATCGCTCTTCACTCAGATGAAAGCCACTGGCGAGGTCATGGCTATCGACCGCAGCTTCGAAGCGGCCATGATGAAAGCGATCCGAGGACTCGAGGTCAAGCAGAAGGATCTGCGCCACGCCAAATTCCAGGCAGCCGAAGCGGCGGACCTTCGAAATTCGATTCAAAAGCCCACCGATGAACGGTTCTGGGCCATCGCCGAGGGACTGCGCCGAGGCTGGACAGTCGACGAAATTAATAAGCTCAGCCGAGTGGACCGATGGTTCCTTCGAAAGATGCTGAACCTCATCAAGATCGAGACACGCCTTTTGGAGGCTGGCGAATCGAAGGGCGTCTCCGAAGATCTCGGGACTCTCATTCAGGAAGCATTTCTGATCGGTTTCCCCTCTCCCACGATCGCTTCGCTGCTCGGCCTGAACCGCAAGGATCTGGACCAAGCGCGAGACGCGTACCTGAAACTCGGTAAGTCGCCTGCTGAAGAGCTTTCGACCCCGTCTGGCGCGAGTTTCCAACTTTCGGCAGCCTACGAAATCGAGCGCCAAAAGGTGATGCCCGTCTTCAAGATGGTGGACACCTGCGCCGGAGAGTTCGAGTCCCAGACGCCGTACTACTACGGCACGTTCGAGCAAGAAGACGACGCCGTCGTCCGCAATTGAGAGGCGAGTGAATAGTGGGTCGTAGCCGGGGCCGGTGACCAGTGGTCGGTGACTGGCGACCAGTGGTCGGTGACCGGTGACCAGTAGCCGGTGACTGGTGACCAGTGGTCGGAGGTTAGTGGCCATTGACCAATCGGTGGCCAGTCCGCTGGACCCCGACCACCGACCCACGACCAGCGACCACCCACCCCTGGCCACCTGGCCACCGACCACTAACCACCGGCCACCGACCACTAAACACTGGCCACTAACCACCGGCCACCGACCACTAAACACGATCTACTTCAAGGCATAGACAAACTTGTCCCCGGAGTCGAGGTACACCGTGCCATCCGAACCGATAGTCGGCGAGCATCCAACCGAGTCTCCCGTCTTGAACATCCACTTCTTGGCCCCTGTCGATGCGTCCAGCGCATAAAGGTTGTGGTCCCATGCGCCTACGTAGACCGTTCCATCAGTTGTGATCGCGGCCGAGGAGTTGAAGCCGTCTTTCGAGGTAAACATCCACTTCTTCGTTCCTTTTGTCGGGTCGATCGCATAGAAGTTGTGGTCGAAGCAACCCACGTAGACGGTTCCGTCGGGGCCAACTGCGGGAGAGGCCTTCACGCAGCCACCCGTCTTGAACGCCCACTTTGACTTGCCGGTTGTTCCGTCCAAGGCAAACACAGTGTTGTCCCAGCACCCGACGTATACAGTCCCGTCTGGTCCGAGAGCGGGAGAAGAGACGACGACTCCGCCGGTGTTGTACGCCCACTTTTTGACTCCAGTCGCCCCGTCCAACGCATATACGCAATTGTCGTTCGATCCGAAGTAGACAGTTCCGTCTGCGCCGATGGCGGGAGTGGAACAGATGATGTCGCCGGTCTTGTAGGACCACTTCTTCTCTCCCGTCGCTCCATCAAGCGCGTAAAACATGGTGTCTTCCGAGCCAACGTAGACGGTCCCATCAGCGCCGATTGTGGGGGAGCCATAGACGCCATCACCGGTTTTGAACGTCCACTTCTGGACGCCGGTTGCCGCTTCGATGGCGTACACCCATCCGTCCCAAGAACCCACATAAATGACTCCGTTCGTTCCAACCGCAGGCGAAGACTGAACGGAGCCTCCCGTCTTGAACGCCCATTTCTTTGCCCCCGTCTCCCCGTCGATCGCGTACACGTTTTGGTCATACGAGCCGACATACAAGGTCCCATCTGGTCCAATCGAAGGAGAAGAGTCAAACCCGCCGCCACCTTTGAAAGCCCACTTCTTTTGCCCCATGGCAGTTGGGCCCGTCCCGAGACCCGAATTATTCAGTCCACCTCGAAACTTTGGCCATGCCGATCCGGCGAGCCCGTTGCCGCCGATGCGAACCAGCGAAATGGGAGCCAAACCGAAACCCAGCGGAACGAGGAGAAGTCCTCCTAACGCGAGGGTCGAACGGCGAGTGTAGTGCTTGAGTTGCATTGCTTTCATCCTTCGAGTCAATTCATGGGTGTAGAGGAGCATTCCGGCGGAGGGAGTCACAAATCCCCGGTCGCTAGGGTTTGGCGCGATCCATTCAAGGAGATGCTGGGCATAGTTTTTCGGGCTCGTTTCAGTCCACTTACGAGCAAGTTGGTCGGCGGCAATTTCAGCCTCTACCCGCTGCTCTCGGTAGGCGACCCACACGAGCGGGTTGAACCAGAAAATCGCACTCGTGATCGCGGCAAGCAGAACCCAAAGCGGGTCGCGCCGCCGCAGGTGAGCCAGTTCGTGGGCGAGGGCGGTAGACAGCGCTTCGGGCGAGCTGTCCTCGTATTCGGCGGGAAGCAGAATCGTTGGCTCAATCAATCCCGCCAGTGCGGGCGCCGGGAGATCGACGAGACTTTTGAGTCGGACCGCCACCCAGTAACCACTCCTAGCCAGCACCTTTTGCGTCTCCGCTGGAAGCTCGGTGATCTGCTTTCCGACAGATCGGTCGAGCAGCCGCCGCATTCGGCTCCAACCGTAGAGATTTCTTCCCAAAACGATGGCTACTCCGAGTAGCCAAACTCCGAGAATGACCATCGTCGTGGAGATCGTTTGAGTCGGCGTTACTGACTGCAACGGTTCCTTGGCTTGAGTGTCAGGAATATTCGCGGCCGTGGCTGGCGGAAGGGAAGCCAATACAGCGTGGGTGACTTTGCTGGTCGCTCCTGCGTCTGCTCGTGGTGGGCCGACGACCACGGGAAGCGACACAATGATCGACATCGCCATCAACAGCTTTACGGAGACGGATCTCCAGAGCCAACACTTCCATCGGGCTGGCATTCCGCGAAAAATCAACATCACCCCCCAGATGAAACAGACATAAATCGAGCCGTGAACGGCGGCGAAAGTCAAGCGGGTGAGAAAGCTACCGTCCATCTTCCTTCTCCACTTCGGTGCTCAACCGTTCGACGATCGAACGCAGTTCGTCGACTCGTTGCTTGGTGGCCGTCGACGGGTCCGCCAAATAGAGCAGGAACGGCTCGAGAGATCCATCGAGCGTCCGTTCCACAAAGTCTCGAACCACTCCCTTCAGCACGTTGTCCCTACTCTCGACCCCTTGGTAAACCCAGACTCCATCGACCTGTTCGCGCTGGAGAAGCTGCTTCTTGCGAAGCCGCTCCATCATCTGTTGAACCGTCGTCAGGCCAATCCCTTGCTCTTTGCCGAAACTGTCCGCTGCCTCACGGACAGTGGTTGGCCCCACCTTCGAGCAATGCTCCAGCAGCCTCAACTCAATCGCCCCGACTCTCATGTTCTCTCCATACGACACCTGTCGTAAAGACTATACGACAGGTGTCGTATCATTCAAAGGGTTTTCTTCGCACCTGGTACCAATTTGGGACTCAGGGGATCGAGTGTATGTCGCGAGACAGTTATGTTTTGGAGCCAAACATCGCTTCGATGTCCGCTTGCCCCATTCGATCAAAATCGTCAGGTATCCCAATCTCACCGACCATGAAGCCGATGCGCCGAATCGGCTTAGGATCGATGGCGGTGACCATCACCATTGACCTTCCAGCTTTTGCGATCACGAATGGTTCGCCTTTGACTGCCATCTCGATAAGCCGCGATAGGTGAGCCTTGGCTTCATTGATGTTGTAAGTGCGCATCGTTGAACTACGTCTGGTGGATTTGTTTCAATGATGCTCCCATCTTCTTCGGGGGATGAACTATTTGCAGCAAAAAATAAATTACCCAACGTCAGAGGCAGACCACGGTCAATCTTCGACGCGCCCCCAGTAGCTCCATGCCTCGTCCCAGCTGTCGTCGTCGGACAGCCTCATCTGGTATCGCACGAAGCTTTGGATTGCTGCCCGTTGAGCGGCAGAAATTCGTGACCATTGCTCAAGTCGATACTCACTCGGTGGTTGCCCTCCGGGGCTCAACGCGAATTGCGGAGTGGATTGTCCCCGGTTGTCGAGCGATCGGACCATTGCCGCAGCGAGAAAATACCGAAACCCAACGCCATCAAGGAAGCTGAATCCGCCAACGCCAACGTCTGGATCCCACGTTGGATCTGTGACTAGCTCTGTCCAACTTGTGTCGCAGTCGTGAAACTGTTCTCCAATGGGGTGCCCGTACATATCGATAAGCTCGGCCTCTGCCCAAGACACGCCTCCGTCTCGATTGACGCCCTGGAAGGCATCGAATATTTCGCGTCGCACCTCTTCCTTATCGTCTTCGAGTTCTTCGAATATCCAATGGCCGTAGAGTGCGCTCTTCCAAGGGTGGTTTGAGTAGAAGTCTCCGGAGTCCGTCAATTCGATCATGAAATGGAGATAGCTTCGCACTGCATCTCGCTGAGGACGATTAAGCAGCGACCATTGGAACGGGCGAAGTTTTCGAAGCTCTTCGGGTTCAAAACTCAGCGCAGTCACCGGCAAGCCCTTTTCGGGCCGATTGATCCCTCGCGTCATGGCTGCAGGAACGTAGTAGCGAAACCCGATTGCGTCAAGAAAATCGAATCCGCCATCTTGGGTTTCCGCCTCCCAGGCTGGGTCGTTTACTAAGTCTTGCCAGGTGGTGTCGTGGTCCGAGAATGCGAGGGGTCGAATGCCGATTTCGTCGTGAATCACCCCAAGCGGACGGAACTTTGGGCCACGTCGGCACACCCCTTGATAGGCGTCGTCCGGGCGTCCAGATAGCGATATCACCTGCGATTGGCCCCAGGACACTCCGCCGACGCGGGATACGCCCTCGAACGCTTTGGCTATCTCGTCTCGTAGTGCCGCCTGCCGCGCAGCCAGGTTCTCCCCCAAATCCATTGTTGCTGGACATTACCAGTTGCCGTTGGAACATCTAGGTCGCAAGTCCAAGAGAGCGTTGAGCTAAAGCCGATCGGGGGAGATGACTCGGATCCCAAGACCAGAAAACCCGACGTCCCGACTCAGGAGGATGGTGCACTTGGCCGCAATACAAGTAGCAAGGTGGATGGCGTCAGGAGTTCGAAGCTTGTGAGCCACCCTCAATTGGGCTGCTCGGTCCGCGATGGCCGCGTCGACGGGCCAAAGCTCTAGATGTTTGGTCGGCATGAGGAAATCGCGGTACGCCGTCGCCAAGGCTTGGTCTCCGTTCTTTATCGGGTGGGTTAGAACCTCGGCAAGAGTGATCGTGCTCGTGACCACTGTGAGATCACCACTTTGAAGGGGAACCAGAAGATGATCGATCAGGCCCGGGAACGTGTCGAATTGCTCGAAAGCGTAGATCAGGGAGTTGGTGTCTAAATAGACTCGACCACCGGCGAGTGGCCCCACTACCACTCGTTTCGAGTCGCCTCAACGTCTCTATCAATTTCTCGCACGGACTTGCGGGCACTGGGCGCCTTGCTTGCCGCACGGGCAAGCTGAACGTAATCCGTCGGTCCACTTTTTTGAGGGGCGCCCTGAGACGATTGTTTGGGCGCAGAAACACGCTGCTCAGCGAGTTCCTCAATGGAAATCCTCAGTGTGGCGGCCTCGGCTGCCAAGTTCCGAGCAACCTCGTCGGTCACGTGAATCGTTATCGCTTGCATATTCCGCGTTTTGTTTTCCCTTCACATAATACGCTGACATCTCAGAGTTCAGTCGAACAATGAGGGCTGCAAAACCACCCTATCCGGGTCGACGAGGTTCCCGACCCCAACTCCGACCAACCGAAAGCGCGTCTCTGCTCCGAGTTCAACCCGATCCAGCAGACTCAGGGCGATTTGAGTCAACTCTTCCGACGAAGAGATCGCTACGCCTGGCGTAAAGCTTCGCGTGATGATCTTGAAGTCGCTAGTCTTCAGCTTCAGAACCACGGTTTTGGCTATCCGAGTCTCCTTGGCCGCCGATTCCCAGACTCGCTCCGATAGCCGAATGACGGTCGGCCGAGTCTCGTGGAGCAACAGGTCAATTTGGAAAGTGTCCTCCGCAGAAATCGACTTAGTCGGCCGGTCGGGTACGACCGGCGAATCGTCCACTCCCCTAGCTAACTCAAACAAACGCCGACCGTATTGTCCGAAAAGTTCCTCCAGTCGGGGCAGACTCAAGGCACGAACGTCGCCAACCGAATTCAAGTTGTGGCGGCCAAGTTTCTCCTCTGTCACCTTTCCAACACCAGGCAGTTTGCCAAGCGGCAAAGGAAATAGGAAAGTGTCGATATCTTCTGGCCGGATCTCAAACAGACCATCCGGCTTTTTCCAGTCGGAGGCGATTTTGCTGAGGAACTTGTTGGGCGCAATACCTGCCGATGCAGTCAGCGAAGTCTCTTCCAGAATTTCGGCCCGAATCGCGGCCGCAACCTCTACCCCGGTCATAGACCCGTCTCGAATACCGGTCACGTCGAGGTAAGCCTCGTCCAACGACAGTGGTTCGATGAGGTCCGTGTACCGCTTGAATATCTCATGAACTTGATGAGACACGGCACGATACTTTGTGAAGTTCGGGGGAATGAACACGGCCGATGGGCACTGACGCTCGGCCGTCACTGCCGGCATCGCGGACCGAATACCAAATTTCCTGGCCTCATACGAAGCAGCGCAAACCACCGATCGGTTGCCAAGCCACGCCACCACAACCGGCTTACCCCGAAGGTTGGGATCGTCACGCTGCTCGACAGAGGCATAGAACGCGTCCATATCGATGTGCACGATCTGGCGTTGGCTCATGGGTCTCATTCTATCGGCCCGGGCTCGTGATTCGAATTGTAGGATCGCTTTGGCTTTTCCAAGCTTTCACGCAGAAAATAGTTTAAGGTTATGTCTGATGCTTTATCTTTCTGCTTTGGCGGCGGCAGGGACGCTTCTGCATTCCTCAAGGGGTGCAATAGCCGACAGTCCTCGCCCCCAAATTCCTGTCGTCAAGTTCACCGATTACCGACTTCCCAATGGCCTTCGAGTGATCCTTTCTCCCGATCACTCCGCGCCAGTCATTGCCGTGAGTGTGACCTACAACGTGGGATCTCGGAACGAGAGACCCGGTCGAACCGGCTTTGCCCATTTGTTTGAGCACATGATGTTCCAAGGTTCGAAGAACGTCGGCAAGGGAGAGCATATGATGCTCGTCCAGGACAACGGCGGGACCATGAATGGGACCACCAATAAGGACCGGACAAACTATTTCGAGACGCTTCCCGCCAACCAGCTCGATCTAGGTCTGTTCCTCGAATCCGATCGGATGAGCTCTCTCGATATCAGCCAGGCGAACCTGGATAACCAGCGCGCCGTCGTTCAGGAAGAGAAGCGTCAGAGTTACGACAATCAACCATACGGTCAAATGTCATCGACCATTGACGAACTTGCGTTTCAAAGCTTCGCTTATGAGCACAGCACGATCGGTTCGATGGCCGATCTCAATGCGGCGACGCTTGAGGACGTAAAGGCGTTCTTCAAAACCTATTACGCCCCCAACAATGCCGTCCTCGCGGTCGTCGGAGACTTTAACGAAGCCGATGCTCGCGCCAAAGTGGCAAAGTATTTCGGCCCAATCCCTGCGCAACCAGCGCCGCCAGCGGTAGAAGTGAGCGAGAGCTTTGGAACCGGGGAAAAGCGGAAGACGTTAACCGATCCTTTGGCCCGCCTGACGCGTTACGAGGCCGCTTATAAGACGGTTTCGGGCGACGATCCCGATTCTTACGCCCTCCAAATCCTAGGAAGCATCCTTAGTGCTGGTCGGACGAGTCCGGTCAATCAGACCATTGTTGAAAAGCGACTTGCGCTCAACGCCAGCATCGGCGGGGCTGCCGGCCGAGGCCCAAGCCTATTCAGTTGCTCCGCGACGCTGCCCCAGGGAGCGAAGCCAGAAACAGTGGAAGCGGCGTTCGAGAGCATCATTGATAAGGTGAAGACGGAAGGAGTGACGGAGTCCGATCTGGTTCGAGCTCGCATCAGAGCAAGAGCCGCCCTTCTCGTGGGAGGCGGTGGCGGACGGAGAGGAGGCGGTGGAGGTGGCGGAGCGACGCTGCTCACCGCTCTCGGCAAGGCAAACGCCCTCACCCAGAACGCGGTGTTCTTTAACGATCCCGGAAGGATGAATACGAACTTAGCGAAACTCGAAGCAGTGACTCCCGCTGATGTGCAGCGAGTCGCCAAAAAATACCTGGTCAAAGAAAACCGGGTCGTCGTGATTGTCGAACCGGAATCGACGCCTGACGAAAACGGAGGACTCTGATGTTCAAAACTAAATTCGGCTTAGCCGCGATCCTCACCTTCGTTGTCTGCACGACTGTCTTCGCGCAAGAAACCGGAGGAGTCAGCAGCAGCGAGAGCGCCGGAACCGTGATCAAGGGCAAGGCGCCGGTCGCCAAAGAGCTGCTCAAAGTTCGGTTCCCCAAGCCAGCGACCTTTAAATTGAGCAATGGCCTCGCGGTCTACGTTTTGGAAGACCACCGAGCGCCAGTCGTTCGATTCCGACTTGAAATGCGAGCCGGTTCGATCTTCGAGACGAAGCCAGGAATCGCCTCGCTCACCGCCGCCATGCTGACCGAAGGCACCACAACGCGGACGGATACTCAGATCGCCGAGGATACCGAAAGCATCGGGGCGAACCTTGGCGCATCCGCAAGCCTTGAAGGGGCAACCCTTTCGGCGGCCGGCCTCTCGGAGTCGACCGATCAACTGATTGCTCTGACTGCCGACGTCTTGCTGCATCCCACGTTTCCAACTGCTCGCCTAGATCGAGCCAAGTTTTCTCAGCGTTCCTCGTCTTCGCAACGAACGACAAACCCCACTGCGGTCATCGGCGAACTCACGAGCGAAGTGTTCTACGGGGGCACCAAGTACGCGCGGCATCCCGCTTCACGCCAGGATATCGACGCGATCACCGCCGATGATCTGAAAAGCTTCTACACGACGCACTATGTTCCGGATGGAGCGCTGCTGGGTGTTACGGGAGACGTGAACGTCAACGCGCTTCACGCGAAACTGGAGAAAGCGTTGGGGGACTGGAAGAGCAGCGGTTCGGTCGCGAACCTGCCAAGCGCAGATTTTCAGCCGAAAGTCGATGCCCACATCTTCCTTGTTGATCGGCCGGGATCGGCACAGAGTGTGCTCCAGTTCGGAACGCTCGCTGTAAAGCAGACCGATCCAGATTTCATCGCTTTGGTCGTCGCGAACCGCATTCTTGGAGGAGGTTCCTCTGGACGCCTTTTTCAAAATATTCGCGAACGGAAGGGCTATACCTACGGGGCGTACTCCACCTTCGCTGCGCAGAAATACCCCGCCGTTTGGGGAGCAAACGCGAGTGTTCGAACCGAAGTTACGGAGCCAGCCATCGGCGAATTCTTCAAGGAGTTTGCCCGTCTGCAATCCGAGCCAGTCCCCGCCACCGAGCTGAGCGATGCCAAACGGTCGATCATCGGCGGCTTTGCGTTGACGCTTCAGACGCCAGAAGGCATTCTCGGCCGCAGCCTCGAGCAGGTTCAGAATGACCTTCCCGCGAACTACTGGGACACCTACGCGCAACGCATCAATGCGGTTACTGCCGACGATGTTCAGCGCGTCGCTAAAAAGTTCATGGCAGGGAAGCAGGTTGAACTGTTCGTAGTCGGAGAGCGGAAGAAGATCGAAGGGGGGCTCTCGAAATACGGCTCCGTCGAGGTCGTCGACCCTCAAAAAATCAGCGGCATTGGGACGAAGAAATAACCGATCTAGGGGCAGCGACAGATGTGCCTTAGGGTCAAAAGATTCTAGATCTGCCTCCCGGAGTTGTCGGGAGGTGGGTCTCTCGACTAGGAGCAAGATGCCTACGGGGCCAAGGGACAACTTCTTGGCCTGATCTTGAACGGCTGTCTTTCCGCGCTGCTACCTGCAAACTGCCAGCTGCGTGCTCCATTCTGAGAATCCGCAAGGCATTGCCGCCACAGACGAGGGCCTCGTCTTTCGGCGACAGACCTAAAAGCCGGATCTTGTAAGGTTCCAAACCTGGATGAAACCAAGGTCCGTCGGAACCAAAAAGGAGCCTGCGCGGGCCGACGCGCCGGAGGGCTTGTTCCAACGACTCTAATCGGCGAACACCACTCGTGTCTGCGTAGACGTTCGGGTACCGCACCATCAAGTCAACGATCACTTGTTGAAGACGCCAGTCATCCTTGAAACTGCCAAGGTGAGCGACTACGAAGTGAACGTCAGGATACTCCCGAGCGCAAAGCTCCATCTGCCACGGCCTGTCGAACACATCGACGAGCACCGGGATTCCAAGATCACGCGCGGCATCGCACAGTTCACGCGTGGGCATACCCTGGTGTCCGTGGACTTTCACCCCTCGGAACCCGTACTTGTTAATGGCTCGCTCTAACATGGGACGAATCCGACCCTTGTCAGATTTCGTGCTCACCATCGCGAATCCAATCAACTTCTTCGGATGCGCCTCGACGATTTTCGCGACTCTGGCCATTGCCGACGCGTACTCGTTGTTCAAGGTTGGGAACACCACCGTTCGGTGGATACCGGCGGCAGTTGCTCGCCTCAAATAGGTGGACAAGTCGGCACGGGTATCGGCTGGATCCGTCAGTCCGTCGCCGAGGCCGGCGTGGCAATGGAAATCGATGACCGGCATATGTGGTTTCACCCCCCGCTCTCCAATCTTCCGAACTGACACATCAGACGAATGCATGCCTCGATCGCCTGGTTGAACCGGTCCAGACCGAATCGCTCATTGGGACCATGGAGACGATCGGTCGGCAACGCAAAACCCATGAGAGCGGTGGGCACGGAAAGCAGCGACTGGAAGGTCTGAACGATCGGAATGGAACCCCCGGAAGGGAGCAGGACTGGATCCTTTCCGAACGTGTCTCGGCAGGCCATTCGCGCAGCTCGAATTACCGGAGTCCTTTCGTCAATGATGACGGCTCTCGCTCCATGTCCCACCTTGAGTTCCAGCTTCACGCCATGTGGGCAAATTCGATGAAGATGCTCGCGAAGCAATTCAGCGATTCGATTCGGATCCTGATTTGGAACCAACCGGAAGCTGATCTTTGCCGATGCATGGGAAGGAATGATCGATTTGTCGCCAGGGCCCTGATTTCCCCCAGAAATCCCACTGATTGAAAGAGATGGTCGAATCGAGATTCGTTCGTACGCGGAGAACCCCGTTTCGCCCCATTTAGCCGGTGTTTGGGCGGCGGCGGTTATCTCCCTTTCAGTCGGAGCTTCCAGTCTCAGACGGTCCCGTCGCGAGGTAGATGCTTCGCGAACATCGTCATAGAAACCGGGAATTGCGATGCGGCCTCTCCCATCGTGGAGTACGGTCAAGATCTCACAAAGGGCCTGGATTGGATTCAGGACTGCTCCGCCAAACGATCCCGAATGGAGGTCACGGGCGGGGCCACGAACGATGATTTCTGCCGACAGTTTCCCTCGTAATCCGATGGTTAACGCAGGTTGGCCAGGCCCCCTCATCTGGGTGTCCGAAACCACCGCGCCATCCGACTCGAACGACTTGCGATGCTTGGCGAGAAACGGCCTCAAGCTCGGACTTCCGATCTCCTCCTCCCCTTCGAACAACAGGACGAGATTGCAGGGAAGTGCCCTCCCCGACTGAATGAGGCTCTCGATTGCCTTTAAGTGCGCGAATAGTTGCCCCTTGTCGTCGACCGCGCCTCGTCCATACACGTAGCCATCGGCGACCTTGGCTGAAAATGGAGAATATTTCCACTCGCTGAGAGGATTGACTGGCTGGACGTCATAGTGCCCGTAAACCAACAGGGTAGGTTTGGAGTCGGAAATTCTGAGTCGTCCTACCACGACTGGATTTCCGTCGGTCGCCGCCACGCGAGCATTTGGGATCCCGAGTTTCCGTACGTGATGAGCAAGCCAGTCTGCGCATCGAGCGACATCCCGTTTACTAGCCGGATCGGAACTGATGGACGGAATCCGCACGAATTCCTGCAGCTCTCGAATAAACCGCCCCTGATGGGCTTTGGCATAGTCAAGCGGACTCATGGTCTTGAAGAGCGTTGCGTTAGGAGTGTTGCTGAGTGTGCAAACCGTATGGAGTGCGGCGGCTTGACGCCGCTGTAATCAGCACGGCTTGACGTGCGTGGAAGCCCCAAAGAGATTTGTAGTTCTAAATGTCCTTTGGGAGGGCGTTAGTAGCCAATGCGAAAGTTGTAATCACTTTGCGAGTGTGTCAAGCCGCACTGTACAGAGCTGGGTCCAACCGAAGCACTCCACATTCTAAAGGCGGGGATGGCCGCGGGACTTGCCTCCGGCTCGCCGGAGCCGGAGGCAGGAAAGGTCAGAACTCGTCCTCGCGCGAACCGGCCGAGACCGCTCGGCGGATGCGCTTTTGCGGGTTACCGTTCAACCCCGCCGATCGTGCTCGCGCAGAAGGAGCCGGCCTTCTGGGCGCCGTCGAGTAGTTCAGCGGCGCTCGTTCGGCTGCTGCCAAGCCATCGTCGTTGTTGCGAGCGTAATCGAATGGCAGCACCCTGTTGGTTGGCACGCGCTTTGCGACGCCGATGCTTTGTGCACTGGTCAGCCACTCTTCTGCTGGCTCCGCGATGTCTAGAAGCAGTGTTTCGAATTCAGTTCGGCTCGACTGGAGCACGTGGGACTGGGCTAGCCACTGGAACATCTGGCGACCGGTTACTCCCATGCGCTGGCGCGGGGAAGTGACGAGTCGTTCGTTGAAGTGCTGTGTCAGCACATCTTCCACGACGTCCCAGGCGGTGTCTGCGCCAAACAGGCGTTTCACGTCGTCGGAATTCAAGATCCGGAACGCTTCATCGAGGAGTTGCATGACCTCGACGCGCAACACGTTCAAATGTCCATAGGACGTGAACTTCATGTTGTTCCTAAGGTCAAGCGCACTCCTGCGGACGACAGCCACGCTTCCAAAGCTTGGGTCATAAGCCCGCTCACGCATCACATCCGATATCCTTTTGTCGCGCCAGTAGAGGGCGACCTGATTCACGAAGTGGGTGAAGTTGTGGTGGAAGTAGTCGTTCGATGTGCTTCCGGTCGGCACGGGGCCAGGACCGTAACCAAAGCTTCGCTTGTACGCGGCCAGCCGTTCGGACTTCGTATACCGAAGCACTTCGCGACGGTCGAATCGGTACAGGGCAAAGGCGCCTGGCCCGGATGACAAACGCACCGCGCCTGCCCGGAACAGCTCCTGGAGCTTCTGAACGACCCGAAAGATCCCGATTCGCTCATGTTGGTAGATGTAATACAGGTCACCAACCGCTAGGATCCGTTCCGAGGTCACCGTCTCGTCGTACGGCTCAATTCCAAATGGAACGCGGGTATCTCCAAGTTGTGCGCCAGCTTCCGGACCGAGGCCGATCAGCTGGGAAATGCCGAGGTCCTTCGGAGGAGGTACCGCGCCATCCGCGTCGATTACCGCCTCGAGCATGTCGTCGATCTGCCGGTTCAGCACATCGGCCAGCTGGGGATTCGTTAGGATCTGGGATTCTAAACGCTTCGAAAGCTCAGCCTGCAATGCGGCGATTCGATCGTATAAATTTTGGGTGTCTCTTTCAGTAGCCATTATTCCGCCTCGTTGCCTTTCTCATAGGTTCTGCCAGCATGCCAGCCGATGTATTTCGGTCGACGTTTCTATTACTTCTTTCCTTGTGGGACCTTGGGCGACCTGGTGCGTTGGATATTCGCCGTGGCTGTCGAAGGAGTGTCGTTCAAAGATTGTTCCTCTAAGACAAACTCGTGCTTCGAATCCCTTTCGCTCGCCAATTCCACCTCGGCAATGACCTTGCTTCCTTCGATATGGGAAGTGTCAGCCACAACGGTGGAGAAATCTGCGAATTGATCGACGGAGATAGTCTCCGTCACGTCGATTTCGCGAATCTCCTCGCGGACAGTCACTACCGGTCCTCGAACTTCCCTTGTCTGTCGTTCAATCTGAATCGTTAGCGCAGCAAGTTCTCGCCGCATCGAGTCCACTTGAGCGTCTAGAAGGCTAAGAATGCTGTCGAGCGATTCAAGTTCGCCTTTGACTGACTTGAATACTTCCCGGATCTGATCCACACCTTCTTCGGCAATCTCGATCAAGCGCGAAGGGTTCGACTCGGTTACAGCCAAAGATCGTAGCGATCGGTTCCCGCCCGAGATCCGATTTCCAACATTCTCAACCTGGTTCGTTGCGGCCGGACTGGGTGGTTTGCCACTCGCAGTGCTCCGGTTTTGCGGCGGTGAAGGCGGCGTACCTTCTGCGGCGCCTCCCACCTTTCCGGCTGGCCCGGTGGCAGGAGCTTGCTCCAGATGGACTTCAAGACTGCGCTCCGCGGAGTTCATCGGGTTCTTTAGGTCCAGGGCAAACAATCGCCACTTGGAACCCGGCTTGTACTTCCCTTCGGGCAGCACAAAGCCCGCATGATAGTGTCCGGGCGACGATTCCACCACGGAAATTGCTTCGTGCAGCGATGGTGACGCTCCGTTTGTCGGTCCATACAGCGAGATCTGGGCGCCGGGAATGATCACCCCCTCGAAGGAAACCTTTACTTCTTCTAGTGAGTTCATTGTTCTTGTCCTCTATCGAAACGTGGCGCTGGTGAGGGTCATCCTATTCTTCGGGAATGTGTCGACCCGCTTCGTTGCGATGTCGAGCGCCTTATGCAGTTCAATAAGTGCAGACTTGAACCGGTCCGTCTTGCAGCCCGAGGGAACGTCTGGGTCGTTATTCACGTGTTCAATCGTCTGGCCGATCAGCTTCTCCAGCTTGTGGAGTGTTTCACCGATCGGAGTTACCGCCCACAGCCCCCCTTGCTTAAGCATTCCAGGCGTCTTGGCGACCGCGTTATCGATTGCGTCCAGGATTTCTCCAACGGTCAGTTCTCCGTCGGGGAGCCGCAGATAGAAGTTAGAAAGATCCGAGGGATTGACGAACACGGAATTCGCAATCACGACGAGCATGTTCCTCTTCTCACGCACCACGTCGAGTGCTCGCGAAAGCAGGTATTGAAGCTCACCCAGATAACGGTCTTTGTCCGGCGAGCTAAATTCAGCCCGGTTTACATTCCACGTGTGGAATAGGTTGTAAGTCATGTGAGCCGCGGTAAGAAAATCGGTATAGATTCGCTCGTCATCCGTGAACCGAATCTGCGTCTTATACAAGTTCATCACTCCCTGCAGAGAGGCGAAGTAGCCCCCGGCCCAGTTCACGGATTCTCCCGGCTTTACGGGGTTCTGACCCAGTAGGTTCAGGAACAGAGTGTCCAGGATTTGTGGCCTGAGGCCCCCGGCGTACGCGAACTCTTGACCCAAATCTTGCAGCGCCTGGACCGTCAATCCCCTAAGTGGCTCGACGTCCTCCGGGTTAAACATCCCGATCGGCTGGAGGCCCATAATCAAGGGAGCGCACGTCTTGACAACGTCCTGTGCCTCGAGCATGAGCACCTTTTGGAGTCCGGTGACATCGCCGTTGGAGGCATCGATCGACAAACTCGTCTGGTTCAGAACGTAAGATTGGACGCCGTTGGCATCGACAATCGTAAACGCGTTCGCAAGTGCTTTCGAAACGGTGCTTGCGTCGGCGGTGGCAACACGAATGCCGAGGACATTTCGAAGGGTGTCCTGAACCGTCCTTTGAAAGTCACCCCCTGGGTTAGTTGTCGTGGAAGATCCGCCAGAGCCTGGAAGCTCTGAGGAGATGTCCTCGGTCAGAATTGGGTATCGGTCATCGAATGGCATATCGGTAATTCCTCACTGTGTCTAGCTGTCGTTGAGCTTCACGCTCCGGGCAGACGATCTCCTGAAGTCGGCCTCGCGTCAATCCCAATGCTGGTGTTCGTCACCACAATTCCCGAAGTAGCCTGTTTCGCCACTTCATTCCATGCCCCAATAAGGGCCCGCTGCAAACTGTCGATCGGAAGCTTGCATGCCTCCAGGGCGCGCTCAAGGCTAAGTCCCCAAGCGATCCACTCCGGACCATTTCGCCGCCCGACCCTGCGCAACTCGCGGATGGTCTCGTACGACATCAGGTCGCGGCAAAAAGTCGAAGCGATCTTGTTTCCCTGGCTTTGGCAGAAGACCAAAGCCTTTCGGACGTTGTCTCTGTCCTGACCTTTTGATAGGTGAAAGAGGCAGTCGGAAAGGGATTCGGACATCTCCTCTAACCAACCGACGATGTCGTCGACACGGTCCGAGAACCTCTCGATGATCAGAGGGCCATCGCTATAGGGGACGTCTTCGGCAACCGTGAGACGCAGTTCCTTAAAACTGACGAGAGCCTCTCCCATCGCGGTCTTGAGAGCCGTATATTGCTCGTCTTCCATGAGTTCACTACCTCCTTGCCAACTCGGCATAAAACCGCTGAGTGATCGTTTCCGGTGAAGCCAAACGACGATTGAGGGCAAAGCGAGTGGCGCCGATCAAGAATCGAGCTGGCACCACGCCGGGGTCCATGCCTTTGGAAAAGCGAACGGCCGCCTCCTCCACCATCGCCTGATGGGTGTGGTCAAACCGAATGATCTCGGACAAGGATTTGCCCCCTAGCTCGGCAAATCGCGTATAGATCATCGCTTGCACGACGATCGGAATCGCAATTTCCGCAGTATCCAAGACCTGAACCGGAATTGAACCTGCTCGCGGGTTTGGATACAGTTTTAACCAAGCCGACTTGTACCGTCGGGCCTCCTCCTCGAAACCCATGCGACGGAGAAGCTCAATCGATAGCAGGGTCCGGAGGTAAGGAACCGGATGCGGCTTGCCCACCACCATCACAAAGGTCGACCGAACGCTGCGGCCCACGACATCCATCAGTGAGGGCACGATCTCAGGTCCTCCTAGGAGGAGCCCGCAAAGGTCGGCGAAGGTCTCACGATTCCAATTGACCCAGATCATCGCCACGTCTCGTTGGATTCCGGCTTTGAGAAGGTCTCTTCCGACCTGTCTCGGAATGATCCGCTCAAGATCGAGGTCGTTCTGGAGGTTGTGGCTTACTTCGTGCAAGATCGCGCCCAATGCCCATGGGTTCGCCATCCGGTGCACCGGTAATTGAATCAGTGCGAAGGGATTGATCTGACGCCCGAGCTTGGTCAGTGGGATGCCGCGCTTGTACGTTGCCGGTGAGAAACCTGTCCTCACATACGTGAAGGGAGGGGGCGCCGGAACCGACTTGGGTTCCGCCAAATTCGTGAAAGCGACTTGGTAGCAGTCCAAGGCGATCCGGTCGCATCCGAGCAGCATGTCGGAAAACTTCGACTGCCTTTGCCCAAACAGCTCGAAATAGAAGTCCCAAATCTTTTCCGTGGCCAACGTCATGCGGTGGGCATGCTCTTTGCTGGCCAAGGCCCGAGCAAGGTTCTGGGGAGTTGGACTGTTCATTGCCAGCCGGCAGTCGCTCCGAACTTTCCTCGTATCTGTCATGAGGCGGGTCCGAAGCCCACGGATCAGCGTGTTCGCTGCCTCAATGTGGGCTTCGGTAGGCGAAGCGGCATCCGTTCCAAATTCAGTCGTTTCGAATGGACGAAGCGCTTGCCAATGACGTCCGACGTTGATCGCTTGAACTCGAAGCCACGGCTTAAGCTGGGGTTCAACTTCACTCCGGGCGCCGAACTGGACGCGAAACGCCCTATTACCCTTGGGATCCGCGATCAACGTCGACATGACTATTGGCTCCTTCCGCAAGAGCAGCAGTTGCAGTGGCAATGGCATCCGCGCCGTTGCCGAGGAATTCCCCGAGTGGTCGATTGACCGTAAGAAACGGGCTGGCCATATCGTACGCGGGGGGTGTTTCCCGGAGCCGTGTAGGACGGAGCTCCGTAACTGATGGGCCGGGCGCCTCCAGCGGTTCGTAGCCGGACCGGGGATGGACCCTGACCATACGCGGGCGAAGTTCGATACGATAAAGGTCGCCCGGCTTGCCCCTGAGGCCAGCGATAGCGCCAATACCAGTGATTTCGCCCAGGCCAGCCCACGCGCCGGAGTTGACTGTGGCCGCCTCCAGGCAGCGGTCGCGCGTAATGGACGCGTCCCCGAATCAACCGGACGGGCGATCCTGCCCGATGCAAATGATGATCAAGTGCTTTGGACCGCTGATAGGCCGCCACGGCCCGTTTGGGAGATCCAAGGGTCTTGGCGGTGTGATGAGCCAAGATTCGGACTGCGTGCTTCGGGCTGATGGCCACTCGACCGCCGTGTGACTGACGAGCGATCTGCTTAGCCACGTTTCGAACGATTGTGGGTAGCGCTCTTACGAGCGGACGCGTCGATGGATGTTTCAGGAGCGTCTTTGCCACGTTGGACACACCACGGAGCAACTGAGGCGCAGCTCGCTTGAGAGCGGGCGCCGCATGCGGGATTCGATGTGCCGCAACCGGCACGATTGCTCGGGCGAACGCTTCTGCTTCAGACTCAGACTCGGCTTCCATAATGGCGTGGCCGAGGTGCTCCATCATCGCTTCGGGATAGATGCGGCGTATCGGGTTAATCTCCGCCTCATACTCCGACTCATATTCAAATTCGCCTTCATATTCGTCTTCGAGTTCTTCCTCGAATTCGTCCTCAAGTTCGCCTTCATATTCAAATTCGTCCTCGAATTCGAACTCGTATTCGCCTTCTGACTGGGGTAGCAAGCCGCCCAGGAAGTCACCGACTCCCGATCCGATTGACTTTCCGATCGCTCCGCCAGCGCCATCGCCCCCAATTGCCCCGCCAATATCGCCGAACTTGCCAAGGGCTGCTCGGGCGCCCGAAAGCGCGGCTCTCCGAAGAGTGGGACTCTGAAGCGCCCGCTTGCCGAGGGAGAGCAGGGCTCCAAAGAACTGCTCGCTCTCCGCCTCAGACTCGTCTTCGTATTCTCCCTCGCTCTCATAAAGATCTTCGAATTCGTCTTCTAACTCGTACTCGTGTAAACCTATCGCTGACATTCAATCCTCCTGGATCAGTCACTCCTTGCTGCCTGCGGCAATCCAGCTAAGAAATTCTTCGCCGAACCGCAGGCATCGTAGGGAATCCGCCGGGTTTGCCACCCTTGATCAGTAGCCTCGTCGCTTATTTCGAGGAGCTGATCTGATTGGTCGTGGACCCGAAACGGCGGACCTTGTCCTTGTTCGGCTTGCGGCGGCGTTCTTTCGGGTAGATACGAAGTTCCTCGACAGAGCCTTCGCCATCTTCTTATTGCTCGACAGAGTTCGTCTGGTCTGGCTCGCCATGACCCGGGCAGCTGTTCGTCGAGTGACTGGTCGACCGGCGGCCGCTCTTCGACTGAGCGTCTTCGCCGTCTTGCCTACGATGGAAGGAATGACCCTGACGGTCACTCGAGTTCCGCGTCGCCGCCGAAGAATTCTCGCCAAAATGGCCGTTCCCCGAATCATATGGGGCAAGACCGCTCTGAGTGCCGCTCGGTCACGTGGTTTGATCATGGTCAGAGTAGCGGCGCCGATCATGGCCTCAGCCTCTGCCTCCGACTCGGATTGAGACGCAATGGAAGCCATGAACTCAGCCATAGCTTCGTGGGCCGCGATTTCTGCCTCCAACTCGTCTTCATCCTCGTATTCGTCTTCATACTCAAACTCGTATTCGTCCTCAAATTCGCCCTCGCCAAGGGCGTTGGAGACCATTCCGCCTAGCGTTCCACCCAGAGGTCCGAGCATCGCTGTTCCGACCATTGGAGCCGCGACTTTGGCAACACTCTTGAGGATTGGCGCCGCTTTCTTCAGGAATTTGCCAATGCTGCCGAAGAAGGCCTCATCTTCGAACTCGCCCTCATATTCGCTTTCGCCTAGGAGGCTCGAAGCAATATTTCCGAGCGCGCCAAGGAACTCGTCCTCGTCCTCTTCTTCGCCTTCCTCCTCGCTAAGTGCGCCGAGAAGTCCCTGCGCAATGCCTCCGAGTCCTCCAAACTCATCTTCAAATTCGTCTTCGCCCTCGAATTCGTCTTCAAACTCGCCGGCCCATTCCATCTCAAGTTCGTGATCCTGTCCGATCGCCATTTGCCAAACCTCCATGCGGTACCGAAGGCCGAGCCTCGGATGGACTTATGCTATCCCGGGGATACGATGATCGCAAGAAACCTGTTTTAGTTGGGCATAAACAAGCTAATTGAAATTAAGTAGTTCATATGCGTGACAACAAATCACCTCAATCCGCGTTATCCTGAACCTGATGAAATTACGAGGTTTGCCGGACAATCCCGCTGTTCGCGAACTCGCCGACCGTTTGGTCGGAGAGGCCGAGCGGGCTGGGACGGACTCCGAGTTTATGTTTGAAGTAGAGGAGAGAGGTTATCGGTGCGTCGTTGTAAGGGTTCCCGAAGGAAACCCCAGCGATCCCCACACGCTTAGCCCCCGCGAATATGAGATTGCTCGAATGGTGGCCCAAGGTCATCCGAACAAGACGATTGCCGCCGTTCTGGATATTAGTGTCTGGACGGTTGGTACGTACCTAAGGAGAATATTTCTGAAGTTAGGAGTTACGAGCCGGGCGGCCATGGTCGCAAAACTGGCGGACAGTGGCGGCCTGCACAAAGAAAAAACCCACTAATCGCTTCGATATTGCCGGGCCCTTAGCTCACCCTCGTGGAACTTGAAAAGCAGGCCGACACGTGAGATGCGAGTGTGCCTCAAGTGAGCTGAGATCTCCGTTTTTGGTCGGTGCTTCGAACCGTTGCAAACCAGACTTTGCAGCGGTGGAATGATGTCACGAGCCGACTCGAAATTAAAAGGAATGAGTAATTAGCATAAGCCCGATGGACCGGTAAGCAAGCCAACCTTCCGCAAACCCCTCTCTACCTTTCCAAGTGCTTCAGCAACTCATCGTGACCGAAGTAGAAGTGCTGGGAATACTCACCTGGTCGCAACCAGATAAGGCTGGGGGGCACGCCTCTTAATACAAATCCGGCAATAGATTGACCTTCTTCGACCGAGATAAGTCCCTGATCGTCTCGGGTGATGATCAAGTGAAGGAGATCTTCTTCGCCTTCGAACTGATATCGATAGTTCGCAATGCCGCCCGAGAATTCGTTCGCCTCTAGGCCGATTGAAGCGAGGGCAAACTGATCGCTTGGCCGGGCAAGCGATGGGTCGAATTTGGGCAAACGTATCGTCTGATTCCGGTTCACACAATCCAGAATGAGGCTCATCACCTCATCTCGTCGGGACTGTTCGGAGACGGTTGGTCTCAGGAGAACCATAGGGAAACAGGATGGCGGAGCGGGTGGGATTCGAACCCACGATCCGGTTCAACACCGGATACGCGATTTCCAGTCGCGCTCCTTCGACCACTCGGACACCACTCCGCGCTGGAGCAGATATTATGGCACGGAATGAAATAGTTTGCTTGCCGGTTCGGCGCTAGTTCCGTAGTGGTCGATTGTGCTCCAGCATGTGGCGAATGCGTGCCTGGGTAAACTTCTTCCGACACAACTCGAGGAACCTTGCCCGCTCTCTCAGAACCCCGTCCTCGAAGCTCGTCGATTTGGCGTAAATCTGCTTGATCTCGTGGGCGATCATCACGTCGTGTTCTGTCAACTCCCCACGCTGTTTGCCCTGATCGATTACTCGATCGATCATTCCGCCCAGTGGTCCTTCAGCCGGTAGCCATTCTTGCCTGGGAAGGGATGTGGTCTCAAGCGCGACCTCCCTGGCGGTCGTGATGAGCCGATCCGGATGATAGCTTGTCGTGTCCGTGGAACGAAGGTAGCCCAGCACGCGGGCATGCTCTGCATTGGAGGATACGGTTCCCGCGATCAGGTTGCCGGCAACTTCGCACAGGCGCTTCGTGGTGAACTGGTTATTGACCCGAGTGAGCGGAACGCCGCGGCCACCCGGTATCAACCCCACTTTGGCTTCGGGAAGACCAATTTTCGCTTCCGCATCGGCAACGATGTGGGTGCACGAGAGCGCCAACTCGAATCCGCCTCCTAAAGAATGGCCCTTCAGAGCAGCGACACCTTGCCGCGTTTCCAGCAACGAGCCAAGATAGGCCAGACGCGTCAATATGTGTTCGATTCGCGGGAAGTCGTCATCGAGAATGGCCGATTGAAACGCGTGAAGGTCGTACCCAACTGAGAAGGAGCGCGCTTCGCTTGTAAGCACGAACCGACCCACTCGATTGGACTCTAACAGTGCGATAAGTTCTTCGACTAGAGCCGGCGTAATAACGCCCATTTTGGTTGTGGTCGAGATTGCGCTGACCCCTTCGCCGAGATCGCGAATGACGTGGTTTTCGCCCTTGGCAACGATTGCGTAGTCTGAAAGAGGCGCGAATTCGGTCTCTCTCGGAATCGGGGCGTAATTGCCGGTCCGGGTGATCTGTCCGCCTGCTTGGTAAAACGGCTGCGGATCGATGCCAAACGGTTCGTGGCCGATCGCGTCCAGCAGCCGAAATGGACCCATATGCCAACCAAATCCCCACTCCATGACCCGGTCGAAATCATCGACGCAGTGACTGACCTGGTCTTTGATGGAGTAAGCATATTTGAGTGTCGGGATCAGATACATGCGCAGATACTCACCAACTTCGTCTCGAAGTTGGAGAGCCTTCGCGATCCGCTCGCCGAGCGGCAGTTTCTCAATCTCTGCGAGTGAAGGGAAGTCAGCCGGGCGCTGGGGCCGATACGCAAAATTCTGCAGCTCAAGCGCGAGGAACTCGTTGCTTTCCTTGCGATAGTAACCCTGTCCGGTCTTTTGGCCAATCCAGCCTCGTGCCAAGAGACCATGGACCGTTTGAGGGAGCAACAGTGCGGACTTGTAAGGATCGTCCGGACACCTTTCGAGCAGATTCGAAGCGATGTCCCGCATGATGTCCATCCCCACGATGTCGTTCAGGCGGAACGTCGCGCTCGCCGGTCGTCCCAGAAATGGACCGGTGATCGCATCGACTTCCTCTACCCTTAGCCGCAACTTCTCCGCAACGTGAATGGCATGAAACATCGACCACATGCCAAATCGATTTGCGATGAAGCCGGGAGTGTCCTTGGCGATGACGACGCGTCGGGCAACCCGATGCTCTAAGAAGCGCCGGAGCTTCCCCAAGAAAGCCGGATCAGTCTCCTCGGTTGGGATCAATTCCAATAACTTGAGATATCGAGGAGGATTGAAGAAGTGAGTGCCAACGAATGTGCGGCGAAACTGATCGCTACGACCTTCAGCCAACATCTTGATCTCGAGGCCACTGGTATTCGTGGTAACGAACGACCATTCGGGGAGGATGGGGTCGAGGCGGGCGTACAGAAGCTTTTTCTCTTCAGCCCTTTCAACGATCGCTTCGCAGATCCAATCACATTCGGCGGCCCACTCCAAATGATCCGTCGTGTTGCCAACCCGGATTTCACTCGCCCGGTCGGAAACATAGAATGGGGGCGGCTGAGCGATCTTAGCCCTCGCCAGTCCGTCAATGGTCGACTGCTGCGTCGCGTCGAGGAGAGTAACGCTAAATCCCAGGTTTGCCAAGTGGGCGGCAATACCGGCGCCCATGGTTCCTGCGCCGATTACGCACACTCGGTGAATTGGCCGGAGCACCCCGGCTACGGGTGAAATTGCGTCGTCCACTGACATTTAAATCGACTTTACCTACGTGCATTCGACGTGAAATGGAACGGATCCAATTCATTTACGTCATTAGTGTTGCAGGGACCCTTTGTTTGACAGGGGTTTCGGCCCAAGATATACTAGATATACTGAGTTGGCTGCCTGCATTGCGGCAGCAGAGGTGAACGAACATAGCAGGCTTCCGCAGAGACCCCCGCCCAGATCCGGGCCCCCCCGTAAATGAAAGAGTACTACGATTCCGAGATGTCCGCGTCATTGACGCCGACGGTTCACAGTTAGGCATCCTCCAGAGTCGTCAGGCTCTCAATCTTGCTCGCGAGCAGGGTCTCGACTTGGTGATGGTTTCCCCCACTGCCCAGCCGCCTGTCTGCCGAATCATCGACTACGGCAGGCACAAATACTTAACTGAGAAACAAGGCAAAGATAAGAAGAGCAAGCAGCAGGACGTTAAGGGTATAAAGATCAGTCCGCGAATTGCGGAACACGACCTCCAGACTGGCATCAACAAGGCGCAAAGGTTCCTTGGAGAAGGCCACAAGGTGAAGGTCACCTGCATGTTCAAGGCGAGAGAGATCACTCACCCTGAGCTCGGAAGAAAGAAGTTAGACGCTTTCGCTGAGGCAGTGGCGACAATCTCGACCGTCGAGCGAATTCCAACTCTGGATGGAAGGCTCATGATCATGGTTCTGGTACCCAAGCCGGCAACAGGAAAGAAGAATGCCAAAAGCGAAGACAAACAAAACGGCGGCGAAGCGGTTTAAGATCACCGGCACCGGGAAGATCACCCGTCGCAAGTCGCACAATAATCACCAGTTTCTGCACAAAGGCGCCGCACAAAAGCGACGACTGGAGCAGGAGCCGGTGCTGTTCAGTGGCGAGAAGAAGCGCGTAAAGCGACTCCTCGTCCTGTAGGAGACTTGGCAGGAGAGCGCGATTCTTGAAAATCGCGCTCTTTTCTGTGTCTCTCACACTCTCTACCGCTACCGTCTGAAAGACTGGGAACCGGTCATGACCCAACAAAACGAGGAGAAAGAAAAAATCTATGGCACGAATTAAACGTGGCTTAATGCGCCACAAGCGCCACAAGAAGATCATCGAAAAGGCATCCGGATACTGGGGCCGAAAGAAGAACGTCTTTAGCCGAGCTCACGAGCAGGTAATGAAGTCGGGGCAGTACGCGTTCCGCGACCGCCGCGCCAAAAAGCGAGACTTCCGCAGACTGTGGATTGCCCGAATTTCGGCTGCATGTCGAGGAACGGACCTCAAGTATTCGCAGTTGATCTACGGTCTTAATAAAGCCGGAATCCAGATTAATCGAAAGATGCTGAGCGAACTCGCAATTGCAGATCAAGCAGCCTTCCAAGCGATTGTCGCTCAGGCCAAAGCCGCGATCTAGTACCGCTCAAAGCGATTTCTAAAGCAGTCAGCTTCGACAGCGTCGAAGCTGGCTGTTTTTTTGCTTACGACCCAACCGCGAGCTGTGCTTCGATGGGAGGCAACTGTACCTTTACGAACTCGCGTAGGTCGAGTGACACAAAGTCGACTCCCGCGCTCAAGAAGAGGCTGGAATTGTGGGTCACTGCCCATCCTCCCGCTCCGATCGTGAAGTGGTGCTTTCGCGTCCGAATCAAGTCGAGTGCGCGCACGAGCTCAAGACTGGCGTCCTGACTAACTTGAGCGGAACATCCGATCAATACCAATGCCGGGCGATGTTGGTCAACGGCGTTTACGAAGCTCTCAACCGGAGTGTTTGCTCCCAAAAACAAAGTCTTCCAGCCATGGATCCTCAACACATCGCTTGCCATTCGAAGGCCAATCGTATGATACGATTCTGGCCCGCATCCCAACAACGCCAACCCGCCATGCCGATTGATGGGGCTGGTAAGGGCTGCTGCGCGTGTCATTAATCGCTCCGTGATGTAACTTGCGAGGTGCTCTTGCGCTTCGTCAATCGCTTCGACCAAGTACCACTTACCCACGAGATGCATTGCGGGAGCAATGATCTCTTGATAGATATCGATCACGGGAAGCTTCGCTCGAAAAACGATTTCTAGGATCTCGCTGCATGCCGCTTCATCGCCGTTCACCGCCGACTTGGCGTACCGCTTAGCCAACTCGTCTAGCCGGAGGTTGGAGTCAAGGTTTTCCTCGGTTTTAAAGACGGCGCCTACGATGGCTTCCACGTCAGGGCTTGCCAAACTGTAGAACACCTGTCTGCCAAGACGAGATGCTCGGACCACATCTCTCTCCCGCATGCGGGCCAAGTGATTCGAAACGTTCGGTTGTTTGAGACCAGTGGCGCGAACGATGTCCGACACGCTCTTTGGACCGTGAAGCAACTCTCCGAGAATTAGCCGACGGGAAGCATCGCCTAATTCCTCATAAACGATCAGCATGAATTATCCATTCAATCAAACACTAACTGCTTATACATTACCGTCAATTAATTCGTCTCGCAGGTTCAAGGTTGGAATTGAACGCCGGACTAGGCCAACTGATATATGCGTTAAAGTCGCGCGAGATTGAAGGATGCCGCTAATAGAATTTGATACTTGGGAATGTCGCCCCGAAGTCGAACCTGCAGAGCCGCGCTATAAACTTCGTAGGAGTGGCGGGCGTAGGCAAATCCGTGCATTGTCGTGACGCGCGTGTCCTGCCCGGGAATTCCAGACAAATACGCCAGTTCGTTCGTGTACTGCCATCGTCCTCCCGGAATGGGCGCCGTTGTCGAGTAAGACAAAAGACCCTGTGTGCTCCAGCCGGACGCACCCCCATTGCCCAAGTACAGCAGGCCAGCATTCATGTCCTCATGAAATCCCCATTTCGTGATGTCGCGGCTCACCAAAAGGAAGCCAGAACCATCGACTTTGCCCGTGCCTCCGACTGAGTCTGGCGCAGTTGGAATCTTTGTGATGCCTTTGAGAGCGACATCATAACCGCCTCGATCCTGCGTTCGAAAAAGATAGTGAGCTCCCAAATACGTGTCACCAATGGCGGTCGTCCCGTCTTGTGTCAATAGTCCATCGCTGGCAAACAAATACTGCAATCGCTTGTTGTGCGTGGTGTACTTGAATGTCACTGGAGTTCCGGTATTCGGGTCGCTTACCAGATCTTTGAGCACTCCCGGGTCGAACTCGATCCATCCGGGCGCGGAGAGTTCCGCCGCGTCGGTGACAGTTGGCGTACCGCCCGAAACCGGCGGTTTACCGGTATCAGCTTCTGGCGTAGGAGTGGTGGGCGTCTGAACAAATGGTTTTGCGCCGGTCGGCGACTGAATCGGTCTGAGGGCATGCCCGAGGAACAGAAGGGTTGGAAGAATGAGAACCGCCATTAGTTTTTGCTCCCGGCCAGGAGCAGTTCAAGTTTCTTCAGGTCCGCCCGAGCACGGTCGGCATCCTCTTTCTCATTCGCGGCGTCCAAGGCAGCGATCAGTTTCGTATACCCTTCTCGCTCTTCGGGGAGAATTTTCACCAATCGTTTGAACCACATTGCTGCTTCGTGGTACTGCTTTTCTTCCATCGAAATGTCCCCGAGAGCTTCCACGGCGTCGTCGTCTGTCCCGTCATGAGACACGGCGATAAGGAGATTACTCACGGCTGCCTTGTGGTCGCCCTCTTTAGCCTCGATTCGACCCAGAGCGCAGTAAGCATGCCACGAGTGCGCATCGAGTTTGAGCGCAACCATCGCATGGGCCTTGGCGTCGTCCAGACGGTCCCGCTCCACCAGTTCTTCGGCATAGGTGGTCTGCACCTCCGCGTTATTGGGTTCGGAAGCCACTTGAAGGGCGAGTGCCTGAAAGGCAGCTTCCTCCTGGCCAGGTGTTCGAGCCTCATGCATGCCTCGCTCGGCCTCCGCATTGTGCGGAACCAGCCGAGAAACCAGCGTGAATTCCTCCAGAGCACGATCCTTCTTGCCGGTCTTCAAATAAACGTTTCCCAGGCCAAGATGAGCGGCAGTCCCATCCGCGTTCCACTCAAGGGCATAGCGATATGCCGCAGCGGCGGAATTATAGCGGTGCGCAGACAGCGCCCGGTCCCCCAGATTCACTTGAGGGACGTATCCTGCCGATCCTCGTTGCGCGGCAAAACTGCAGAGCGTGATTCCGAGGACACCGCTAGCGGTCGAAATAGAGCGGATGATATTCATGTTCTGAGCTGCGTGGATCAGGAGCGAAACCGCATTTATCAGACGGTAAGAATCGGAGCCAGGATTCAGTTACGGCGATCAAACCTTTACGGGACAAAACTTAAGTGTGGGCTTCATGATTCAATGTTAAGCTAATCGAAGTCCAATGCCGTTGCTTGGACATGTGAAATTCATGCTCCAGTTTGTTTCCCTGGTTGCTATCGCACTGCAAGCAACCTCGCCAATAACGACCAAGCCGGATGAGCCGATCGGAGTTCCCCCAGACAAACTTACTTATCACGGCTTCTACAAGAAGTGTGCCTATTTTAGAGGGCTTCCGATCATCGGCTCCGAAAAGGTGAGTGACGCGGCATTCCGTCGGATCATCGCAAGCTTCCTCAAAATGTTGGACAAAGTTCCGGACTCCCAATTCCAGGTGCTGGTCAATGCTGGAAGTCACTACTCGATCATCGCGGCGACCGAGGGACAGACCGACCTTCCCGAGTATGCCGACCTCCGCAACGATCCGAAAACGGACTGGAACAAGCGAGCCCGAGGACTTGGAGGTTTCGATACAAGTGGCGGGGAAGAGAACGTCCTTGAATCGGCTGGTGACCGATATCACGGTGAAAGCATCTACATCCATGAGTTTGCTCACACCCTGGCCAACTTCGTATTCGAGAAGACGGACCCAAGTTTTCGACAGAGTCTGATTGATGCCTTTTCTAGTGCACGTTCCAAGGGACTCTGGGATAAGACTTACTCAGCGACTAATCGAGACGAGTATTGGGCGGAAGGTGTTCAGATGTATTTCGACTGCGCCAGGACGGCTGTGCCTCCAAATGGAGTTCACAACCAGGTTGGTAATCGAGTCCAACTCAAGAACTACGACCCCAAGCTTTTCGCCCTTGTCGACCGAGCCTTCGGGGGAAACCCTTGGCGCTATGAGGGGACCTATAACACCACGAATAAGCGAGATTGAGCCTCAATCACAGTCCGAGTCGCTTCTGGAGCTCTGGGTATTGGCTCCGCCCGAGCGGTACTAAAACGCCATTGGAAAGCCGCGCTTCGTAAGTGTGGTTGCCAAGAAACATGATTTCCTGGACTTCGCTCAGCCGCACGATAGCCGAAGCATGAATCCTCATAAAGTCTTCGTCCGGAAGCATTTGCTCCAACTGCGTCAGGGTGTAGTTCGTCTTGTATTCTTGATTCGCGGTATGAACGATGACTCGCTTCTGCTGAGTGGTAGCTCCTAGAATGTCTTCCACCTTGATCAGCCGAATGGCGTAATCCATGCGAATGGGAAGCCGTTTTAGACTTGGGTATACCTTCTCCGGAGACTGCGTCTGGATCCTATTCGCGCTTCGTTCGAGGGTAAGTCGCAGCCGTTCGACTTGAACAGGCTTCAAAATGTAATCAAAGGCGGCCCGCTCAAAGGCCTCGGCCGCATGTTCGGAATAGCCTGTCACAAACACCAGAAGGGGTGGATGTTCGAATTGGGTGAGGGCAGCCGCTGTCTCCAGCCCGTTTACGTCCGGCATCCGGATGTCGCAGAAAAGGAGATCCGGCCTCAATTTCTCGCACTGAAGTAACGCCTCGGTTCCATTCTCCACCTCGGCCAGAATTTCCACTTCCTCCTGTTCGAGCAAACGTCTCATGAGGGTGCGTGAAAGCTGTTCGTCGTCGGCAATGATGGCGGTCATCGTATTCTCTTCCGGTCAGGCGACTTTATTTCTGGCACATGAAAGGCCGCGATCGTTCCACCCGAATCTCTCCTTACGACATGGAGTCTGGCTCCAATCCCGCAAATCGAGCGTAGCTGATCCGACAAGATCGAAAGTCCGTGAGGGGTGCTGCGATGACGAGATGCGTAAGCAATCCCGACCCCATCGTCGATGACCGCCACGGTAGCCCCTCCAGCCGATTTCCGTGCCAGGATTCGCAGCTTTCCCGCCCCAACCTTTGTCGAAAGTCCGTGCAATACGGCGTTTTCCACGAGAATCTGGATGCTGAATGCGGGGACTTCAATTTCGGGGAACGTTTCAATGTCATACGTGACCTCGAGTTTTGAACCAAATCGCTCCTTTTCGACCGCGATGTAATTGGCAACGATGTCCATTTCCTCTCGAATCGAGAGCCCTTTCGCCAAGTCCACCTCCAGAGATCGTCTCATGAGTTTGCCAAGATTGGCGGTCGCTTCAGCTGCTCTTTCCGGGGAGATCATGCAAAGCGCCGCTATCGAATTGAGAGCATTGAAGAGGAAATGTGGTTGAACCCGCGTCCGAACGATAGCAAGTTGGGCCTCCGCCGCGATGCGTCTGGCCTCATCAACTTCGTGGAGATTTCGATGCGACTCGGCACGAAGCCGGGCGTCCCGGACGACTAATAGCAGCAGTACGAGGCCGAAGCTGTTGGCGACCATGGTCGTAGGGGACGTTAAGGTCGGGGAAGCATTTGGCAAGAAAAAGTGAGCCCCTTTGGTTCCTATGACCTGGGAGATCGCGAATGCAGGCACGCACCACCATCGCTCTTGACTCAGGCGAGCCACGATGCCAACCGCGCATACGGAGAGTAGGATCTGTGCCGCAATCACGAGGGTAATCGCCCGAGGCAAGAGGACGGCTGAAGTTAAGATGGAAACCGCGCCGGCGATTCCTCCAGCACCCGGTCCGGCAATGGCGGTTGCGAATGCACAGGCCAGAGTGTGCGGAGCATACGGATATCGATCTCCCGGAAAGATCGCCTCCGAAGCGCTAAATGCCCCGGCAAGGAGACCCAGCCAGGACCCCTTCGCAATGAGACGTTCCATCGGACCACGCACGAACAGAAACGCGCCGGCGACCAACACGCAGGTGTCTTCCAAGAACGAATTAAACGTGATCGCGGTCACCCAACCCTTTTACCGCTTCTCCGCAGGCTCCGCAACTTGGGTGTTCTTTATTCCGTCTTGATCTTCGAAATGGTTCCGACAAAGACAAAGACGCGATTGGTCCGTTGCCAGATTTGCCAAATGGACATTCCCATGGACGAGGCGGTGCCAGTTGACCTTATCCGCGAGTCCCTCGTTCCATTGCTTCAGGCAAAGGCCAACCCGTGGGATGCTAACGGGTTCGTTAGCTTAGAAGAACTCAACAAGGCGCGTGTTGAACATGTCGAGAGGCTGCTGGTTAACGACGACGTCGATACCGAGCAGATGAATCGAGAGATCTTCAAAAGCGTCCAGGAGCACGAACTCTTGGCCAAAAACGTCGACAAGGAGTTTGAGAGAAACCTGCGCTTTGGCGACCGCGCGGCCGACAAGATAGCGGCATTTGGAGGGAGCTGGAAGTTCATTGGCATCTTCTCCGTCATCCTCTTCGCGTGGATGATCGGCAACACGACGTACCTGATGTCCAAGCCTCTGGATCCATTTCCCTACATCTTCCTAAACTTGGTGCTTTCGTGTCTTGCCGCGATCCAGGCTCCGGTCATCATGATGAGCCAGAACCGCCAGCAACAACGAGATCAGATGCGCGGCGATAACGATTACAAGGTCAATATGAAAGCTGAAATCGAGGTTCGGGCGATCAACGAAAAAGTTGACAAGCTCTTAAACGATCAGTGGAAGCATCTCCTTGAGATCCAGCAGATGCAGATGGACATGATCCAGGAGCTCAGGAAAGGTAAGTTCGAGGAATCTCTGTCTCATGAGTCCTCTTAAGCGTGAGTGTCTCGCCTATCGTGCGTAAGGTCTAATAGGGGATGTTTTTGGCGCAAACCAGAAGGGAAGATCGCTTCGATCTTCATCTAGACCATGTCTCTTTCGGCAAAGACGCCGAATATGAATACCACCGAATGGATCGTTGGTTCGATAAGCACAATGATGAGCGAAATTACGACTATAGAACTTGAATTCTTAGACCGCGTCCGGCAGTTTGTCGCAAGCGAGGTTCTCCCATTTACACGCGATTGGGAACGCGATGAAGCGTTCCCGGAAGACATATGGCGACGCCTTGCCAAGCAAGGGCTAGTCGGCATGACTTGGCCAAAACAGCGTGGAGGTCCCGGCATCTCATGCGAGGCATTCTGCCGCGCTTGTACTGAGCTAGCAAAGGGCGACCCCGCTTTGGCAATGAACGTGGCGGCCGTGAACGCGCTCGTAATAGGGCACTTCGACCACTTCGCAAGCGCCGACCAAATCGACAAGTACATGCCCGGCATCCTCAAGGGAGAGATTGCCCTGGCTTGGGGGCTCACCGAACCTGACGCTGGTTCGGATGCCAGACGAGTTAAGACGCACGGGACCCCAATCGAAGGGCGCCCCGGATACTTCCACCTCAATGGCCGGAAGATGTTCATTACCAACGGAGGGCGCGCCAACCTCATGGTGATCATGGCCCGGGTCTCGGAAACTGAACTGACTGCCTTTCTCATGGAGACGGCACAGCCCGGGTTTACTGTCGAGAAGCGGATTCAGACGATCGGCGTGAGCGCTTCAAATACCGTCCAGTTCAAGCTGGAAAACGCGGTGGCTTGGCACACTCCTTGTAAGTTTGAAGACGCGATCGGGCTATTGGACCGCGGTCGACTGGCAATCGCCGCCATGGCGGTTGGAATTGCCGAGAAGGCCTTCGAACTTACGGTTGAATACGCCAAGCAAAGAGAACAATTTAACCGCCGACTCGCCGACATGCAATCGGTCCAGAATATGATCGCCGACAGCGCGATGGAACTCGAGGCCTCAAGACTCCTGGTACAAAGTGGAGCTCAGAAATTCGATCGAGGTGAGAAGGTGGCAAAAGAAGCCAGTTACGCTAAGTTGTTTGCAAGCGAGACGGCGAACCGAGTAACGAATCGAGCCATCCAGATCCACGGTGGCCGAGGCATGACGCGAGAATTCCTCGTTGAAAAACTTTGGAGGGATGCAAAGCTCACCGAGATCGGTGAAGGAGCCTCCGAGATCCAGAGGCTGGTGATCGCCAAACAGGTGCTTCGCTAGGTCAAGGGTGAAAAGTTAGACGGCCCCCCTGGAAAAATGAGACCCGTAGGCGGAGACACAAATCTTTCTCGGTCTACGGGTCGGTTCCACTCACCAGGACTTCTGGCCACCCTGTTTTCCAAACCTCCGACTTTCAAACGAGGCAGACCTAGCGGGGCGCCCCGTCCTTGGTTGTTGGCTTGATGGCCTTTGGCGCCTTCACGTAATCCTTGGCGTCTGGAGCGAACTTGGCTGGGTCTTTGGCAAACGGAGTGTCGCAGCCAGCACAGCAGAAGTAGTAGCGAGTTCCCTCATAGTCGCCGTATCCACTTGCCTTATCGTAGCTTGCAACCGGGGCCTTGTTGATCGGGCAGAAAAGAGCCTCCTTTTTGGGAAGGACGCCGAACTTGGCCGGTGACTTATCGAAGGTGGTCTTGTCTTCCGTCGAGCTAAAGAAGAACCGAACTCCCTTGTAGTCCGACGATCCTCCGGCTGCCTTTTCCGAATCGATCGGCTTCTGAGAAACTGGGTCGAACAAGAAGACGCCAACCGTCTTGCCCGCTTTAGCCGCCTTCTCAAGCGCCGCTTGAGGAGCTTTGATAAACTCCGCGTCACATCCACCACAGCAGTAAGTGAAGCGCACCCCGTTGTAGTCGGTGACCGGGGTCCCCTTCGTTACTGGCTCAAGGTTGATTGGGCAACTGAGGGGCGTCGCAGTCGCTTGAAGTTTCGCTAGTGTAGTCAATACGGCAAAGCTGGTGAGAATCATGGGTAGCTCCTGTTCAAAGCCTGTGATATTTTGAATGCTTCTATGCATCCGAACGGCTCAAGAGAATTCTTGAAACCAACGCAATCAGTATATAGGCGATCTCTCATTCCGAGGATCCCTTCGGTGTGTCTTCGCTTGAGTGAAACGCTCTAGTCAATCAAAAACTCGAGTGGGCCACCCCAAAAACTTTGAAACGCCGTCGAAGGTAGCTTCGTATAGCTCGTACAAACGTCGTGAGTTCCCCGGGAATCGAGCGATAATCACCCCGTTTCAATCTTAACGAGGCGAGAATTAGTGGAGAATGTTCGCATCACGATTGCTCTCACAGGTGCAATGACGCGCCGTTCACGACGTCATATTTCCTGAGGCCGTCCCTATGTTCGTTACTCTTCTATCTTCTCTCGTTCTCGCCGCTCCGACGACAGCGCCGGCGCCGGTCCTGCTTTCACGCTCGTTCACCCTGGGGGAAAAGCTTGCCTACAAGGTGACCGCATCCATGCGTGCTCAAGAGCGGCACGGCTCACTGGACACATTTATGCCGGACAACCTCGATTTTTCGTATGCGTTTACGACAGAGGTCAAGAAGCTGAAATCGGACGGGATTGTCGACTTGCTTTACAGCCGGCCAACGTTCACCCAAGAGAATGATGAAGACACCGACTCAGGACCGACGAAAAAGGTCGACACGGTGAACATGAGCGCCATCCTTACTCTCTCTCCGATCAACCAGATCTTAGAGGTCAAGGACCTTACGCCGAAGAAGAAGGCAAGTTCCGACGATCGGTTCTTTGGAGCGAACGGGACTCCCCGTGCCCAAGAAGGCCAGTTCATCGCGTTCGTCGGGGAGATGCATCGTCTCGCTTTGTTCATGGGAAGTTTCGAAAGCGCCCTTGATTTCAATCCTAAGCTGCCGCTGGACAAGGTCGCCGTCGGCGATACGTGGAAGCAGACGGTCAGCTACCAGCCCCAGAAAATCAAAGGCGACAAGCAGGGCAAGCAGGAAGTCGAGCGCTTGGACTACGTGTTTACCTACAAGGGCCTGGTGAACTCAGAGGGGAAGTCGGTCCAACGAGTTCAGGCCCAACTGGCATTCAACACCGATCTAGGTGATTTCTTCAATCAGATGATGGAGACAAAGCCGGAGGACAGCCACCTGAAGAAGATCCCCATGAACTTCAAGGCAACCATCGACTTCGACCTTGATCCCAAGACCTTCCGCACCATCCGGGCCAACGCAAAATCGGAAGGCGGTTTCCAGATCTGGATCACCGACCTACCTGACCGCCCCATCGAAGAAGAGAACTTCAAAGGCGCAACTTCCGAGACCCTGGTTGGCATCGGGACTGCCAAGAAATAGACTCTAAGAAAAATAGTGGTCCGACCTGTGCCATATTTGGCACGTGTCGGATCCGACGGTTGTTTCTAGTCGAGTGAATCGACTTCCCGCGCTCATCGGAGCCGCGCTATTCTTCGTTGCATTTCTCTTCCGGCTCGTTGGGATCGGGTGGGGTCTCAAAAACGATCTCCACAACCAAAGCTATCACCCCGACGAGTTGCTGAACTTCACCGTGAGTCAGCAAATTGAGCCGGCGAAGGGCAACTTCCTCCCCCACTATTACGACTACGGAACGCTCTACTTCACCCTATTGAGAGTCACGTCGGACGTAGTGACCGGCTACACCGGAGGACCAGAAAAGTCGGAAGACAGCTACTGGGAGTGGGTGTCTCGTTGCGATAAAGCCGGGCGAATCGTGGGAGCGCTTTTTGGATCCGCGACCGCGCTACTCCTGTTCCTCATGATGCGCCGGTTCACCACGCTGCTCGGGGCCACCCTCGCGGGAGCGGTGATCGCGCTCGCCCCCGCTCACGTGGTTCATTCTCGATTCCAGACGGTTGACATCGTGGCCCTCTTCTTCATCGCGGCGAGTGCCTATGCTGCGCTGCGACTTTTGCCTCCGGCTAAGCCCGATCCCGAAGGCGAAGTCGTCGATGCGAGGTTGGATCAAAAGCTGGGGCTCAAGTACGCCGCTCTTGCGGGCCTGTTCGCCGGGTTAAGCGCAGGAACCAAGTACACCGGAATCCTGGCTATCTTTACCTTGTACGCAGTCGTGCTTCTTGCTAAGCGAAAGCGCTGGATCCTAGAGTCTCTCGTCGCCACTGTGGTCGCCGGCCTCGCATTTGTAATCTCAACCCCGGCTTGCCTCCTGGACCAAGAGAAGTTCGTTCACGACGTGACGTTCGAGATGCACCACGCGGCCACTGGCCACGGTCTTGCATTTCTCAACACCCCCAACGGATTTGTGTTCCATCTGCTGAACCTCTCGCTGGGACTGGGGACAATCCTTACGCTGGTATGCCTTGGCGGACTAATCTGGGCCTCGATGCGGAAACAGCTTTGGGCGCTAGCCCTCCTCGCATTTTTCGTGCCCTACTACATCCTGATCGGTCGTCAGGAGGTGAAGTTCCTCCGGTACACCTTCCCGCTCTATGTCGGACTCGCGGCGGGCTTTGGTTGGGGCGTAGCGGAGTCACATCGGCGTGGAGGGTTGGCAAAGCTGGGCGTTGTGGCTGGAATTTGTGGTCTGGGTGGACTCGATTTTGGTGGTCTTCGGGCTGCCGCGACTCTCACGACGCAAATGGTGCAGGAAGACCCGCGAGATACGGCAGCCCGCTACATTCGAAGCGTGGCGACTCCTTCAACACGCGTCGGATTTGCCCGAGATAGCTGGTATTGGAGCGTTCCTCTCATCGCGGACTCTTCGGTTTCTCGAGGAGTCCCCATCCAAAAGCGAATGGAGGCGCTCCTGACCACGTCAAACCCGCCGGTGGACATGGTGACGGACCCGAGTGGTAACCCAACCACCTTCTCGCCCCTGCTGATCACTAAGATCCATCCGGAACTCATCGTGTACACGTCGATCGAGGCGGGAGACCTCCTTCGCCTTCGCGATGCCAAGGGCCTCTCGGAAGGCGATCAGTCGCAGGTAAACAGCGCTGTTCAGTTCCTGGGCGAATTGAACAAATCGTATGTTCTAGACAGAATGATTGGGTCAGGAGGGCTACCGGTGGAAGATATGGCGTACATCAATCCACAGGTCTACATTTGGAAGCGAGCCGGAACACCCTAAACGAATCGGTGGAGTGGTTCCTCGACCACTTGAAGGTGGAACGAGGCGCCAGCGTGCACACCGTTTTGGCCTACCAAAACGACCTAGTGAAGGCGGTTGAATTCTTTCTGAGTCAGGGACTTACTGACTGGAAAGATCTCACGCCTCCCTACATCTTCGCGTTTGAGACGAGCCTCGGCCCTGAGATGAAGCGAACGACCGCCCTACGCCGGGTCAGCTCGCTTCGGTCGTTTCTGAAGTTCCTCAAGCGAAACGGCCAAGTCCCTTTGGCAGATCTTCCCAGCACCGGCGGCTTCAAAAAGCCCAAGACTTTGCCCAAGGCGCTGACGCCGAATCGACTACTCGAACTGGTGTCGCAACCAGACTTGACCACCCCCAGTGGCCTACGGGATCGAGCCCTGATTGAGCTCGTTTACGGAGCCGGCTTACGGATTTCTGAATGCGTCGATCTCGAACGGGACGCCCTGGATTTGGACGAAGGTTCGGTCCGCGTCCTCGGTAAACGCGAAAAGACGCGACTCGTCCCCTTGCCAACGGAAACAATGGCTTGGGTGAAGCGATACCTCGAGGAAGCTAGACCGAGGCTCGTGAAACGTGCGAGTGGACGAGTGTTTATTTCGGACACCGGCCGAAACCTGCGCCGCGAAACGGCATACGCACTCATCCGGAAATACGCCACTTCCGCCGGGCTTCCGCTGGGTACCAGCCCCCACACACTTCGCCACACTTACGCGGTTCACTTGATCCAGGGTGGCGCTGATCTTCGGGCCGTCCAAGAACTGCTCGGCCACGAGTCCGTTGCCACAACGCAGATCTACACCCAACTAGACATTGAGGAAGTTCGGCGGAAGTACGAGCAAGCCCATCCTCGCGATTAGTCTATAATTAGGGAGAGCACGCACTGCCCGCAGGGGGAGCCGAAAGGCTGAGAGTTCCTTAAGAGGAAGACCCCTTGAACCTGATCCGGTTAGTACCGGTGTAGGAATTGTGGAAGCAGGCCTCCGCATCGGCGGGACCCTTCGCAATCGCGACGGCGTCCGCGCTCTGGAGGCTAATTGACACAGAACCGTGCATTCACGCTTATCGAATTGTTGGTGGTCATCGCGATCATTGCAATTCTTGCCGCCATTCTCTTCCCGGTCTTTGCTCAAGCAAAGTTCGCCGCGAAGAAAACGGTGGATCTGAGTAACGCAAAAGAGATCGGAATCGCTAATAAGATGTACCTCATCGATAGCGATGACACGATGCCGATTTTCTACGCTTACAACAGCGACCCGACGATCTATACCCCGCCGGTCCATCACGGAACGGAAGTCTTACTGCTTCCTTACACGAAGAACAAGGATATTTTTCATAGTCCGATCGACTCTGGAAGCCCCTATTTGGCCGTCGATCCAGGGTCCTTGGCCAAGGGTGCAACCACCTACTTCCAAGCCTACGGATCGTCTTATCGGTTCGACCACTGCAACTTCACCACCGTCGCTGGGGAGTCATCTGGCAACAATACGTTCAGCCAGTATCCAACCACTGTCCCGGTAACCGAAACCGCTATCGAGTATCCGGCGGAAACTCGGGTAATCCGGCTTGAGATGATGGGCTTCTTCTCCAGCAAGGTGGATGTCGGCTGTGTCGAATACGGTTATGACTGTCCTCCGGGTAACAGCTATTTCACCAACTGGGACCCAACCGGAGGAACCGTGATCTTCTCCGACTCTCACGCCAAGCACATCAATAGCAGCGGTGCATTCGACCAAATCCGGGTCGATCCAGCGGGCCATAAATCGGGCGACGAAACCACCGACTCGAGCGGCAATGCCACCAGCTGGTACTGGCTGTGTGACTGATGGCTAAGGAGGGTTAGCGGTTGGCGGATAGCGGTACCGGAGGACGGGCCTCCGGGTACCGTCGGCCCCAAGTCATTGTCCGCCCTGTACGGCGCGGGAAATGGAGGTTCCAGCCTTCGCTTTACGCTGCAAAACCTCCATCGCGGGCGCCCACCACCGATCACCCGGGCGATCACCCGGGCCGGCGTCGATTCCGACCGGAGGGACCCACTCGTGCCTGGGCGTTCCGTCAAGGTGAAACACCTGCTCCACGGGAAAGAACACCCGAATATGACTCTTTGGAAGTTCGATCGAATCGACCGCACCACGGAGTCCCGCCATTCGCGTCCCGACTACGGTGGCTCGCTTCATGGCGTCGAATCCGATCGCCATCCCCTCTCCCATGCTGCCCGTCCATCGTCCGACGAGCACCACGAGTTTCTGGGTCACGGGTTGCGCCAACCTCGGAGTCGCGTATTCCACCCAATCACGGACCGTATCGGTTCCCCTTTCATCCACTCGGTGTCGCTGGTAAGGGAGTCGGCTCGAAATGAAGAGGCCCATAATGCCTCGAGCTACCGTGCTTGTGCCGCCGCTTGGGGTGTTTCGAAGGTCCAATACAATGCCGTGGGACGCACGCATTTGGGGAACGAGATGGTCAAAATCGGAGATCAGTCCATCCTGGCCCAACGAGTTTTCTGGACGGATATACAGAACGTGATCGGCCCGTATGACAACCGTTACTCGGCTCGTGTATTGTTGCTCGAGCGCGGTGTGCATCCGAACCTTCCGCTCGACGCCGTTGTGTCTCAGAGTAAAGGTACGTATCTGGTTCCAACGCCCGGCTAAAGCCGAATTGAGCCCCCAGTTCCAAGCCCGGGAGTTGGGGTTGACGCCGCTTAGCCACTGGGCGGCCGCCTGCCGGACCGGTAACCCTCCAATGGCCAGTATTTCATCTTCAGGACCGACTTCGGCCTTCTCCGCCAAGGATCCCGCTCGGACCTGGTCCACAATCGCATGGCCATTTTTCCAACTCGCGAAGATGTCCGCGCCACTTGGAACGAGCCGCGGTGATGCGTCATTGTTGCTCCCCAACGTGGCGTGAAAGTCATGGAGCTCACCCATGTAGGCTTCCCAAAGCTTGAGCAACTGATTGCGATCACTTACTGAGCTGAAAAGTGGCCGGTACTTCTTGCTCAAAGCAGGAAAGTCGATCTTGTCCTCGACGACGTACGCGCCGTTCTGCTGGAGAGCCGATGAAAGCAAGTCGAAGTCATCGCGATAGTCCGTCGCGGTCGCTGCTTGGAGCGTGAGCAGAGCATAGAGGGCGAGCATTCTCGTGAGTATGATCCGCGGTCTGTTTTTCTAGCTGAACGGGTTGTAAACCCTTGCTTGTCGTGTTTTGACGAGATTGTAAGTTATCCGAACCAACCCACGAACACCCGTCATGTTGAGCCTGCGAAACACCCCCTACTGTTGTCGGAGCTTCCGGTCAAGATTCCGAGAGGCTGAAGTAGAGGTGGGGGTCCTTCGTTTACTCCGGATGACGGGGTGCTCAGGTTACGGTTGGCTAGATTCTAATCTCGTCATGTCGCGCAACTCGCCAGAGGAATTTCCACACGCATCGCAAAATCCCCCGATGAGAATCGGGCCCGAACGCGAATAGACCTATGTGGAGCCCCGGAAGCGATAATGGAAACTAGCCTGCGTATTCAACGCGAAGAGACGTACTCCATGACTCGACCGGAATCCGATCTCTTCGCTCACCTCAACTCGGTGTATGCCTATGTGGTGCGGCGCATTGGACCGGTTGCCGTTGCCGAGGACATCTGTTCCGAAGTCTTTGCCGATGCGATAAACGCGAAACGACCGAAGGGGGCCCCCCTTCCTTGGCTTTACGGGATCGCGAGACGTAAGATCGCAGACTCCTATCGGAAGAGAAAGATCCGCCGGGAAAACCCCCTCGACCACGCGTATAACGTTGCCTCCTTGTCAACCCACGACCAGCTCCTTCAAGAGGAAAATGCGCTCAAGGTGCGGTCATTAGTCGACGGTCTCCACCCGGATCAAAGGGAGGCCATTCTGCTGTTCTACGTGGAGGACTTGACCGCGCGTCAGATTTCCGAGTCCATGGGTCGCTCGGAACGGGCCATCAATAGCCTGCTCCAACGTGCCCGAGCAAACTTGCGCGAGACCGGACGCGCCTATTTCTTGGAGGAGAACTGAAATGAACGATTCCAATCTGCGAGAAGAACTCTCGCATGCCTACGCAGTACCTGAGCTTGATCAGACCTCCACCGAGCGAATTCTGCAGGGCGCCAAACGCCCTGCAAACCGCAATCGCGTTCGTCGCATCTGGTCTCAGGTAACCGTGGCGGGCGCACTCTGCGTGGCCTCTGCGGTTTCCTATCCGGTCGTCGATGCGAATCTTTTCTGCCTATCTTTGGCGCGTCAGCTCAGCCCTCCAACCGCCTACACGTTACGCCTTCGGTTCCTTGAGGCCGACGGGAAGGCAGCGAAGGGCTATGCAGACGATCTGGTCCGGGTGTATCAGAACCACTACGTTGTCGAGCAGCCCGATGGAATGGTCTACACCATGGACCCAGACCACGTTTACCGCACGATCGATCCGCTCCAGCGAGTTGCGACTCGGGTGATCTCGTCCGGTGGAGACAGCTTTTTTCGGCTGCCAATGGAGACGTGCGAGCGGCTGGCCGGGCTTGACGCACATCGGAAGCTCATCCGACTCGGTGGAGGAACGGTTGGCGGCAAGTCGGTGAGTCGATACCGACTCCAACCCGAGGCCAGCGGTAGCCAGATTGAAATATCGGTGCTGAACTCAACCGGTCAGCCTGCTGTGTTCCGACAGTACTCCTACGATGAGAAAGGGAATTCATTGGGCTGTATGGAGATGAGCTTTGACTACGACTCGGTCAAGGCAAAGTCGGAATATGACCGCCTCGCCCACGCCTACACCCGCGAAGTTGACCTCTTACAGCGCGACGCGATCTTCAACCAAGTTTCGAAGAGCCCAAGAATGTCCGTCAATCTTGGCCGTGACCAGCTCACCGTTTATCGGTTCGAAAGGCTTCCGTCTGGCGCAGTGCTCCTGCTGTACACCTTCTCCGGCTATCACGACGGCCAGCAAGGATGTTTCGTACGCCTGAGAGATTCCGCCGGCCACCAATGGTTGCCCTCCTGCATCGACATGAGCTTCCAGCCCAAAGTTGCGGGGCATCAGCCGGTAGGGGAAGTGTTCTTCCCTCCTGTGGGTATAACGTCGGTCCCGACCGACCTGTTTGTGATGCACGACACATGGGAAGTGTGGCCAGAGTCCTATCTTCAGGTTGAGCGTGCGCAGGGTTACAGCCTCAAATCCTTAGGGAAGCTACAACCCGAGCCGGTTGCTCAGCTTCCAGATTGGTTCTTCTTTAATTTCGCGCATTGGAGTTGGGAGAAGTACGAGCACATGGGAGGCATGATGCAAATGCTGGAAGCGACGAAGTACAAGCAATACGGTGCCGCGGTGAGCATCGGAGAATCGGTGCTGAAGCGCAGCCAGAGGGATGACAATCCATTCTTCTTCACGAAGTCCCGACTGTTGCTTGGACTCTACTTCGCCCATAAGGGCGTTGGCGACTTGAGAATTGCGCGGTCCTATTTAGACAAAGCGATTGTGGTTGCTAAAGAGGAACCGGGCCAGATGTCTGAGTTCTACCGAGATATCGCGGTGGCCTGTAAGCAAGAGAAAATTACCCTTCCGAACTATCTGGTTGAGTGACGCAAGCTGCTCCCAAGCAGCTACTGCGGCTGATCGACAACGGTACCAAATTTTCTTGTGCGCTGCTGAAAAACCTTAACCGCCTCAAGAAAATCAACTTCGGTGAACTCGGGCCAGGTGACGTTAGTGACGTGAAGCTCGCAGTAGGCCGACTGCCAGATCAAGAAGTTGCTCCAGCGCATTTCACCCGCCGTACGAACCATCAGGTCGGGTTCCGGTTGAGCGGCGTTGTAAAGATGGTTTGAGATCGTGGATTCGTCGATCTGATCTGCGGGTACACCTGAGGTGACGATCGCTTTGACTGCGTCGACGATCTCGGCACGTCCTCCGTAATTAACCGCCAGGGTGAAGGTGATTCCCGTATTGGCGGCTGTGGTCTCAATCCCGTGCAAAAGGGCATCTCGAAGCCCGGCTGGGACTTCCTCGATGCGTCCGGCCACATTGATCCGGACATTATTCTTGTGCATGTTCTGAAGCTCTTCTCGAGTCGCTTTCTCGATCAGCTTCATGATTCCCGCCACTTCGTCCTCAGGCCTTCGCCAGTTTTCAGCGGAGAATGCATAAACGGTGAGGTACTTGATCCCAAGGTCGCTCGCCGCCCGGATAACCTTCTTCAAGGTCATATACCCTTCGCGGTGGCCGAGCAGTCGAGCTAGTCCCTTCCGCTTTGCCCATCGACCGTTGCCGTCCATGATAATGGCAACGTGGTGGGGCAGAGCTCCCAGATCGATTCCTTGCGCACGAGCTTGCGCGAGAATCGGGAATTCCTTGGACGAAGAAACGATAGACATCTCGTAAGTAGGGAAGTGGGCGAAGATGCTTTTCGCCCACCGGTCATTGGTTAGACACTCATCAGTTCGGCTTCTTTCTTCTTGCCGAGTTCGTCTGCCTGCGCGACGAACTGATCGGTCAGCTTCTGAACCTTTGTTTCGTGGCCTTTGACGTCATCCTCGGTGATCTCCTTCTTCTTTTCCAACGTCTTGAATTGATCGATGGCTTCACGTCGGACGTTTCTTATGGAGACACGAGCGCCTTCGGTGCGAGAATGAACCTGCTTCACGAGGTCCTTTCTGCGGTCCTCGGTCATCTGGGGGAAGTTCAATCGAATGCCGGATCCATCGGTGATCGGATTGATTCCGAGGTCGCTCTTAAGGATCGCCTTCTCGATGGTCGGGACCAGACTCTTCTCGTAAGGAGTGATCAGAAGCTGGCGTGGCTCGGGAACGCTGATGTTCGCGATCTGAGAGATGGGCGTCTCCGTTCCGTAGTACTCGACGTGAACACGCTCCAAAACGGCTGGCGTGGCACGACCTGTTCGGTAGGAGGAGAAATCGTGGGTCATCGCCTCGATGGCTCCCTTCATTTTCTTCTCGGTATCTGTAAGGATGTCGTTCACACTCATGTTATTCTCCTGAAACCAAGGTGCCCTCGTTGACACCGTTGACTGCCCTTAATAGGCTTCCTGGCTTGTTAAAATCTAGCACGATCAAGGGCAGGCGATGCTCTCGGCACATCGTAAAGGCCGTCTGATCCATGACTCCGAGTCGCTTCTCAATCGCGGTGCTGTAGGCTAGCGATTCGAACTTGACCGCGTCCTCGTGCTTCTTTGGATCCTTGTCGTAGACTCCGTCCACCTTGGTCGCCTTGATCAATA
>CAIVDU010000058.1 GCA_903904815.1 uncultured Armatimonadota bacterium
ATGCCGCCCCTCAGATTTGCGAGTTCGGTCATGATAATTGGGTGTTAGCGCTAGCCGCCGCCCTTATTCTCAGTGCCTCTTCCGACCTTACGCCCGTGAATCCGGGGCTCGTGGATCCTCGACGTCTCCATGCAACTGTTCTAAAACTTTCGAGCATGCACGATCGAAACACAAACAACCTCGGGCTGGAGGAAGCCGCGGGTTGGGTCCTTCAGGAGTTTCGAAAGATCAACGGTCTGCAGTCGGACGTTTTCCGCTACCACATCGAAAAAGGACCGCGAGTGCCGATCGCAAAAGACGTGGCTGAGGTCGTAGCGATTCTGCCCGGAGAGACCGATCGAAGGGTGATCATTGGCGGCCATTTAGACTCGATCAATATGGCGGAGACCGATTGGCAAGGCCGGGCTCCTGGCGCAAACGATGATGCCAGCGGAGTATCGCTGACCTTGGAACTCGCGCGGTTGATGTCAACCAAGAGATGGAAGCAGACTCTCGTTTTCGTCGCCTTCAGCGGAGAAGAGCAGGGACTCTTGGGTTCGTCCGCGCTTGCCAAAAGAGCAAGGGAGGAGCATTGGAAGATCGATGCGGTGCTCAACAACGACATCGTGGGTGGATCCTCTGATCTTCATGGCCATCACGATAACCGGGTGCGGGTGTTTAGCGAGGAGAGCCCCGAGCACAACAGCCGAGAACTGGCACGCTATACGGCTTACCTGGCCGATCCGAGCGGAAGTCGCCGAGATGGAGGTGGAGTTGAACTCGTGCTGCGGCCCGACCGTTTTGGTCGAGGTGGAGACCACACTCCGTTTAATCAGCAAGGTTTCACTGCGATTCGATTTGTCGATTCTGTCGAGGAATATGCGCGACAGCACACACCAAAGGATGAAATTGAAGCGATGGATTTCGGTCACCTTGCGAATGTGGCCCGCCTAAACCTTCGGCTTGCAGAATCGTTGGCGCTTGCCGACCTTACCCCGACTCAGGTTCGAGTGAGCCGGAAGCAGAGCAAGGATTCGACGATCACCTGGCAAGCGTCCCCCGATACCCGGTACGTGCTGTATTCGCGCCTCACAACCTCTCCGGTTTGGACCAGCGCTCAGGAGGTCCCACCCACCGGAAAGGTGACAGTCCCCGTGGACAAGGACGATCACGTATTCGCGATTGGGGCACTCGGCGGAATCCCGGTCGAAGCCAAGTAGCCGAGAACCCTCGGTTACTGCCCAGTTCCGGACGAACCGGCGGCGATGGGGATCGCGGGAGCATGGAATCCCAGACGCTCGAGATTTTGGCGGCGTTGTCGAACGTCCGCTAGAACGTTTGGTCGAGCGTGCGGTGGGACTCGCGGTTGCTTGAACGATCGCTCGAAGACGGGCCACATCGGTTCAATGTTGTGCGAGAGATCGAAAACCATCACGCCCTGGGTTGATGCGCAAGCGGCCTGAAGGGCGTTCTGGAGGCCGTCTGGACGGCCAGCATAGTCGCTGAGAGAGATTCCCGCATACGTCCAGGTCTGATCGCAGACGAGGCGATTTACCAAGCTCCCGGATGCCTCAATGGTATAGCCAATGCCCTGGCCCTTACCCATTGCGTCGTAAATCGTCGCGGTTGGGTAGTAGCAACCAGCGATGAGGAAGTCGACTGAGGAGGCTAATCCGGTCTTTTGGTAGGCCGGAGTGAGGAACCAAAATCCAGCTTCCACGTTGGAGGAGGCGTAGTTGTTGCCAAGCGCTGGGTAGTCCCCGTACCACGAACCCACATACAATCCAACTTGAGTCGACGGTCGAATCACCCGCGCCTCGTGACGGATCTGCCCAATGAAGTCCTTGAGTCGCTGAGCCCTCCACGCGAACCATGCATCGTAATAGCGCCCGGGCTGAATGCCTTTTACGAGATTTTGATTGATGGTGAATTTGAAAACGTCGTCGGGCCAATTGAGCTTCTTGCCAACCTCTTGCTCAAACAACTCTCTCGTTACGGGGCTGAAGTCGGCGTTGATGCCAGCGTATCGAAACCGATCGTCGTAGATAAACCCGTCAATCGCGTAGTTCTGGACGAGTTCGTGGGAGATGTCCAGCACGTATTTCCGCTCGACCGGATCGTTCGGATTCATCATTAACGGAATCTGCGTCGTCGTGCTCTGAGCCATCGGCACGTAACTCGCCTCGGTGTCGAATGCGATCGGATTTCCCGGCGTGGCGGTTTGTCGAAGGAATTCGGCGGCTGGTCCGACGCCGAAAAGAACCTCACCGCCCTTTGGCACGGACGGGACTTTTCCAGATCCACCCTGTTCATACCCGTCAACAACGCGTCCCGAGCCGTCGATGCTGATCGCGAATCCGTCTGAGAGTGGTCCCGGAAGTTTCGACTGATCGGTGAATAGACAGATCGAATCCGGCGTCAGTTTGTCGGTGATCGTAGAAACCGGGAAGGTCTTCCCCTCATGATTTCGAACGAGGGGTTTGGGTTCGTAGAGAATCGTCTGCTGATCGGGCTTGGCGTAACCTGGCCCGACACTGAACATTCGATGGCCCTCGCTGAATGCGTTCAGGCTCGCGAAGAAGCTGAGGCCATCCTTCTTTGCTTCTCGGACCATTACGGCAAGGGGGTCGAACTCAGGAGGCAGGTCTTGTCCTCGCCAGGTCAGGAGCTTTGGCGCCAGCTTGCTCGGGTAGACAACCTGGCCCGAGATGGGCTTGACGTCGAACACGACGGTGTTGAATCCGACGTCGTGGATCTGTTTCACAAGGGCGACGATCTTGTCTTCCGTGTTGTACCGCTCAATATTTGCGGTGGCGTCGATCCAGAGGATTCGCGCTTGCAGGCTACGGCCTCGAGCCTCTTCCTGGGCAAGTCCATTACCGGTTGTGTATGAGTCAATGGTTACGCCTGGAATTGTAGGCAAGGGCGCCTGACGCTCAAACCGCGGAGTGATCGGGGCGAAAGCAGTCTTGCTCTGGTGAACGGACGACTTAGGGTTGGACTCGTTCGCGACAAGCAAAAACAAAAGACTCATGGCTCCGGGTTTTACCCCCGGAGCCATGAGTCTGGCTGAATAAGTGTTTGATCAGTAGGCTTTGCCGAAGATGACGCGTTGCTTGCTAGGCTTCCCGGTCAGCACACATACGCCGGGCTCGACGTCAGACGGATCAAGCGGAGTCATGGGAATGCAGCGAATGGTCGCCTTGGTTTTCTCGCTGATGATCTCTTCCGTCTCCGGCGTTCCATCCCAGTGAGCAAGTACGACACCCGCTCCGCCTTCACCGGCGAAAGCGGCCTCAAATTCTTCCCACGTATTGACACGAATTGTGTTCGCGTCGCGGAACGCCTTGGCTTTTTCGAACAACCCGGCTTGGATCACATCCATCAACCCAATGGCGGTTTCGGCAACGTCGGCCAGGGCAACGGAAGCCTTTTCTCCATTGTCGCGGCGAGCGATCACGCAAGTACCTGCATCGAGGTCGCGAGGGCCGACTTCGATGCGGACGGGTACACCTCGGAGCTCCCAATAGTTGTATTTAAATCCGGGCGACTCTTTCTCTCGAAGGTCGATCTTGACCCGGATTCCGCTCTTTTTGAGCTGATCCGCGATCTCATTGCTTGCGCCAACTGTCTTCTCGCGAGTGGCGTCATCCCGTCCCATCGGAATAATGACGACCTGGATGGGGGAAATGCGGGGAGGAGAAATGAAGCCCTTGTCGTCGGAGTGAACCATGATGAGCGTTCCCACCAATCGTGTCGAGACACCCCAGGACGTGGCGTACACGAACTGCTGAGTATTGTCTCGATCCACGAATTTGACATCGAAGGCCTTTGCGAAGTTTTGACCGAGGTGGTGGGAAGTTCCTGCTTGGATAAACCTTAGATCCTGAGTCAGCGCTTCGATGGTGTAGGTGTGGTCGGCGCCGGCAAACTTTTCGTTTTCCGACTTGACGCCCTTGATTACCGGAACAGCCATCCACTCTTCGGCAAAGCGGGTGTAACACTCGTTCAGGATCGTGAGCGCTTCCTGCTCTGCTTCGTCGTAAGTGGCATGCGCAGTGTGTCCCTCTTGCCAGAGGAATTCTGCCGTGCGCAAGAATAGGCGCGTTCGAAGTTCCCATCGAACGACGTTCGCCCACTGATTGATGAGGAGCGGGAGATCGCGGTAGCTTTGGATCCAATCGCGGTAGGTGTTCCAGATGATCGTTTCGCTGGTTGGTCGAATGATCAACTCTTCCGTAAGCTTGGCCTCGGGATCAGGAATCAGTCCAGTTCCCTCCGGATTTGCCTTCAAACGATGGTGCGTCACGACAGCGCATTCTTTCGCGAAACCTTCCACATGCTCCGCTTCCTTTTCAAGGAACGATTTCGGGATAAAGAGTGGAAAGTACGCGTTGACGTGCCCGGTGGCTTTAAACATGTCGTCAAGCGCTCGCTGCATGAGCTCCCAAAGGGCGTAGCCGTGGGGCTTAATGACCATGCAGCCACGTACCGCCGAGTGATCGGCGAGGTCTGCCTTCAAGACCAGTTCGTTGTACCAGTCGCTGAAGTTCTCGCTTCGGGGGGTGATTCCCAGGTTGCTGCTCACGATGGAAGAGTGTGACACGGGACCAGCATCTTTAACCGCATGAATGGCCGATAGGCCTGCCGACAATCTGATGTATGATCGCGATAGGAGTGCCATGTGACCTCATGGATTTGGATGAGTCCATCCTCCATGAAATGTGTGATGGCGACCTAGAATTTGAGACCGAACTCCTCCAGACGTTCCTGAACTGCCAAGAGACGGCCATGGACGAATTGGCATTAGCCGCGGACCATCGGGACCTTGAAGCGATCAAGACAGTTGCCCATTTCACCAAGGGCGGTGCGAGATCTATTGGTGGCGCGAAACTGGCTCAGTTGTCAGAGACCTTGGAGTTTGCCGCATCCCAAGGCGATTCCGATTTGGTTCTGAGTCTGGTGGCCCAGGCTCAACTTGCTTTCGACAGCTTACGACAGATCATTCAGAGTCGTTAAACGAACTAAACTCATGGTTGACGCCCACCATGATCAAGATTGCAGCCTCCGGTTCCGTTCTCATCGCATTGACGATTGGACTCGCCCAAGCGGCAACCCAATCCAAACCAAACGGCCTGCAAGGTCAGCTCACGAAGCTGGTGAGCGGGTTCTCTGGAAGGGTTGGCATTTCTATTCAAGATGGACCTTCTTTGGCGACCATTAAGCCAGCGTCGTCTTTTCCGCTCCAAAGCGTGATGAAGCTGGTGGTCGCGGCGGCCGTCCTTGATTCCGTAGACCGAGGCAAGCTCCGACTGAACGACCGGATACTTGTAACGCGATCGAACCTAAGCGTGTATGTTGAGCCCATCGCATCACTGGTGACGACTAAGGGCTATCAGACGACGCTGTCGGATCTGATTCACCGTGCGATCGTCGATAGCGACAACGCTGCCGCTGATATTCTTTTCAAAAAGTCGGGTGGAGCCAATGCAATCAGCAGTTTCCTCAAAGCTCATAAGATTCGAGGCATAAGTGTCGACCGGAATGAAAAACAGCTTCAGAGCGAAATTCGTGGGCTGAAGTGGCAGCAAAAATACATCGATCCGGCCTTGTTTGACAAGGCCGTCGCGAGCGTTCCCAAAGCGCAACGAGATGCCGCATGGAAAGCCTATCTCACTGATTCTCGCGACACCGCCTCCCCAGTTGGCATGGGGGCCTTCCTTCAGGCGTTACTCGAAGGACGTCTGCTTTCAAAGGACGCCACGAAGTTCCTCATCGGAGTGATGCAAGAAACGAAGACCGGATCCGATCGTCTCAAAGCTGGTCTGTCTCCTGGATGGGCACTTGCTCACAAGACGGGATCCAGCGGAGCTTGGTCTGGCATGACAGCGGCTACGAACGATGTGGGAATCCTGATGGCTCCAGACGGCGCCCAAATTCCAATCGTGGTCTTCGTCGCGGATTCGACCGCGTCCGATGCTCAGCGCGCGGCCCTGATTGCCGACGTGGCAAGGGCAGCGATTGAAAACCATGTGAAGCGCTAGCCGGTCTGTGCTCGCCCTGAATTGAAAGAGACCTCCCCTGCCCTATGACTGTCCTACTCCTCGCCGCTCTCGCATTTTCGGACGGAGGCCTACGGGCATCCTTTGAGAAGCCTCCCGCTTCCTGCCGCCCCGACGTTTACTGGTACTTCATGGAGGGGAACATGACCCGCCAGGGGATTGCGGCAGATCTTGCGGACATGAAGCAGGTCGGTCTCGGCGGCGGCATTTTCTTGGAGGTCAACATCGGGATCCCCAGAGGCCCGGTGCAGTACATGAGCCCGGAGTGGCTTTCATTGGTCGGATTTGCCGTGAAAGAGGCAGACCGTCTAGGGCTGACTATCGACATGGGGACGGGACCCGGATGGTGCGGTACTGGCGGCCCTTGGGTAACGCCTGAGCATGCGATGCAGCATCTCGTTTCCAGCGAAGTGAACGTTCGTGGTCCGGTTCATTTCTCCGGAGTGCTCCCTCAGCCTCTCCCGCGGACTCCTTTCTTTGGGTTGGGCACTTTGACGCCGACGCTCCATGAGCAATGGGCAGACTTTTACCGCGATGAGGCTGTGGTGGCAATTCGCACTCGGTCGGGCATATTTGCCTCCCCCAAATCGATAGAAGATCTGGATGGGAAGTCACTCGTATATCGCGGCGCCTATTCCTCGCAGCCCAACGTTCCGGAGTTCTTGCGCCCCAGTGAGACGATCGTCTTACCAAGAAATGCTGTGGATCCCTCCACCGTGATCAATCTGAGTTCCAAAATGGGCGCCGACGGATCCATCGAGTGGGACGTACCTGAAGGCAGTTGGACGATCCTGCGCTTTGGGCGTACCCTTACCGGCCAGACATCTCGGCCCGCCCCGGATGCCGGGCTCGGATTTGAAACCGACAAATTCGATTCAGCCGGAATCGAGGCCCATCTCGACCATTTCATTGACGCCATCGTCAAGGAGTCGGGCCCAAACCGGCTTTCGGGTCGGGGGCTGACTTCTCTGCACTTCGACAGTTGGGAGATGGGCTCCCAGAATTGGTCGGCAAACTTTCGAAAGGAGTTCACCAATCGACGTGGTTACGATCCGCTGCCTTACCTTCCAGTTATGGCCGGCCATGTGGTGGGCTCGATGGAGATTTCTGAGAAGTTCCTGTGGGATCTCCGGATGACCGCTCAGGAACTCGTGATTGACAACCACATCGGCGCAATCAATCGAAGAGCGGCAAAGTATGGATTGGGGCTCTCCCTTGAGCCGTACGACCTGAACCCAACCACCGACCTGGACCTCGGTGGGGCGGCGAGCGAGCCCATGGGTGAGTTTTGGAGCAAGGGGTTCGGATTCGACTCCGAATACAGCGTTTTCGAGGCAGTTTCGGCTGGGCATACCAACGGGAGAGCCATCATCGGCGCGGAGTCATTCACGTCGGACGATTCTGATCGTTGGCTCCAGTATCCGGGCTCGATGAAGGCCCAAGCGGACTGGGCTCTCGCGGCAGGAATTAACCAAATCTACTTTCACCGGTACGAGCATCAGCCTGAACCGAATAAGTTTCCCGGTATGACCATGGGGCCCTATGGCGTGCACTGGGAACGCACGGAAACCTGGTGGGACATGGTCCCCGCTTTTCATGAGTACCTGTCCCGCTGTTCTTATCTGCTGCGCCAAGGGAAACCAGTGGTGGACATCCTCTACCTTGTTCCTGAGGGCGCTCCGAACGTATTCAAAGCTCCGAGCGACGCTACCCTCGGCGTGCTCCCCGACAAGAAGTCTTACAGTTTCGATGCCTGCTCACCCCAAAGGTTGGTGCAAGCTGCAAAGCTTCAGGATGGGCGAATCGTATTTCCAGACGGGATGAGCTATCGCGTCTTGGTCCTCCCCCGCGTGAAGCAGGCGACCCCACAGTTGATGAGGAAACTTGAGCAACTCGTTCACGACGGGGCAACAATCGTCGGGATGCCAAAGAGCGGTTCTCCCAGTTTGGTTGGAGGTCGCGGGAGCGACATCGAGGTCCGTGCAATATCCGGACGGCTCTTCAGTCCCGCTTCTTCCACGTCGAGTAGAAGCGTGGGGAAGGGCATGGTTATCCGGGACAATTCCATTGAGAGCCGTCCATTACGGATCGACGACGCTAGATGGATATGGACCAGGGAAGGAGACGCCAGACGAGAAGTCCCGGTGGGCCGACGCACCTTCAAGGCGACCCTAACACTTCCCAAAGGAAAATCCATCCGTTCAGCGACGGCCGCTTTCACGGCAGACAACGCATTCCTGCTCAAGATCAACGGCCAATCGAGCATCTCCGGGCGGGACTTTCACCACATCGTCCAATCCGAAGTCCAAGGATTGCTCCACGAAGGTCGAAATCAAATTAGTGTCGAAGTCTCAAACGACGGGTCTGCCCCAAATCCCGCCGGACTCATTGGCGCAGTCGACGTCGAATTTGACGAAGGAACCCATCAAAAGCTTGTTACGGATGGTGCTTGGACGACGTCCAGTGACGCCGGAGTCGGTGAACTCGGAGATTGGAGAATCGGCCCCTGGAACCTAAACGAGAAGGCGTATCCCACTCCGGAGATGTATCCCTCTTTCGAATCCACCGCTAAGCACTTGAGAAAGCTTCTTCATGTGGAACCGGACTTGCAGAGTGGTGACGGCTTGCGCTATATCCATCGTCGCACAAACGACAAGG
>CAIVDU010000059.1 GCA_903904815.1 uncultured Armatimonadota bacterium
GTCAGCTTCATGGACTTCGACCTCGGCTACATCGACTTGGAGACAGGCAGTCTCCAAAAACTAGACAACCCGTTTGTCAGCTCGAAGTTGTAACCTATGTGTCCGGAACGTTTTGTAACCTATGTGTCCGGTATGGACACGCTGCGCTTGCGCCTCAATCCTTTGCCGCAAACTGCAAACTGCTCACTGCCAACTCTTGAGTAATCGCTTTCGTCTTTCCGAAGTTTTACTTGGGGATTGCTTTTTGGCGATCCACGGAAAGACAAAAGATGATTACCACCGAGAGCATGAAGCGACAGTTGAAGGAGCTCCAGAAAGAGAAGGAGCTTTTGAGCCAGAGCTTCCCCGGGTTGGAAGTTCCCGAGATCGTGGACTTCGCAAGAACGGTTCAAGCCGAGTTTGAGAGTCTCGTGGCCGACCAGATTGAAATCGTGCTGCGTGAGCGGGCGGAGCTTCGAGAAGCGTTCCCGACTCTGTCGATCGCGGAAGTGATCGAGTTGGCGAAGGCGGAACAGGACCGAAGAGCCCACGAGGCGAAGCTGGCCGCTGATCCGGAAGCCCGATCCCTCGCCGCCCAGTTGGCGACCCTTTACGCTGAGATCGACCAGCTTAACCGAGCGTTCCCTGGCCTGGCTCCTGCCCAGGTGGTTGACACTGTAAAAGATAAGGTTCGCCTGGTGGACCAGCTGAAATGGGAAAAGTCGGGCGAGCACTCTCATCTAAAGGCTGCTTGAGTTCAATCGAAGAGGCGACCATTCAACCTCAGATTCGACGTCCATGCACGGCGTCGCGTCTGAGGTTGATTGCTTTATGATTGCCTGGGTCAGCCGAATCCCAATGTTCGACCGTTCGCATGAATGAACGGTGTATTTGCGGTGAGGAAGCGGTCGCCTCGACTAAACTTCAGCCATGCGCTATCAGGATCACGTCGTCCGTTCCACCCAGAAGGCTTTGGAGGATATATGTCGATCCGCGCAGACGGTCCCGCTGGACAAGGCGGACTGGGCGCCCATGGGTAAGGCTCGATCCGCTCTGAGCCAGATGCAGGAGATTGCCACGGCGGGGAAGTGGTTTCTTCCAATCGTACGAGATCGGACGATTCCCGAATTCGACGAACATGCGGCCCGAGAAGCGGCCCGCCTTCGCCAATCTTTCGACACGATCGATAAGTGTGTCGAGGCAGCCCGCGAACATACGAGCGAGCTGCTGCAAGCGGTCGCCAATTTCCCTGACGATTCCCTGGAGGATGAGATCCAACTCCCCTTTGGCGGGGGAATGATCATGACTATGGCGGAAGTGCTTTCGCTCCACTGGTGGAATTTGACCTATCACCTCGGACAGATCAACCAGATCCAGCTCATGCTCGGCGACGCCGAAATGCACTAAGCAGCAAATATGAGCGGAGTGCTCATAATCAGGCAGGAGGGCATCTCCTCCGCAACCGCCAACCGCAAGCGAAACGAACCGCAAACGGCTTATACGCGACGGTCTACGAATACCAGGCACGGTTGCCCTTGGGACAGCTATCCCTTCTGGACAAGGGAGCAGTTTGTAGCGGAAAGTGCACGCTCCCTTCCGGACCCATCACTCCGCCACTCCAACACTCCGGAGCCGCAGGCCGCCTTTCCTGGCCAGTTTTCGAGCTTTTCGCAGGGACCTCAGAAAATCTTCAAAAATCGTGGAAGAACAGTTAGGGCCTACTAGCGCAATGTCTTGAAATCTGGACCACTAAAACGGTCAAATTTCGATGATCTTTGCGAAAAGTGGCTTCCTCCCTTGACTTCGTAAATGGCGGCTGGTACTATAAACGACTGTCGCCCATTGACTTGCAGAGAGAAATTGAAGCAGAAAAGTCGAGAGGCAAGCACTTTGAAAGTCGCATAGTGGTTTGAGTAGAAGCACATCGAGCGATCTCGATTGGGTCTGATTTGTCAGATTCGGTTGTTGTATCGAGCGGAAAGAGAGAGTTCATTAAGAGTTTATGAGCTATTGAGGGTGCACGACGAATGCCTAGGGACAGAGTGCCGAAGAAGGGCGCGAAAGCAGCGAAATTCCTGGGGGAGCAGCA
>CAIVDU010000060.1 GCA_903904815.1 uncultured Armatimonadota bacterium
GGGCTGCGGGAACTCGAACCCCGGAGAACTCCGGTCGAACTGATCCAACTGGATAAGAAACGGCTCCGGTCGCGCCGGCGACGAGAAATAGTGGCAAGTATTGTCTCGGTGACCGCCCTGATCGGCACGATCGCGCTGATATTGCAACCGAAATCGGCCATCGCTTCCCTCCTGGATTCTGCCGAGCGATCCAATGCACACCCCGCGATTCATATTCGAGCGATCACCGAGAATGGACAGCCTGCCGCCCACGATATGTGGATCTTCCCGGACCACTTTATCCGGCAGGAGGACCACTTCCTCCATGTCGGCGCACTACAGGGGGCTAGCTTTAACCTAGATGACCGGCTTCCATTCGGCTTCAAAACCCAGACGGAACAGTGGGAGAAGGACCTCCTTCAAAGGCGTATGACTGGGAAGGTCGACGAGGCGCTGGAGCGAGCCCGTCAGGATCCCCGAGGCTCTGTTGAAGTCATTCGAGGAGTCAAGGCACACACGGGAACGTACGACGATTACCGAGTCAGAACCCCCGGGTGTTACCAAGGCGTGCTCACCGTCGACCTCTACGTTGACCCGAGCACACATCTGATGCGATTCGAAGACCAGCAGAACGTTTCTCCGAATGCAGAGCCCTACCGTAGCACCTCCGCGATCGAGTATCCAAACCCCCAGGAGGCGGCCCGAGCGGCCCCCGAGTTTCCCGCCAAGACTCGCTTTTTTACTGAGGATGAGATTCGCAAACAGTTTCTTGCCGCCCTAAAAACACCCGAGCAAAGTTGCGTGGTTGGCGGGATTCGCATTACCTTGTACGGGGTGTTGGTACGTCCTACGTCGGACCAAAAAGGGCTCACCGTAGACGTCATCACTCAGGGAGGCCCCGGACCAGACATTTTGCAAGACCACTGGGTTGAAATCGAAAAAGGACCGCTCGCTTCCGAAGGACGACTGTCCCAGCCGGTCTTGAATTCCGGCCACGCTCACCTGCTTGCCCCCGGAAAAAGTTGGATAGCGGAAGGTGTTCATGTGTGCGGCCCCGTGACCCTGGGCGGTCAGGATTTCATCGTGAATCCGGCAAACGAGACTCTGCCAACCTTCCCCGAAACGCTCACCCTTCGGGTCCCCGTTTGGCGGTCAGACACCTCAGTCAAGTTGTCCTCAACCAGTTCGACAACGACCGGCCAAACCTTTCATCCCAGCCGCTTCGTCGGCTACGCCTCCTTCGTCACTCATCGCATTCTGTCCGATGCGGGCGATAGGGACCTTGACCTCCTCGGCTTCTCGCCCTGGTCCAAGACGGTGACCCACAGTCACTAGCGGAACTTCGTGCCTGGCTGCTCCGAAATATGATCGGACTTTGTAGTCCAAAACGAGGCAACCGAGTGGCCCGCATGCTAGTCTCCTCAATCGCCCAAGCATCGGTTGTGCTGTGCAGCGTATCGAGCTTTTATCGAGTTTCGACGAGGGTGTATTCTAGCCGGCCCAATCCCTGCGCGTTCCGAAGGAATCCGGCCACTGATTCCAATTTAATTCGGCCACCAATTCCGAAACAATTCGGCCACCCCCTCGGGCAGTTGTTGCGGCTTGTTTTGTAGGTTTCTCGTCCGGTCTTTGGCCGCCTCTTTGGCCAA
>CAIVDU010000061.1 GCA_903904815.1 uncultured Armatimonadota bacterium
AAACGATTGATGCAAAGAGGCATTCATGAAAAAGAAATACGCTGTACTCGGTGCAGGCATGCAGGGAACTGCCGCCGCCTATGATCTAGCCCGTTTTGCCGATCCCGGCAAAATCGTTCTTGCCGACGCGCGAATCGAACAAGCGTCGAACAGCGCGGCTAGAGTGAACGGACTGGTCGGTTCTCAAGTGTGCGAACCCCACGCCCTCAACGCCTTAGATCCCGACCAACTGTGCGAGCTGTTAAGTCAGACCGATGTGGTTTTGAGTTGCGTCCCCTACTGGATGCATCCGCGCATTGCCGCCGTCGCGATCCGGACAAAGACAGGCATGGTCGACCTCGGCGGAAACACCACCGTGACCTGGGAAACGTTGGGGCTGGACGATGCAGCTCGCTCTGCGGGAGTGACTCTAATCCCCGATACAGGATTGGCGCCTGGGCTAGTGAATAGCGTAGGCATGTTCGTGGTCGAAAGCTTTGATGATCCGGAATCCGTGCAACTTTACTGCGGGGTACTTCCCCAAAACCCTCAGCCGCCCTTTGGGTACAAGCTGACGTTCAATGTGGAGGGCCTGGTCACGGAATACGACCATCAGGCGGTCGCTCTTCGCGATGGAAATATCGTGATGCTGGACACTTTGGATGAGTTGGAGACGGTACACATCGACGGACTCGGAGAGATGGAGGCTTTCACGACATCCGGCGGCACCAGTACCGCGCCATACACCTTGCAAGGGAAAGTTCAAAGTTATTCGTATAAAACATTGCGTTTTCCTGGTCACTGCGACAAGATGCGCGTATTCAAGCAGTCCGGGCTATGGAGCACTGAGCCCGTAGACGTCAAAGGCCAGCCCGTTCGACCCGTCGATGTGTTTTGTAAAGTATTCGGCGACAAACTTGCCCAAATTCAAGACTTGGATCAATGCATCGTACGCGGGGTCGGGATTGGGCAAAGTGGAGGCAAGCGGGTACGTCGACAAGCGGACTTGCATGTGAAGCAGGACGAGAAGACCGGGTTCACCGCGATGGAGCAAACCACAGGATTCTCGATCGCGATCCACGCGATGGCAATCGCTAATGGGATGGTCCGCCCGGGCGCCGTTCGGTATGAGGAAGCTCTTTCAGGTCGTTACTATTTGGATGAGATGGCGAAGCGAGGCATCCACGTGGTCGTCACCGAGAGTTGATCGGACAATGACGGAGGACAACGTTGATTCGATCTGAACTAAGCGCCGTCCTCCGGTCCGATGTCATAGAGGGCGCGAAGGCCCTCCTTGGCGCGACGATCGTCAAGGGAGAGCTACGCGCCATGATCGTTGAGACGGAGGCGTATCGGTCGTCGGATGATGCGGCCAGCCACGCGTTTCGTGGCCGGACGCCCCGGAACCAAGTGATGTTTGGCGAGCCTGGGCGTGCCTACGTCTACTTCAACTACGGCGTGCACTGGATGCTCAACGTGACCGCTCACGACGAGGGAGAAGCTGCCGCCGTCCTTATTCGCGCGGCCGTGCCTCTAGCGGGATTGGAAACCATGCGGGAGCGAAGGCGAGGACTCCCGGACCGCCAATTGTTATCTGGACCTGGGAAGTTGACTCGTGGATTTGATATCTCGCAGGCGGAGAACGGTCTCGACCTGTTGTCGGACGGTGGTCCTCTGTCGATCGAGCCTTCGACGGCTCCGTTGACGTTTGTGTCAGGTCCCCGCGTCGGGATCGCGGTTGGGAAGGGACATGAGACCCCGTGGCGCTTTATGTCCGAAGCGCATTTAGAATGGGTTTCTAGGCCCATAGCGTAGGTGCGGCTGCGGGCACACCACATAGCAGAACAGCGAGCTTCAGCGCGAACCAGTCGCTCTGCGGCATGATTCGCTTGACGTCCTGCCATGTTCTCAAACCGACTGACTCCCTCCGCCCTCATTTGCCTCGGCACACTTACTGTCGTACACGCCGCCCAATCCATCAATCCTCGGCCACCGGTCATTCCCACCTTGCGGCAATGGATCGGCAATTTCGGATCGCTGCAACTATCGAGTCGAACACGGATCGTGCTCGGTCGCGTGAGTCGCGTAGAGTTGCTGCCAGTAGCGAAGACTCTAAGGGATGACCTGCGACAGTCTTGTGGCCTCAGCCCTAGGATTGCAGAGGGTGCAAGACCGATGCCAGGAGACATCGTGCTGTCCCTTGACTCCTCCCTAGCGTTGGTTGGCGCCGAGGGTTATCGGTTGAAGGTGGGAGACGATATCGAAGCCACTGCCAAGACCCCGGACGGCGTGTTCTACGCAACCCGGTCTTTGCTGCAGATGATTCAGCAGCGGTCGGTGCCGAAGGGGACGGCGGTGGACTGGCCGGACTACTCAGAGCGCGGGTTCATGCTCGATGTAGGGCGTAAATTCTTCGACGTGAAGTATCTGAGGCAGTACGTCAAATTCATGTCTTGGTACAAGCTGAACGACTTCCAACTTCACTTGAACGACGATGCGGCCGATGACTACTCCGGCTTCCGGCTGATCAGCGACAAGTTTCCCGGCCTCGCCAATGTGGACGGCGCCTACAGCCGCAAGCAGATCGACGATCTGCAGGACCTCGCGGCGGAGTACCACGTCAACATCACGCCGGAGATCGATGCGCCAGCCCACGCCCGAGCCTTCACGAAGTATCACCCGGAGTTGGGAAGTCCAAGGCTCCCCAAGAACCATCTCGACCTCTCGAATCCGAATACTCAGCCGTTCATGAACAGCGTTTGGCAAGAATTCATTCCGTGGTTCCGCTCACCGCAGGTGCATATCGGAGCAGACGAGTACAACGGCGGACCGGGTGGAGCGGCTCTCTATAAGTCGTACATCAACGCCACTGCGTCGTTCATCCGGAGTCAGGGGAAGCGGGTTCGGATGTGGGGTGGACTTAAGACGGCGGGTAATTCGAACGGCGTCGATCGTGACATCGTGGTCAATCTTTGGTATCCGGGCTATCACGATCCTCTTGAGGCAGTGAAAGACGGATACAACCTCATCAACACCCAAGACGGCTATCTCTACATCGTGCCGTTCGCCGGCTATTACTATCAGTTCTTGGACACGAAGAGCCTCTACGAGACTTGGAAGCCGACGGTGTTCGATCAAGAGAAGCTCCCCGACAACGATCCACACGTGTTAGGCGGCATGTTTGCGGTTTGGAACGACAAGGCGTCCTACCCTTACACTTTCGAAGACGTCCATGAACTCGTAAAGCCGGCGATGCCAACCTTGGGTGAGATCCTGTGGGCAGGCCATCCGAGAGACGCCCGTTCTTACGAGTCGTTTGAGGCGGACTTCAAACAACTTGGAGATGGACCTGGTGTCGCCATTGCTGCCCCCAAGGTCGTTCATGAAAGTGGTAACTTAGCGTTTGGCAAAACGGGCTCTGCCTCGGACAATCCGTCTGGTGACTTCGGGGTCGAGACGCTGTTCGACGGTCGGGCGCCCACCCGCTGGATCGCCAACGCCAAGAAGCCGCAGTGGGCCACCGTCGACCTTGGTGAAGTCAAACCCGTATCGAAGCTCATCCTGCGCTGGGCGCCCCATAGTCACGCGTCTCAGTACCGAGTTTCGACATCGTCCGACGGAACGAACTGGACGGTTGCCTATGAGACATCGAATGGAAGCGGTGGGACGGAGACGATTTCCTTCCCACGGGTCGACGCCCGTTTTGTTCGGTTGGACTTTGTGAAGAAGGGCGGCTCCGAGGGCCAATTCTCGATGTTTGCGTTTGAGGTTTATCGGTAGGTCTGGATAAAGGACTTATCGATTTCGTTGAATGGAGTGGTGGGGAATGGAGAATTGTAGGTATATCTTCGCTTCAGGTGGGTGAAGATCAGCCAAGCTTGAATACGCGGACGCAGGAACTAAAGGATGGACTTGCGGCTGAGATCTGCCGAGCCTTCCTAAATGTCGATCGGCTTTGCGGCGTCAGTTGGAGTGAGACGGCCGTCCTGGATGGATACGGATCAGTCGAAGAGAGGCTGACGGCGAAGGCGCTCGACACGGATGCGAATTGGGAACAGGTCGAGACCAATCCCGAATGGAATCCCGATTCGGGTTGGGGCGGATGGGCCTTCCTGGACCCGATCGGCTTCCGTTACTATCTTCCCGCTGCCATGATGCGTTGCCTGCGATCTGGCCACGACGAGGGCATCGCCTCGCACCTGACACTTCCCGAATCCTGGTCATTTCCAACTTTCAATTCCGACCTGTCGAGAGAAGCCTTTTACCAAAATCAGAGCCGAGATCATACATTGGAGCAGTGGTCGGCCCTTGATAAAAACCAGCGATCGTGTGTCAAGAAATTTTTACTTTACATGCTCGAGATCGACAAGCCCGATCCAGAATGGGGCAAGCCCAGCGTTTGGGATGGAGCATTGATGAGCTATTGGCTCGACATAGATTAGGCGACTCTGCTTTGACCTGACACGACGATATATCCACATTGGAGAATTGGAGAATTGGAGAATTGGAGTTTTGCGTGAAAGACGGGTTGGGTTTTCGTTGCGGGCGCAACGCTCGAAAGCCAATGACCGTTTCGCGAAGCTCGACCAACTAAGGGTAGCAGCGAGTTCCTGCTCGCTGTTTTCGGGATCGTGAAGGTTAGCACCTTCGACGGAGACCGTCCGGCCGCGACACTAATCATTCGCGGTCTACGGTTTGACGTGAGGGGCTGCGATTGTTAGAACTTGAAGGTCCGTTTCCGGACGCATCACTCCAGTTCTCCACTACTCCAAGAACCGTTTTCCACCACACCAAGCACCGTTTTGGGTAGGCCAAGGCACAAAACATCCTTGGGCCACGGGCGGTCGGCGAGGGTTCGCGGACGGCAGAACAGATTCTTCCAGACTGCTAACCGCGAACCGCCAACTGCAAACCGTTAGAGTTTGAAGCCAGCTTTCGCAGTCAGGTCGCGGGAGGAGGTGCCTACCCAGAGGCTGTAGGCGCCGGGTTCGATGCTCCATTTGCGGGCGCCGACGTTCCAGTAGGACAGCCAATAGGGATCGATTGTCATCGTGACCTGCTTCTTCTCGCCGGGCTTCAACTCAACTCGTGAGAACGCCTTGAGTTCGCGGGTCGGGCGAGGGAGTTTGCTGTCGGGTTTGCCTACGTAGACCTGCACCACCTCGGCGCCGGCCCGTTGGCCGGCGTTTTGGACGGTGACGGTGGCAGTGACCTTATCGCCGCGAGCACTGACCTTCAGGCCAGAGAGCTTGAAGCTGGTGTACGACAGGCCGAAGCCGAATGGGAACAGCGGATCCTGGTTCTTGGTGTCGAACCAACGGTATCCAATCAGGAGCCCTTCGGTGTAGGCGATGTGGTTCTTGATGGGTGGATAGGCGTCGGCGTAGTAGGTGTTCTCAAGCGTTCGTGGGAAGCTGGTGGGCAGCTTGCCGGAGGGGTTGAGGTCGCCAAACAAGATCTCCGCCACCGCTTGGTTGCCGTTCTGGCCGGGGTACCAATCCTGCATGATGGCGGCGGCCTTGTCGACCCAGTGGCTCATGTCTACGCCAGCGCCTGAGTGGTTCAGTACGATCACCTTATTGCTGCGGGAGACGAGCTGCTGGAGCAGCAGTTCCTGCACATAGGGCAGCTCGAACGATCGATCTTGACCTTCGCTCTCCGAGCCCGGATTAAATCCGACGGCTGCGATGACCGCGTCAGCGCTCTCTACGCTACCGGCGGGAAGGTCTTTCTGGAGCGCGCTATCCAACGGAAGCATGCCCACCTGGACGATGGCTTCGCCGCCATGGTCGTAGAAGTCGACCTTCAGATCGTGCTCACCCGGGACGTCGAACCGAATGCGGGTGGCCTTCACGCTCGCGCCGTGATCGTTCCAGTCGTCGATGGCCAGGTTGCCGTCGATCGAGACTCGCACACCGTCGTCGTTTCGAGACATCAGTAGATAGGTTCCGGCGGCGGGCACAACCACGTGAGCGGTGTATCGAGCGGAGAAACCTCCTTTGCCCTGTACGGGCTTGCTTGGTTGATCCAACCATTGGTGGTCAATGGTCTTCTCGTCGCGAGTGATGACCGACGGACCGTCAAGGTTGGGATTGTCCCAATACTCGGCATGCACGGGACCATCCAACTGAATCGACTTGAGCGCGGCACGAATCGAGTCGCCGAGCACGGGAATGTAGTCCACTTGGACGTTCGGACCAGCCGCCTTCTTCACCGCTTCGAGGATGCTGATGGAATTGAAGGGTGTGGTGTAGGAGCTTCCACCTCCACCTGTGATCGCCGGATCGGCATTCGGGCCGACCACGAGGATCTTTTTGATCTTGGTTCGGGAAAGCGGGAGGATGTTGTCGGAATTCTTGAGGAGGACCGTTCCCTCCCGGGCGATCTGGAGGGCGACTGCCGCGCTCTTGGGATCGTCGCGGGGAATACTCGGCAGTTCCTGAGCCCGCTTATCGAAGCCCATTGAATAGGCGAGGCGTAGGATTCGGCGAACTTTGTCGTCGATGGCGGCAAGGGGAACGGTACCGTCCTGGACGAGCGGCGTCAGCGTCTTCGGGTTCATGAATTCGCCGCTCGGCATCTCCAGGTCCATGCCGTTCTTGGCGGCTCCGACGGTACTGTGAACCGCGCCCCAGTCCGACATCAGAACGCCCTTGAATTTCCAGTCGCTCTTCAAGGTCTTTTGGAGAAGCCAGGAGTTCTCGGAGCAGTAGGTGCCGTTGATTTTGTTGTAGCCGCACATGACGGCCCAGGCGCCGCCATCCACGACGGACTTCTCGAAGGCACGGAGGTAAAGCTCGCGCAACGTTCGCTCGTCGACGTCGGAGGAGTCGCTGTTGCGGTCGTTCTCATGGTTGTTCGCCGCGTAGTGCTTGACGGTGGGAACGACGCCCTCGGCCTGAACGGCCTTGACGATGGCGGTCGCATTCACGGCGGAGAGCAGCGGATCTTCTCCGAGGTACTCAAAGTTGCGGCCATTCTGAACGATGCGAGCCAGGTTCACGCCGGGGCCGAGCCAGACATGGACGCCGCGAGATCGGGCATCGTGGCCAATGGCCGTACCGAACCGAGAAGCCATGATCGGATCCCAACTGGCTGCTAACATGACGCCTGCAGGGTAGGCCGTGGTCTTGCCATCGTTGTGAACGCCTACCGGGCCATCGGACATTTTGATCTTCGGGAGGCCCAACTTGGGGATCGCGCGGATATAAAACGCATCCTGCCCTCCTATGAGTTGGAGCTTTTCCTCCAGGCTTAGCTGAGCGAGCCCTTTCTCTACCTTTCGTTCCACTTCGGCCGTATCGGAACTCACCGACATCGCCGTCAACATGCAAGCAAGCATCGTCAGCATCCCGGACATTCTAGCTCGGGACAGGGCTGTGGAATGCATGAGGGTTAGCGGTTGGCGGTTGGCCGCGGAAGGAGAGTGTCAATAGCCTCCTTTACGACTTCCAAAATTTTTGCGATGATCTGATCACTCTGCGTCTATGGGTCCAACGAAAAGCTGGCGTCCCTCCTCCGAGACCGCTAACCGCCAACCTTTCAGGTGGACAAAACACGCAGACTGGCGTATAGTAAAAACTCGGGCGAACAGCCCTGCCTCCACCGGCAGTTTGGCTGTGCGACCCTAGCCTATAAGGTAGAATCAAGGTCCTACCAACACGTCTGAACCTGGACGTGCGACTCCTTGCCGAGCAAAGTTTATGCCTGACAATAACAATCTTTTCGACGAGAACGAGCAGCCGGAGAATCCGGGCAAGAAGCCCAAGCCGGAAGACCAGCTCGAAGCAATCGATGAGCTCGTCGATTACGGCGGAGTCGATGGTGATGCCGGCGACATGATGAGCAAGGTCATCGGCGACTACAACGCCGACCAGATCCAGGTGCTCGAAGGTCTCGAAGCCGTCCGAAAGCGCCCCGGCATGTACGTTGGTGACAACGGCAAGCGTGGTCTCCATCAGCTTTTCAAGGAAGTACTCGACAACTCGGTCGACGAAGCGCTCGCCGGTTACTGCACTGCCATCGACGTCACCCTCCATGCGGACAACTCGCTGGAGATCGCCGACAACGGTCGCGGCATCCCGGTCGACATGCACGACAAGATGGGCGTGTCCGCATTGCAGGTCGTTATGACGGTGCTGCACGCAGGTGGAAAGTTCGGCGGTGGCGGCTACAAAACGGCAGGCGGTCTCCACGGCGTCGGCGTGTCTTGTACGAACGCTCTTTCCGCTTGGATGGAAACGACGGTTAAGCGAGACGGAAAGCTCTATCGTCAGCGATACGAGAAGGGTATTCCTCAGTACGACGTCAAGCAGATCGGCGTGGTGGAAGACGGCACGACGGGTACGTCCCAGCGATGGCTAGCCGATGATTCGGTCCTGACCGAGACTGCCTACGACGTTCACATCCTGAAGACTCGAATCCGAGAGCTGGCCTACCTAAACGGCAAAGTTCGCTTCTCGTTCACGAACGAGCAGCATATGGAAGACAACGAAGTGTTCTTCTTCCAGCGCGGCATTCCGCAGTTGGTTGAGGACCTGAACGACGGCAAAGAGACCCTTCACCCCGTCATCTTCTTCCGCCGCGCGAAGCAGGCGATGGAGATCGAAGTCGCCCTGCAGTATCACGACGGATACAACCAGACGCTCCTCGCGTTCTCGAACAATATTCACAACCCAGACGGCGGTACCCACGTCAGCGGCTTCAGCGCCGCTCTGACTCGCGTGGTCAATAGCTACGCCCGCAAGATGGGCTTCCTAAAGGAGAAGGACTCAAACTTCACGTCGGACGACATTACCGACGGTCTCACGGCGGTTATCTCGCTCCGACTCGAGAATCCCTCTTATAACTCGCAGGACAAGGTTAAGTTGGTGACTCCCGAAGTCGCCGGCATGACCAACTCGCTGGTAGGAGATGGACTCAGTACCTTCTTTGACGAGAATCCGGGCGTTGCCAAGAGAATTCTCGACAAGGCAGTAATCGCCCAGCGAGCTCGCGAAGCGGCTCGAAAGGCGGCAGAGAGCATCCGACGCGGTAACGCGATGGACTCGTTTGGCCTCCCGGGCAAGCTGTCCGACTGCATCTCGAAGGACTCGTCTCGCTGCGAGCTATTCCTGGTAGAGGGTGACTCGGCCGGTGGCTCGGCCAAGGGCGCGCGCGATCGACAGACTCAAGCCGTGCTGCCTCTGCGAGGAAAGATCCTTAACGTTGAGCGCGCACGACTCGACAAGGCTCTGGACAACCAAGAAATCAAGGCGTTGATCTCCGCCCTCGGAGTCGGTATCGACCTCACGATGGGCAAGGCTTACTCGTTCGGAAAGCCGGACGAAGAGGAAGAGCCAGTACTCGACTTCGAGATGTCAGTCGGCGAAAGCGCTCCATCCAGTGCCGCCGTCGCATTCGGTGGCGCTAACGGAAACAGCGCGAAGAACAAGAAGAAAGATCGAACCGATGAGATCATGTTCGATATCACCAAGCTGCGGTACGGCAAGATCATCATCATGACCGACGCCGACGTCGATGGCGAGCACATCCGAACGCTGCTTCTCACGTTCTTCTATCGCTACATGAAGCCGCTTATTGCGGGAGGCCACGTGTACCTCGCGCAACCGCCGCTGTTCGTCGTCAAGGTCGGCAACAACGAGCGGTACTACGCGATGACCGAAGAAGAGCGGGACGATATCTTGAAGCGAATCAAGAAGAAGAATGCGACGGTCACCCGCTTTAAAGGTCTGGGCGAAATGAACCCCGACGAGCTAGAAGAGACCACGATGAAGCCCGAACAGCGACGTTTGGTTCAGATCAAGATGGATCCCGCGTTTGAAATGGACATCGAAAGAATGTTCAGCCGACTGATGGGTGAAAAGGTCGAGCCTCGACGAGAGTTCATCGAAGCGCACGCGAAGCAGGCCCACAACGTCGACTGGCACTATTGATTCAGCCATCGTTTTGCAACCTCGGTAAAGGCATCCAACGTATGTATAGCGTCGTGAACAAATCGCTCCCACTCTTCGCCGTTGGCGTGGTCCTGTCCCTCGCTCTTACTGGATGCGCCAACAAGGAAAAGCAGTTGGAGGGCAAGTGGCATGCGACGAACGTCGACATTCCCGCGAGCGCCAGCAGCAACCCGATGATCGGCATGATCAAGGGAATGCTTGCCAAGGCAACCCTCGAAATCAAGCCGGAAAAGAAGTTCTCCATGCAAATGGGAGTAGCAATCGAGGGTGATTGGGCGCTGGCCGATAGTGGGGCGGCGCTTACGCCAAAGACGATTGGCGGAATGTCGATCGACCAGATCACCCAAGCCGCTGGCGCACAGGGTGGACAGGGGTCGATGATGGCTAAGAGCGCCGGACAGCCGATGAATTTGAAACTGAGCGACGATGCCAAGACCTTGACTCTCTCCGGAGCGGCAGGCAATCAAGGTTCAGTGACGTTCGAGAAAGACGCTTCTTAACCAGATCGCCTATCGACTCGGCCCGCGGCGCTTTAGGCGTCGCGGGCCGTTTTCATTTCAGTTCAGATGGGCGTGGCCCCGAACCCAGAAATGAAAGTAGGTTTTCTGGACTTAGCCGCGACTGCCAACTGCGTGCTGCGAACCGCAAACTTTCATCGCCGATGGCTGCGGTAGAGTCCATTCATGCCTTTGTGCGAACTTCGTTACCGCTCTAACGTGCTGGAGAAACAGACTTCGGCGAGCGTCCTCTTGCCGTCCACCGACGTTCCCGGTCCCTATCACGTGATGTTCCTTCTGCACGGGCTATCGGATGATCAGTCCGCGTGGACGCGCTATACGAGCATCGAACGGTACATGTCCGGGCTGCCCATCATTGTCGTGATGCCAGATGGTGGCCGCGGGTGGTACTGCGACGCGGAACACGGGTATGCCTACGCCACCGCGATCGGCGTCGAACTCCCCGAGGTGATTCGCCACTATTTCCCCACTAAAGAAGGTTGGTGTTCGACCGGGCTATCGATGGGCGGCTACGGAGCAACCAAGTTAGCGCTGACCCATCCGGAAGTCTTCGTCTCAGGCCATTCTCATTCCGGGGCGCTTGGGTTTGGGCACCATGTTGAGTATCTCGAAAGCGATCGCGGGGTGGAGTTCCGCCGAATCCTCGGTGACAATCCCGTGGGCGGGCCAAACGATCTCTACGCCCTCTCTGCGAACCTGGCGGTTGCCGATCGTCCGAAATTGCGGATCGATTGCGGAACCGAGGACTTCCTCATCGAAGACAATCGAGCGTTCGACGCTCACCTCTCCAAGATCGGATTTGCTCACGAATACGAGGAGTTTGGAGGGGCGCACACGTGGGACTACTGGGATCGGCACGTCACCGAGGCCATCGATTTTCACTGTAGAAATCTCGGGATTGAGCGCCCCACCGCCTAGA
>CAIVDU010000062.1 GCA_903904815.1 uncultured Armatimonadota bacterium
CACGTTCCTTCAACTCAGACGGATACCTCTTGTACCCAGTTCGCTTCTTTTCCATGATTCCATCCTCTCTCCCAAGCGGGAGAGCCTCCGGAATTCCCAGGCCGATTCATGTTCCATCTTTCCCCAGAGACCACGTCTCTGGAAACTAGATGTCAACTAAACCGACAGCAGCGCCGGACGTACTTGACAATCAACTTCGACTGCCGTACAGTCTGACCAGCAAGTGGAACGTAGTTCCAATAATCAGAACAAATTGGACCTGGGGGGGTAGTATGTTTCGTTTAATTAGTGGCGGTCGAGTCTGGCTTGGCCATCGCCGAGGGGGTGCCGCGATGATTGCGGCGTCAGTGCTGTTGGGGGCTGCGTTCGTACCTAGCGCGGGGGCGAGCGCCAAAGTGACCACCATCACAATATGGAACGACCCTCTTGCTGCCGGATCGCAGGGAATACCTGCGTCGCAGTCATTCTTGACGAAGGGTGTCGCCCTCTTCGAGAAGGCGAATCCAAGTATTCACGTCAAAATTCTTCAAGAACCTTTTGGATCATCCACTGCATTCAATACGCTTCTTCAGTCGTCTGAACTTGCCGGTACTACGCCGGACATCGGGCAACTCTATGTTGGTGGTCAGGTCATCCAAAATGCAAAATTCCTGTTGCCGCTCAATAAGGTCTTGAGCAAGTCCTACATCAACTCTTTGACCGGATGGCAATTCGTGACCAGCGGATATAAGGCGGGTGGCAGCATTTATGCCGTACCTTATGGAGCTGGCTACTACTACACCGTGTATTTCAACAAGGCAGACTTCGCTAAGGCGGGGATCAAAGGGCCGCTGCCTACGACGTGGACTGGGCTTGTCGCCATCGCCAATAAATTGAAGGCGAAGGGCATCACCCCCTTCGAATTTGGAGAGAAGGAGGGCTACTTCGGCGCATGGACGTTGGACGCGCTCATTTCGGGGCTTGATGGAAACACCGGCGTCTTGAACATGTACTCCGGGAAGCAATCGCTGAACTCCCCGCTTCTGATTAAGCCGTACGCGGCGTGGCGAGGACTCTTCGCGGACGGTCTGACCAATTCGAATGCGGCGACGTTGACCTACACCTCAGGTGTCGCAAACTTTGCGGCTGGCAAGGCCGCCATGACCATCACAGGTCAGTATTACGATGACCAGATTAGTAAGGGTCTTGGCAAGAACGTCGGGTTGTTCCCGGTGCCGGTGCTCCCGGGATCGAAGTACACGAAGTCACTCTCGGGTGGGCCGAACAACTCATACGTCATCTTCAAGAATTCCAAGAACGTCGCGGCTGATGTCAAGCTGATTCAGTTCTTGACGTCGCCGCAAGTGCAGGGTCTCTCCGTTAAGGAATTGGGCCAATTGCCTAACAACGTATCGTTCAAGACCACGGCGACGTTTGCCTCACAGCAACCACTTCTCACTGATCTGAGCAAATACATCAACACTCAGCACTACAACCTCTTTGAGGCCTTTGACAATGTGATGCCGGGAAGCATCGACTCATATTGGTATCAGACCAATAATGGAGTCTTCTCGGGCGCACTGAGTCCCCAGAGCGCGGCGAGCAGTATGCAATCTCAGATGAGTCAGTACTTGGCGACAGCGGCGACCTCAGGTTGATTCCGATCAGTACGTTGAGCGGGTCGAGATTGTAGTTATTGCCCCCACTGAGATGAGGAGAGTCCAGGTGAGTTGGAAGAGTAGGTCTGCAACCGCGACGAGTTAGCCGGTGCAGACCGCGTCCATGGTGAAGTCGCGTCGACGGAAGAACGTCTTTCCCTACGTGGCTCTGTTGCCCGCCGCGGTGTTGGTGCTTGGTCTCATGGTCCTGCCCATTGGCGCCACGATTTGGCACAGTTTCACCAATTGGGACGGCGTGAACAGTAAATTCATCGGCTTCAAGAATTTTGAATTGATCTTTCACAATCCGATCATCTATTCAGTCTTCGTTAACTCGCTCATCTTCCTCATTTCGGTGCCACTGATACTCGTCGCGTCGTTGATTGCCGCAGTGCTGGTCTACGAGAAGGTCCTCGGGTGGCGAGTCTTCCGATTCCTCTTCTTCATTCCAATGGTGCTGTCGCCCGTCATCATCGGGGTGCTCTTCAGCACCTTCTTCTTGCCGGGAGGGGCAGTCGATCAAGTACTTCGAGTTTTTGGCTTGGGAAATTTCTCTTGGTTGGGTAACCCTTGGTCTGCTCGTGTCGTGGTGATTCTCGCGCTCGTGTGGGCGTCGTTCGGCTTTGGAATGGTCGTCCTGTTGTCGGCGATGTCGACCGTCGACACGGCGCTCTATGATGCGGCGGCCATTGATGGTGCGTCGTGGTGGAGACGGTTGCGATCAATCACGATTCCGATGATCTCGGGTTCTCTTCAGTTCCTCAGCGTGATCAACGTCATCTACACTTTCACTTCACTCTTCGCGTTCGTCTACGTGATCACTGCTGGTGGTCCAGGTTTCTCAACCACTACCGTCGATTACTACACGTACATAACGACTTTTGAGAACGGACAATTCGGCTATGGCGCGGCGCTCGCATTGCTCTTGTTTCTCATCGTGTTGATGCTGACGATTGCCCAAGTCAAGCTCTTTCCTAATCGAGAAGTGCAGCAGGGTTCGTAGCGATGCAATCACGACTCTCGCGCGGTTTGGTTTTCGTCGTCCTCTGCCTCATCGGAGTGACCACGGTCTACCCCTTGTTGTTCATGGCTTTGAATTCAATGCGCTCGACCCAGGCCTTCGAGCTCAATCCTTTCGGCTTGCCGACGCATCTCAGTTTGAGCAGTTACTCGGCGCTGTTCAGCACGGTGCCGTTCTTCCAGAGCATCCTTCACTCATTGTTTGTCGTCGTCCCCGCGGTCATCCTGGCGACTTTCGCCTCATCCCTGGCGGCGTTCGTCTTCACCAAAGTTCCCATCAAGATGGGCAACGTCCTCTTTTGGACGATGCTCATGATCATGTTCATGCCGGGCATTGTCGTGCTGTTGCCCTTGTACGTCGAAGTTGCTCGGACGGGACTGTCAAATAACTTTGCGCCGGCGATATTGATCTACACGGCGATCAATATCCCCTACGGAACATATCTGCTGCGATCCAATTTTCGCTCGATTCCTGATTCCGTCGTCGAGGCCGCCAGGGTTGACGGAGCCAGTTGGTACAAGATCTACTTGAGGGTCATTCTGCCGATTGGCAAGCCAGGCATCATCACCGTTGGTATCCTCACCTTCCTCAATATCTGGAACGACCTCTTCATCAGCCTGGTGCTGCTGCACGCTCCGAATACCGAGATGGTCACACCGACGCTCGCTCAGTTGAGCGGAAAGTACACGTCCAACATTCCGGTGTTGATGGCGGGACTCCTGCTGGGGGCGCTGCCAACTTTGATTCTGTATTTCGCGACGGCGCGAGTATTCATTCGAGGGATGCTGTCCGGTGCAGTGCGATAACCATCTCACGGTGTGGGCCGATAGAACCCGCGGTGGTCAATCACCTGATCCGTGTGTCGTTCCCGGCTTTCTCGCTACTCGATCAAGGGTCTCCAAAGTCCTCTCGACGCGGCTACCGAGGAGAGTGAGGTGAAGGCGAACGTGACGAGTCCGGCGAGCCTGGCAAGCGTGAATGGCGAAACTATCGAGCAATCTGGCTCCAGCCTCCACGGAGCCGACCGCGTCCTCGCCATTCTCAATGTGCTGGGCTCGTACCCCGAAGGAATCGGCCTCAACGACTTGGCCCGAATCATGAATTCGCCGCGTTCCAGCGTGCACCGGGCCCTCAGTGCGCTGCGTCGAGCCGACCTTATTGATCAGGACCGCGACAGCCGTTATCGGCTCGGCTACGGGCTTCTTCGGCTAGCCTTCTGGCACTACGAGGAACTCGACGAAGTCGGTCGTCTTCGTCCGGTTCTCGCGGCGCTAGCGAGTGAATTCGGCGAGACGTCGCACTACGCCATTCTGGAGGGGCGCGAGGTGGTGTATTTGGCCAAGGTGCAACCGCCGCTTTCGCGATACCAGATGACCTCGGTCATCGGCGGACGGAATCCGGCGTACTGCACGGGTGTGGGCAAGTCCCTGTTGGCGTACGAGTTGGCGACCTTGGAGGACGTGGCAACATTCGTCGAGAGCCACGAGCCCCCGATCATTCAATACACCGATAACACCAAGACGTCCGCGTCGGCACTGCACGGTGAATTTGAGTCCATCCGGCAAGAGGGCTTTGCGGTGGACCGCGAAGAACACGAGGCGGGTATCAACTGCCTCGCAATTCCGCTCTTTCTTACCTCGAAATCGATACCCGACGGAGCGATCAGCATCACGGCCGTTGCCCAGAGGTTTCCACTAAGTCGACTCGAGTCATCGATTGATCGAGCGAGGATAATGATCCGAGAACACCTGGGAGAGGTAATGGCATGAAGATAACGGATATCGAAGCAATGGTCCTGAGCGCCGGTGAGGTTGACACGTCGCGCGCGGACGGCACCCAAGACGCGTTCGTCGTACGTATCCGCACCGACGAAGGGCTCGTGGGCGTGGGCGAGGGTGACTCATCGCCCTACGTCGCGCGCGCGATTGTGAATACGCCCTCGTCGCACTCCATTTCGCGTGGGCTGGCGGAAGTCTTGATTGGCGAAGACCCTCGAAGGGTGCGACCGCTCTGGGACAAGCTCTTCCTCGCGAGCTACCACTACGGTCGAGACGGGGCGGCTCTACACGCGCTCAGCGCCATCGATATGGCGCTGTGGGATCTGTTAGGCCAGATCGCGGGACTCTCGGTGGCGCAACTCATGGGGGGTGAGGAATCGCGCGACATTGAGATTTACGCGAGCGAGGTCATGCCCGAGACCCCGGAGGAAGTCGTCGAGATCGCCACCCGAGTGGTCAATGAAGGATTCGGTGCGTTGAAATTGGGCTGGGGACCACTCGGTCGAGATGTCGGTCGTGACATTGAGTTAGTCAGTGCCGCGCGATCGGTCCTCGGGCCCGATCGAGAGCTGATGATTGACGGCGGGATGGCGTATTCACTGCGTGCGGCGCGAGACTTCTGTCGACGCAGCGAGTCACTCAATCTCTTCTGGTTTGAGGAGCCTTTTGAAGGGGACGACTTTCGTTCCTACGAGAGACTGTGTCGCGACGTCGGCGTGAGAATTGCGTGTGGGGAAGCGCATTCGAACGTCGCACCCTTTCGCCAACTGGTCGAGGTTGGCGTCAGTATTTTGCAGCCGGACCTCGGTCGCTGTGGTGGATTCACCATTGGTCGCGACATCGCCGCAATGGTACGCGAGTACAGCGCGAGCGCAGTGGTGATTCCTCATTGCTTTTCGACCGACGTTCTCCTCGCGGCGACGTTACAGTTCGTGTCAACCCTGCCGGGTGAGCGTTTGATCGAGTATCCCGTGACGTCGTCCAAGCGAGCGGGGACCTTGCTCTCGAAGGAGTTCACACCCGATCATGGCGTATTGCACTTGCCCGACGGTGCAGGTCTCGGGATCACGCTCGACGACGTCGAAGTGGATCGGCGCCGTGTTGGGAAGCAGCTCTGATGGCCTCAATCTCGATAGAGGAGGTGTCGAAGGTTTACCCCAATGGGTTCAATGCCGTACGTGACCTGTCGTTGAACGTCGCCGAGGGGGAGTTCATGGTCATGGTGGGACCATCGGGGTGCGGCAAGACGACCGCCCTTCGCATGGTCGCCGGGCTCGAGGAGATCACCTCGGGCACGTTGCGAATCGGTGATCGTGTCGCCAACCAGCTGACATCGAAGGAGCGCGACGTGGCGATGGTCTTTCAGAACTACGCGCTCTACCCGCACATGTCGGTCGCAGAGAACATCGCCTTTGGCCTGAGCCTGCGCAAGACTCCCAAGGTCGAGATCAAACAGAAGGTGGCCGAAGCGGCGGAGATCCTCGGATTGACCAGTCTGTTGGACCAGAAGCCGGGACTTCTCTCGGGGGGGCAGCGTCAGCGTGTCGCGATGGGACGAGCCATCGTGCGCGATCCGTCGATCTTTCTCATGGACGAACCGCTGTCGAATCTTGACGCGAAGTTGCGCGTGCAGATGCGCACCGAAGTCCGTCGCATTCAACGACGGATTGGTGTGGCGACTCTCTACGTGACTCACGACCAGACCGAAGCGATGACGATGGGTGACCGGGTCGCAGTGATGCGTGCGGGTGTCCTCCAACAATGCGATCAGCCCCAGGTGCTCTATAACCAGCCGGCCAATCTCTTCGTGGCCGCCTTCATTGGATCGCCGGCGATGAATCTGTTCGATGCGACGTTGAGCGAGGATGGAACCACCTTGCGCCTCGGATCCCAGGACTTGGCGATGGGTGAACAACTCATTCAATTGCGGCCCGGACTGGCCGCATACCGAGGGCGACGCCTCGTCGTGGGCCTACGAGCCGAGGACCTCCCGGTATATGGAAATGAGAATGCGGCGCAAGCCGTCCTCAAGGCGCACGTCGAAACCACCGAGAATTTGGGGTCGGAACTCCTCGTGCATTTCTCCATCGACGCCGCCCGGGTGGGTGGGGAGAATCTCGGCGACACCGGTGAGCTCGAGATCGTCGCGGCGATCGACATCATTGGAGAAGGGGTTGCCCGGGTGGAGCCTCGGGCACCGGTGCGAGCTGGCGAGGACGCCCTCTTCGCGGTCTTTCCTGAGCGACTCCACTTCTTTGACCCGGAAAGTCAGATCGCCGTCTCGTGATGGTCGTCACCCTCAAAAGCCGCTGCCATGATCTCGATTAGTACCGTGGACATCGCGGTGTCAATGGAGCCTCAACGAGGTGGAAAGATTGCGAGTATTCGCCACCGGTCAACGGGTCGAGAGTGGCTGGAATCATCCTCCTCGCCGTTGGAGGGCGCCCTGGAAGACGACCAATCTTTCGATGACGGCGATATGTGCGGTTGGGATGAGATGATGCCCACGATCGAGGAGTGTCGCTACCCGGATTCAGATATCTGGCTGGGAGACCATGGCGAACTCTGGCGTCAGGCCTGGGCTGTGACTTCGAGTGACGCCACGTCGATCACCACCCTCGTACGTGACGAGGTGCTCGGTTACCGCGTGGAACGGCGGCTGCGGGTGGTCGGTGCGGGGCTGAGCGTTGAGTACCGGGTGACCAGTGAAGTTGACGTCGATCGATCCATTCTGTGGGCGGCTCACCCCCTCTTCGCCCATCGGCGCGGGACACGCATCATACTGAACGGCCTGGAAAACATGGGCCCCCCGACGAGCTGGCCCGAAGGTACGTGGACGGACGATGGCTGGAGCCTCGATCAGTTCGCGGCGGGGCAGAGCCAGAAGCTTTTCGCTCGACTCACCACTGCGGACGCGTCGGTAACGCTGGTGGACCCCGACGGGGCACGCCTGAGGATGCGGTGGAATCGAAACGACGCGCCATACCTAGGCATTTGGTTGGACAATTGCTCGCTGTCGCGGCACCCGGTCATTGCCCTGGAGCCAACGAACGCTCCCTGCGACGCTCTCGACGTAGCGGTCGAGGCCGCGCGACCCGACTCGCCGTGGACGCTGCGGTCCCGAGAACACCGGGTCTGGCGAGTGGACCTCGAACTCAGCGAGACCGCCGTTACATCTCTAAACGGGTCGCACCACCACAAAGAATGAGAAGGAGACACGTATGAGAATCGCCCGAATGGGGCCAATCGGCCGTGAACGAGCAGCACTGTACTGCGACGATGGCATCCTCAGGTATCTACCCGAGAGCCTGGGCGATGTCGACGCAGGATTTTGGGTGGATGGGCGTCGCGAGGAAGCCGAGCGTCTCCTGAATTCGAATTCGCTTACCTACGTCGTCGGTGCCCAGGAACGATTCGGCTCGCCGATAGCGAAACCGGAGAAGGTGATTTGCATCGGCCTTAATTACCGCGAGCACGCCCTCGAGACGGGTAGTCCGATCCCGGAGGAGCCCATTATCTTCATGAAGGCTCCGAATTGCGTGGTGGGGCCCAATGATCAGATCTTGGTGCCGCGCAATTCGCACAAGACTGACTGGGAAGTTGAGCTCGGCGTCGTGATTGGTTCGCGGGCGCGGTACCTGGAAAGCGTGGAGGACGCCGCCGGGGTCATTGGCGGATATTGCGTGTCCCACGATGTGTCGGAGCGTGAATTCCAGATAGAGCGCGGCGGTCAGTGGGATAAGGGAAAGTCGTGTGAGACTTTCAATCCCCTGGGTCCTTGGCTCGTCACACCTGACGATGTCCCGGCGCCCCAGGCGTTGGGGCTGCAGTTGAGCGTCAATGGGGTGCTGCGTCAGGACGGGAATACGAACGACATGATCTTCGACGTCCCCTACATCGTGTGGTATTTGAGTCAGTTCATGGTCCTCGAACCGGGGGACCTCATCAACACCGGTACGCCCAAGGGGGTATCGCTCGGCCATGATGACGTACCGTACCTTCGTGCGGGCGACATCGTTGACGTGAGGATCGACGGACTCGGTGCGCAGCGCGGGGAACTCACACAAGCATGAGGTGTCTCAGCGACTGCGCGACGGTGCTCGGACGATGACAACGCGCGCTGGCGAACGCGTCGACAGATCGGGGGTCGACGAAGGAACCCGTCAGCGCTTGGCCGACGAACTCGCCGCAGCGTTGCGCGGAGAAGTCCACTTCGACGGCGCGACGAGGGGCATCTACGCAACAGACTCCTCCAACTATCGACAGGTTCCCCTAGGGGTCGTGATGCCGCTGGATGAGGACGACGTGGTACGCGCCGTGGAGATCTGTCGCCGCTACAACGCGCCGATTCTCGGTCGAGGTGCCGGCACAAGTCTGGCTGGTCAGGCTTGTAACGTGGCGGTGATTTTCGACATGAGTCGCCACATGAACGAGATCATTGAGATCGATCCCGTGCGACGTCTCGCCCGGGTTCAGCCGGGCGTCGTCCTGGACGATCTCAACGCCGCCGCGCGTTCCCTGGACTTAACCTTCGGGCCCGATCCGGCCACTCATGCGTGGTGCACCGTGGGGGGCATGGTGGGGAACAACTCGTGCGGGACGCACGGACTCTACGCCGGCAAGACCGTTGACAACATCGAGGCGTTGACCGTCGTCACCTACGAGGGAACTCGCATGGCACTGGGAGCCCTCAGCGACGATGAATATTTGCAACGCGCGTCCACCGAGGGTAATGACGGCCGGATCCTGCGAGAACTCCGTGAGTTGCGTGCGGAGTACGCCGAGATCATTCGTACGGGGTTCCCCGACGTCGCGCGTCGTGTCTCGGGATACAACTTGGACCAACTGATGCCTGAACGGGGCTTCCACGTGGCCCGAGCGATGGTGGGGACCGAGTCCACGTGTGCCCTCGTCACTGAAGTTACGCTTCGCCTTTCACCGTGGCCACGGCATCGGACGGTGGTCCTCCTCGCCTTCAGCGACATCTACGCGGGGGCCGACTACGTCCCGCAACTGTTGACGCACCCGCTCATTGGCCTCGAGGGATTCGATGGTCGCCTCGTCGAGCAGATGCGGCGATCCAATCTGCACGTCACCAATCTGCGACACTTGCCCGCGGGTGAGGGCTGGTTGTTGTGCGAGATCGGAGCGGACGAGGAAGCTGAGGTCGAGATCCGGGTCGCGACGTTGATCGCTTCATTGCCCCAGTCGGTGTCGTCGGTCGTTCTGCGAGATGAACGAGACCAGCACGAGGTGTGGCAGATTCGTGAGTCGGGACTTGGCGCCACCGCGCACCCGGTGGGTCAACCCGTCAACTACGAGGGATGGGAGGATGCCGCAGTGGCGCCCGAGAAACTCGGGGCCTATATGCGCGGCATTCGTGACCTGTGGGCGGAGTTCGGGTACACGGGTGCGTGGTATGGCCACTTCGGTCAGGGCTGCGTGCACACCCGCAACAATTTCGACTTGTCGAGCGTGCCGGGGCTCGCGTCATATCGACGATTCGTCGAACGCGCGGCTGACCTGTGTGTGTCGCTGGGGGGCTCGATCTCGGGAGAACACGGCGACGGTCAAGCTCGAGGTGAGTTACTGTCTCGGATGTACGGAACAACCATGATGGAGGCGTTTCGCAAGTTCAAGACCATCTGGGATCCTTCGGGCATGATGAATCCGGGCAAGGTGGTCGACGCCTTTCCCCTGGATACGAACATTCGCTACGGTCCCTCCTATCGCCGATCGCTGTTGAACGTCACCACTTTCCCCTTCGCGCAGGACGGCGGAACGCTCCAGGGCGCCGTTGAGCGGTGCGTGGGTGTCGGCAAATGCCGCAGTAACGATGCGGGAGTGATGTGCCCGTCGTTTCGGGCGACGCGCGACGAGAAGCATTCGACGCGCGGGCGGGCAAAACTGCTCAGTGAACTCTTTCAGGGCGAGACGACGCCGGAGTCGTGGCGCAACGATGAGGTCTTCGAAGCACTCGATCTCTGCCTCTCGTGCAAGGGGTGCGCCGTCGACTGTCCCACCCACGTCGACATGGCGACCTATAAGGCGGAGTTCCTCTCGCACTATTACGCTGGTCGACTGCGTCCACGGGCCGCGTACGCCCTCGGACTCCTTCCGTGGATCGGGCGTCGCGCGTCGCGTGTGGCGCGACTGGTGAACCTGATGCTCTCGCGCCCGTCCAGCGCCAAAATCTTGAAGTCACTGGCCGGTCTCAGCGTCGAACGCCCCGCACCACCATTTGCGAGACCGACCTTTCGCCGGACCGACGTGGGCCGTCGCCTCGGCACCGAAGCCAACCCCACGGTGGTGCTCTGGCCAGACACCTTTACCGATCTCTTCTGGCCGGACCGTGGTGTCGCGACGGCGCACGTTCTCACCGCCGCGGGCGAGCGAGTGGTGGTTCCGAGGAACTGGGCGTGTTGCGGAAGGACCCTCTACGACTCGGGCATGCTTAAGCGAGCCAAGGCATCGGCGAGCGATGTTCTCGACATACTCGAGCCCTACCTCGCGGCGGGACTACCCGTCGTGGTGCCCGAACCAAGTTGTCTCGCCACCTTTCGTGACGAGATCCCCAAGCTTCTCTTCGCTGACCCCCGCGCCGCGTTGCTAGCTGCTCAGAGTCGTAGCCTCAGCGAGTATTTGACCGACGTGTCGTGGGGGCCACCCATCGGGGAAGATTCAGAGAAGCTGTCATTGCACCCCCATTGCCATCAACGCGCGGTCCAGGGTACCGACGCCGATCGTGACCTCCTCACCCGAGCCGGCTTCGACGTCGAGGTCCTCGATCTCGGATGCTGTGGGCTGGCGGGCTCATTCGGATACCAGCGAGAACACGACGCATTGTCGCGCGTGATCGCGAAGGATCGATTCCTGCCGGGCATCGAATCGCGCGCCGAGACGTCGACGGTGGTCGCCGACGGCTTCAGTTGTCGCCTCCAGGTCCAACATCTCTCGGACGTGCGGCCCACGTCCATTGCCGAGTTGTTGGCCAAGCGTTTGCCCGTGACGTCCCCTTCGTCTGAGGGTTAGTCGTCATAAGAAGTGGTGTTCGAGAGTAGAAGGAGATGAAATGGACAGACTCATCGGAAAGCGAGTGCTCGTCACCGGCGCGTCCAGCGGCATTGGGCGAGAGATCGCACTGCGTTTTGCGCGCGAAGGTGCGGCGGTCGCCGTTGGGGGACGTAGCGCCGAGAGAGTCCACGAGACGTGTCGCATGATCATCGACGACGGTGGTCAGGCGGTGCCGGTCATCGGGGACGTCGCCGTTTCGGAGGAGGCCGAACGGATAGTGCACGAGGCGGCGCACGGCCTCTCTGGTTTGGACACGGTGGTGAACAATGCGGGCATCGACGCAAATACCTGGCACGAAGTGGCCGACTGGCCAACCGACGAATTTGACGCCATCATGGCGGTCAATGTCCGTGGTCCGTTCCTCATCGCCAAATTTTCGATTCCACATCTCCTCGCGGCGGGTGGCGGGTCGATGCTCCACATCAGCTCGGTGTGCGCGACCACCGTGTGGGCGGGGGACTGTGCCTACGATATGTCGAAGGCCGCGCTGAACATGCTGTCGGATCACATCGCCGTCGAATACGGACCGCGCGGCATCATCTCAAACACATTGATGCCGGGTGTCGTTCGCACTGCGCTGCACGAGGGCGTCATGGAGGGCATGAACGACGGCCGCGCGTTCGAGCGGGTGTTGCTCTCGCGACACCCCATTGGACGTTTCGGTACCGTTGAAGAGATCGCCGAGGCGGCGACTTTCCTTTGTTCGGGATCATCGCCCTTCCTCACCGGAGCCAACATTCCCATTGACGGTGGATATAGCCGCGTCTGAGTGAGTCTGCTCGGTGTCAGGGTCGCAGAAGGGCCTTGATGGTCGTGGTCCCGCCGGCCATCAATTGATTGAAGACCTCCGCACCTTCAGTGAGTGGATACGTCGTCGACCACGAAAGGTCCAAGTGGGGAGCCATCGTGATCGCTTCCACAAACTGCGCATCGGTGTAGGCGAACGATCCCCGGATGTTCTTTTCCATGCGTACCGCGTGGGCGGCATCGAAACCGGCGTCGGCATTGCTAAGTCCGAGCCAGATTGTCGTACCGCCAGGGATGAGTCGCTCCACCGACGCGCGTCGGGTGCCTCCGGTGCCGACCGCGTCGAAGATGACGTCGAACTCGCCCTCGAGAGCGTCGCCAACGTGGTCGGCATCGATCCCCACGGCGACGGCCCGTCGTTCGCCCGAGAGATCAGCGCATGCCACTGAGGCCGCCCCGTTATATCGTGCGACTTCGAGACAGGCGAGACCGATTGGTCCGCATCCAATGATGCCGATGCGCTTTCCTCTGGGCTCTCCCGCCAGCGCCCAGGCGTGCACCGCATTGGCGACCGGTTCAATCAATGCGGCACGATCCCAGTCGAGGTCATCGGGCAAGTTATGGACGGAGGACTCGGGTACCGACACTCGCTCGGCGAATCCGCCGGCGAGGTGGGCGCCAAGCAATTGTCGAGAGCGACAGAGTTGCGTGTGACCCGTAGCACAGAGGTCACATTCGCCGCACGACACCAGAGGATCGACCGCCACTCGTCGGCCATCGCTCGTGTGACCAACGAATTCGTGGCCCATGATCAGTGGCGGCACGCGAAACCCCGGGTTCTGAATCCCGTGGAGTTCGCTACCGGCGGTTTCAATGGGTGAGCGCAACGTTCCTGTGAGAGTGGAGTACCAAACACAGGAGGTCGCCAGTGGCGCCACGTCTCACCCAAGCTCAAAAGTCCCTGGCGTTGAGACTTCATCGTCAAGGGCTTAACCAATCCGAGATTGCACGCCAGTTGTGCTGCGA
>CAIVDU010000063.1 GCA_903904815.1 uncultured Armatimonadota bacterium
CGGATCGACGATCGTAAAGATTGAGGACCGCAGCACGATGCGAGTCAAACTTGATGTCAACGAAATCGACGTGGCCCGGATGAAAGTCGGCATGAAGGCAAAGATTGATGTCGACGCGATTCCGAACCATTCGTTCGAGGGAGTTGTTTCCAAGATTGCGCCGGCAAGCAAGGATATTCAAGCTGACACCGGCGCCTCGACCGCCAGCAGTTCCACCGACAATGTGGTGAAGTACCAAGTGGAGATCAAACTCTCATCAGGTGACCCGCTGCTTCGGTCAGGAATGTCGGCGAAGTGCTCGCTGGACGTGATCCACGACGAGAACGTGCTTAAAGCGCCGGTGGACTTCATCGTCCACGAAGGTGGCCAGTCTTACGTGATGTTGGCGAACGGGAATCCCAAAGCCCCCAAGAAGGTGTTGGTTAAAGTCGGACCTTCATCCGGATCTGAGATTGAAATCACGGAAGGCGTTAAGGAAGGCGACATTTTGGTAAAGCCGGCCTATGCGGGTCCGGCCCGAAAGGGCGCTATGCAGTTCGGGAATGACGGTTAATGAATGTCCTACAGTCTTTCCTGATTGCGTTAGGAATGCTCCGCTTGCACAAGTTGCGAGCATTTCTAACCATGCTCGGCGTGATCATTGGTGTCATGAGCGTGACCATGATCGTAATGGTCTCGAATGGATTCCAGTTCTATCTGGATAGTCAATTCAAGAAACTCGGGGCCGACACGATGTTCATTTTCTTCGATCCCGGTCGAAGAGGACGACAACAGACGGCTGGCGGCGTCGACGGCCTAAAAACCGACGATCTGCAATTTTTGACTTCGCGAGTCAAGTCCCTGGACATCGTCTGTGGAATGGTGAACGTGCCTTCCAAGACCGCCACGGTTGGGAACCTGTCGATGGACAATCCCCAAATCTACGCGGCGGACCAGAACTTCAGGGAACTGAACCGGTTCAACATGATCGCCGGTCGTTCGATCACAGAACAGGACGTTCGAGGTGCGCGAAGCGTGTGCGTCATCGGCGAGGATGTACGTGACCGCCTCTTCCCAGACAAGAAGCCGATCGGGAAACTGATTCTGCTTCCCGGTATTGCCCTTGAAGTCATCGGGGTCGTGGAGAAGATGGACTTCATGGGAGACAGCACGTCCCGGATGCTGCTCGTTCCCCTCACAACTGCCCAACTGAAATGGGTGGGGGGCAGAAATCTCAGCATGATCATGCTGAGGGCCAAGCCTGGGGTCAAGGTGGATGACGCGATGCAGTCGGTTTGGGAAGCGATGATGATCCGATCGCACAACAAAGCGATTTATCGAATTGACTCCCGAGAATCGATCTTGAAGGTGTTCGGTGGCGTGGTAGGCGCAGCCGGAGGAATTCTTGCGGCAGTGGCCGCCCTTTCTCTCCTCGTCGGCGGCATCGGCATCATGAACATCATGTTGGTTTCGGTGACGGAGCGGACGAAGGAGATCGGCCTTCGTAAGGCAGTGGGCGCCAAGCGTGGCTCGATTCTCACCCAATTTCTCGTGGAGGCAGGAACCCTAAGTCTCATTGGGGGAATGGTTGGAATGGGTATCGCCTGGGGACTTGGCCAGATTGTGGCGGTAGTGACCGCATCACAAAAGTGGCCCAATGCCGACGGACTTCAATCGCCGTTTCCCATTCCTGCCGCGCTAATGGCAGCCCTGTTTTCCGCCCTTATCGGTATGGTATTCGGGCTGTACCCCGCATTGAGCGCCTCGAAACTTGATCCCATCGTTGCCCTGCGGCACGAGTAAGTATCCGACTCGTAAGGGCGAGTGATCCTCGCCTGAAGACGGGGAACGCAGAACCTTCGCAAACTTCAGACTACGATCGAAAGCATGGGTCCTTCGAGGTGTCGCGTTGCGACGAGGGTTCAGATGCACCCTCGTCGCGGCCCTCTGCCTCGGACGATCGGCTTAGGACGAGGCAGCCGTTGCGACGTCGACCTAGGGGGTCTAGTCTAAGCCGGAAGTTGGATGTAGACCGTAGGATTCGGGCGCTCTGGGACGGGAACGATTAGGAGCTTCCGCTTTTCATCGTAGTCAAACCGAACCAGTTCTCCATCGACGGTTGTCGCGAGCGGCAGTCGATCGCAGTAGGCAATAAAGCTTCCTCCGAAGACTAGTTCCACACCCCAGGTTTTCTGCTCCCGATAGGCAAATCGGACGGCCCCACCCCCATTAAATTTATCGGCAAGCCCTAATGGCGAGAAGCCGTCGGCGATTGGCATCACCGTGAAAATTTCAAAATCGAGTTCGCCGAGAGTCAGGTCCCAGCCCTCGTTGCCTGCGAGCACACGCAGTTCCTCCGTTTTATGGGCATATACGGCAAACGTCTGTCCGAGGAGACCATCGACGTCTTCAGGCTTGACAACGCCAGAAATCACCGACTTCGGCCCTTCTTTGCTGTATCGCGCGTTGAAGGCTCCCACTACGCCGCCTAAAGTGTTCGTGCTGAAGATCTTTAGCAGAACATCTTCCGAGGTGGGGTCTTGAAGAAGGCAATCCAGTGTCGGACGTCCCGGTCTCGTCGCGCGGAGGATTGCTCCGTTTGCGAGCACGAGTTTTTTTAGAAGAGGAAAGTTGTGAGCGTCCGGTTTGTCGGATACATAAACGGGACTTCCACTTACTGCTCGACCTGCCGCATGGAACTCTCCGGCGGGATGCCCGGACTGAAACATGTCCCAGTCGGGGTGGATGAACTCACCGAACCAAGCGCCAACCTGAGCGTTCACATAAAGATGTTTGCCATGACTCTCTGGAAGGTCGGGCCAGAAGTCGGTTGAGGTGCGAGTCAGATTTGAAATCGGAGCCCCGTACAGCATCTCGTTAGCGCACGACATGCAGTTGATCAGGTTACCGTTCAGGTTGACGGCAACGGCTCCTTCCAAAGCTTCGTGATACTTCTGCATTAGCGGTACCCGTCCGCCGCTGCCATCGGAGACAATCTCCAGTTGGGCTTGTACATCGACTTTGACCCCATCGATTCCTTGTTTACGCAACGTGCGATGAAAGTCCTGAAAGAATCGGTAGCTCTCGTGCCACGGAACGAGTCCAATACTGGCGCCCCACCAGGGGATCTCCTCTTGGTGATATTTCAGCCCAGGCGAAAGGACACGTGGCCTGACTTGGCTGTGGTAATCCGAGAAATGAGGATCGACTCCACCCCAGTATCCGGTGATCGCGTGCCACGCAATGACTGTCTTGACGCCGAACTCACCCTTGGCCATCGAAACCATGGGGGCGAGGCCGCCTGGAAATTTGACGTCATCTGCTTGGAAGGACGTGAGACGCTTGGACTTGTCCTCGTCTTCTTTCACGGTGAGCCAGCCGTCGTCGAGAATCAGGAATTTTGGTTCGACTCCACCGTCACGAAAGCTCTGCAGGCCGGTTTGAACCTTGCTCGCGGTGACATCCTGGTAAAAAGCGTCCCAGGTGCACCAGCCAAACCAGTCCGAAAACGCTGGGAGTGACTTCTTCGCGCGGAGTCTTCCGGTCCCAACATGGTCGCTGACAGATGCTGCGCCAACCTCAATCATCTCATAGGGGCGCGTTCCGCGAGCCACGTAAAGCCCGGTGAAATCCGCGACCGGGACCGCGCTATCTCCCGTCTCTGCGACAATCTCAAGTTCGCCTTCCGACGAGCCCTGAATGGAACATCGCACTAGGCCGTCTACCAATGGGACGATCATCAAGTAATCCCCGTCCGCGAGTCTTCCCAGGAAAAACTGGGTCTCGGGTGGCATGGAGCTAAGTGTCTTTCCGGCTTTGGCCGTCATCCAAAACGGTTCGTATCGATGAGTGCAGGTGAACTGGCTGAGCCCAGAAATCTTTCCCAGATTCAGTATGATCCGCGGCTGCGATTCGGCATTGGGAAATCTGATGAAGCCCCCTCGGGCCTCCGTAGACGCGACGAAATCCTCTAAATGCAGTTCAGATTGGACCTGGCTAACCATCGGTTAGAGGGTACCACTGGAGGGTGGGGGACTGTTATAAGGACTTGGTAGCGGTGAGAGGACTCGAACCTCCGACACTGCGGGTATGAACCGCATGCTCTAACCAACTGAGCTACACCGCCGGACAAACAGCCTCAATAGGATACCCTAAACCTTCAAGGTGCATGGTCTCGCCGTTTGGTCCAGTTGAATCGTGCTGTGATCGATATGAAACCGTTCGTGAAGTGACTCGGCGATATCTGAAGCAAAAGACGGTGGAACATCGGAACCCACGACCAGATGAGCGGTCAGGGCGGTTTCCGTCGTACTGATTGACCAGATATGCAAGTCCGTCACGGCGTCAACCAAGCTTAGGTTCTCAAGAAACTCTCGGAGTTCGGGCACGCTCAACTTCTCGGGGACGGCGTCGATGGCCATCTCGATGGATCGGCGGAGAAGACGCCATGAACCAACGGCTACGATGACGGCGATGATCAACCCCATTATCGGATCGATCCATCCAATACCCGTGGACCTCATCAGGAAGCCGCCACACACCACGCCAAACGCGACGATCGCGTCGGCGAGCATGTGGGTGTAGGCGCCCTCAAGGTTTAGGTCGTCCTTCCTTCCACGCACGAAAGCCAAGGCAGTTCCGCCGTTTACCAGGATTCCGACCCCGGCGACCACCATTACGATCGTTCCGGGAACCGCAACCGGTTCTGACAAACGTCGGATAGCTTCCCAAGTAATGGCTCCTACGCCCACGAGAAGAAGTGCGGAGTTTCCAAAGGCGGCAAGGATTGTCGACTTTCGAAACCCATAAGTGCGCCTCTCCGTCGCCGGCCGCAGCGCGATGATGGATGCAATCCAGCCCATCAGGAGGCCTAAGACGTCCCCCAGATTGTGGCCAGCGTCTGCCAAAAGCGACAGGGAGTGGTTGGCGATACCAATGACGGTCTCCCCGAGAACGAAGCTTAAATTGAGAGTGATCCCGAGAGCGAATGCCCAGTTATAGTTAGCCGGTTTATGGTGTGAGCATTCAGCGTGGTCGTGCATCTACCTCTATTTTGACGTCTGGACGGGCAATTGCGAACCAGCAATCTGTCCAAAAAGCGCCGGGCTGGGCATACTTGCTGACATGCTCCTGGTGGCACTACTCGTCTTACAAACTCCCACAACGATCGATCAGATCGATGTCTTGCTTAAGGGAAGGAATTTCGATGCGCTCCGCCAGTTACTGGCCCCATCCCCTAAAGGGCAGAGAGATCCCTTTCGAATTCTGCAGGCGGGTGGAGCATATGATGTAGGGCGATTTGGTTGGTCGGCCACCGAAGTGCCACCCCTCAAGAGTGGGGAAGGACTGGTGGTGATTGGGACCAAGTTGACCAGCGAAGACATTGGGGAATTGGTCTTCCAGCGCGTCGGCGAGAAGCTGAAGTTCATCCCCGAAGCAGAAACCCTTGGAGTCAATGTGGACCGGCACTCTTTTGTCGTGAAATTTCATCCTGAAACGAAGGGAGTCGATATCACGGATCGAATCAGATTTCGATCCTCCACATCGAATTCTCAGTTCCTGTTTCGGATGTCTCCGCAGTACGTGGTGGATCAGGTCACCGACAAGTCTGGAAACTCGGTTAAGTTCTCCCAGAGCCAGGGGGTGGTCCTGCTTGAAAAGCCGTCGACGCCGAGCTTCGAATATTCAGTCCACTACACAGCCACGGTCGATCTCCCGGACTACGCAGGAAGCATCAGCGAAAAGGAAGCCACGCTTACCAATGACTATTGGTATCCGATGATCGCGCGGGGCCCGGCTCCTTTTGACATCGAGGTCCATGCACCGGTCGGCTGGACTCCGGTGGCCCAAGGAGAGAAGGTTGCCGTTACTCATTCACCCGACGAAGAAGTTGCCAAGTATCGGATGGATCTGCCCGTCACCTACTACAGCGTTTCTGCTGCTCCGTATAAGACGTTCAGCAATGTGATTGAGGGACGACGGTTTTCCATGTGGAGTCTTCGAATGTCGCCGGAGGCGATGAAGGCTCAAACGGAACTCTATGCCCCCATTATCAAGTTCTACGAGCAATTCTCACCGTTCCCGTTCTCAGGCTATGGTGCAGTCGACAGCGCCGTTTACGGCGGTGGCGCACTTGAGGCGTACTCGTTCGCCACTTACGGAGGAGGACTTCCAAGTGAGGACGCTCATGAGCCATCCCACACCTGGTGGGGTGGAATTATGGACAACACCTACCTGCACTCCTTCTGGAACGAGAGTTTCGCCGTATTCTGCGAGGGCCTCTATCACCGAAATGTCCCTCTCGGAAACGTCAGCGAACGCCGCCTCGCCTTTGTACAAACGGCGGCCGGCGCACCTGAATACGACGATGTTGCGATCATCAATGGCGGAGTGGATGCGGGCAGCGTGTCGGGCTCCTTAGGTTACGGAAAGGGCGCGAGAGTACTTCAAATGCTGGAGCAGCTCATGGGAACTCCAAAGATGATCCGTACGATGCATGACTGGATAGCCGTGCATAAGAAGGGCACACCGGCCGAGTGGCCCGAATTTGAATCAGTGGCCATAAAAGACTCTCCGTCCCTAAGGCTAGGCTCATTCTTCTCCGACTGGATAGACCGACCTGGGTATGCGAAGTTTTCGGCCAAGGTTCGCTATCAAAACAGCGCAACTCAGATCGATCTCAACTGGAAGGGAAAGAGATTTCGGATGCCACTGTTGATTCTGACGCGCTCGAAGAATGGACTGGATAGCTATCACCTGGTCGACACCCTGGCAGGCGATCATTTCAAGTTTGCCGGTCCAAAGCCAGCCCTCGTATCCGTCGATCCATTCCGACAGGCTTTGCGCGAGATGGGACCAGATGAGGTTCCGATTCAGCTTGACTCGATGCAGACCCTAAAGACTCTCGTCGATCCGACCCACACTGACTGGGCAGCCCGATCGGGCGGCGACGCGGCGGAATCGAAGGTGACGCCGGAACTCTCCGGGCTCCGAATTATAGGATCTCCCGAGTCCCTTCCGTGGCTCAAGCCACTCTGCGATCAAGTTGGATTGCAGGTGCATGGGAACAGGTTGTCCTACAAGGGGACCACCATCGATTTGAACCACGGAAGCGCTCAAGCGGTTGTGGATCTGCCAAACGGCAAGCACTGTACCCTCGTCATGGGGAAGACGCGAATTCCGGCCGACGTTGGCAGGGCACGATTGGCAGTGACCGACGACCTCGGACGTTTTCTGAGGGGAGTTACCGAGCCGAAGGTCAAGGGAAACCTCACCTACCGACTTTAGACCGCGAGAATCGTGTTCAGGCTGAGTCAGAATAGCAATTCCAGTTCGGGAGAGCTTAAACTCTCCCCACTGGCAATCTATTCAGGACCTGTCTTGGGGAGATTCAATGGATATCAGGAGGAATTTGGAATGCGTAGATATGGGGTAATGACGCTCGCGGCGGCGATGGTGCTTGCTGGCTGCAACGGCGGCGGTGGCAGCGCGAGTACAGAAACGGCAGACAAGGGCACGACGCCTGCGACCAAGGGAGCGAAGCTCCAAATCGCGGTCATTCCAAAGGGCGCCACTCACGAGTACTGGAAGAGCCTTAAAGAAGGGGCCATGAGGGCCCATGACGAACTGGGCGGGATCGACATTCTGTGGAAGAGCTCCCAGAAGGAAGATGACCGAGAAGGCCAGATCAAGGTCGTCGAAGACTTTATCACCAAGGGCGTAGATGGAATCGTCTTGGCGCCGCTTGATGCTACGGCTCTTAAAGGACCGGTCGTCGAGGCCCAAAACGCAAAAATCCCGGTCGTCATCATCGACTCGGCAGTAAATGGCGTTGACACGGTCAGCTTCGTGGCCACCGACAACGAAAAGGGTGGACACATCGCCGGTGAGGAGATGGTCAAACTTCTAAAGGGCAAAGGCCAGATCGTGGTCCTTCGCTACGAGGAAGGGTCGGCTAGCACGATGTCTCGCGAGAAGGGTTTCCTTGACGAGATTGCGAAGAATCCCGGAATCAAGGTTGTCAGCTCGAACCAATACGGCGGGGCCACGGTTGAAACGGCTCAGAAGGCAGGAGAGAACCTTTTGTCTCCTCTTAAGAAGGCGGATGGCTCTCTGAGCATCGACGGCATCTATACCCCTAACGAGTCCACCACTTTTGGCATGCTCCGAGTCCTTCAGGATAACGGCCAGGCTGGAAAGGTCAAATTCGTCGGTTTCGATGCGTCTCCTAAGCTCATCGATGGACTGAAGGCTAAGCAGATCGATGCACTGGTCGTCCAAAACCCACGTAACATGGGTTATCTCGCGGTAAAAGCGATCGTTGACAAAATTCACGGTAAGCCAGTCGAAAAGCGAATCGACACTGGCGCAACTCTCGTTACCGGCGACAATCTTACCGACCCGAAGGTTGCTGAACTGATCGCCCCTCCCAAGGAGTAGGTCCGGCGGGTTCCCGATTCAAAAACGGCATAGAGAACAGATCGCAGTCTTTGGGCTGCGATCTTTTCTCCATTTGTGCGACTCGGCTCAGCAGGACCTATGGGTCTGGACCTCTGCCTTCACGATCCGTGGCAAAAGTTTCTGGTGAGGATTCGCGCACTCAATCCCCGGCTTCCCAATCGTGAGCCACGAGACTATCATAGAGCCTCTCTCTGATTGTCATGCTCTGCTCCCTGATCCTCCTAAACGCTCTCCTCCTACCTGCAAATTCGCCCACTTCATCCGAAGACTGGCTCCTTGGATCGGTCTCTGCAAAGGCGGACATCCGTAGGGATTCCGATGGGGTCACGCTCTCCAATGGGCTTGTGTCACAACACATTCAGTTGACACCGAACGCGACTACGGTTTCTCTCGACAACTTGATGACCGGGGAATCACTTCTTCGCGCGGTCGGCCCGGAAGCGGATCTCGTGGTCGATGGTAAGAGGATCGTTGTGGGTGGTCTCGAGGGACAACCCGATCGCGCCTTTCTTTTCGATTCTTGGCGGTCGTCTCTCAAAGCAATCCCTGGGGCGCTGAAGTTTGCGCGCTACGAACTGTCGACTCCAAAGTCGTCGATACCTTGGGTCCACACTCGTCATTCGACTTCCGCCCAGTGGCCTCCCGTGGGAAAGGCGATCAAGCTTGTTTTCGAAGGGGAAGGGATCGAAGCGGATGTTGAGTACGACATCTACGACGGGATCCCGCTGGTTTCGAAGCTATTGACGGTTGTTAACCGATCGCAAAAGACGATCCGGTTGAACAGCTTCACAACGGAAAACCTCAGCTTGATCGAGGCAGAGTCCGATCCAGACGCACGTGATTGGAAGAAGCCATCGGTGTCCGTCTTCACCGACTTCAACTTCTGTGGAATGGCGGGTAGGCCGGAGTGGAGGGCGATCAACTGGGTCACAGAGCCGGATTACACGACCCAAGTCAACTACGAACTACAGACCCCTTGCAAGCTCCTCGTAAAATCGCCGATTGGGCCGGACGCAGATTTGGCCCCGGGTCAAGGACTCGATTCGTTTCGAACCTACTTGCTCTTGAACGACTCCACCGACCGTGAGCGAAAGGGTCTCGAAGTGAGAAAGTTCTTCCGGTCTCAAGCGCCATGGGCGACGGAGAATCCGATCATGCTTCACCTGACTTCGACGGATCCGACCGTGGTCAAACGAGCGATCGATCAGGCCGCCGATGTGGGCTTTGAGATGGTCATCTTCTCATTCGGAAGTGGGCTGAACATGGAGGATGTTTCCGATGCCAACATCCTGAAATATCGGAAATGGGCGGACTACGCTCATGCAAAGGGGCTTCAGATCGGTGGATACTCGCTCCTCGCCAGCCGCAGTATCGATCCCGAGACGGATGTGATTGATCCCAAAACGGGGAAGCCGGGAGGAGCGGTATTTGGCTCCGCGCCTTGCCTGGGAAGCCAATGGGGCATCGACTACTTCAAGCACCTTAAGACGTTCCTGAGCAAGACGAACTTCGATCTACTTGAACACGACGGAAGCTACCCCGGAGACGTTTGCGCGTCGGTGAATCACCCCGGGCACCGAGGTCTTGCCGACTCCCAATGGACCCAGTATCAGACGATCACCGACTTCTACCATTGGTGCCGGTCGCAAGGGATTTACCTGAACGTGCCCGACAACTACTTCCTAGCCGGATCGAACAAGACAGGCATGGGCTACCGGGAAACCAACTGGTCGCTGCCGCGCGAACAGCAGCATATCCATGCGCGCCAGAACCTATTCGACGGAACCTGGGAGAAGACGCCCACAATGGGTTGGATGATGACTCCGCTCGTGGAATACCAGGGCGGTGGGCAGGCCGCCACCATCGAGCCATTGAAGGATCACCTCCCAGATTACGGTCTTCACCTCATGAACAACTTCGGTTACGGCGCCCAATCTTGTTATCGGGGCTCTCGACTTTACGACTCGGAAGTGACGCGCACTATGGTCAAAAAGTGGGTTAGTTGGTTCCTCGGTCACCGATCGATTCTTGAATCGGATGTCATCCATGTGAGTCGGGCAAACGGTCGTCACCTCGACACGGTCCTCCACGTGAATCCAAGTCTGGATACAAAGGCGATGGCAGTCGTCTACAACCCGTTGCAGACTCCCTTGAAGGAAGCAGTGTCGATTCCGTTGTACTACAGTGGACTGTCAGGCGCCGTCCTGGTTCGTACGAACGATGGCCCTGCCGTAAAGGTCAACCTGAGTGACGCTAAGTCGTTTCAATTCACGCCGTCGGTTGGTGGCAAGTCGTGCGTTTGGGTGACTTTTCAGCGTGCGTAGCGCAATTGAGAAGCCAAGTGCAGCAGGCCAGCGGTGGTGATCAAGGTGACGCCAACCGTGCACACGCCGGTCCAGCCCGCGACGCTCCAACCGTAGGCGCCTAACCAAGCGCCCGCCGCTCCTCCGAGCGAATAGGCGGCGCGGTAGACGGTGTAAGCCCGGCTATGAACCTCACTTGGGAGGCTGTAAACGATCGTCTGGTTGGAGATCGTAGAGGCCTGGGCTGCCATGTCGAGGATGATGATTCCGGCGAGCAATCCCCAAAGTTTGAGTCCAAAGAAGCCAAGTATCAGGTAAGCGACTAGCATGGCGGTGGTTCCAAGTCCCACCAGAAGTCGAGGGCTGAAACGGTCGGCAAGCTTTCCGACGACGGGCGCAAACATGGCGCTCGCGGCGCCCACTATGCCAAACGTTCCGGCTACCGCCATTCCGTAGCGGTAAGACGGACCTTCGATAAGGAACACGAGCGTCGCCCAAAATGCGCTTAGGGCTCCGTAAAGGAGCATTCCGTTGACCGTCGATTGCCGAAGTCTTCGGTTCTGGATCGCAAGTCGGAATGTGGAACTGATCAGCTCGCTGTACCGCATGGAGGCAGAGGGCTGGCTGGTGGGAAGGAGGGACCGGAGAACAAAAGCCAGTCCCACCATCATGATCGCGGCGATTCCGTACATCGATCTCCAACCGAGGTTCTGTCCGATTACCCCGCTGAGGGTGCGGGACAAGAGGATGCTGATCAGCATTGCGGAGCTGAGGAGCCCCACGGTCGCTCCCCGCTGCTTGGGGGAGCATAGCTTAATCGCAAAGGGAAGAACGAGGGTGGAAATAACGCTCGTGACCCCAACCACAAAGCTCGCGAACTGGAGCAGGGCGAGTGTTGGGGCTAACGCTGCCAAAGCCTGACCAAATGCCACGAGCCATACCATGGTTGTAATTAGTCGTCGCCTCTCAAGCACATCCCCCAGAGGCGCCATGAAGAGGACCCCAACCGCAAATCCCCCTTGGGCCAGCATCGGGATCGATCCAATCTGACTCACCGAGACATGAAGGGTACGACCCATCTGGCCAAGCAGGGGTTGATTGTAATAGACATTTGCAATGCCCAGACCGCATGCGACGGCAAACGTAAACAGCAGGGTGCGAGTAAAGACGGGAGCTTGATCCGATTCTTCGAGCGCGAGAGCAGAGCTGCCTCGGTTTGCTCGTTGCCAAGGTTTGATGATTGCGGCGTTTACTCTCATGTAGTCCTTCGGTTAGGCCGCATCGCTCAAGTCCATTTATAATATTGGCTGATCCATATTGATATGTCCAATATCGAATTTCGATCCCATTAAGACTTGCTAGATATCAAACGATGGAACTGAGACATTTGAGGTACTTCGTGGCGGTTGCGGAAGAACTCCACTTCGGACGAGCCGCCGAGCGACTTTTCATGGCACAACCACCTCTTAGTCAACAGATCAAGCAGTTGGAGACTGAAATTGGTGTCCGTCTTTTTGAGCGAACAAACCGGAGGGTAGGCCTCACGGCTGCCGGTAGGTCATTTCTACTGGACGTGACGGCGATTCTCCGACGAGTTGACGAAGCTTCAGAGAGGGCGGTTCGGGCAAGTCGTGGAGAATCAGGATCGTTAAGTGTGGCCTTCGTGGGTTCGCTCTCATACGACGTTTTTCCAGACATCCTGCGCACCTTCCGGGACAAGTACCCAGATGTGGAACTGGTGCTGAACGAACTCTTGGGCCACGAACAGAACCAGGCGCTGCTTGAGCGGAAGATTCACATCGGATTCTCCCGGTTGCCCGAATTAGCGCCAGGAATCGTGCACGAAGTCCTTGCGAAAGACCCACTTTTGGTGGCGGTCCCCACCGACCATCCGCTCGCTAGGCACATGGAGATCGACATGGATCTCTTGAAGGACGAGCCGTACATCCAGTTTCCCCAATCGCTTTTGTCTGGATATGCTCGGCTTATCGTTCGTCTGTGCGAGACCCGCGGTTTCTCGCCCAATGTGGTTCAGAAAGTGGACGCAGTGGAGACGGCGATCAGTCTTGTGGTTGCCGGCCTCGGTCTCACGATTGTGCCGGGGGTGGTTCAAAACCTACGGCGCGACGGGGTGGTTTATCGGCCAATCTCGGAACCGGCTCCGACCATCGATTTGACCATGGCCTATCTCGAAGATGAATCGTCACCCATTCTGCCTCGGTTCCTGGAGATAGCCCGCAAAGCGCTGGCCACCCAAGGGAATTTGCAAGAGAATTTTGAGGAAGTCCAACCATCTGCAGGTCTCAAAGCACTTTAACCACCGAGAGTGAAGTCGAGAGCGATGTTGGATCAAGCACAACCGATGGATGAGCACCTTGGATTCGAGGCGCTGTACTGCGCACACAGCGACGCCATCTATCGGTTTTGCCTGCGACTATGCGGAAATCCAACGTTGGCTGAGGATCTCACCCAGGAGGTATTTGTGGGAGCCCTACAAGGATTCCATCGATTGAAAAACCGGTCTAGTGCGAAGACCTGGCTCTACAGAGTGGCTCTGTATCGAGTCCGGGCACATCGAAGTCGACACGAGTCGCGAAATGTTTCTCTAGAAGGAGCGGCGGAACCGCGTTCGGTTTCCGCCGACGCGCAGTATGCCATGCGACTTGATCTGTCGCAGGCGCTTGCAACGCTTTCTCCGGCTCAACGTGAAGCGTTTCTGCTTGTCAAATGTCAAGGGCTGACGTGCTCCGAAGCTGCCTCAGTCCTTCGTATCCCCGTGGGAACCGTTAAATTCCGGGTCCATCGGGCGGTCAACTCCCTGCAATCAGTTTTGTCCGATACGCCGGAGGCATCCCATGAGATGTAGTTCTGTACAACGAAGGCTCAGCACTTGGGCCAATGAGAGTCATCGTCCGCAAGAAGAGCATAGAGTGCAAGTCCATCTGGATTCCTGCGAGGCATGTCGTCAATACCAGTCCAAAGTGACCCGACTCGACTATTTGGCATCCGAGTTCAAGCCAGTCACTTTGGAGCGAGATCTTCTGCCGAACATTGAGAGGGATGGCGTCCGAAAGGGAAGTGGCTATGTCCCCCGAGTCTTTTTCGCTCGCCACTGGGTCGCGATTGGGGCCGCCGCTGTGATGATTTTAGGCGCCACGATGAGCACCCGACGCGGTGGAGCCTATTCAGCTTCTGCCCAAGAGGCAGTTCGTGGGATGGAGAGCACTGAGTTGGATCGAACGGCGTATCACCAGAGTCTGTGGCAAGCAGCCGGTCCTCACCAAGAGGGACAGCTGGAACTGCTCGACCAAGTTTGGTACGAGGCAGGCAAGTGGCGGGAGAAGTCGATTCCTTCGTTTGGTGGGGATCGCATTTTCGAATTCGACAAATCCTCGGGTCTGGTCCGGCTGAGTCGAGACTGGCGGGGAAAGATAATCAGCCAGGAGGAGACATCGCCGCGTCCCAAGCAGATCGACCTTCAAGAATTCTGCAAGCAGGCAGGTATCGAAGGGGCGGAGGCTAATGCCGAGGATCTCGGGACCCGCACTCTCAACGGGGTATCCGTACGCGAGATTAGTATTCCAACCTACAATCTGCAACGGACGCTTGTCTGGTTGATTCCAGGGACCAATTTGCCCGTCCGAATGGAGCGACAAAACGAGCAGCATGGAAGTTGGACCACCAGTTGGCTCTTTACCATTGAGTACGCGAAGAGTTGGCCCCCTTCGATCTTCGATTCGTCCACGCTCGAGAGCACTACGGGTGGTCCAACTGCAAGAGCTTCCCAGCCGTTTCACGACGCGGAATCTGGTACGACGAATGAGTCTCGTCTATCCCAAAGAAGCAAGCTACCAAACCGGAATCAACCTGCTTTCCGCACCGGTAACATCGTGTTCGCGGCGTACTTGTCGACCACAAAGCCCGGTCCGATTGATTCGGCCTGTGCTTCGGAACGGGTGGCCGCTCAGCTAAGGCGCCCGTTAGACTCGCTTGCGAGTGAGTACGGAACACTTCAGAGCTATGGATCCGACTCCCATGACACGGACAAAGATCGGGCAGCCGGGTCAAAGGACCAGGTGTACAACCTCCGGTTTGGAAACCATCCAGTCCGATCCGTGATGAGCTTCACCCTCGGTTCGGACGGTGTTTGGAAAGCGACTTCGTTAAAGGTTGCTTCATCGGCAACTCCGTAAATCGGAGTCGCCGGACCTGGTCATACAAGCCAATTGCACAGAGTGTTCTACTCTGTGCAATTGCGACGTAGGTTCGAGTCTAGTCAGCCGATCACGTGTCTTCCTGGGGCATCGGAAACTCCGTGTCGAATTTCGGTTAAGGGTACGACATTGTCGGAATTTCAGGAAGGGAAAGGGTACAACGAGTAGCCGAGTGCGGGCGGGTTTGCTGCCCCACTCAACACCCCACCTAACGCGTGTCGGCCACGAGCGCGGACCGGTTTTTGCCGCGTCCGACGGTGATCGGCCGAGTTTGGGATTCGTGCCCAATGATCCGTCTACCTTCGAAATACGCCCTTCCGAAGAGCCCGATCGGCATGGCCGATGCGGCGCTTCTTTTTGGGCTATTTCTGCTGTTCTACACAGTTGCTAAGGTCGGAAGTGGCTTCTTTGTCGCCTTCAAGCCTCCCTACATCACACCCGAAGTCAAACTCGATCCGGTAAACCTGCCCTACTACGCAATCCGATCGACGATTCGGATGTTCATCGGGCTTGGACTCTCCGTCATTTTTACGTTGGGTTACGGTTACGTCGCAGCGAAGTATGCCCTCGCCGAGAAGGTGCTGGTTCCATTGCTCGACGTCCTCCAGTCGGTGCCGGTTCTCGCGTTCCTCTCGGTCACGGTCACGTTCTTCATCTCCCTGTTCCCCGGGAGCCTCGTCGGCCTAGAATTCGCCTGCATTTTTGCGATCTTCACCGGCCAGGCGTGGAACATGACGTTTTCGTTCTACCACTCGCTGATCACTCTTCCCAAAGAACTTGATGAGGCGGCCAAAGTGTTTCGCTTCTCAAAATGGCGTCGGTTTGTGTCCGTCGAGGTCCCGGCATCGATGATCGGGCTCGTTTGGAACGGAATGATGAGCTTCGGCGGCGGCTGGTTTTTCGTAGCAGCCTCGGAAGCTATCAGCGTCTCGAATAGGAATTACACCTTGCCCGGTATCGGCTCTTACGTCGCGAGTGCGATTGCCGTGAAGAACCTTCCTGCGTTGGGCTGGGCCATCGTGACGATGATTGTTCTGATCGTCTTGGTCGATCAACTATTTTGGCGACCGGTGGTGGCATGGGCAGAAAAGTTTCGCATGGACAAGAGCTCGGCGTCGGTCCAGGCGCACTCTTGGTTGCTCGACCTATTTCGCGCCGCCCAACTACCAAGAATCCTGAATCGTTACTGGAGACGGCTGCAGCGAAAGCTTCCAAAGTTTACGAGCCCTCACCTACCTGTGGATTCCGTCTTGGTGCGTCGGCACACGAAGTCGCGGTTTCGGATTAACAATGACCTCGTTTTTGGAATCGCGCTCGGAGGCATGGTCGTTGGCGGCCTTGTTTATGGCGCGCGATTTGTCAACACCGAAGTTGGAATACGCGAAACCGGATACGCCATGTGGTTAGGCCTACTGACCTTCCTGCGAGTTCTTGTGCTGTTGGTGTTCGCCACAATCGTTTGGACTCCGGTTGGGGTGGCGATCGGTTTCAATCCCCGGTTGGCCCGAATCGCTCAGCCGATCGTACTCACCTGCGCGTCGTTCCCGGCAAACTTTCTCTTTCCGGCCGCCACGATCATCTTCCTTAAATTGCACATTCACCTCAACTGGGGAGCGATCATCTTGATGATCCTCGGAGCCCAGTGGTATGTGTTGTTCAACACGATTGCCGGCGCGATGGCGGTCCCCAACGACCTGAGGGAGATGGCGACCAATATGCGAATGGGTGGTTGGGCTCGCTGGAAGAAGCTCATCATTCCGTCCATTTTTCCGGCTTGGGTTACCGGCGCCATTACCGCCTCGGGAGGCGCGTGGAACGCCAGCATCGTGGCGGAAGTCGTGACGTGGGGTAACAAGACATTGCATGCGGACGGCTTGGGCAATTACATCACCCAAGCAACCACAGTCGGTGACGCTCCTAGAATCGTCCTCGGAGTGACCTTGATGTGTGTGTACGTCGTTTCTATCAATCGACTCGTTTGGAGAAGGTTGTACGTGCTGGCAGAAAATCGGTATCGCCTCGGATAATGAAAGGATAATCTCATGGCAATTGCTCCCGCGCCGCAACCCCTTCTCCACGTTGAGAATCTGAGCAAGACGTATCCGCGCGTCGATTCAGGCGGATCGTTTACCGTCCTTGAGGACGTGAGCCTTTCGGTGATGCCGAATGAGATTGTCGCACTCCTCGGCCGCAGTGGCAGCGGGAAGAGCACGCTCCTCAGATCGGTCGCCGGCCTCATCAAGCCGACCAAGGGCACCGTTTACAGCTCAGGGAAGCCGGTCACCGGGCCCAACTCCGATGTAGCCATGGTCTTCCAGAGCTTCGCCCTGTTGCCTTGGCTCACGGTCACTGAGAACGTAGAAGTTGGCCTCGAGGTTCTGAGACTCGATCACAAAGAAGTCCGAAAGCGCTCGCAAGAAGCGCTCAAAATGGTTGGCCTAGAGGGATTCGGCAAGGCCTACCCGCGGGAGCTCTCGGGCGGCATGCAGCAACGAGTTGGTTTCGCACGCGCTTTCGTTGTTCGGCCCAGATTGCTCCTGCTCGACGAACCGTTTAGCGCGCTAGACGTCCTCACCGCTGAGAACCTCCGCGGTGAAATTGGTGACCTTTGGGAAGCCGGTCATTTTCCGGCGCAAAGCGTGATCCTGGTGACTCACAACATCGAGGAAGCGATCATGTTAGCAGACCGGGTGGTGGTGATGTCCTCGAATCCGGGAAGGATTCGAGGGCAGATCAGGATCGACTTGGCTCGCCCTCGGGAGAGAAACTCTGCGGATTTTCGGGCGATGGCAGATCACATCTATACGATCATGACCAACCCGGAGACAAGCGTTGCTCCGATGTTCTCTCCAGGACGCCGGCCTCTGGAGACCACTCCGTTGCCGCACGCTCGCCCTGGCGCCATAAGCGGTCTTCTAGAGCTCGTAGAGGACTACGGTGGCGCGGACGACGTAGCGGTCATTTCCGACCGTCTCAGAATCGAGGCTGATGACCTGCTTCCAATTCTCGATGCTGCCGTTCTGCTCGGGTTTGCCGAGGTCCGGCAGGGTGATGTCACCCTTACCGAAACGGGTCGGTCGTTCGCGGAAGGGGAAGTGGAAGCGGCGAAGAGAATCTTTCGATCGCAGGTGCTCGACCGAGCTCCGCTTGTCAGAACGATGTACGAGGCTCTTCTCACGTCGAAGGGAGGTCGTATGCGCCAAGAGTTCTTCCTCGACGTCCTCGATGAGAACTACTCAGAAGAGGAGGCCAAGAGTCAGTTCGATACGGCGGTACACTGGGCAAGATACGCCGGCCTTTTCGAATACGACTCCGACGAGGAGACTCTGAGACTCCACGAGATAGAGCAGTAGCCCCGCGCTAACCCGCGCTGACTAGCTTCAATAGGCCCGGAAACCGAGACTCGATGTCTTCTACGGGCACGCGTAGGAGGCGTTGAGTGCCACATATCTTTGTTCTAGTGAGCCCCGCTTCACGCAATACGCGACAATGGTGAGTCGTCGTCGACTTTGCGGCTCCCGGCACGAGAGCCCCACAGGGAAGGCAACCCTCAGTAAGGAGCTTGCGAAAGATTTCCAGTCGAGTAGGGTCTCCGAGGGCAGTGAGAACTTGTTCCAAAGAGATTTTCTCTAGGTCGGGATGCTCAAGTTCCTCCATCTGTCCTAAAAGTATAGGTCATCGAAAAGGCGAATCTGGTAAGTTCGATGATAATCGAACTAAGAGGGGAGCTATGAAACTTTTCGAGACAATTCGCATAAGGGATATCACGCTTAGAAATCGGATCGCCGTGTCGCCAATGTGCCAATATTCGGCCGAAGAGGGGGTTCCGAACGACTGGCACTTTGTTCATCTTGGAAGCCGAGCGATTGGCGGAGCCGGTTTGGTCATCGCCGAGGCCTCTGCCATCGAACCAGCGGGTCGCATCAGTCCCGGCGATACCGGCATCTATAACGACTCGCAGACTGATGCTTGGGCCAGGATCAACCATTTCATCAAGGCTCAAGGATCCGTGGCGGGTATTCAATTGGCTCATGCTGGTCGCAAGGCGAGCACTGGGGCGCCTTGGACAGGACTTGGTTCGATCAGTCCCGACCAGGGTGGATGGAGTCCAATCTTTGCTCCAAGCGCAATCCCCTTTTCCGACGGCTGGCAAATCCCGGAAGTGTTGACTCGCCAAGGAATTCAGGCCGTGGTCAAAGGGTTTATGGATTCGGCTTCTAGGAGTCTCGACGCGGGATTCGAAGTGGTCGAAATCCACGCGGCTCATGGCTATCTGCTGAACGAATTCTTTTCTCCCTTAACAAACACGAGGACCGACGAATACGGTGGGTCGTTTGAAAATCGGACTCGCATTGCCCGAGAGGTTGTTTCTGCGATCCGAGAAGTATGGCCAGAGCGTCTTCCGCTCTTCATTCGCATTTCGGCAACAGATTATCTTGAGGGAGGGTGGGATCTTGAGCAGTCGGTTCAACTCGCTTCGGATCTCAAATCACTCGGCGTAGATCTTATCGACACGTCCTCGGGCGGAAACATGCCCAAGGCATCGATACCCGTTGGCCCAGGCTATCAGGTTGATTTTGCGTCCGAAATCCGATCGCGGGCAAACGTAGCGACGGGAGCGGTGGGGCTGATCACTGAACCCGCACAAGCCGAAGAGATCGTTAGCTCTGAAAAGGCAGACCTTGTGCTCTTGGCGAGAGAACTGCTTCGGGATCCTTACTGGCCTCGCAGAGCCGCCGCCGAGCTCGGCGTTGAGATCACGGCTCCAGATCAGTATGCAAGGGCCTGGTAGTCGGGAATCCTGGAAGCTCCAGAGGGTAGGCGCTTTCGCGGCGATAGGCTGCCTCGAATTGGAGGTCTAATAGAGGGGTGTATTTGCGCCCCTCTCTGATCTTCGGGCTGCTCATGGCACTCTGTGGCATGGTTTTCGGCCAGGAACGCCTGCTCGCCCCCGGGGTATCTCTCAAAATTACGTGCGATGAAGTCCCCGACCTCTGCATCGTTCGCACAATCGAGGCCACCGGGACAATCGCGCTTCCTGGGTTCGGCGATGTTCCCGCCATTGACATGCCGCTCTCTCGGCTTCAGCAACGCCTTGTCGCGCTGGTTTCATTTCGGTTTGGTCACCGGATTGGCGTCACCACGGAGCTTGCTGGGCGAGTAGGGGACGGGGTGAGAGTCGAGGGTCTGATCAAGGCGTCGTTTTCCCGCAAGTGGTCTCGATCTCTCACCATGAGATCTTTGTTGGCCGACGTCCCCCTCCTTGACAATGCGGACGTTTCGCATGTGACCGTTTTCAGGGGCTCGGCTGGAAAATGGAAAATAGACGTCAGTCTCGACGACTTCAGCCTAAGACCAGGCGACATCGTAGAGGTCGGGGCCCGGCAAAGCGAGGACTTCGTGGTCATCGTAGGCCCGGTTCTCAAACCTGGAACGGTTCTCGCTAGGTCTGGCATGACCCTCTCGGAAGCAATCCAAGGCGCGGGTGGTCTAACTGGTCACGGAGATCCGTCAAATATCTCCCTCCGCCATACCGACGGAACGGTCGAAGTGCTTGACCTCAAAAAGCGAGGGGCAATACTCGTTCGGCCGGGGGACTGGATTAGCGTGGGTTTGTCCCAAGTCCGACAGTTTGTCTCAGTGCTGGGACCTGTTCCTCGTAGTGGTCTGATCGAATTCAAGGATGGGATGACTCTTACCGACGCGATCCGAAGCGCGGGAGCCGATCCTGCGAAACTCGGCGACAACGTGACGATCACCCATGTTCTGGGCAAATTGACGAGACCTATCAAGTTTCATTTGGTGCGAATTTTGGCCAAGATTGAACCGGACCCAGTGCTCATGGCGTCGGATTCTGTTGTGCTGGAGGAACGGAGACGGTGACGCGCTGGGATCGCACAAAGGGTAGACCGGAGCCTATCGGCGCCCTTAATCGGGTCAAGGAGGTTGAGTCCGGCGAGCCTCTGGTCGACCTGCGGGAAGTGGCGCCTTCGGTCAGGCAGCTTCGACCTCAGGTCATTCCTTACGTTCGGCAACGAGTCGCTGAGATGTGCGAAATTGCGGCCCAATCTCTTCCGTCCGGTTACCACCTTGGTTTGGTGGAGGGTTGGAGACCCATCGAACGCCAGCAGCGCATCTACGACTTTTTCTGGAATGCAGCGGTAGAAGCCTATCCCGACCGCGATTTTGCCGCTCTGCGACGAACGGTTTGTCGTTGGGTTGCGCCTACCGATCAAAAAGCGCCGCCGGGACACTGCACGGGTGCGGCGGTCGACGTTTTCCTCCTTGACGATAACGATCAAACCATCGACGTCACCAGTCCTTTCGATCGATTTGAGTCTGCTCCGACCTACACCTTTGGGCTGTCTGAAGTGGCTCAGTTTAATCGCACGATCTTAGTCGAGGCCATGCTCGGTGCTGGGTTCTCAAACTGCCGAGACGAGTGGTGGCACTACAGTTTCGGAGATGCCGGTTGGGCCGTAAGGATGGGGTACTCGGAGTGCCCGTATGGTCTGGCCAAGATTCCGTTCTACCTTTATGAACACCTGGAGAAGGAACACGAAGAAGACATGAAGGAACGTGTGAGCCCGTTCCTTCCACGCACCTAGACTATTGAGACTGTCTGCCCCGGGTTCGGTCCGTGCCCTTCTTTGGTTTGGTTGGATTCGTGTTGGCGGTGCTTGCCGGCTCCGGCTGATCGATACCGTTGGGTTTGAATGGCGACGGCGCCAGCAGCACGACGTCGATCGCGAGGTCGCTAGGGGTATCGCCATTCACCAGAATCTTGATACTCGAGTTAGCCCCGGCGAGCCGAGTGACTCCTAGCTTGTACCATCCAAATCCATTCCCATAGAGACTTATGGGCTCGGTGTTGATCGACAAAGTTTGTCCGCCAATTGTGGAGACCTCGTTACCTTGTTGGTCCGTTTGGCCGCCAACAATCACCTGAATATCCCCTCGCCGATCTGCGGGAATGCGCGCCGAAATCCACACTTCCTGGTCTGAAACTGACTTGACGGGGACGATAAAGTTCGCATAGTAACCGCTCGGGCCAGGGGGGAGTTGGGTTCGCAGTGCCAGAGCTGATCCACCGCTACAGGCTGGCGAAGAGTCGATTTCACTGAAGTTGTGATCTCGGCAGTTTTCAGCTTCGATCCAGGTGTAGCGCCCCATTTTGCTACTCAGGGAACGATAGGCGGCACGCATTTTTACGAAAGCGGCTCCAGGGTTGAATTTGAACTGGCCGTACGCCTCTTGAAAGGCATACAGCTCTTCGGGCGCTTCCTGATGCAATTTCTCCAGGGTCGAAGAAAGTTGGAAGAATCGAAGCCCAGTCTCCTTGTAGGCCTCCTCGGGAACCGGAATTTCGTCTGTTCCGGTGATCAATACCGGGGTCTGTCCCATCTCAATTTCCAGACCGGTTTTCTCGATCCTTGGCATGGGGTTCGTGCCATCTAAAGTCGTTACCTTGGCGAGATTGGGTTGGGCCATGAGGAGCTTAACGCGACCCGGCTTGAGTGCTGCGATCGCGAAAGTCTTCTTGCCGTCTTGGGTATATCGGTAGGCCGAGTAGAGCGTTCCAAGATCGACCCGATCTCCATCGGTCGGACTCGGCAACCACCAAGCGCCTCCCGGCAGATGCTGAATTTGCGCCGGGTTGAGCGCATTTTCTGGAAAGAAAATTGCCCGAGGGGAGGTGTCGGCCAGGGAAGGATCGGCTGCAGACGCGCCCGCAGCGGCGATGGCCTTTAGCAGCGTCGGACTTTCCGCCCGAACGAAGACGCCACGGGCTCCCAAGCTCGTGACGTCTTCTAAGACACCTGAGACCTGAGAGGCTTCGGCGCCTGGCCCGAGGTCGACTTCAGTCGCTGGGAACCACCCGGCTCGCTTCCATCGGAGCATGCTGCTTGCCGCACGCCCGGCGGTATCGAACACGGTGCTCGGAGCGGTGCCCACCGTCCTCATGCCGATTCCGTCGAGTGTCGGCGCCTGAGATTCATAGGCTGCCGCCCAACCGGCCCATTGTTGAACAACGGGAACGTCCACCGCGTCGTGAAGGTCTTTCACGATTCGCAAGTAGCGCCGGGCGCCGGCGCTCTCAACGACGGTTGTAATGTCGGACCAGATCTTGCTGCGTCGATTGTCGCAACCATAAAGGTGGTCGGTTGCCGGATCCCAAAGCTGAGAAACGCCTCTGGTGCCTGACCAGAGTGGAACCAAGCGAGCCATGGTATCGAAATCTTTGAGGTCGTTCGAAGCAAGTGCCCAGGTTCGTTGCGCTGTTTCGAGAGACTTGTAGTTATCGACCAAATAGGTTCGCAATTCGTCGCGGAAATACGAACTTGTAGGAACGAATCTGAGTTCCTTGCCCGGAAGCACCACGGATCTTCCAAAGGGGTCCACGATCCCTCGGAGCCCGGCCCCCGGAGCGTGACGCTTCAATGATTGAAGAAGTGAGTCTCGGTGCTTATCAAGCGACTCCCAGTAATCCGGCAACTGAGCGCTCGTCGTGATCGGATAGATCAACACGACTCTTTCCAGGCCGCCAGGAGCGTCTGCCGTATAGTTGAGGACGCCGTCAGTCACTTGCACTCGGGCGTACTTGGTGATCGATCCGTCTCTCCGAAGCGCGACGACAACGAGGGCTGACTGAACGCCAGGAAGGCTAGCATGAATCGTTTGGGTGTCCTTGATGCCCGTGAATCGATACCCTTGCGGCTCGACGGCAACTCCGGTGCTCATCGGAGCGAGCGAGTTAATCCGGAGGAGGAATCGACAGTGATGCTGGTTCAAACTCGCCAGAACGCTATCCCACCCTGCTCCGGAGGCGGGAAGGTCCACAACAAAGTCGTTCAATCCAGCCGCAGTGGCCCTCTCGATGGCTTCGGGCGAGTCGACGATCGTGCCGGCTGGCAGGTAGGGTTTGCCATCCCAAATCAGGGTCGAATGGTCGTTGATAGACCAAGAAACCGATGATTTGGCATCCGGATGGTATGTCCCTTGGGTGCGTTGCGCTTGCACAACAGACACAGAAAGGGTGAGGATTGAAAGAGCAAGGAGCCGCACGTTCGTTAGGCTACCTCCCTGTATCTGCTTTGTAATCGGTAGCATTAGCTAAAGAGCAAGAGGGGGTGAGACCCTCAAAGCGTTCACGCGCGGTAATCTCATCTGTATGTCAGTGAGCACTGCGAGTCTCGAAGAACTCAGCATTAATACTATTCGTGGCTTGTCCATGGACGGAGTCGAAGCGGCCAAGAGCGGTCATGCCGGCTTGCCGCTTGGCGCAGCCCCGATGGCTTACGTGCTTTGGACTAAACACCTAAAGTTCAACCCCAAGGATCCGCAGTGGCTGGATCGAGATCGATTTATCCTGTCGGCCGGCCACGGTTCGATGCTTCTGTACTCCCTGCTGCACCTCACTGGCTTCGATCTGCCTATGTCGGAGCTGAAGAGGTTCCGTCAACTCCACAGTAAGACACCGGGGCATCCGGAGAACCACATGACTCCGGGGGTGGAGATGGCGACTGGGCCTCTTGGGCAAGGCGTCGCTCACTCGGTAGGTTTTGCAATTGCCGAGAGTTTCCTCGCCGCGACCTACAACCGACCTGGCCACGACCTTATCGATCACCACACCTACGCGCTATGCTCCGACGGTGATCTCATGGAAGGCGTCAGTAATGAAGCAGCCTCCCTCGCTGGACATCTTCAGCTTGGCAAGCTCACCTGGCTCTATGACGACAACGGCATAAGCATCGACGGGAAGACGGAAATCACTTTTACCGAAGACGTAGAGGTTCGCTTTAAGGGCTTGGGATGGCATACCCAGAGAATCGATGGCATGGATCCAGTGGCCGTGGATCAAGCCATTCGCGCCGCCCATGCGGTAACTGACAAGCCGAGCTTGATTTTGGCCAAGACGGTCATCGGTTTCGGGAGTCCAAAGCTAGCGGGTACCAACAAGGCTCATAGCAACCCCTTTGGTCCTGAGGAACTGAAGGCGACGAAAGAAGCGCTTGGCATCTCACAGGAACCGTTCTATGTGCCAGCAGAGGTGTATACCAACTTCCAGGCCGCCGGTTTGGCGGGCGCGGCAAAGCAGAAGACGTGGGAAGAGAAGCTCGAAGCCTACTCAGTCGCCTACCCAACCGAAGCGGCTCAACTAAAGGCGGCGATTGCGGGAGACCTAGGTTCGGCTTGGCTGGACGCTCTACCGCAGATCTCGGACAAGGTGGCCACGCGAAAGGCTAGCGAGATCGTAATCAATGCGGTTTCTCCGCACTTGCCTACGCTCATGGGTGGCAGCGCAGACCTCGCAGAGAGCAATCTAACGACTCAGAAGGGCGCCGGAGTCTTCCAACCGGAATCAAGAGCCGGGAAGAACATCGATTTCGGAGTGCGAGAGCACGCGACCATCGCAGCCGTGAACGGTCTCACGCTCCACGGGGCGACCCGAGCATTCGGAGCGTCGTTCATGGTCTTCAGCGACTACGCCCGACCTTCGATTCGATTGGGAGCTCTTCAGCATATTCCGGCGATCTATGTGTTCACTCACGATAGCATCGGCGTCGGCGAAGACGGACCGACCCACGAGCCAGTTGAGCAACTCACCTCGCTGAGAGCGATTCCGAACCTCAACGTGATTCGGCCCGCGGACGGTTATGAAACAGCCGTCGCATGGAAGATCGCTCTTCAGGCCACCACCACTCCCACCTTCTTGGCGCTAAGCCGCCAGGCGCTCCCGGCCCTGACCCCGTCCGATTTGAAGAACCACCCATCTGAGAAAGGCGGCTACGTGGTTTTGGAAGCAACGGGGGGCACGCCTAAGTTGGTGCTGATTGGTACCGGTAGTGAACTGCAGCACGTTGTGGCCGCGAGAGAAACCCTGGAAGCTGAAGGAATCCCGACCCGAGTTGTGAGCCTGCCCTCCTGGTTCCTTTTTGAGAAGCAAGGAAAGGAGTATGTTCACACGGTGCTTCCTAAGGGCATTCCAACACTGAGCGTAGAGGCTGGTTCCACCTTGGCGTGGCCACGGTACTCCGACGCTCAAATTGGTGTTGACACGTTCGGACTTTCTGGTCCCGGAGACGTGGTCATGAAGGAGTTTGGATTTACTCCAGAAAACGTCGTAGCTGTCGCAAAGCAGCTCCTCGGCTAAGGCGAGGCGATTCGGTATCTGGCGGGCTCTCGAATGAGAGTCCGCTTTTTTTTGGCAATCCTTGCCAATAGGGTTCACTCCTCGCCCGCAAGGCGGCAAAATGGGCGCATCCGAAGGGAACTTGCCTTCCGGGTGCTTACCGTATTTGTTTGGAGTTACCTTGAAGACTTACTACTCGCTCGCTGCCTTGGCTCTCGCTACCAGCGCATTCGGACAGGGCCTACCCAAAACTGAGATTTCCGTAGAACGGCTCTACCAGTACCCATTGATCTCGGGTCATGCTCCCGCGTCGCCGACGATGTCGCACGATGGATCACACATCGTTTTCGGCTGGAACCAAACCGGAGTTCGAAAGGCCGATGTTTGGGTGATGGATTATCCCTCTGGAGAGAAGCGCCAGATTCTTAGCGCTTCCGCCATATCTGATCTCCCTAGACAGGATGACGCTCGGACGGAGGTTGAAAAGAAGGAACAGGCGCTTTACGACGGCGGGATATCGGGCTTCCAGTGGTCGCCGGATGACTCCGAGATTCTGTTCTCTTACAAGGGTCGAACCTGGCGGATGAAGCCGGATGGATCCGGACTGGTTGCCCTGGTGGACGGCTCGAACGCGATATCCCGCGCGGAATATTCACCAGATGGAAAGTACATCGGCTACCTCACCGGCGGCAACGTGTATCGGTGGGATCGTGCAACGGGCGTCGTCAAGCAGTTGACCTTCTTTTCTAAAGCAAATACGGCTGCCGAAGCCTTTCGTTGGTCGCCAGATTCGAAGCGCCTGGCCATCCAGTGGGGCGACTCCAGTAAAGAAGGGAAGCACGTCTTGATGGACTTCAGCAAGGATCGTGCAACCGTGGTCAATATCACCCGTGAGTGGAACGGCGACCTTTCAGTAGACAGCCAATTTGGAGTGGTTTCCGCAGACGGCGGGATCGTCAAGTTTATCGAAGGGCTCCCAAGATATCTTTGGACGAAGGAAATCTCTTGGTCCCCTGATTCCTCAAAGCTTGTCATCGGCTGGATTAGCGACGATTCTAAGGACTTCAGTCTCTGAGTTGTCGACGCTGAAACAAGCAAGAAGTCGGACATCTATCACGAGCACGCTCCCTACAATTACATTCCCGACTGGCGTCCCGCTGTTTGGACTCGAGACAGCAAACGGATCGATTTTGGAACCGATATTATCGATGGTAAATTCGCGTTCCGTTCGGTAATGTCGATTGGTGTCGATGGTCAAGGTCTCCAAAAGATCTACGCTGAGAACCATGACGTGGGTGCGATCAGTCGGGCCAAGAACAGCGATCGGCTCGTGCTCGTCACGGCTGCGCGCAGTCCCCTGAAAACGGAATTCACCATCGTGGAACCTGATGGGGCACGAACCCAACATGTGGTGATTCCGGATGGCTACTCTTCAGGAAAAGAGTTCGATGAAGCCACGCCTCCGCTGATCAGCGACGATCGAACCAAGATTGCCACGTTAGCCGCGTCTCGAACACTTCCTACCGAGCTTTACTCAGTGGAGCCGACGGTCAAGAGACTCACCACGAGTCAGCTTCCCGAGTTCGAGAAGATCAAATGGGCGAAGTACCAGGAGGTCACGTTCCCTGGCCCGGACCACACGACTTTGCATGGTGTCCTTATCTACCGTGAAGGCCTAGACCTGTCGAAAAAGCATCCTGCTTTCTTGAGCAATATCTACGCGGACAGCGCCAAGCTCGCATGGGGGGGATGGGTCGAAAACTATGCGGCTCAGAACCTGGATATGGTCGTCCTCTGCGTGGACTTCCGGGCCAGTTGGGGTTATGGCGGAGACTTCGACAGCGGCTACTATCGCAAAATGGGCCTCATTGACGCCGACGAAGCGGTGTGCGCCCACAATTACCTAGCCAGCCTCTCCTTCGTCAGACCTGATCGAATCGGTATCTGGGGCTGGAGCTATGGCGGTTATCTCACATGCATGACGCTCCTGACCAAACCCGGAGTCTTTGACACGGGCGTGGCCGTCGCCCCGGTCACCGACTGGAAGTCATACAATGAGTGGTACACCCGTCGACGGCTCGGTCTCGCGAAGGACGATCCCAAGATCTTTGAAAAGACTTCGCCCATCACCTATGCAGCTGGGCTGAAAGACAACTTGCTTCTCGTCCACGGAATCCTGGACGACAACGTTCTGTTTCAGGACACGGCAAGGTTAATCCAGCGATTGATCGACAATGGCAAATACTTCGACGAGATGACGTATCCGCGCGACGATCACAGCATCAGCAAAGAGACGTCTAGACCTCACGTCTTCGCCACGATCCTCAGATATTTGAACAATCACTTGAATCGTAAGTCATAAGGCGGGAAATAGGGAGGGCGGGTACGCTCGGTGTTCATGCGGAGAATCGTTTATACGTTTGCCGTAGGGAACAAGAAGTATGCGGAGACAGCGATGGGCTTGGGGCGGTCTCTCAAGCTCATCGGCGACACCACGACCCGAGTAGTTGTCACCGACCGGACTGACTTTCCCTGGGAGGAATGCTTCGACCTGGTGCTTCCTCCCCTGGAAAGCAGCATCGAATGGATCTACTACAACAAACTGGACGGCTTAAAGCGAACCGATGCCGACCAAGTCTTGTACTTAGATGGAGATTCGCTTGCCTTTAAGCGGCTCGACGATATCTTTGAGTTCTGCCAGGGTAAAGGGTTTTGCGTTCAAGGAGAGCTTATCGCCGATGGCAATTGGTACATCGACATCGCGGCACTAAGAGCGAAGCACAGTCTCCCAGAACTCGTGAAATTCAACGGAGGAATGATCTACTACGAAAGATCCCCTGAGTGCGAACAGTTCCTAACTCAAGTACGAGAGATTGGAGTGAGGGCCAAGGAGTTTGGATTCGATCGGACAGATGCGCCAGTGAACGACGAACTCGGTATCTCCATTGCCATGGCCCAAACTGGCTTCGGGTTCATGATCCCCGACGTCATGGACTTTCAGAACTCGGCCACCGGGCTGATTGGCAAGCTTCACATGGACGTACGCACCAATACGTGCCAGTTCGTGTGCCGCAGATTCGATGTTCGTGTGGTCGAACCCTACATCTTTCACGCTTCTCGATACATCAACTTCTTGGTGTACTGGAAGCAACTCACGCACCTCGAGAGACTGGCGAATTATGCGACGTCCAAGCCATTTGGCTACATGTCGCCCTGGCAAAAACTAGAGCGGTCGATTCAGAAGCGGTTGCTGAAGAACGTCTACCGGAAGTTATAGCCAGTGAGCAAAGTCGTTTTCACGGTTGCGATCGGGGCTCCGAAGTACATTGAACAAGCCCTCGGGTTGGCCCGCTCTCTTTCCTTCGTTGGGGATCGGACACCTCGGATCGTTATGTCGGACTCAAATAGCCCGGCGCTCCATAGGTGGTTTGATCAAGTCGTGCCGCCCACGGCAAACGTGCTGACCTTCCTTCAAAAACTCGAAGGATTAAATGTTTCGGACGCGGACGAAATCCTATTTATTGACTCCGATTCACTCGTCTTCGAAAGACTGGATCGCGTGTGGTCATCGTGCGAAGGTGCTCCCATAGCCGTGCAAGGTAACTGGGTGATTGATGGTCACTGGTACGGTCAACTCTCCGAGATTTTGCCAAGGCTTCAGTTATCAGGATTACCGATGTTTAACGGAGGGATGATCTACTATCGCCGGTGCCCAGAGACGGTGGCGACGTTCGAGGAACTAAGGCAGGTCGCGGAGTCTTACGAAAAAACCGGCCTCGATCGCTTTCGGGGAACCGTGCCAGATGAACCCTGCTTGGCCATCGCGATGGCACGCACTGGTCACTACCGGCTCCTACCGGACACCCTGGATCTGATGAATACGCCCGTCGGGCTCGTCGGCCGATTGAACATTGATATTCGTCGCCGTAAGTGCCAATTTATCAAGTTCAATCGGCACGGAATGCGACTCATGCGACCGGCAATCTTGCATGCTGGAAAATACGTCTTGAACGCGATCTATTGGAAGCAGCTAAACCTGCTCGAGAAATACGAACGGTACGCAGATCTCCACGGATTCGGTTACATGTCCCCTTCTCAAAAGCTGGAACGATCGGTACAGCGAAGAATTCTCAAGATTCGCGGCAAGATCTAATTCAGCGCGGAGATTGGCGGTCGAAATCTGCCCTTGCTTCCGAGATAATCTGCCGATACTGACCGCCGATTGCCTGAATGGAATACATCTCTAGGGCTGGTCGCGCTTTTTTAGCGATTGCCACACGCTGGTCAGGGTTTTCTACTATTTCTGCCAGCCCTTCCAACAGTTCGCCGAGGGTTGAACAAACAATCGTAGCGCCACCTCCAAGGCGGGCATCGACATCTCGGTAGCTTTCGTAGGCACAAACCACACTCGGAATTCCGTGCGCGGCGAAGTTTGCCAGCTTGATGTTGCTTCGCGTCTCGTCTCGGAGCTTGTCGCGCCTCGTCCACGCTACGCCGATGTCGATGTTCTTGTAGCCGTCTAAGTCTCGTGTGTCAGCGCTAAGCCACTTCAACCCGAGTTTGGAGACGCAGGCCTCGATGGACTCCGAATCGTGCAAGTGCTCGGGTTGTCCAACATAGCCGATCGTTAGAGGGCGCTCAACGCGCGCTTCCGCCAGTTGATAGCCAGAAAAGTTACAGTGGTGATGAGGAACCACCCACCATTTCCATCCCTTTTCAGGTTCTTGGCCCAAGTACTCGAGGCTACTCGCCGTGTTAAGCATGAGGTAGCGAAAACTCTGGAAACGATCGGGAATCTGCAGGTACCAGTCCGGACCGGGAGGATTGATGACATCCAGGATTTGGGGTGAGGATGCGGAAAACCGTTTTAGAAGTTCTGGCGAGTGCTCCACAACCCACACCACGGCGGGGCTCGATTTCACCGCGGCATCCGTCAAATACTTGGACCGAAGGCAATACCCGCCCAGTTCTCGGGCCATTTGGTCGCCCCGCACCGTCACCGAGGTCATTCGGCGGCGCGTTCCGGTGAATAGGATTCGATTCCGCAGGGTTCTCGACTCGATGTATTCCCGGATTCGCTCTAGCGACATGGCACCAGACTCTCGAAATACCCCACGACCTAACGATACTACCGTCGTGAACCGAGCTTGGGCGGTGAAGCTAATCTTGCTGAGAAACAATTAAGCCCGGCTAAGGTGAACGACTCACCTTGACCGGGCTTGGAGAACTTAGGAGACCCTAGTTGTTCGAATCTCAGTTGTCGAGAGATTCGATCATCTCGGCATCCGCCGCATCGGGAACGTCGGCGATCTCAGGCAGATCGGCGGCCTTGGCTCGGCTCGGTCGCTTCTTAGCGCCGGTGAGGCCCATCTCGACTCCGACGGCTCCTTCAGTGAAGCTAGTCTTGATCTTGATTCGACGGCTCACTTCCTGTCCGGCGATGGTGTTCCAGTTGGCGCGATCCAGAGCCCACTGCCAGCCAATATCCGTCGGGGAGTAGGCGAATTCGACGCCGTCCTGAAGGATGTCGCTCAGGACCGTTTTGAGGTCGTCGCGTTCGCTGAGAAGATTCTCTCCAGCGCTGAAGTTCGGCATCAATCCGACTGAAATCGTGATCGGCTCTTCTTCAGGTGCATTCTTGCTCACTTTTTTAGGGGCATTGTTCTCAATAGCCTCTTGAACGAGCAAGACCTGGGGCACCATGGCCTTCGTCAGCTTGTCGTTATCGGTGGGCCAGACATACTGCTCGCCCTCGTAAAGCGCGATCGCGTGGCGACCGGTCAAAGTCAGGGCACTTGCCAGCAATGCCGCATCCGCGGGCATCAGTTTCGTATAGGCCTTCTTTAGTTGGTCCAGCGCGGTCTCAAGCTTCGTCAGTTGACAAGTAATCAAGCGTTAGGTCTCCTCGGGGTTGCGATACACGAATGTTCCGTGTACCATAATCGCCCAGTTTACCCCCTTAGGAGGATCAATACCTTGAAGATTCAACTTGCCATCCTGATTGCCTTCGGAGCAGCCCTGCTCGCCGGCTGTAGTAGCGGCGGCTCTGCGCCGGCTACCCCCTCGTCAACGACCGGATCAACCGCCTCGGCAGACGCAAAATCACTGCTCGTTGGCATCGTTTTTGACTCTGGAGGACGCGGTGATAAGTCTTTCAACGACAGCGCCTATGCTGGACTTGAGAGGGCCGTCAAAGAACTCGGCGTGAAGGAAAAAACCGTCGACAGTAAGAGCGAAAAAGACTACGAGCCAAACTTGACCGCGATGGCGGACGCGGGTTGCGACGTCATTTTCGCGGTTGGACTGAGCCAGAGCAACGCCCTCACCGCGGTCGCTCCTAAATATCCGAACATAAAATTTGCGATTATTGACAATTTTGTGGACAAACCAAACGTCCGCTCACTGCAGTTCGACGAGGAGCAGGGAAGCTTCCTTGCCGGGTATCTCGCCGCTCTGGTCGACAAAACTCAGAAACTTGGTTTTGTGGGTGGAAAGAGCATCGATCTCATCAAGAAGTTCGAGACAGGGTTCCGCGCGGGAGCTCTCACGGTCAATCCGAAGATCGAGGTAACTGCGAAGTACACCGAGAGCTGGGACGATACAGCCTTGGGCAAAGCGTGCGCCACCACCCTCTTTAACGGCGGGGCCGATATCGTCTACCACGCGGCTGGTCGCTGCGGTATTGGCGTGATCGATGCAGCCAAGGATGCTGGTAAGTACGCGATTGGGGTTGACAGCGATCAGGACGACGTCGCGCCAGGAACAGTCTTAACATCCATGATCAAGCACGTAGACGAATCGGTCTACCAGACGATCAAGGACGTGAAGAACAACGCATTCACTGCCGGACCAAAGCGTTACGACCTTAAAGACAATGGCGTTGGTCTTTCCGATTTCAAGAACACGAAGGACAAGATCGGTCAAGCAAACATCGACAAGGTGAACAAGATCGCCGAAGACATCAAGTCCGGAAAGATCACCGTTCCGTCGAAGCCGGAAGATCTTCAGAAGTATCTAGATTCGCTCAAGAAGTAAAAGAATCGACTCAGCGGGAAGTTGGACTGGGTCTCTCGTGCAAAAGGGCACGAGAGACCTTTTTGTTTTGGACAGCACGCAGCGAGGCACCGACTCAAGCCCCGCTCGTGCATGTGGCTGACTGCGAACTCCCCTAGGGGCTCTTCGTGGGGGGAGTTTCTGGCGCAGGGGTGGCGGCCGGAGTCGGCGCGGGCGTTGGTGAGTCCACACTTGGCGTCTCGGTCACCGGGCTCGGTTTAGCGGAGGATGGCGCCGGACCGGACTTGCTGTCGTTCACATAGAACCCAGATCCCTTGAAGGCAATTCCAACCGGTTGAATCACGCGCTTTACGGTTCCAACCGCTCCGCAGACACAGGTATCGAGGGGATCGTCTTTGATGCTCTGGTCGGCTTCAAAGACGGTATTGCAAGTCTTGCATTCGTAAACGTAGGTGGGCATTTCTAGATTTGCTTCTCCAATTCGCAGATATATGATCTCTATTTTGGCTTAACACGCAAGAATGCCGAGAAGTGCCGATTGGCTTGAGTAAGCTTTGCGCTTAGCCCAAGAGGGGCGTTCGCAACAGATGGCAGACAAACTGAGAATTGGAATTATCGGCAGCGGCGGCATTGCCCAGGGTTGCCACATGAAAGGATACGCAAGCATCCCGGATCTATGTGAAATCGTCGCAGTTAGCGATGTGAACCCCGAAACCGCGAAGCAAGCGGCGGAGAAGTTCAACGTCCCCACAACCTACGTCGACTATCGAGAGATGCTCGCGAAAGAGAATCTTGATGCAGTCTCGGTTGCAACGCCGAACAAGTATCACCTCCAACCGACTGTTGATGCTCTCGAAGCCGGTGTGAACGTCCTCTGCGAAAAGCCCCTCGGCATGAATGCCGATGAGTGCCGCAAGATGTGCCGAACGGCTAAGGACACCGGCAAGATCCTCCAGGTAGGACTCCAGAGTCGATTCAACGGCCCAAGCAAATGGCTGAAGACTTACATCGACGCGGGTCATCTCGGAGATGTCTATTTCGCGCGAGCGCAGGCCCTCCGACGACGTGGCGTTCCTGGTTGGGGAGTCTTCATCGAGAAGGACAAGCAAGGTGGCGGACCGCTGATCGACATCGGCGTGCACATCCTTGACCTCACTCTGTATCTCATGGGATATCCGAAGCCAGTCTCGGCATCGGGTAAGGCCTGGGACCACCTCGGAAAGAATCCCGCGCTGTATAACTCTTGGGGCGATTACGATCGCGATAAGTTCACCGTCGAAGACTTTGCGGTGGGCCTCATCAAGTTCGACAACGGCGCCGTGATCAGCCTTGAGAGTTCGTTCATGAGCAACGGTCCCGATCCGTTTTCGACCCACCTCTACGGAACGAAGGCCGGCGCGACCGTGACGCCTTACGCCCCTGGAAACGAGGGCATCAAGCTCTTCACCGAGCAGGATCGCCTCCTGATGGATGTGACGCCAGCAAATATCCCTCATGTCGAGTCCGCACACGTTGACGAAGTCAAAGCTTTTGTCGACGCTATCCTGCACGATAAGCCAAGCCCAGTGCCTGGCGAGAACGGTCTGATTTTGAATGCCATCTTCGATGCCATCTACGCGAGCAGCGAGAGCGGCAAAGAGCAGCAGGTCGACGTTTCGTTCTAAATTCCCGCAGCAGGTTGTGGCCTGAGATCACAACCTGCTGCCCGATGCCTCATCTACGAGGTATCCTCGTTCGCGATGCTTTCGAAGTCTTCCAAGTTCGCGATCGTCCTCATTGGTGGAGTACTCCTCGGAGGATGCCGGTTCAAGGGTTATGAATCGTTTGAGAGTGCGACGACCGTGCCCGATCAGCCCCGCGTTCTCGCAGGTGATCCGGGAGCATCTGGTGGAATCGCCTCGGCCAGCGGCGGAACCAAGACAGTCACTCGCTATGGCGAAGGCTCCAGAGCCACTGCTCCCGAACCGTTAAACCCCGCCTACGATCAGCCAGCGAAGGGAAGCGGACAGCAGCCTGGTGAAGGCACCGTTGAAGCCGCTCCGGGTTATGGCCACGCAAACGGCCCCGCCTTCCAGAACACTCCTGGTTCGGTTAGCAGCACCACCACGCGATCCCACAGATAATTTCCAGTTCAATCTGAACGAAAATGACAACGCCCGGCACTCATTCGCATGAGAACCGGGCATTGTTTCTTTGTGGCACTCGTGATCGTCTTCGCAATCGGATGCGACTCGGGGAATCGTGGGGACGGAAACGTCGCGGCGAGTTCCGCTCTTCCGACGGACAGCATCGCGGTTTCGGGAGCTCAGATGAAGAGTCAACTGAGATCAGAGATCTCGCTTCCGACTCCGGGCGCAGCAAAAGGCGCGTTTAAACGAAACCCTGAGTTTATGTCTCGAAATATTCAGACGGTTTCCAACCCTTCCAGTCCCGCTCCGAGTCCAATCCTCCCACTGATCGTCACCCAGCGAGCTATGGTTCGAAAGGCTGAGCTAGCCATGCGAGTCAAATCCATCGAGCCAGCTGAACATGAGATTGAAAAACTCGTGGCGAATGAACAGGGATATGTTGACAGTGCGGCAAGTACCGACTTAGCGTCGGACAATCCCCAGATCACGGTTACTCTTCGGGTGCCCGCTAACAAGTTTGAATCGACGATCACCACCATCGAGGCGATGGGTGTCCGATTGAGTAAGACCATCAACTCCGCGGATGTCACCGGCCAGCTTGTCGATCTCGACGCTCGTCTCAAGAGCCTGTCGGCCGAAGAGAATACGTATCAAACGATGCTAAGCGAAGCCCATAGCATGGACATGGTCATGCAGTTTCGAGACAAGCTCACCGAACTCCGATCCCAGATTGAAAGCATCAACGGACAGAGAAAGGCGATGGGAGAACTCGCTAGCCTCTCGACGCTATCGGTCACTTTGACGCAGAGTGCGGTGCCGGTTGCCGCGTCACGAGACACTAGTTGGCTAGGTGAAACTTGGGCCCAAGCATCCACCTCCGCGGCACTCGCAACGCGTACCGTAGTGACTGCGGGCATCTGGATCATTGCCCTGTGTCCCTTCTGGATCCCCGGGCTCCTCATTTTGAGACGAATTGTTTTGAAAGCCCGCTCTCAATTCGCAACCCTTCACTCTCCCGGAAGTACTATTCAGTAGGCGTTCGCGCCGAGTCATGCCCGCAAGAAACGCCTTTACCCGACGATTCCGCCGCCCTTTTCGTGTGCGCTGGAGCGACTTAGGGCCTCCTCGTCTGGATTCTGGCGGCACGTCGATGCCGAAGGCGTTTCACCAATACGGGTCACTCGTTGACCGAGTGACCCGTATCTTTTTCTCCATGGACCCCGACACCGTGGAGAAGGTCTTGCAAACCTATCGGCAGCGGTATGGCGACGGCGCCTATGCCTACGCCAAGAGAACGATTGCCAGTTGGCAACACGGCCAGGTTCGCCATGTCGGTCAGACCGTTATGCGGCTCCTCGAGGTCGTGCCGATGTTCGTCGATCTCGACACGAAGTTCGAGCTCGTCCGCATCATGCGGGAAGAGACCCTTCGGAGGCTAAAGCAAACCAAGATTTACATGGACCTCCGCCCCGACGAAGACCTCGGCGAGCTCATGCAGCAGCTCCGAGACGTCGTGCAGGCCCAGATTGCAATTGAACTGCCTCCCGGTTATCTAGAGATGCAGGCGTGGCTCAGCGCGGGAGACGCCGTAGTTTTTCAGCGAATGATTCGGGCCACTGAAAGAGAGCTGCTGCTGGAAAAGAGCGAAGATTTTCTTAAACGGGTCCGTTATCTCCAATATATCCGCCGCGAAATCCATATTCCGGTAAGAATGAAGGCAGTATTCGAACTTCCTACTGCCTCGATTACGTTACGGATCGTAAACCGTAAAAAAGCGACGATGACCAACGAGGAACTCCCAGAAGAAGATCACGGTTCTAAAAAGGCCACAGTGACCAACCACGTCTTGCCGGACGACGATCACGGGTTGCTAGCCAGATGGAATGACCTGGAACTTGAGACTCGATTCAAGAGCGGAGAGGTTTCGTATCCCGAATACGTGCTCCGAAACATGGACCAGTTCTTCAGCAAGGAAGAACAATCTGAACTCCACAAGATTGCCGCCATGCACGGACTGGAGCTTGAACGACTTCTCATGGAGATTCAGATCAAGAGCCGGACCAGCGAAGCCGATCTGCAGAAGCTTCTCACCACTCTGAAGACGCTTCAAGAGAAGAACATCACGGCGGACGTTCTGAGCCGTCATGAAACCCCCAGTGGCCACATCGAGATAAGTGCGCGAAGCCGTAAGAAATACTTCGGCTGTCTTCCGTGGTTCGTGATAGTCACGTTTCTTGGGGTGGCCGCGTTGCTCCTCTTTGTTTGACTCTAGCCACCGTTGCCGCGCGTCAACTCGCGAACGTGGAATAAGCTTTAGGAAATGGCAAAAATAGGGGTGATGGGTTGTGGCGCGGTTTCGGATTTTGGACACGTGCCCGCGATACTCCAGACCGAAGGTTTGGAACTCGTCTCGCTCTATGACCCCAACCGCGACCGAGTCGAGGGCATGGCGGCGAAATTCGGGGGCATTCGCGCCTATACGAATCAGGACGAGTTCATTCGTTCAGGCCTTGATGCCGTCCTGATCGCATCCCCACCGACTGTTCACAGAGAAAACGTCCTTGCGGCGGCGGCCGCCGGGCTTCATGTGCTGTGCGAGAAGCCGATCGCCATGAACGATCATGAAGCGGCCGAGATGATCGATGCCATGAAGAAGGCAGACCGGATGCTGCTGGTGGGATTCGTCTACCGATTCAGCCCGGTTGCTCTTCAGATCCGTGAGTGGATCAAGGAAGGCCTCATCGGGGAAGTTCGCTCGTTGAGACTCATCTATATCTGGGATCTCCACGGGCAGTATGAGCCTGTGTCACCCGAGGAGTGGATTGAGAGTCCACGCTGGAAAGGAAGGATGCTGGAAGGAGGCCCCATGGTCGACTGCGGAGTCCATCAGATTGATCTGTCCCGGTGGTGGTTGCATGACGAGATCGAGAGATTCGAGTGTCATGGAGCGTGGGTGGCCGATTACGAAGCGCCGGACCACGTCTACCTTCATATGGACCACGTGCGCGGCGCCCACACGATGGTCGAGATGGGCTTCAGCTACGGCCACACTTCCCGGGAGCCGAGACCGGAGTTCAGCTATCACATTATCGGAACCGGTGGCGTCATTCGATACGACCGCGACGGTTACATCCTCGAGACCCGAAACGGCGGTGGCACTTTCCGATCGCCGGGCGCGAGCGAGAAGAATTTTCCCGGGATGCACGCAGAGTTTGCTCAGGCGCTGCGAACCGGTGACCCCGGCCATTTGCCTCGGGCCGAAGATGGCTTGATCGCCACGAGAATCGCTCGTCAGGCAACGGACATGGCCATCGCAAACCGACTGAGAAATACGGCTCTTACCCACACCGCCTAGGCGCCAGTCGAACTTTTTGCCACATTCCTCGGGGGGCGCCGTGAGCAGTTTTGTCAGAGGCGAGACTTGCTGTGTCTAGTTAGCGTAGTATGACTAGATTGGCAAAATGGTCAGTAAAGCGATAAGTAAGACCCGGGACTGCAGTCGAACTCACGATGTGATTTTGGACGCCGCGCAGGAAGCCTTGCGTGAGCATGGGTTCAAACGGATGACCATGGACGACCTAGCAACCCGAGCCGGGTTGGGCAAAGGGACGATCTATCTCTATTTCGAAAGCAAAGACGATGTGGCCCTCTCAGTCATCGACCGGGGCAATCTTCGCCTACAGGAGCGCCTGAAGGCAATTCTAAAGGGGCAAGGGACCGCGGAGCATCGTCTAAGAGCTATGCTCATCGACCGCGTCATGTTCCGGTTTGACTGTGCTCATGGATACGCTCAAGGAATGGATGAGTTGTTCTGGGCAATTCGGCCTCAACTTCTCCAACGAAGAGAGAAGTATCACCACGCTGAATCGCTCATCCTTGCCGAGCTACTCATCGAAGGCCGTGCGCTCGGTGAGTTCGTTGTCGATGAACCATTTTCCGCCGCCGAGGCGTTCATTACGGCTACCGCTAGCCTTCTTCCATACAGTCTCGGAGCCGAACAGATGGGTTCCCGGGAAACCGTTTTGGCCCGAATCGATGTGCTTTCGGGTCTCTTAATTCGTTCCGTGCAACGCTGCGTGTCGGAAATCTCTCTCAATCAACTACCTGCAACGCAGGTCAATCCTGACTACACAAGGGGATCGGTCAGAAAATATGGCGACAAACACAACGGAAAATAAACCTCAAGAAGAATCGACACAGCCTGCGGCCGGACCACAGAATTCATCGGCGACTGAAAATGGTTCTCCAAGTGGGACCCCGTCGGCGCCCGCTCCTAAGCAAAAGAAGCCCTGGCTCCTCATGGCGGCCGGCGGACTGGTCATCGTTGCGGGAATCTTTGGCGCACGCTATGTTGGCTGGTCCCACGGACACGTCGCGACCGACGACGCTCAGATCACTTCCGATCTCGTTTTGATTTCGCCGCAGGTGAGCGGGACGGTAACTCACGTTTACGTCAGCGAAAACCAAGAAGTAAAGGCAGGGCAGCTACTCGCCGACCTTGATTCCGCAACCTATCAGGTTGCTCTGGACCAAGCTAAGGCGGACGTGGACGTGGCACGGGCACAGGCCAAAGGCGCCGATGCGACCGTGGGACTCACTTCGGCATCCACCGGGGCGCAAGTCACCGAAGCTCAGGCCGGAGTTTCCCAGGCGAATGCGGGAGTCCAATCTTCGCTCGCCGACCTCGGAAAGGCTACGGCCGCAGTTTCCTTCGCTCGCGCTCAGGCCGACAGCGCCACCGCGAACGTGGGCGCTGCCAAAGCCAACTACACGGCGGCAGTGGCCGCCCAGGATCGAGCTCAGCAAGGACTCAAGGCAGCGACGGCGCAGGCCGTTACGGCTCAGGCCGCTGTGCGGGCTGCGCAAGCACAGGTCCGTTCAAACCGGGCCACCGCTGACCGGGCGCGAAGAGACGCCGCGCGGTACCAGACGTTGTTCGCTCAGGGCGCTATTTCCGCTTCCGTCTCAGACCAGGCGACTTCTGCCTCGGAGATCGCCAACGCACAGCTGCAGGCGTCTCAAGACGCGGTTGCCCAGGCCAATGCAAATCTCCAGTCGGCCCAAGCCAATGTCGCGGCGGCCCAAAGCCAAATCGATTCGGCGAAGGCGGCCGTTCAGCAGGCCCTAGCCGGGATCGCAGCGGCCAAGGACCAGGCGGAGGCATCGAAGGATGCGGTGAATCAAGCTATTTCGTCAAAGGCGGCCTTTCAAGCGGCCATCGACAACGCCAAGGCCAAAATTCAACAGGCTGAGGGTCAGCTCACTCAAGCTCATACGGCCCCAAGCCAGATCCACGTCAGCCAAGCAAACGCGGGTCAAGCGACCGCTCGTATTGAAACGGCTCTGGCCCAGTATGCCAACGCGAAGATCAATCTCCAGCGGACCAAGATCTATGCCCCGGTGGATGGTCGGGTGAGCCGTAAATCGGTCACCATTGGCAGCTTGGTCGCTCCGGGAACGCCTCTTATGTCTCTCGTCGTTGCCGAACAACCCTGGGTGGTAGCCAACTTCAAGGAGACTCAGCTCACCGACGTGAAGATTGGACAGCCGGTTGAGATCGAGGTTGACGCGTTCCCAGGCCGAACTTTCCATGGCAAGGTGGAGAGCCTATCGGCGGGCACTGGGTCCACTTTTGCCCTGTTGCCGCCGGATAACGCAACCGGCAACTTTACCAAGGTCGTTCAAAGGATTCCGGTCAAGATTACGCTTGATGCAGGACAACCAGATCTGGATCGGCTCACGGTGGGAATGAGTGTGGCGGCCACGATTACGACGAAGTCCGAGTGATTCAAGACTAGTCATAAGGACCCATCTACGCGGTATCGTTGAAGCAGGTATTCCTACTTGCACGTCCCTACAATACGGGCTTGGGGTTAGTGTACTTTCACTGTCCCGAGCCTGGAACCTTATTGTCTGGATCGTGATCTAGACAACCGGAATACGGAGATAAATGATGTTTAACAAGTCTTGGATGACGAAAATCGGAGTGGTTGCTGGACTCGCTATGGCTGGAGGAGTCGCATCCGCTCAGTCGAACGGTCCGACCGGTATCTCAGTTCGACTCGGCGTTTTCTTGCCGACGGGAACTGTCGGCGAGAACATTGGACACACTTGGTTTGCTGGCGGTTTAGATTATAAAATCAACACGGTTCCGGTATCTGCGCCAACCGCGTATGCCGGTATGCCCTCCTACCTCAGCATTTCGGGCGACTATTACGAGAAGGGTGGCGATCGAGCGATTCCCGTGGTTCTCAACTACAACTTGCGGGTCAAAAACTATGTGTTCGCGGTCGGGTTGGGAGCTGAGGACACCAGTTACAGTGGTGGCAGTTCGACGATCGGATTCGCTGGTCAGGTCGCCGCGTCGTACGACTTTACTGGCATGACTCTCCCGGTATTCCTGCAGGCGAAGTACTTCTTCTCCGGAAAGGACGAATTCCGAGGCGTCGGCCTGTTCGTCGGCGCTCGCTTCTAAACTCCTGACTCGTCGCCTCGTCAAAATAGGCTGAGGCAACGAATTCGCGGTATCGTTGTAGCCGACCTTAACCGCCCTTCAGGGCAGTTAAGGTCGGCTCCAATTGTAGGTGGCGGCACGTCCTTGCGTGCGTCCCCTTGCGTTTGGCGCCTCAAGGCGGAAACACGGAGGAATAGGATGCATTACAACTTTTGGACGACTAAGCTCGCTATGGGCATTGCGCTAGGCGCCGCAGCGACAACCTCGATGGGTCAACAGATTACGACCATTGGGAAGAACGCAGACCCAAAAATTTCGATTCGAATTGGCGATCTGATACCGATCAATACCGAGGGACGGAACATCGGCAAGTCTTGGTTTGTTGGTGGTATCGACTATCGGGTTGAGACCTTTCCTGTCGGAGTGGGCAAGTCATACTCGAGCGTCACCGCTGACTACTATCAGAAGAACAGTAACTGGGCGGTTCCAATTGTGTTCGCGATGAACAGCCAGCAAGGGCGCGAGACGTTTATTGCCGGCTACGGCATCGAAGACTCCCAGTTCAGCGGCGGTAAAGCCGGAATTCGCCTCTGCGGTCAAGTCGGGATCGCTTACGACCTTACGACGTCGACGCTCCCTGTATTTGCCGAAGCAAAGTACTTCTATTCCACCCACCGCGAATTTAGCGGGATTGGATTCTTTCTCGGCGCTCGGTTCTAGTTCCAAGTCAACTTAAAAAGTGAAAGCCCCTCCACCAGTCGGCGGAGGGGCTTTGCTTTTGCTGCAGTACTCGAACGACTAGGCGTCGGCAGCGTAGAGGTAGAACTCGTACGGATGAGGTCGAAGATCGACCGCATCGCACTCGTTCAGGAGCTTGTACTCGATGTAGCTCTCGATGAGCTCCTTCGAGAATACGTCGCCCTTGAGAAGGAACTCGTGGTCCTTGGCCAGAGCGGCAAGCGTCGCTCGGAGGGAACCAGGAGTCTGCTCGATAGCAGCCTTTTCGATCGCAGGAAGCTCGTAGAGGTCCTTGTCAATCGGCTTCGGTGGCTCGATGCGGTTCTGAATGCCATCGATGCCGGCAAGCAGAAGAGCGGCGAACGTGAGGTAAGGATTAGCCATCGGGTCCGGAGCACGGAACTCGATTCGCTTCGCCTTAGGCGACTTGCTGACCATCGGAATTCGAACGCAAGCCGATCGGTTTCGCGCCGAGTACATGAGGTTGATTGGAGCCTCATAGCCCGGAACGAGTCGTCGGTAGGAGTTCGTGGTAGGAGCCGCGAATGCCAGGAGGGCAGGAGCGTGCTTCAGAATGCCGCCGATGTACCAGCGAGCGGTGTCGCTGAGTCCTGCGTACCCCGACTCGTCGAAGAACGTCGGCTGACCGTTGGCCCAGATCGACTGGTGAACGTGCATACCGCTTCCGTTGTCTCCGAAGATCGGCTTCGGCATAAACGTGGCGAAGAAGCCGTTCTGGTAAGCGGTGTTTTTCACAACGTACTTGTACTTCATGACCTTGTCAGCCATCGTAACAAGCGTGTCGAACTTCATGTCGATTTCGCACTGGCCAGCCGAAGCAACTTCGTGGTGGTGCATTTCGACGTCGATTCCGACTTCCTGCATCTTCAGAACCATTTCGGTTCGAAGATCCTGGAGCTTGTCGGTCGGAGCGCAAGGGAAGTAGCCACCCTTGGGCTTGATCGTGAAGCCGGTGTTGTCTTCCTTGCCGGAGTTCCAGAACGCCTCGTCAGAGTCGATCTTGTAGAACGCACCGTTGGGGCCGTTCTCGAACGTGAGCGAGTCGAAAACGAAGAACTCAGCTTCAGGACCGAAGAACGCAGTGTCGCCGAGACCGGTCGAGCGCAGGTACTGCTCGGCCTTCTTAGCGGTGTAGCGAGGGTCCTTGTTATAGGGCTGACGAGTAAGCGGGTCTTCGATGTCGCAGATGATCACCGCGGTGGTGACCTGTGCGAACGGATCGATGAAGATCGATGCCGGATCTGGAACCAGCAGCATGTCCGACTCGTTGATCGTCTGGAATCCACGGATACTGGATCCGTCGAAGGCTAGGCCCTCTTCAAAGCGATCTTCGGTGAAATGGTTGGACGGGATGCTGAAATGGTGCCAAGTTCCAAACAGGTCTACAAAACGGATATCGACGATTTGTGCGTCGTTCTCAGCTACAAAGCTGACGGCGTCCTTCGGGGTCATTCTTCCTCCACAAATACATAACTACCCAGACGGCTCTGGAAAAAGCTCCAAAAACGCAGGGCAAGACTGACGAGTTTCCCGCCAGCACCGCCTGCGCCGTTGCAGAACGATTGCCGGGATATTAGCGGATTGGAAGCCCATTTAGGAAGGGTTAGGGCGCGATAAAGAAGGATTCCGCAACAACAAACCCCATGTTTTGCAATTTGAAGCTTTAAGAACTCGTTAACTTGCGTGGTGTTAGGTGAGGCGAGTCGCTAACTCGATCGCTTTCTCCCCGATTCCATCGTAATCGACTTTCGCGATCGCGGGCAGATTTACCTCTTGGCCAGTCACCGTACGAAAGAGTTCTACGGCCTGAACTTGGCACCAAGGCAAGAAAACCTCGTAAAGCGATGAATTCCAACCAGGATTTTGTTGCGCTCGAAGTCGCGCCGACTGCTCTGCGTAGGTTAGCAGTAGAAGGTCGGAAACGGCGGCAATCGAGACCTGATCCTTTCCGATTTGCTTTAAAGCGGTAGACGCAAGCTCTGAGATAAACGAGTCTCCACTTGAATCTGCGCCCACCCTGCCGTCTAGCACTCGTTTCAAGAATCGATCCGCAATGAAGAGCCGATTGATTTCGTTGGTTCCTTCGTAGATCCGGCTGACGCGGGCGTCGCGATAGTGGCGCGCGATCGGAAACTCCTCGGTAAAACCATAGCCTCCGAAGGTCTGGAGCGCCTCGTCGACAATGAACGATTGGGCTTCGGTCGCGAAGACCTTGCACGCGCTGCATTCGATCGCGAACTCTTCCGCCGCCTTTCGGTTACCATCCACGGATCCCCCAAACTCGTCGAAGGCGGCGTCAATTGACGCCCCGGTACGGTAGATCATCGACTCCGCGACGTAAAATCGCGCCGCCATCTGGGCGAATTTCTTCCGAATCAGTCCGAAGTTCGATATCGACTGACCAAACTGCTTTCGATCGACGGAGTACCGCGCCGCGAGAGCCATCGCATCTCGGCAGGGGCCGATGGACATGGAAGCTAATTTGAACCGTCCTATGTTGAGGGCGTTGAAGGCCACATGGTGTCCCTGACCCTCCAGGTGCAGGAGGTTTTCAGCGGGAACGATGGCGTCTTCCAGAACCAGGCGGGCGGTCGAAGAGCCTTTCAATCCCATCTTGTGCTCTTCTCGGGCTACCGACACGCCCGGGAAGTCCTTCTCGACTAGGAACGCGCTAAACCTTTCCCCGTCGACCTTGGCCATCACGAGGAAAAGATCTGCCCACTTCGCATTGGAAATCCACATCTTAGTGCCATTGAGGACATAGTTGTCTCCACGGCGATCCGCGCGAGTCGAAACGCTGAGGGCATCGCTTCCGGAATTCGGCTCGCTCAACGCATAGGCGCCGATCCATTCTCCGGTGGCCACTCGCGACAGATACTGCTCCTTTTGGGCTTCGGTTCCAAACAGATTCAGCCCGACTTGGCTGATTCCGCTCGTGATGCCGTAGGTCACCGCGAAAGAGCCATTCAGGCTCATCATCTCAAGGATTCGAGCCGCGACATTCTTGCCCAATCCCAGCCCGCCGTATTGTTCTGGAGTGTCGACACCACAAAGCCCGAGCTCGCCTGCCTTGTGGATCAGGCCCGGCATCAGACCCTCCTCCTGAGTGTCGAGGCGCTCGATGATAGGCAGGACTTCCTTTTTGCTGAAGTCCGACGCCGCATCGATCATCAGTCGCTCTTCCGAGTTGAAGTCCTCAACACAGAAGATCTCGGTCGGCGTCTGGGACAAGAAGGAGCATCCGACGCCTTGTTTCATAGAGGTTCTCCGCCGCGGCTAGGGAGTGGGTAAGCGACTCCCGGGGTAAATCTGTTCGTTTCTTGAGACATCTTTGTCATCCGACTTATCTTGTCACACCGAGACGCTAGCGGTTGGCAGTGGTAGGTGGTAGGTGGTAAGTGGTCAGTGGCCGGTGGTCAGTGGTCGGTGGTCGGTGGTCGGTGGCCGGTGGCCGGTGGCCGGTGGTCGGTGGCCGGTGGCCAGAGTCCTGTGGGCGGTGATCGGTGTCCAGTGAGCGGTGTCCTGTGGCCTGTCGCCGGTGGTCGGTGACCGGTGGAGAATGAGCGGTGCCATGTTTCCGAACGGACAGACAACCGTGACCAACGCCCCCTGACCACTGACCACTGACCACTGACCACTAACCACTGACCACTAACCGCTATCCCCCAGAATCTGGTAACTTCAAACCTGTCCGGGCCTGTAGCTCAGCGGTAAGAGCACGCGGCTCATAACCGCATGGTCGTGGGTTCGAACCCCACCGGGCCCACCACTCTCATCCGATCGGTCATAGGACCGAAATGGCGTGTCGGCTACATTAGACTCATGAAGATCGTGGTCTTTACCGGAGCAGGCGTATCGCGCGAAAGCGGCCTGCTTACCTTCAGAGACAGCGTAGACGGGTTGTGGGAGGGGCACGACGTCATGACGGTTGCCTCGATTCAGGGCTGGTGGAACGACCCTCAGACCGTTCTCGATTTTTACAACGCTCGTCGTCGAGACGTCCGAAAGGCAGTTCCCAATGAGGCTCATTTCGCCCTCGCCGAACTTGAGAAGGAGCACGAGGTCACGATCATTACCCAAAATGTGGACGACTTGCACGAACGGGCTGGCAGCTCCCGGGTGATCCATCTCCACGGGGAACTCTTCAAGGCAAGGCCGGCCGACGACCGTCAGGCACTCCTTCCCAGCGAAGGGGACTGGCCGAAGTTCAACCCCGACCGAATCGTTCGCTGGCTCGACGATTTGAACCTGGGTGACTGCGACTCGCTTGGCTACCAACTAAGGCCGCACATCGTTTGGTTTGGCGAAGGGTTACCAGAGATTGAAACCGCCTTGGATATCGCCCTCTCACCCGACGTCGACATCCTAATCGTCGTTGGAACAACCCTCAACGTCTATCCCGCCGCGATGGTCGCCACAGAGACCCAAGCCAAGAAAGTTTACGTGATCGATCCCAACCCACCCACCCTCGATGTAAAAGGCCTCACGGTGCTGCGACAACCAGCGACAATCGGCGTACGGACCGTTGTCGAAGAAGTTTTGTCAAAAACCTCGTAGGACTAGACCTGCGCCCAACGTGGCGTGGGTACCATGATTTGGATGTGAGGGCATCGTGCGCTCACAGCACGACTGTTTCTGCCTCTTCCGTGGAGCAGAAGACGACCGTATGGACCCAGATAGTAACCACCGAATTCAATATCCAAACCCTACTCAGAGCGTTCGCGCTCTGAGAAGGGCGCTCGGATTGGGCGCCGAAACGGCCTAGCCACAAACTAGGTTGAGCCTCCTGCGAAGGGGCGTTCGGAGTCTTCTCCGGACGCCCCTTCGCCGTGTCAAGGGCACACCCAGTGCGCCCAACAACCGTTGACAGGAGGTCATCGTCATGCCCCTTCTCCTGGAGAAGACTTCGAACACGCCGGACGCCGTGCGCGCACCGTCCTCTGGCATCTACCTTCGCGCGCCGAGGCTGAAAGGTCTCGTAACTTTCCTCATGGTGATGGGCCCCGGCCTCATCGTCATGGAAGCCGACAACGACGCGGGCGCCGTTTCCGCCTACACCCAAGCGGGCGCCCAATATGGCACCCATCTGCTGTGGGTGCTCCTTCTGCTGCTTCCGATCACCTATCTGACTCAAGAGATGGTGGCCAGACTTGGAATCGCCACCGGTGAGGGCCATGCCGCGATGATCTATCGCCGCTTCGGTCGCTGGTGGGGCAACTTTTCACTCATCGACCTCCAGGTCACCAACTTTCTCACGCTCGTCACCGAATTTGCGGGAATCTCGCTGGCGGCAACCAAACTCGGCATCCCACCGATCATTGCCGTCCCCACGACTGCGGTCGGCCTGATCTTTCTCGTAACCAGTGGCGGGTATCTCCGATGGGAAAGAATCACCATTGGACTTTGCTTGCTCGACATCACGTGGTTCGTCATGGCCGCCGTCGTGCGACCTCACTGGGGCGACGTCGCCCACAACTCTTTCATCCCGACTCGGCCCGTGGGTGGAGTGACTTCGGGGCTCGTTTTCCTCGTCATCGCCATCGTTGGAACCACCATTGCCCCGTGGCAACTGTTCTTCCAGCAGAGCTGTGTCGCCGACAAGAAGCTTCGTTTTTCTGACCTCAAGTGGTCTCGTCTCGACACCGCCGTTGGCGCCGTTTTCACCATCATCGTTGCCGGAGCCATGATGCTCGTCGGCGACGCCGGATTCCGACACGGAATCACTTTCGTCGACCCAGGCCAACTGGCCGTCGCCTTGGAAGCCCATTACGGGCCGTTCGTCAAGACTGGGATGCTTCTGATGATGATCAACGCGGCCGTGCTCGGCACGATGGCGATCTCCCTCAGCAGCGCCTGGGCCTATGGAGAAGTTCGGGGATGGCCCCACAGCCTCCACAGGGGCATCAAGGAAGCCCCTGGCTTCTATGCCGTGTTCGTTCTGTGCGTCGGCGCCGCGGCCGGGATCGTGTTGATTCCGAATGCCCCGCTTTATCTCATCATCCTTGGAGTTCAGGTTCTTGCCGGGGTCATGTTGCCCTCCGCGATTGTCTTCCTCCAACTGCTTCTGAACGATCGTGAGCTTCTCGGTGAGGAGTTCGTGAATCGCCCCTGGAACAACTGGGCCAACTGGACAGTGGTTGCCGTTCTATTCGCTCTCTCGCTCGTACTCGCCGCTCAAGTGGCGCTTCCGAGCCTCTTCCCGGCGTCGTGAGACGCCCCCAAACACAAAGGAGAAACCGATGATCAAAATGGAAATTCAAGAAGCAGAGCGAGAGTTCGTAGTGCACCCGATGTTCGATGCCCCCGAGGTCAAGAGAAGCGGGGAAGGGCTCGGACTGATGCACCTCAGTCCCACCGTGCGATGCTGCCTATTTGGGCTGCGCGCCTACCTCTTCGCGATGGTCGGAATGCTCGGCTATCACCTCCTCGACCTGGCCGGACTCTTCGGGCGTCACGCCATTCACTAATCGGGAGCTAAAAATGACGCAGACAAGCTTCCACGCCCTCATTGCGTCTGCCTTCGCCGTCCTCCTGACGGCAAAGGCGGACGCCCAATCGTCCCCTGCGGAATCCTCTAAGCCCGCAACCTACCTGCTAGGGGCTCAGGCGACCTTCATTCAGCAGTTCCTCCCCGCATTTAGGAGCCCCTACACGGGGGTCAACAGTCTTCCCTCGATCCCTCAAGGCCGCCTGTCGGACACCTACACGCTCTACCTAGGAGCGCGGGTTTCACAAGGTTTTGAGGTCTATCCGCACTCAGTTTATGAACTGGGCGCTGATCAATGATCCGGCTTACGACTACGCGGCCGACACTCGCGGTTACACTCAGGGTGTCGCCGCCGAATGGGTAGAACCCGCTTGGACGGTTCGCGCTGGGTCGTTCGCGATGCCCAGAGTCGCGAATGGCATTGACCTTGAGCCGCACTTCGGTCGAAGTCGGGGTGATCAGGTTGAGTTCGAGTATCGTAACTCCTTCATCGGACGAAAGCCCGGCGGGGTGCTTCGGCTTCTGGCTTACCGCAACCTCGCTGCCATGGGCGACTATCGAGAGGCCATGGCCAATGCTTTGGAAACCTCGACTACCCCGGACATTACGACTACCCGAAAGAATGCCCGATCCAAAGTGGGGTTTGGTTTGAACCTCGAACAGCCCATCGCCGACAACGGAGACACCGGCGTCTTCGCCCGCATCGGGTGGGACGATGGCAAGACCGAGAGCTTCGCCTATACCGAGGCCGACGATCACCTCTGCGTCGGGGGGCAGGTTTCAGGAAAACACTGGAAACTTCCCCAAGATCACATGGGGGTTGCCTTGGTTTCCGACGGACTTTCCGCGCCTCATCGCGACTACCTAGCCGCAGGCGGAGCGGGCTTCATCCTTGGCGATGGCAAGTTGAACTACGGGAGGGAGAACATCCTAGAAACCTACTACCAGCGTCAACTGACCCCGCTTCTGTCTCTGGCGCTGGACTACCAAGCGATCGTCAACCCAGGTTACAACCAATCCCGGGGCCCCGTCTCCGTCTTCTCGGCGAGAATGCACATGGAGTTTTAGGAAAGCGACGCAAACCATATGGAGTGCGCTGACCTGGCAGCGCTGGGAGTAGCGAGACCTGGCTCGCGTGGAGCCTAGTCTTAATTGTATTCACGGTCAAGGCCCTCAAAGCTAAATTTCCCGAAGGTCTCCACGCCCGCCAGGTCGGGCTGTCAATAGC
>CAIVDU010000064.1 GCA_903904815.1 uncultured Armatimonadota bacterium
CGAACACGGCAGTTAAGCTCTTCTGCGGCGGAGGTAGTCGGACCGTAGGGTCCTGTTAGATAAGCTCGTCGCCCGGTTAAAATTCTTTCAAAGGCAAAATAAGGCGTCCAGATGAAAATCTGGACGCCCTTTTTGTTTTATTTTGCGTTGCCGGATAGTGGTCAGTGGTCAGTGGTCAGCGGTTAGTGGTTAGTGGTTAGTGGCGAGTATTTGTCTGGGGCTATCACTCCGACCCTTCGATCCTCCAACGCTCCGCGGCCGATGCACTTCTACAGGTCGCCCGAAATGAGGTCGTGTCTGATCCGGTACAGCTAACCGCCAACCGCTAACCCATCAAAATCATTCTCCGCCTATTGGCCATTGAGTCTTAAACGTTTATTCGTCCGGGGCCATCATTCCACCACTCCAACAGTCCCCGGCTGAAGGCCGCTCGTGACCGCGGGCGGAGGCCCTTGGACAGCACGCCTGAAATTGCGTAATTTCTGAGCTTAGGGATCGTCAAGAAACCCCGTGTTAGCTGCCGACTCTTGTACTTGGATTTGAACCTGCTAATCAGCTTTAGGTGCGTTTGCATGTTTGTCCGGGAGTCGAATGAGAAACTGGTTTAGGAATCTAAAGGTCGTTGGAAAGCTCGGGATTGGATTTGGGGCATGTCTCTTACTCACTGCCTTCGTCGCTCTGATTGGATCTCAAGGTATTGGGGAGGTGACGCAGTCTCTCCATGAAGTGGGGAAGAAAGATATGTCGGCGGTTAAGTCCATTTCTGATCTGCGATTCTGCCTTGTCAGCTTTCAGGTGCAAACCTACCGGTGTGCTGCCCTGGATGGAGATGTCGCAGTTCAGAGTGCGAAAGCCGCGGACGAATATGCCACCAAGGCGGAAGGGATGTTTGATAGACTTCAGTCAAACTTGACCAACGCTGCCGAAAAGACGCAGTTCGAGTCACTTGTAAACGATTGGCATGCCTGTAAGACGAACTGGGGCGAGAAAAAGCTGGATTTGGTAAAGCTAGATGCCACCAAAGGTTGTGCCTTGGTGGAGGCTGTTACGACGAGTCCGTTCCGTGACCACATCATTCCCGAATTGGACGCTCTCTCATCTGCTGTCGATGAGCAGGTGACTTCAACCTTAAAGACGTCAGACCAGACTTCCACTGCCGCTCATCGCTCCGTGATCACGGCCAGCCTATTGGCCTTATTCGCTGGTCTGGGATTTGCAGTGCTCGTCGCTCGTTCGATTTCCGTTCCGGTTAAGGGCGTCGCCCAGGGCTTGGAGCACCTTCGAGATTTCTGCGTAAAATCTCTCAAAGATGGTCTTGCCTCGCTTGAACAAGGCGATCTGACCAACCAAGTTGCGGTTTCAACCGAGCCACTCTCGTTTGATCAAAGAGATGAGATTGGGACGATGGCGGTGACCTTCAACCAAGTCGTGGAAATGATCCGCGAGACGGTGGATTCCTACAATTCAGCGCGCATCGGCTTAGGTCGAATCGTAACCTCTATCGTCACCGGGAGTGGAGAAGTCGCCAATATGAGCGAATCGGTGGCCAGTGCCGCTGAGCAAAGTACCGGCGCTTCCCAAGAGATTGCCCATGGAAGTGAACGACTCGCCATTGGAGCAACCGAGGCGGCCACCGTCATGGTCGAATTGACGGCTCAGGTTTCGGATGTTGAAGAGGGTAGCAAAGAGCAGGACGCGCTGGTATCGAGAGCTACGGCTTCTCTGGCTTCGGCTGAATCGGGCATCGCCAAGGTGACGGACTCGTCTGAAAACATGAAGTCGGTCGCCCAAGATGGTAACAAGGCCGTCCGCCAAACCGTGGAAGCGATGGCGTTGGTGACAACCAGCGTCAAGGACACCACCACGAAGGTCGAACTGCTCAACGCGAAGAGCCAGCAGATTAGTCACATCGTCCAAAGTATTCGAGGCATCGCCGAGCAAACGAATCTGCTCGCTCTCAACGCGGCTATCGAGGCCGCGCGAGCAGGCGAGCATGGCCGGGGCTTTGCCGTCGTGGCCGACGAAGTTCGTAAGCTTTCTGAAAGCGCGGCCTCCGCGACTCAGGAAATCGCCGAACTCATCGAAGGGGTCGCGACGATCGTCTCCGACACCGTCGTCTCGGCCCAGCAGGCAAGTGAGCAAGTGGATCTTGGAGCCAAGCTCGCCTTGGAGGCCGGAACCGCCCTCGATCAGATCCTCGAAGTTTCCAAACAGGTTGCCGTTGCCGCGCAAACGGTCACAAGCACGACCCGAGACGCGTCCGAGCTCATGACTCGCGTGGCGAGTGTCGCTCAGCAGAACGTTCGGTCGGCCCAAGAGATGGCTTCGCGAACCGGCACGGTTGAAAATGCGATTTCAAACGTGGCCGCGATTAGCCAAGAGTCGGCGGCAGGCGCAGAGGAGCTGACGGCTTCGATTAACGAAGCCGGGCAAAGTGCGCTTCGCCTCAGCAAATTGAGTGGTGAACTCCTCGGACTTGTCGAGCGATTCACCGTTGACACTGCGTCCGAAAAGAAACCTCGTCTGAAGGTTGCCTGATCCGTCGATCAATGGGTTCTCAGAAGAGGAGAGAGGCAAGTTCCGTGAAATCCGGAACTTGCCTCCAACCCAACCGCCGGCGGTCGGAGTCGCGAGATGCTTAGTTCAGCAACATCGCAGCGCCGAAGACGCCGGCCGAGTCGCCAAGGGAAGGTCGAAGCAGCGCCCCTTGAAATCCGTCGTTAAAGACTGCGTTTGACAGCGACTCGAGGCCGCGAGAGTACAACTCATCGACGTTGCCGACGCCTCCGCCCAAAACGATGGCGTGAGGATCGAAAATATTGACGACCACGGAGAGGGCCCTTCCGAACGATTCGATCAGATGGTCTACCGTGGCCAACGCAACCTTATCTTCACCCGCACGCGCTCGTTCGACAACCTCGACAAGCGGCCGGTCCTGTCCGGAGCGATCCTTATACCATCGACTCAAAAACGGTCCTGAAATTACCGTCTCGACGCAGCCTCGCTTACCGCAGTAGCAGGGAAGCCCCTCTGGGTCTAGCACGTTGTGTCCCCACTCGCCGGCAATGCCGTGACGTCCGTTGAGGACCTTGCCATCCACGACCAGCCCGCCGCCAACGCCAGTGCCCATAATGACGCCGAAGGTGGTTGGATAGCCGCGAGCCGATCCGAGGGTCGCCTCCGCGAGCGCAAAGCAGTTCGCATCATTGGCCATTTTGACCTCAGCTCCAAGTCGAACTGCGAGGTCATTCGCCACCGGCCGACCATTCAAACAGGTCGTATTCGAGTTTTTGAGAATCCCCTTTTTCGAGTCGATCGCTCCAGGAGTCCCGATTCCCACCTGAGTTGGCGCATCGAGGCCGGTTTCATCTTGGAGGTCTTTGAGAAGCAGACAGATTCTGTCGAGGATGTGATCGTATCCTCCGAAGGACTCGGTCGCAACCCGCTTTCTGGCGATCGGCTCGCCCCCATCCCAAGGAAGTACAGCAGCCTCAATCTTCGTCCCGCCGAGATCGATTCCCCAACGCGTCTTCATCGGGGATATTGTGACCGCTCCTCGGTGTCGCTAGCCGAGGCGCTCCACCCGGGCTGTTTAAAGCAGGACTACTTCAGGTCGAGCGTTTCGTTCCTCGGCTTCTTCCCGATCGACCGGAAGGTGAATAATTTCCGCGTGGTCTCCAAGTTGCACTTTACGGCGAGATTTGGACAGTCTCACCATGGACCGCGTGATTCTATGGAAGGCTGGCCGCGAGGCATGTACCCCGGCGTGAGTCTTCAAGAGAGAAATGGCTTCTTCAAGTCCACGAATCGCACGACTCAGGTCGACTCGGGCGGTTCCCAGTTCCTCGTACACCATAGACTCGCTTGCGTAGTCCATGCACTCCTCAAGCCACTCGAAGAGACGGTAAAGCCTGCTTTGGATCGTAAACGAGAGGATGTCAAGTTCCTCGATACGGCGCCTCGCCTGGATCACGAGAGATTTGGCCTCCTTTACGGGGAGCGTCAGATTTCTCCCGAGTTCGGGTTCAAGTTCGCAGGTATCAAACGCGGACTCCACTAGCAACAACGCTCGCTGAAGCTGTCTCGCGGCCATGAGCGCTCTCCCTTTTGTCAGCAGTTCATTGAGGATCATATAAGCCTTTACGTGCGAACTCCTCGGGAGTTCTGCTGATTCACCCATCCTTCAGGCGGTTTGAAAAAAGCAGGGACTTTCTGCTCAGATTCTTCATCCTCCAGAAACTTGATAGCGGTTCGTACACTAATGCCATCTGGGCAAGAACTCAAATGGGACCCCTGCGATGCTATGAAGGGGGCTTGCCGGTTGACGACTCAGACCGGCATAATTTCCAACGCAACGTTGCGGAGGAAATGACATGAAGATTGGAATCTTTACGGCGCTATTTGGAGACAAGTCTCTCACTGAAACGCTTGATATCGTGAAAGCAGAGGGCATCCAGGCGGTTGAGTTTGGGGCCGGCGCCTATCCGGGCGCTTCTCACCTTGAAGTTGAGAAGCTTCTCACTAGCAAAGAGGCGCGCGACAAACTCTTGAAGGAGGTCGAGAGCCGAGGACTGACCATCTCCGCTATTTCATGTCACGGCAATCCGATCCACCCAAACGAGGTCATCGCCGAGGATCATCACCAGGCATTTTTGAACTCGGTGGAGATTGCCAGCCTTCTCGGCGTCCCTTGTGTCAACGGCTTCAGTGGCTGCCCGGGCGACAACCCGAATGCGGTGCAGCCGAACTGGGTTACCTGCGCTTGGCCCGACGAATTCCGTGACATTCTTGAGTATCAGTGGAATGACGTCGTCATCCCCTACTGGACCGAGCAGGCCCGCTTCTTGAAGCAAAAGAACGTCAAGTTCTGTATCGAGATGCATCCCGGATTCGTTTGCTACTCCAATGACACGCTTCTGAAGCTTAGAAAGGGCGTTGGCGCGGATGGCGACTCGATCGGCGCCAACTTCGATCCTTCCCACCTCTGGTGGCAGGGAATCGATCCGATCGCCGCGGTGCGACAGTTGGCCGCCGAAGGCGCTCTGTATCATGTCCACGCCAAGGACACCCGCATCGATCCCTACAACAGCGGACTGAACGGAAACCTGGACACGAAGTCTTACGGAGACATTCTCAACCGTTCGTGGGTCTTCCGCTCTGTCGGATATGGACACTCTCTCAGCTGGTGGAAGGATTTTGCTTCGACGCTACGTACAGTTGGCTACGACTACGTCCTCAGCATTGAGCATGAGGATGGCCTGATGAACAGCATGGAAGGACTCCGGAAGGCGCTGAGCGTCTTGAAAGAGGCCGTGATTGCCGAAGACGCTGGCGCGATGTTCTGGGCAAAAGATTAGTGGCCGGTGGTTGGTGGTCAGTGGTCAGTGGGCAAAAGATTAGTTGTCAGTGGTCAGTGGTCAGTGGTCGGTTGTTGGACTTCAGTGGATTGTGGCAAGCCCGTTGCCGCTGGGGACGAACAACTGTTTACTCACGACCAGCCGCTGACCATCAGCCCCAATTTCGCCGAGACTTTAAGTGATAAAAATGCATTTGCGGAGTTATCGTGAATTGGGCGTCTGGCAAAAGGCGATGAGTTGGGTGGAGAATATCTACGCCGCTTCGTCTGACTTTCCAAAGTCGGAACAATTCGGAATGACGTCGCAATTGCGCCGGGCCTCTGTATCCGTCCCCGCTAACATTGCGGAAGGAGCCGAAAGGCCGGGAACTAAAGAGTTCAGGCAATTCATAGGCATAGCACTCGGGTCGCTTGCCGAGGCTGAAACGTTGGTGCTGTTGTCTAGTCGTCTCGGATATTTGAAGCACGACCATGAGGTCGAGCTGTTAGAACAGGGCGCTGAAATCGGTCGGATGCTCCATGGCCTCAATCGATCCTTGGCTGGCAAACTTTGATCGGAGGTTGGTGACCAGTGACCAGTGACCAGTGACCACCCTGGAGTGAGACCACTGACCACTAGACACTGACTACCAAACACTGACCACTGAACACCGGCCACTAAGTACCGACCACTCAGTACCGACCACTAAACGCTGGTCACTTAGCACTGACCACTGACCACTGACCACTGACCACTGACCGCCGACCACCGACAACTGACCACTGGCCACCAACCACCGACCACAAGTCACTGTCCACTGCATCCCAGCGGTATACTGTCGGGTCACTATGGCGCTCTAGGAGGCGCTTCCCAACGTTGCGGCAAAAGAGCACCCTTTTCTTAATTCTCGTCCTCGTACTTGGCCTATCTTCAGGCTACGTATTCACTCTCTTCAAGTTCAAGCCTGGTCTTGACATCCGAGGTGGCGTTCGCTTCACCTACCAGATGGATGTGTCCAAGCTGACGCTTGAGCAGCGCAACGAACTCCCGGCGATCAAAGAGCAACTCGTCAAGATCCTTGGCGATCGCGCTCATGGTCCCCTCGGAGTGTCAGAACCAACGGTTTTGCCGAAGGGTCAAGACGAATTCCTCGTTGAACTTCCCGACGTGAAGAACCTTGATGAAGCCAAATCCATCATGGGTTCCAGCGCTCGGATCGAGTTCTACTGGGCGAAAAACGTCAAGACCGAACGCAGAAGCTGGGAGCGATACTCCCCGGTCGAGGACAAAGGCGACAAGCCCACTGTCTCTTTTGAAGATAACATCACCCACGAACTGATCAAGCCAGGGACTCCCAAATACGCGGAAGTCATCAAAGGCTGGGATCTGATCCTGAGTGGTGACGAAGTCAAGTCTGCCCAACCGGCCGTCGGTGGCGGCGGTGGTGGCGGCGGCTACGTGCCAAGCATGAGCTTCTCTTCAACGGGCGCCGACAAGATGGGCACCTGGAGTCGAGCTCACCAGAACGAGCATGCGGAACTCGCAGCTGTTCTAGATGGCACGGTTTTGAGCATTGCCGGGTTGGTAGACAATACGGTTCTGACCGACAACGCTCAGATCACCGGTACGTTCAGCTCCTCTTACGTTTCCAATCTCTGCAACATGATCAACGGCGGCGCGCTGCCGGTGGACCTCGTCTGCGTCAGCAGCGAAAAAGTGGACCCCACGATTGGGGGAGAAGCGCTCAACAAGATCATTACCGCTGGCGTCATCGCCTTTGTCGTGATCTCGGTGTTCCTAATTGGCTACTATGCCTTCCCAGGTCTGGTGGCCTTCTGCGCACTCCTTCTGTACGTTTTGTTCACCCTGACCCTTTTGAAGATGTTTGGAGCGACCTTCTCGCTCGCCGGCATTGCCGGATTCATCCTCTCGGTCGGTATGGCGGTCGACGCGAATATTCTCGTGTTCGAACGGGTGAAGGAAGAAGTCAAACGAGGCAAGGCACTGTCCAGCGCGATTGAGCTTGGTTTCCGACGGGCGTTGCCCGCGATTGCGGACTCCAACGCTTGTACGATCATCACCTCGATGGTTCTTTTAAACCTGGGTACAGGCCCGGTTAAGGGATTTGCGACCACGCTGATCATCGGCGTTCTCATTTCACTCTTCACCGCTGTCACCGTCACGCGATCGCTTCTCGTAGCGATTGTCGGCGAGGGTTGGGTCGTCAATCCAAAGGTCTTCGCTCTGGATCGCAACTGGTTCGGCAAGCGATTCGATCTCGATCACGGGCAAGCTCTCGACGTCGTCAAGAAGGCGCCTCGATGGTTCCTGATCTCGTTGGCGACGATCGTCATTTCCATTCCGTTCTTCTTCATGGGCGGTTTCCGATTGAACGTCGAATTTCAGGGCGGCTATGAGTCGACCTACGTCCTAGGTGCAACCGCTCCAAGCATCGACCAAATGTCGGGCAACCTTGAGAAGGGTGGTTATCGTGGCAGCAACGTCAAGATCATCACGTCCGACAAGGGCATCAAATACGCGGACGTCACCGTTCCTCCCGTCTCTTCGCTGGCCCAACTGACCACCGACGCGGCCCGTGCCGACGCCATCGCGACTGCGGCCGGCATTCAGGGTTCGACGAACTCTGGCTTCAGCTCAGTGGGTCCAAGCGTCCAGAAAGAAACCCTGACGAATGCGATTGAGGGTGTCCTCGTCAGCTCGGGACTCATCATTGTGTTCCTGGCGATTCGGTTCGGAACCGGATTCGGCGGCTTTGCCCCCGGCATGAGATTTGGCCTCTCGGCGATTGGCGCTCTGCTTCACGACATCTTGGTCGTCATGGGTACCGCCGCCATCGTCGGCTTCTTCTTCAAATGGGAAGTCAGCGCCTTGTTCCTCACCGCGATGCTGACCATGATCGGATTCTCCGTTCATGACACCATCGTCATCTTCGACCGAATCCGGGAGAACCTCCGGCATCAGCAGCCAGGAGAAGACTTCCGACACCTTATCGATCGATCGATCACCCAGTCGTTCGCTCGGTCAATCAACACATCGGGAACGGTTATCGTGACCCTCTTGATTCTGGTGTTCTTCGGAACGGCGACGCCGGACCTTAAGTTCTTCGTCACCGCCATGTTGATCGGTATCCTGTCCGGAACCTACTCCTCCATCTACAACGCTTCGCCAATCCTGTATCTCTTGGATAAAGCGGCGGCGAAGAAGGGAGAGCAGTTCTCGATCACGGCGCTGGCCAAGGCGGAGATCGCTCGCCATACGATCATCTCGACTTCGGTCGGCCCAATGATTGAAACCGCGCCTGGCGCGCCTGAGCCGGGAACCACGGGCCCTTCGGGCCGCACCTACGGTCAGGTTCGCCGACGAGCTAACACGGCTCCCAAGCGCGACGACCTCGAACTGTAGGGGATACAACAAGCGAAACGGCGGCACTTGCTTGAAGCAGGCGCCGCCGTTTTTGTTTCAGACGAAGATCTTGAGAGCTTCCGGCGACCCGGGCGCTAGTCCGGCCTTCGAAAGGAACGTGATTGCGGTATCGAGGTCTCGCTTGATCTCGGCGCGGATGTGGGGAGTCAAGCTCCTTTGAGAGTCGTCGAATACGGTACCGTGAATCGCCTGAGCAATCACATCCGCGACCCTGAACACGCCTTCTGCGGCTACGGTAGCCGCTGGGCATGTAGCGAGTCTAAAGCCGATGGAGACGCCCTGGTGGCTCAATCCCGCCTGGACATTGGCTAGCGAGAATGACTCGGTTGAGCCGATGGGAGTCACGCTCAAGACTGGATGGGGATGTTGAGGAACGAGCCAGTCGAAGGAGCCTGTGGGCGAGAAGCTAAGTCCCAGTCCCGAGCACAGGATCCACAGATCTCGTTCAAAGACGGCCATTCCTCCCACTACGCCCACCGACAGTCCGGTATCGAGTTCAGACTCGATTTGCCGGAGTGACTTGGCAATGTCCTCGACAAGCGCAATATCGGTAAGCGAAACCGCCTTTCGACCAATCTGATTGGCGAAGCTCTCGGCCATGTTCAGAAGATGACTCGCCGAGTTGAATGAAAGTTGGCCCTGGTCCGAGACATAGTCCCAAGCGAGCAGGATCGAGTCGTACTCCTCGTTTTGGTTGGGAATGAGGCGGATCCAATCGCTATCCCCCGGTCGCAAAACGAACACCTGCGGCTGACCCAGATTCGAGTGCCAGGGCTGGCTCAGTAGCGGGGCGACTGAAGGTGCTCGGGAGGTGTACTGGCCTACGAGTTCGACGGTGAATTGAACCCTTGGAAGGGGCCCGTCGCGCAGGGCCCGCGGGGGAAGGGAAGGGAGCGCTATTCTCGGGTCGGGAGCGAGTGGTCTCCCGAAGAGATCAGGCGCTCCCGGGGTCACTCCGAATACTCCAGTTCGTGAAGGACGCGTGGATTTTGTCGCCAGCCCTCACTGACCTTGACGTGAAGGTCGAGGAAAACCTTGTGGCCGAGAAATGCCTCGATCTCCTGACGAGCTTGGGTCCCGATGTCTTTCAGGAACGATCCTTGCTTGCCGATGAGAATGCCCCTTTGGCTCGCCTTTTCCACAAGGATCGTGGCGGAGATGCGAGTGAAGTTTGGTTCCTGCTCCCATTCGTCGACCATGACGGCCACCGCATGGGGGACCTCTTCGCGTGTCGCCCGAAGGATCTTTTCACGCACAAGTTCAGCGGTCAGAAATCTGCTCGACTGGTCCGTGTACTCGTCGTCGTCGTACATCGGCGCCCTTTCGGGGAGCTTCGAAACGATCAGTTCTACGAGTGCATCCACGTTATGACCCTGCGTCGCAGTGGTCATCATGTAGTCTTCAGACCCGAGAAGCTTAGAGTAGGCATCGACGTTTCGCTGAACATCCTCCGCCTTCAGAAGGTCCATCTTGTTCATACAGAGCAGAACCGGAATCTTTTGGTCGAGTGCGGAGCCTTTGATCTGCTTCGCAATCTCTCGATCCATTTCTCCCGGGTGGTGTGAGCCATCCGCGACATAAACGATGACGTCTACTCCGGTGAGAACTCCCCGCGCCTGTTCGACCATCGCCCGCCCAAGGCGGTTGTGCGGCTCGTGGATACCGGGAGTATCGATGAACGCGATCTGGTAGTGCTCCGTCGTCGCAATGCCGGTCACGCGTCGTCGCGTGGTCTGTGGCTTATTGCTGACGATCGAGACTTTGTGCCCTACGATGTGATTGAGCAGAGTGCTCTTTCCCACGTTGGGCTTCCCGATAAGTGCGACGTTGCCGGCCCTAAATGCCTGGTCACTCATCGTTAGTCTCGCTTCCGGAACATTACATTTAGTCCTAGGTCGTCAAACTGCTGGCTGGAGGTTGGGGCGAAGTCTCGAGCGGGAGTGGAATCCTCTCTCTCGGGTCGGTCTGCACGTCCGCCTCTTCGTCGCCTTCGGCGACGTCCGATCTTCTCGGCAGACTCAACCGCTGGCTCGATCGCCTCTTCTGGCAGTTGGGGCGGTCTCAGGAACCACTCGTCCGCGACTTCATCGGTGTCGGAACCTTCCATCCATTGATCAAGTTTCATGATCGGGACGTCAAACGCCGAGTTGTCTTGCCGGAGATTAAGCTCCTTGGGAGGAATGGTATCCATCTTGAGCAGGTCTTCGGGGTTGGTCTGAAGCAGATGCTCTAGTTCCACCCTTGGACCGACCAAGAAGACATGCGTTGATCCTTCAGAAGCGATGAATCTCAGATTCGTCGAATCGACCGCTGCCCACTGGGCAGTGAGGATGTTATAGGCCGACCACTTGTCGGGAAGAGTAATGGTGCGCGGTCCGGCCGACGCGCAGTGCACGGTGCAGAACGGAGGTCGCACGTGGACGGTGTCCTGGTGGAAGTTGAACACATGAGCGCCTGCCATCTGAGCCAGCGCTCGGATGAGGGCGGGATTCACGAGGGGTTCACCCAAGAACACACTGGTCCAGTTTTGGCTTGGATCCGCGCTGTCCTTGAACTCCTTCACCACGAAGCTCGGCAGGCCGGTCTGGGTGTACTCACCTAGGACCGTCGCATCTTCTGGAATCGCGAAGTAGCTCGGTTCAAGCTGCTTGGCGCTGATGATCGTTCTTTCGGGGAACGCTTCCGCGAGAGGGTGCCGTCGATTGAGAATCGTCGTGCCCGCCTTGCTGTGGAACGGTTGAGGTTTGAGGGCAATGCCGGTGACCTCTCTCGCTCTCTCCAAGGAGTCCCGACCCGCATCGAATAGACCGGCTGCGTACAGCCAGAACAACACTTTATTGTCCTTCTGGAGTCGCGACTTGATTGCTGCGCGGAGTTCGGGTCGTACGTCCCACGCGTTGAGGAAGATGTAGAGCTTGCTCTCCGGGAACTTCTCTCGGTGGGCGAGATCGCTCAAGAGATAGAAGCCTGCGTTGACGCCCGCCTTCAGGATGGCTTCTCGCACGTTCTGAACGAGCAGCGAGAACGCGTTTTGATCGACCAAGTAGGCAAGTGCCCGCTCGTCAATAAATACGGCGACCTCGGGATCTCCGAGTCCGGCATCCATGCGTCCGATGAGGGCTCGCTTGATGTGGGCAGCTCGCTCCCAAACGCTGTGCGTTCGAAGCCATCCGTTACCCCAGAGGTCCATCCAGGCCATGCCACTTCCGTGAGCCAAGGCGGCTCCGGCGCCGCGCCAGTGAATGCTCTCTAGCGCCTGCGGAGTCTTGATGACGGGGTTGAAGTCGTCCGGCTCGTGACCCTTGCTGAGCGAGGTCTTGAAGTCCTCTTCGCTGATGTAGAGCTTGCCGTTGAGGGCAAAGCTGTCGATCGGACCCGGGAATGGCGCTGAACCACCTGGTTCACGAGTTCGGTAGCTGGGAGGGCCAGCAATGAAATCGATCTCGGGAGTTCTAAGCAGCTTTCCAAGCGCAAGGTGACCGTTTGAGGGGTGAGACCACTCAAACGTGTACCCATAGCTGACGCCGACGAGGCTCATTCCCGCGCTCGCTTCCTTCACCGCATAGGCAAGGTCGGCAATTCGCTGCACCGTGATGTCGCTCAGGAACAGGTGATAGTCTACGAATCGACGCTGTTTACGCGAGGACCGCACAAACTTGTCTCCTTCGGAGCCTTCTGGCTGATACTCGGGAATCGCAACCGTATCGAACTTGACCGACCCATCGAACCAAGAAGCTCGAAGCGTGACCTCATCGTTACCGTACCGAGTACGGCTCCAATCTCGGAATTTGACCTGTGCAGCCTTAGATGTGTCGTAGCCCCAGTCTTCGGCAAAGAACCACTCACCACGCTCCAGGTGAACACCCAGAATGTGGTCCTTTAGATCAAGTAGCAGCAGCTTCTTGACGAAGGATCCGAGGCACTCTCTCGCAACTCCCCAGAAGTCGTCGTCACAGAGACTCGGCTCAGCGACGGTGCCGTCGGCGGCTCGATATTTGGCGTTCGGGAATCGATCCAGCCAGTAGCGAGGCGCTTGGAAGACAACTCGGAACACAACCTGCGATTCAGGATCAATCTGGACAGACTGAGCCAACATGTAGGCGGCAAAGCCCACGGCTGCGTCGACGGACTCCGGATCCACTTCAAACTCGATGAGGTGCGAATGAAGGTGAACGCCGGCTTCGGCGGCCATCCTCAGTTCATCAAGAACCGTGGTCGCACGTCGCTCGTCGGGCGAACTTCCGAAGAACATGAGCGGTGGATAGACGCGATGGTCTCTGACCAATGTGGGAACGCCGTTTCGGACGACCACTTGGGGCGCCTTCTCGGGAACATCAATTGAGGTCCGAGGCGCGACCTTAGGCTCCTCGACCTTTCGACTCCGGAAGGTGGGTGTCGGAAGCGACTCGTTCTCTTCTGCTTCCTCTTCGGGAGTCAGAGTGATCGGTGGCAGAGGTGAACTAGGCGTGACGGCAACTGCGGTAACCGCTGGCGCTGTCGTTGTCGGAGCCTCAGGACCCCGATCTCGCCCTCTTCGCCGGCGCTTCTTGTTCCGATCTTGCCGATTCGATTCCGTCGTGGCAGCGGCCGAAGCTTCTATCGGTTCCTCTTCAGGTGTGCTGACCGCAACTGCGGGAGTTTGCTGTCTTCGGCCGGCGGCTCTCGCCTCAGCCTGTGCCTGCCTTGCCGACTTCTGGCGAGGTCGGAAAGTGGGGACGGGTAGGTCGTAACCATATTCGTCGACGGACGCAAAAACGTAAAGTTCTTTCTGAGCGACTTCAGGTGTTGGAGCGGCTTCAGCGGCTGGCTTCGCCTTGGAAGCGGGTTTCTTCGCCGATAATGGCTTCTTAGCCACGCTCTTTTTGGCTGGAGCGGAAGGGGGTACTTCGACGACGGGTGTGACTTCAGCCGCGACGGCCGTGTTGGTTGCCTTCGCAGTCACTCGCCGAGACTTAGCCACGAGCGGCAGCTTTACCGGTTCTGGCTCAGCTACGGGCAAAACAACGGCCTCCGTCGGCTTGACAGGCTTAGCCCGTTTCGCCGGAGTTGGCTTCACTGGTTCGGCAACTAATACCGTCGGACTCGCCGCCTTCTTTGAAGTCGGAGCGGCCGCTTTTTTCACAGCCGGGCTCTTCCTTACTGGCTCAGCCGGAATTGGAGCCACTTCAAAGACTTCTTCGACTGGCTTTTTGGCACGTCGGCTCGACGGCTTAGGAGCCGCAGTGGGTTGAGTCGCCTCTGTCTTGGTCGATTCCTTCGGTGGGCTCTTTCGGGGTGATCGGGCTGCCTTGGTTGGAGTCGTTTCGGCTGACGGTGACGGAGAAACTTCTGGGGTTTCAGTAGGGGCGGTAGCGTCTATCTTCTTTCGGCGCATGATGTCTGGAGAAAGGCGGACTTTGTCCACGCAAGCAACTCTTCAGGCGAGTCGAACAGTTCGTCCGGTCGTTCGGCTTCGAGAGACTCACGTGAACCAGCGCCGTAGGCGACGGCAATGCAGGACAAGCCTGCCCCTCGCGCGCAGCGCAGATCAAATACGGAGTCGCCAACCATAACCGCTCTTGAGGGATCTACGCCAAGTCGCTTGCATGCGAGAAGTGCACTCTCAGGATCTGGTTTGGGTTGGCTTACGTCGGATGCACACACGGTTTCGTAAAGAAATTGTGTGCCTGGAAAATTGGGTAGGAAGGCGGCAAGCTCTTCCGCATTTTTGCTCGTGACCAAGGCGGTTTTGACACCGTTTTCATGGCACAGCCGCAAAGCGTCAATGGCTGAATCGAACCATTTCTCGATGTGGCGATGAATTTCGAAACGACTCAGTGTGTACTGACTCATTTCGGCTACCTGAGATTCGGTCGGCGGATTTTCCATGTACATGCCGTATTGCTTGCTCAACGGCATTCCTATGAGGCTGCGGATCTGCTCGTCGTCAGGACGGAAATGAAAGTACTCCTCGAACGTGTCTCCGAGACCTCTCACAATCATTTCGATACTGTCGACTAGCGTGCCGTCAACGTCAAACAGCACGGCGTCGAACCGAAATGGGCGTGGGCCGTGCGGCATCCTCCGAGTATGGCAGATCGGCTTCGATCATTGCGGGACAAAACCCGCTAAAAATGCTGTGTGAATCTGCCGAAGATTTACGGCAATGACTGAAATCACAGCACAACCACAGGGAACTTCCCAGGTTGGGATGGTTGCGGCAGTAGCTCAACCACCCGACGGAGAGTTTGCTGATCGGTTGTCAAAGGCGACGAAGCGAGATTCGTCTAACCTTGACACACCGTCGAACAACAACAGTCTGCAAGGGAGGGACTCGATCAATCAGCCGAATGCTGGATCGAAGAACCTGGACCCCCAGCAGAATCAGACCGCTCAGGCGAATGCCACGGCTGTTCGAACTCAGCTCGCCGCCTCGGCCAATCAGGCTCAAGCCAACCGCGCAGATTCGCAAAGATCGCTTGCCTCGCAACAAGCCGCGAACCAGGCGCAGAAGGCACGCGCAACGAACGCTCAGGTCCAGCGCACAAAAGCAGCCAACGCTCAAGCGACAAACTTGGCAAACAACCAAGCCCAAGCCGCGGCCAACGCTCCTGATGCAGCTCAGGGCGCAGCGCAGACTCGGGTGAACACCGCCGCCGTCGTGGCCGACGCCCAGGCGCGTCAGTCAGATGCTTTGAATTTGGCTAGTCAGGCAACTCAAGCGCAGCTTGATCAGTCGGTGGCACAGTCGGATCAAATTGGTCAGTCGCCAACGGTCAGCCAGACAGCTCAAGCCGCCGAGCCCAACGTGCCCCTGCTCGGACAACTCAGTCAAGCCGTCAGCTCGAACGATCCAGCAAGTTCTGAGTCAACACCTAATTCAGCTAAGTCGAAGACCGACGATACAAATCTCGCCGCGTTTGAATTGATCGCGTCAACCGTAATGGCGCAGTTGACCTTGGTGACGCCTCTTGCCCCGGTCGCCAGCTCGACAGCCGGACAAAACTTCTCGCCTAGCGACAGTTCCGCGGCCAGCGCGATCCAAAGCGGGGTACCAACCCAGGCAAACAGCGTCGCTACACTTGGGCAGGTCGCAAACCCGATTTCAACGATAGTTGGAAACCAACCGACCCTTGCGAACAAGTCGCCAGTTCAAGCCGGATCAAGCTCAAACTCGTCGGGTGCTCAGGCTACTGATACCTCGAGTTCCCTTGCGTTCGACGCTTCTACGGTGTCGACTTCGCCCGAACTTACCGCGACAATTGCGAAAGCGGTCGTCCAGAACTCGAAAGTGGCACGCGCCATTTCCCAGACCCAGGACATCGCAGCAACGCTTGCCAACGAATCCAGTGTGCAGACCCAGGACGGGCTGAACCCGCTAAAGGCCGGTCCCAGTGCAACGGACGATAAGGCCGGCAATATCCAAGGCGCTCCGCAAACGTCAGTGACTGGCGCAAATGCAGCCCCCTCGGGAACCTCCTCGCGATCTCAAACCCAAAACTTGAGTTCGTTGAAGCAAAGTTTCTCCGATATTACGTCCATCGCCACCAACACGGCAGAGGTTTCCGCCGTAGTGACCCCACTGACCACGAACCCAGCAGTAGCTCAGGCGTCGGCGGTGAGCACGACCGCTCAAGTAGCCGGCGCCCAGCCCGCAAACCAAACAACCGACAACTCAGCGTCCATAAGCAACGTCGCGACTGGATCAGGGACAAAGTCTGACTCTGAGGCAAAATTGCCGGCGACAAAGTTCTCCGATACCCGAACGACCGGAGTCACTACCTCCCAAATCAATGGCCAGGCGATTGCCAGCAACGCCTCTTCGTCGGGGGAGACTCAAAGCGGAGACCAAGGCGCGTCTCAGCAGGCGCCGGGGCTCCAGCAGAACGTGAAGTCGAAGCCTATTGTTTCGGCAAATGAGTCCGATTTGGCCACTTCGGGAAGCGTCCCAACTTCGACGACGGCCACGACTGGCTCAGCCACGGTAACTCCGACCGCGGAAGTCTCCGCCTCCACAGCTCCGACGATCGACAAGACCCAACTTGCAAGTCAGGTTGCCGACCGAATCCAACTGCTCGCGGTGACGCAGCAAAAGGAGGGGGTCGTGGTCCATCTGGAACCGGCTAACCTTGGATCCATCACGCTGGTGGTGAAGGCGGTTGCCTCCAACATTTCCGCGACGGTCACGGCCAGCGACGAACACGTCCGCGCTGCCCTCGACCAGAGCCGCGACCAGCTGGGGCAGCAGCTCCAAGCGCGTGGTTATCACCTCGCATCCGTCTCGGTCAACTCAGCGAGTTCGGCTTCTAGTCTCGGACAGAACAGTTCGGATAACTCTCGGAGTAATTCGAATACCACAAGTCTTTGGCAGGGCACGTCCCAGCAGCAGTCGCAACAACAGCAGTCTCGAGGAAGCTCGTCTTTCTCCACCCGACTGCCAGGCACGAGCGCCGTTGAAACGGCATCGTCGAGAACCTCTTCTTCAAACGCCAAAGGTCTGGATGTCTGGATCTAACGAGGCAATCATACTATGAGCACAGTAGCACCCACCTCCGCCGCAACGACCGCTTCAGTTCCCGGTTCAACTACTAAGGCGAACGGCACCTTAGACATGGGAACCTTCATGAAGCTCCTCACCACGGAGCTTGCAAACCAAGACCCTCTCAACCCGACTGATGACACGTCGTTTTACAGCCAGATGGCTCAGATGGGAACGCTTCAGGGGATGGACAATCTCCAGAATGCGTCCACCGTCCAGCAGGCTCAGAGCCTCATGGGCGCGACCGTCACCGCCGTCAATCCTTTGACAAACACGGGAACCGGTCAGGCGGCTCTAGTTACGGGAACGGTAACCCGGCTTTCGATTGTCAATGGCGTGTACTCGCTGGGCGTTCAGGAAGCGAACGGCGGCATCGTCGACGTTCCGATGAGTAGCTTGCAGCAGATCGACGGCACCTCTACCGCGAACCTCTCTTCCATGATTGGAAAGACGGTTTCTGGTACGGCCGCATTGAATACAAATGGTGTTTCTTCAACGGCAGCCGCAACTGGAACAGTGATCGGCGTCTCGACAGATTCTGGTCAACCAATGCTTCAAGTGAAGACCTCCACCGGCGCAGTTGTCTCAATGACTCCTTCAAGCGTCTCGAACATCGCTTAAGACGGTCACAAAAGACGTCAAGATAGGGAATGGACCCACGGATTACAAACGCTCGGATAGGGGATCTGCTTCAGCAGCAGGCCCCTGCGAAGACGCCGGTTCCACCCTCAGAGGGGTTTGCCGACATCCTTCAGGATCGCCTGAAGGTGAGTGGCCATGCCCAGACGCGGCTCCAGAGCCGAGGCATCGAACTCGACCAAGGAGCCTGGGATAGGGTTATGAGCGGTGTGGACCGGGCAGCCGCCAAAGGCGCGAAAGAGTCTTTGGTGATGGTTGATAACGTCGCCCTCGTCGTGAGCATTCGTAATCGAACGGTGATAACTGCGGTGGACAAAGACCACCTAAAGGACAACGTTTTTACGAATATTGATAGCGCGCTTATCGTGTAGCGCAGAAAAATACCGATATATATACTGGCAGCGGAACGAAAGCTGGACTGGTGGGGAAACTCCCGGAGGCAGGTTCCAAAGATGATTTGCGGAACCGCCCGCTGCCTGAGCATAGGGAGTAAATAAATGATTCAGGCAATGCTTGCCGGCGTCTCGAGTATCGAGGCCCAGCAGACCCAGATGAACGTCATCGGCAACAACCTCGCGAACATTAACACCACCGCGTTTAAGGGTTCAAGGGTTACTTTTCAAGACTTGATTGAGCAGCAGATCAAGGGCGCCCAGGGCCCGAGTGCAACCAGCGGTGGAACGAACCCCGAGCAGTACGGCCTCGGTGTTCAGATTGCAGGTACTTCGATCAACAACGCTCAGGGATCGCTCAGCGCGACAAATCGTCCGTCGGACATGGCGATTCAGGGCAATGGCTACTTCATGGTCGGCAACGGCTCGGTCGTCTCGTACAGTCGAGACGGAAGCTTCGACCTAGACGCCAACGGCAACCTGGTTCAGGGAACTACCGGTCAGCGCCTGTTAGGCTGGTCGGCGAACGCGACGGGACAGATCAACACGACGACGCCAATAGGTCCCACGAGCACGATCAGTATTCCCTTAGGTCAGCTCAACGCGGTTCAGCAAACCAGTTCGATCACTTTCGGTGGCAACCTGGACTCAGACGCGACTCAGGTCGGAACGACCGCCGCGACCACCTGGTCGATGCAGAGCACCGTTTATGACTCCCTAGGCGGCGCCCACGATATCACGGTTACCTTCAACAACCCCCAAAGCCCACCGGCGGCGGCGCCTGTTCCCCCTGCAGGAGCGAATTCTAGTTGGGACTGGTCGGCTACCGAGAACGTCAATGGAGTCGCAACTGCGATTGGTAACTCAGGGACAGCCGGAAACTTACCCATCTATTTCGACTCGGCTGGAAATGAGATCTCAGGTCTGGCGTCTGGAACGTTCAACCAGGTCACCCTCCCTGCATCAGGAAGCGCTCCCGCGTTCAACATCAATCTCGACTACGGCAAGATCGGACAGTTGTCAGCCCAGAGCTCGGTCGCTGCGTCCAACCAGAACGGTTTCCCTCCTGGATCTCTCCAGAGCTACTCGATCGGAAACGATGGCACGATCACAGGCCTGTTCACCAACGGCTTGACTCGTCCCCTCGGCCAGGTTGCGATGGCAATCTTCCCGAACCCGGACGGTCTTCAGCAGTCGGGTAGCGACCTGTATCAGCGCACCAACAACAGCGGTATCCCAGTTATCGGCCAGCCCGCTTCCGGCGGCCGAGGATCGATTAGCGCTGGTTACCTAGAACAGTCCAACGTGGACATTAGCACGGAGTTTTCGACCCTAATCATCACCCAACGCGGTTTCGAAGCGAACACGAAGGTGGTCACCACCGTCGACCAGATGCTTCAACAGCTCATGTCAATGAAGCAGTAACCTAAGCCTTAAACCTATGCGGACAGAAGGACGGCTCGACCTCTAGGTCGAGCCGTCCTTCTTTTGCACCAGCCACTTTTCCAAGACCACCACATCAGAGGCTTTGTATCCCTGTTTGGCATAAAAGTCGATCACCGGCAGATTTGAGCTCCGAACCATCAGCATCGATTTAGGCATGGACCGAGCCGTTAACCAGGCCTCTGCCGCCTCGACGATCGCGCGACCAAGTCCCTCATCGCGCCGGTTGGGATCTACCGCAACATAGTACATCCACCCTCGGTGCCCATCGTGACCGACCATCGCACTCGCGACAATCTGCCCTTGGATCTCGGTGACCAGAATCTCGGACTCCCTGCTTCGAACGGCCCGTTCGATATCATCGTTCGGATCGTTCCAGGGACGGGTCAGGCCACAACTTTCCCACAAGGCGACGACCGACTCTTGATCCTTGGACTCGAAACTGCGAATGAGCATGGATAGCTCTATACCCAAGCTCACTATGAACCTTCGAACCAGTTAGCCAAGTGCAATCTTGACTTGATAGCAGAGGGCCCCTATCGCCGCTGGGTGCGGCAGGTATCCTCCTTCGAAATGTTGCGTGAGACTCTCTCTACCGAATCCGCTCCGGGAGCCATCGGCCCTTACAGTCAAGCCGTGCACGCGGAAGGGAAGTTCCTGTTCCTTAGCGGCCAAATCCCGTTAACCCCTGCGGGCGAATTGATCCAGGGAGACGTGGCGGCGCAGACAGTGCAAGTCCTGAAGAACATCACGGCAGTTTTGGAAGCGGCCGGACTCACGACGGCGAACATTGTGAAGACGACGATCTTCCTCAGTTCTATGGACCACTTTGCCGTCGTAAATCAGGTGTACGGAAGCTATTTCAAAGAGAACCCGCCCGCCCGCTCGACGGTGGCGGTGGCCGGTCTTCCAAGAAACGTCGACGTCGAAATCGAATCGGTAGCGGTGTACTAAATTGAAGAGAGTCGTATCGGTCAGCCTTGGAACCTCGAAGCGCGACAAACGTGACGAGGTCGAGATTTTAGGTGAGTCGTTCGTTCTCGAACGGATCGGGACCGATGGCGACTTGGAGAAATTCGCCGCCCTTTTTCGAGATCTCGATGGAAAGGTCGACGCTCTCGGTGTGGGCGGGGCCGACGTCAACGTCGTTCTAGAAGAGAGGAAATACCCTTTTCTTCAAATTGAAAAACTCATCAAAGGCGCGACTAAAACTCCGGTTGTTGACGGTGGCGGGTTGAAGCATACGCTTGAACGAGTCGCCATCCAGACCCTCCAAGACGAAGGAATTGTCGACTTCAAGGATTCCAAGACGATCCTCGTTTCCGCTGTAGATCGATTCGGTATGGCTCAGGCCCTGGTCGCCCAAGGCGGATCGGTTGTATTCGGGGATATCCTTTTCGCTTTGGGTCTCCCGATTCCCCTGAGAACCTATCGGCAAGTCAAGGGAGTAGGATCGATTGCCCTCCCCATCTTCACTCGTCTTCCGTTCAAGTGGGTCTACCCTACGGGTGAGAAGCAAGAGCAGCGATCTCCCAAGTTTGGAAAGTTCTTTGACGAGGCGGATGTGATTTGTGGCGACTGGCACTATATTCGGCGCTACGCTCCCGACAGCATGGTCGGAAAAACGATCATCACCCAAACTCTGCGAAAGGCGGATTTGGCATGGCTCAAATCAACGGGTGCTTCCCGAGCGATCACAACGACTCCGGTTATTGGAGGAGAAACTTTCGCAACGAACGTCATGGAAGGCGTCGTCGTAGCATTGCTTGGGAAGCATCCAGATGAACTGAATCCTCGGGACTATTTGGAAATCCTGGCCAGGCTCGACTGGAAACCAAACGTGATCGATCTTACTCAGGTTGAAACCCCGGACTCCGCTGGACAGTTGGTAAATTGATGACCCGTTTTGCATTCGTAATCCATCCGATGGACAAGTTCGACGTGGCTCGGAAATATCCGATCGCGCAGTATCTGCCGGAGGGTGTGGTGGAAGCAGCTCTTCGTCGCAAGCGCCCCTCGGTCATCAGCAAGATTACGGGCATCGTCTCGCGTACGGGAGAGACGACGGAAGGGTGGTTCATTGGTTGTCCGCTGACTCCTCGCCAGATGGTCGACCGACTTCCAACCGAAGAGGTCTATCACCGGATCGTCCAGTGTGCCGAGATCGCCGCGAAAGAGGGCGCTCAGCTAATTGGCCTCGGGGCCTTCACGAGTGTGGTTGGTGACGGCGGGATCACGATTCGCAAGCGGTCTCCCATCGCGGTAACCACCGGAAATAGTTACACGGTTGCCACGGCGATCCAAGGGACCTTGAAGGCGTGTGCGCTGCTCGACATGGACGTTTCCCAGTCGACGCTCGCGGTCGTTGGCGCAACTGGCTCAATCGGCCGGACTTGCGCGAAGATCTTATCGCAGTCTTTCGGAAGAACGCTCTTGATCGGACGTGATTTCGAGAAGACTTCGCTCGTTGCCGCCGAGATTCCGGGCAGCGAGGCCTCTGTCAATCTGCAGGATATCAGTCAAGCCGACGCGGTGGTCACCGTTACCTCGGCGGAAAAAGAGGTCATCGTTCCCGAGTTTCTGAAGCCGGGGGCCGTCGTCTGTGATGTCGCCCGTCCGAGAGATGTCTCTGTTCGGGTTGCCAAGGAACGGAAAGACGTTCTCGTCATCGAAGGCGGGATCATCAAGGTCCCTGGCGATGTCAATTTCAACTTCAATTTTGGCTTTCCGGGCAACACCGCCTATGCCTGCATGAGCGAAACCATCATGCTGGCGCTAGAGGGGAATCCTGCTCTCTTCGATTTCACGCTCGGCAAGGACGTGAGCGTGGAGCAGGTAGAGCAAATCTCCGCTTTGGCCGAGAAGCATGGGTTCGACCTCGCCGACTTTCGAGCGTTTGAGGAAGTGGTCGATCAGCAAGCGATTGCCCGGGCCAGGAAGGCTCGCATCACAAGTCCAACTGTCGCTCGCTCACGCTGAACGGCGGCCTGCTTGGTAATTATTGCGATCCCGTGCGGCAATTTAGCCCTATTTCGCACCAAGCCCTCCAGAATCCTCGTCTTTATACCTATATCTCGAAGAGAAGGATACCAATGATGATTTCTCTACTCTTTATCAGCTACGTAGGTGTTGCTGTTGCATTTTATGTGGCAGTACCAAGGCTGGCGCCCGTACAAAGCGAAATTGACTCAGACTTCGAATACGTTGCTTAATCAACGCATTTAGAACTTAACCTGAACCGCTTGCCGTTCCGCTGGATCCTCAATCAAGAAAAGCTCCTTTGATTTGAATCCACCCGAAGTGGCGACAATCGACGTAGGGAAGGTTTCAATTCGCGTATTGTAAGCGGTTACCACGTCGTTGTAATACTGGCGCGCAAACGCGACCTTGTTCTCGGTGCTCTTGAGTTCTTCCTGTAGCGACAGCATGTTCTGGTTCGCTTTAAGGTCGGGATAGGCTTCTGCTAGGGCAAAGATTCCCCCTAGCGCGGCACTCACTTCGGATTCCGCTGTGGCCCGTTCGTGTACTGACCCGGCTGCGATCGCCTTGTTTCGGGCAGAGATGACCTTATCCAGCGTCTCCTGCTCGTAGCTCATGTAGCCCTTTACCGTTTCCACGAGATTGGGAATCAGGTCATACCTTCTCTTGAGCTGCACATCAATTTGTGCCCATGCGTTCCCCGTCTGACGACGCAGGGTCACTAACCCGTTGTAGATGCTGATCAGGTAGATCAGCACGGCTATGACAATGATCAATGCGATTACTGGGGCCATGGGCGTGAGGTCTTTTGGTTAGTACGGTTCTAGGGCCCGGAAGGTTTCGGGACCCGGTGAAGGATCACCGGCGGCTTGCCAACGGTGATCAGTTCGATGCTATCGTCGTCTCGAAAAGTGACATGGCAGGAAGGCTTGGCGCTGCCTGGAACTCGGTCGGTCCGCTGTCCAGCGAGAAGCTCTACGTCAAGTTCCTGGGATTTCGATCCGAAGTCGATGGCGCCCTCTAAGGGAATTGAACCATCGATCAGGGTAAATCGGGCTTCAGGGGTGACTTCTAGCTTTACTCGCTTTAGAGAAGTCGCGACTGAAGGATCGGTTCCGGGAGCGAAATCGACGTTCCTTTCTGCTGCCCAATTCCCCGCAAAGGGGTACCGAGGGCCGCATCCGGCCGACGCCAAGAGGCATCCGACGGCTATAATTTGGCGGATGGCCACCATCGCTTCGGAAGTCTACACGTCGATGGGCCTGAATGCGGAAGAGTTTGCTTTAATTCTCCGCCTTCTGGGTCGCGAACCCTCCTACACGGAGCTTGGCATGTTCGCCGTAATGTGGAGTGAGCACTGTGGATACAAGTATTCACGCCCTGTGCTCGCCTACTTCGCTCAATATAAAGAAGCCATGGAGGGCGACGGTCTTGAAAACGCCGGCGTCATCGACATTGGCGACGGATTGGGAATCACGATGAAAGTCGAGTCCCACAACCACCCCAGCGCGGTTGAGCCCTACCAGGGCGCCGCTACCGGTGTCGGCGGAATTATCCGCGACATTCTAACGATGGGCGCGCGCCCGATAGCGAACCTGAATTCGCTGCGCTTTGGACCGCTAGAGCATGCTGATGTCTCGACCGCAGTGACCGAGCGCAATCGCTATCTTTTTGAGCACATTGTCGCTGGGATTGCCGGATATGGGAATTGCGTCGGCGTTCCCACCGTCGCGGGTGAGGTGGGCTTCCATCCCCGCTACAGTGGAAATCCGTTGGTCAATGCGATGTGCGTTGGGCTGTTGAAGCTCAATGAAGTCACCACAGCAGCAGCGTCCGGAATCGGGAATCCCGTGATCTATCTCGGGTCCGCGACGGGTAAAGACGGTATTCACGGCGCCACGTTTGCCAGCGACGCTCTTGGTGAGGATGCGGATGTCAAGCGACCGAACGTCCAGATTGGGGATCCCTTCGCGGAAAAGCTCCTCATCGAAGCGACCTTAGAAGTGCTTCAGACGGGTGCGGTCGTGGCCATTCAAGATATGGGCGCCGCCGGTCTGACCTGTTCGACCGTCGAAATGGCCAGCAAGGGAAGTGTGGGCATGGTCGTTGACCTGGATCTCGTTCCTATGCGAGAAAACGACATGACTGCCTACGAGCTCATGCTCAGCGAGAGTCAAGAAAGAATGCTCGCAGTCGCGCATCTTGGGCGCGAGCAGGAAGTTCTGGATGTCTTCCATAAATGGGGCCTCGCCGCGGAGGTTATTGGCCATGTGACCGCCGATGGCGTGGTCACCGTTTCCCGTTTTGGAAAGGTCGAAGCCAAGATCGACCCTAAGCTTCTGACCGACCACTGTCCGGTTTACCATAGCCCTGCTGAAGAACCCGAATACTTTCATCGAGCTCTGGAGTTCGACGCCGAGCCCTATCTCCGGTGTGATGTTCATAGCGCGCTACTCAATCTCTTGAGTTCGCCCGATATTTCTAGCAAGCGCTGGGTGTTCCAGCAGTTCGATCAACAGGTGCAGACCCAAACCGCGCTGGCATTTGGCGAGGGTGACGCTGCGGTGGTAGCTCCTAGGGGCACGAAGAAGGGAATCGCGCTCAAGATTGACGGAAACTCACTTCAGACCTACCTACACCCCTATAGAGGCGGTCAACTTGCCGTCGTCGAAGCCGCTCGCAACGTCGCATGTACGGGTGCTTCGCCACGAGCCGTCACCGACGGTTTGAATTTTGGAAACCCAACGCTGCCCCACGTGTACTGGCAGTTCAGGGAAGCCGTGAAGGGTATTGCGGATACCGCTGACCAGTTGGGCACGCCTGTCATCAGCGGGAACGTGAGTTTCTACAATGAGAGCGAATTGGGTGAGGTTCTGCCGACCCCATTGATTGGCATGGTTGGGGTGTTGGAGGATGCGAACACTCGCTTGAGCTCCGCTCCCAAGTCACCATGCTCGCTCGTCCTGCTTGAGGTCGCCGACGTTAGGGTCGAACAGCATGGGCTTGGCGCAAGCGCCTACCTGTCGGTCATTCACAGAGTCGAGAACGGCTGCCCGGTGGCTCCTAATGTGTCCGGCGAGTCTCATTTGTGCCAACTCTTGGTCGAAGCTGCTGGAGCAGGACTAATTTCGAGTGCTCACGACTCGAGCGAAGGTGGACTGCTTGTCGCGATTGCGGAAATTGCCCTCAAGGGCGGTGTTAAAGCCGCAATTCAAGCAGGATCGCAAGCTGAACTCTTTGCCGAGATCCCCGGCCGGGTTGTGGTGGGAACTTCCAACGTGGAACAGATCGTTGAGTTGGCGAGTCGGTATTCGATCAGAGGGTCCCAAATCGGTGAATTCGGTGGTAAACCAGGATTAACGATCACGGGCGCCTTCGACGACTCTTGGACGAGTGAAGAACTCCGCGAGGCGTTTGAGGATGCCATTCCTAGCTTAATGAATGAATCGTTCTGAATTTGAGCTTCCGAATTCCATTTTTGCAAATAGAATTAAGTACTGAGTGCGGTTATGAAATATTTAAACTCGATAACGCTTGCCATGCTTCTAGTAGCAGGTTCTGTGGCTAACGGTCAGGTCAAAGACCACGTTGTCGAGCGACGATTGATCGACGCCGTTCAGGCCTACAAGGATGGCAAACTCGTGGAGGCTACGGCCGCACTTGAGCAACTCTTGGTGGATCAGCCTCACTATTCGGATGCAGAAGCCTGGCTTGGTTTTCTCTACGAGCGACAGAACCAGTCGGCAAAAGCCCTTCCGCTTCTGGAGAGCGCCGCTAGCCAACGCCCGAACGATCTTGAGGTGGCCACTAACCTTGGAAACGCCTACTTCGCGACCGGTCAATTTGACAAAGCGCTGACCCGTTACCGAGCCGTCGAACTACTCAACGCCCGGATGTTTGAGCCCTATTACAATAGCGGAACGATCTTCCTAAAAAGGAAGGAGTATCCCAAGGCAATTGCTGAGTTCCAAAAGGCTTCTGGCCTGAAGCCCGACGACGGGTATGTGTACAACAATTTAGGTGTTGCGTACGAAAACGCACGCGATTTCGCTCGCGCGGTCGTGTCCTACAAGAAAGCGTCCCAACTTCAGCCCGAGAACGGACTGTTCGCCCGAAACGCAGGCCTTCTCATGGCACATCAGGCGCAGTTCACCGACTCGCTGCCCTACCTTGAAAAGGCAAGTTCCAAGCTGAACGATCCTTCGGTCACGCTTGTCCTGGCGGAAACCTATGCCAAGGCCGGGCGCAGAGACGAAGCGCTCAAAACTTACGAGAGCTTGAGAGCTTCGGAAGCCCAGAATGTGACCTTCTGGTTCAACCTGGCCGTCCTGCGCAATCAAGCTGGCGATTCTGCGGGGGCAGAGCAGGGTTATCGGAGAGTTCTCGACCTGAGCCCTTCGGATCTCGACACTCTCAACAATCTCGGACTCCTTCTTTACAAGAAGGGAGAATACGCGCAGTCGATGGAGATTTTCGATAAGCTTTCTGGGCTCAACCCATCGTCGACAAGCGCGAAGATGAACTTTGCTGCGGCAGCGACGAAAGCCGGGGAGCTTAAGCGTGCCATTCCGGCTTGGAAGGAGTTGGTAAGAGCGGATCCCCAAAAGACTTCGGTTCGCCTTGATCTTGCAAACGCGCTTTGGGAGGTCGGCGACTACGATGGGGCTCGGTTCCACTATCTCGAGGTCCTAAAACTAGATCGAAGCAACGCAGAGGCCCTGAACGGAGTCGGGCTGTTCCACCTGCATGCCGCCCATTTACCGCAGGCCGAAGCGGCGTTTCGGTCAAGCATCGAGGCCAACACGAACTTTGTCCCCGCGTACAATAACTTGGCCATCACACTGGAAAGAATGAATCAGCGAACTCAAGCTATCGCAATTCTTGAGCAGGCGTCTAAGATCGACGAAAACGATCAGGACGTTAAGCGAAATCTACGAAGAATCAGGGCCTCAGGTTAGTCATTGCGGATCCATTTCGTTGCGAATATATACCGCGCCGACGCGCTGGATGCTGCCGTCTCGGCTGGCTGTTGGTTAAGGGATCTTGGCCATGACGTTGCCGTCGATACCGAGACGGCAAGGCACCTGACCTTACCAAGCGTGGCCAACGAGGAGTTCGCTAACGCGGACCTCGTCGTTGCGTTTGGCGGAGACGGGACACTCATTCGCGCCGCGCACCTCTGTGCCGTCACTGGGACACCTATTCTGGGCGTGTACTACGGTCGGTTCGGATTTGTGACTCAGTGCACGAGCCATCGGTTCCGTGACTGTATCTCCGCGTTCCTCGAAGGTGAAATCCCTATCGAGAACCGCATGATGCTGGAGGCCGACTTAATTCGTAACGGCCGAATGATCGCCAACGTCGTCGCACTAAATGAGATCGTGCTACAGAGGTCAACTACGGCTAGGATGATGACATTCGCAGTCTCGGTCGACGGTCATCATTTGACTCGATACCCGGCGGATGGCATTCTGGTGACTACTCCGACCGGCTCGACCGCTTATAACCTTTCCGCTGGGGGGCCGATCATGGACCCATCCGTCGAAGCACTGAACCTCACGCCAATTTCTCCGCATACTCTGACGTCTAGGTCGTTGATCCTTAATGCAAATTCGACGATCCGACTGGAAGTTCAGCATGCTGAAGATGCCGTTCTGTCGGCCGACGGCCAAAATCGCCTGCACATCCTGAGTGGAGATGAAGTATTTGCGCGCAGGTCTTCCAAGGTGACAAGATTGCTCAGCGTGTCAAAGGACGATTTCTTGATAAAGCTTGGTAAGCGGGTGTTTGCGGGTGGAGAGTTGCTAGGAGAACAGTCTTGATTTCGGCGGTTGGAGCAGATCTCCTAGAAGTTAAGGACGCTCGTGTCGAGTTCGGAGTGCAGGGCGGAGCCGTGCGAGCGCTTGATGGAGTGTCCCTAACCGTCAACTCGGGCGAGATCGTGGCCGTGGTCGGTGAGTCAGGATGTGGGAAGACCACATTGGCGCGGGCCGTTCTTGGACTTCAGCCACTCACGGCTGGGTCAATCTCCATCAAGGGGAGAGAAGTGGCTGGCACATCTAGGGGCATGGCAGAAACCATCGGAATGGTGTGGCAGGACCCCTATGCCAGCCTTAATCCGCGATGGACGGTTGGGCGCTCTGTGCTTGAGCCCCTGTCCCTTATGGGCCGGCAAGGCGATGCCCGCGAAATTTTTAGCGAGGTCGGGCTTGATCCTAACTTTGTGAATCGGTTTCCCCACCAGCTGAGTGGAGGTCAGCGTCAGCGTGTGGCAATCGGCCGTGCCCTTTCCCTCAAACCGCCCCTCGTGATCTGCGATGAGCCAACCGCCGCTTTGGACCTCAGTATCCGGGCCCAGATCCTGAACCTCCTAAAAGATGTTCAGAAGGCCAATAACTGCTCCTTTCTTTACATCTCGCATGACCTCACCACCGTGAGGTTCCTTGCCGATCGGGTAGCCGTGATGTATTTCGGGCGCATCGTTGAAGAAGGTCCGACCGAAGACATCTTTACGAACCCTCGCCATCCGTACACGGCCGCGCTCCTGGAGTCTGCCCCCACGCTGGATCGGTTGATGCACCTGCCTGAGGCAACGAAGGGAGAGATCCCGGACCCACGCTCCCATTTTGTGGGTTGTCGCTTTGCGGGAAGGTGTCCTGGGGTCACTTCGGAATGTCGTGAAGTTGATCCTGGCCCTACTCGAGAGAACAATGTAAGATTTTTCTGCCATCATCCAGTGAAAACTTCTTAACAATTGCGCCGCTTTGCACGTCTAACGCAAGTAGGCTCCGTTATTGGTGATCCACGGAATGGAAATTTCGAGCTACGCGCGTCATGCGTTCAATGATCAGATAAAAGTACTTGAGCATGATTTGCTCGAAATGGGAAGTCGTGCCGAGCAGATGGTCGGCGAGGCCGTTGAATCGCTCTCTAAGCTTGATACCGCTTTGGCCAGAGGCGTCTTGGCCAAAGACGACGACATCGATGAGAGAGACCTCTCGATTGAAAGTCGATGCCTTCAAATGCTCGCTCTGCAGCAGCCTATGGCGGGTGATCTAAGGGTCATTGGGACGGCCATGAAGATGATTACCGATATCGAGCGCATCGGCGACTTGGCCGTCGATATCGCCAAGATCTCGATGAAGGTGGAAAAGGAGTTCGGTGAGACGACCTTCATCGACATACCTGGAATGGCCAACATCGCTCGATCGATGCTTTGCGAAGTCTTAGAAGCCTACGTTCGCCGCGATCTGGCTCGAGTGGACGAGGTATGTCGCAGAGATGAGGAAGTCGATGACCTGTATCGTGAGCTAAGGGAGCAAATCTTCGATCACATGCGGGCTCACCCCGAACAGGTTGTGTCGAACAGTTGGTTGTTGCTGGCGATCCATCACGTCGAGCGAATTGCGGATCACACGGTAAATATCGCCGAAAGGGTTCGATTCATGGTCACCGGCGAGATGCCGACCAGTCAGGAACACCAGGGCCGAAGTCTTTCGTAGGAATTGCGACATTCTTGGGACTCTTAGTGCCAGTGCCTCGTCCTAGTTTATGAGGCTCCTATGTTGCCGTTTGCGGTCACCCTACTGTTTGGACTCACGGCGATTCCCGAATTTGCAATCGATCTCCATCGGGGCGGTGGTCCTGCGATTCACTCGGGCGACCGGTATACCGTTATGTACCGGGTGGCAGTCTTAGCTGGGAAAGAGCTTGCCGACTCTGAGCTGCGCGGCCTCCCATTTTCCAAGGAACTCGGAGACGGCCACGATGGTTACTTCGACCGTTGGGTGCGAGGCATGAGTGTGGGGGGAATGAGGGAAATCCTTTTGGATGCCGACCATATCCCTGCAGTGCTGAAAGATTCTCTTCCTGCGAAGACGGACGTGATGGTCACGATCCGCTTGGTCGCTCTGAAGACGACGCACGCTCGGTAGGTAAAATGCGTACGATGTTGGCTGAACTCAAGGAGCTCTGGTCGTTCCGTGAGTTGCTTTACACCATGGTCCAGCGGGATATTCGGATCCGCTACAAGAATTCGATCCTCGGATTTTTCTGGTCCTTCTTGAACCCGTTGGCGACAACGCTGGTTATGACCGTCGTCTTCGGCAAGCTGCTGAATAACGACGTTAAGAACTACAGTGCTTACATCCTTTCGGCTTATTTGCCGTACGTCTTTTTCCAGTCAAGTGTTCTGGATTCTTCCCAGTCGATTTTAAGCTCCATACAGCTTGTAAAGAAGATTTATTTCCCGAGAGAGCTGCTTCCTCTGTCCTTAGTAATCAGCAACTTCATCCATTTGCTGCTGGGCTTTTTCGTTTTCTTTCTCCTACTTCTTCTTAACTATCTCATCAATCCTGGCCAGATTCCGTTTAGGCTCACGACGATTTATCTGCCAATTTTGTTGGTGATATCGTTTATGCTCTCCCTTGGTATGAGCCTCCTCATTAGTGCGTTAAACACGTTCTATGAGGATGTGAAGTTCGTCATGAGCGTGGCGCTTTACCTGCTTCTTTTCCTTTGCCCGGTGATGTACTTCATTGAGAACATCGCGGACAATCCGGCCGTGCTGAGGCACCCGCTCTGGTTTAAGCTTTACAATCTGAATCCTGTTGCCGACCTCTGCGTGGCATATCGCAAGATTCTCTTGGCCCCGACTGACGTTGCGATCTCGGGTTCGATTGCTAAAGCCCACCCGATGCCTCTCCCGTGGATGTGGGTTGCCTACTCGGCAGTGTTTAGTTTCTTGGTGCTGATCTTCGGCTATTCCGTCTTTAACCGGTTGAAATGGCGCTTTGTGGAGCGCACATGAGCGATAAAGCTATCGTCGTCAACAACGTTCGAAAAACGTTCAAGCTGAACACTTCGGGCGCTGCCTCTATCAAAACCGCATTGCTCTGGTGGAAGAGACGCAAGTATCAAACGCTCGACGTCCTCCGAGGAGTCAGCTTTGAAGTCGGACATGGAGAGTGCGTAGCGGTCGTGGGTCGAAATGGAGCAGGGAAGAGCACCCTCCTTGGGCTCTTGGCGCGCATCTATCGTCCGGATTCGGGGACCATACAGATCAACGGTCGCGTGGCTCCTCTGCTTGAACTTGGCGCTGGGTTTCACCCGGACCTAAGTGGCGCCGAGAACATCATCTTCAATGCGGTGATTTTAGGGCTAACGAGGGCTGAAGCAATCCGCCGAACGCCGGAGATCGTGGCATTCAGTGAACTGGGTGACCAAGTTTACGCTCCGGTCAGAACCTATTCAAGTGGCATGGTGGCACGCCTCGGTTTTGCGATTGCGGTTCATGTGGATGCTGACATTCTGATCGTAGACGAAGTCCTCTCCGTCGGCGACTTCGAGTTTCAGAGAAAGTCGTTTGGCAAGATTGAGGAGTTTCGAAACAAGGGCGGCACGATTCTGCTCGTTTCTCACCACGCCGAGGCAATGAGGAAAATCGCTGATCGGTGCGTTTGGATTCAGCACGGAGAAGTTCACATGGAAGGAACTCCCGATGAAATTCTGCCGGCCTACCTTGCTAAGAGCGAATCGGACCTAAGGGGTTCACCACCAGGACCCGTAAAAATAGAAGGGCCTGACCTCGGAAGCGCTTAACCATAAAGAGAGTCAGGATCGTTGGGACGGTCCAGACGACGAGCCTCAAGAGCGCGCCTAAACGGTCTAGTAGCCAACAGGCTGACATCGCCAATTTACCGTGATGGATCGAAAAATAAAGTTCCTTGCCTCGATTGTATCGAGCTACTGACTTCCATCGATTGGCCGAACTGCTTGATCCAAGTTCATGGTAAACCTTGGCCTCCGAGACATACACGATCTCTCCATGTCGCGACAGTCTCCGGCACAGATCGGTGTCCTCGCAATACAGGAAGAATCTCTCGTCAAAATTTTCTTGGCCAATCCTGCACATCAGTGCGGCGCCCATTACCTGAGCGGTTCGTTGGTCGCCGCCAGCCGCAACCAAGTCTCGTGTATTCCAATAGGGACTGAAAAGTCGGTTCCCTCGAAACAGCTTTTCGAGATAGAGCTGTTCGCAAAGCACCGCCCAAAGAGTGAGTTGATGGGCCGAACTGTCTTGAATTGAGTCATCCAAATTTAGGAGCATTGGCCCCGCGCCTACCACCTGATCGTCCACAAACTTGGACGCGAGGAGGTCAATAGCGCCGGGAAATGGATACGCGTCACTGTTGAGATAGAGGACGAGCTTCCGGGTCGCGACGGCGGCTCCTTGGTTGTTAGCTGGTCCGAATCCAACATTCGTCTGATTCCGTATGAGGATCACGCCGGGGAATTCAGTCGCGACCATTTCGGGAGAACCATCGTGCGAAGCGTTGTCCACCACGATCACCTCATGATGGGGTTCTACAGAGGTCAAACTTCGCCGCAGCTTGTCGCAAGTGTTGTAACTGACGATTACTACACTCGTCATCAAATCTGTCGTTTCAACGCTCACTCATGCGTTATGCTACAATCAGCGTCCCATGGGCAAGGAGATTCAGTTCACAAGGGAAGGTTTCGAAAAGCTCAAGAAAGAGCTGGACGACCTAAAGGGGCCAACGCGCCGTGCCGTAGCGGATGCCATTCGCGAGGCAAAGAGCCATGGCGACCTGAAGGAGAATGCTGCTTATCATGAGGCCAAACTCAACCAGACTCGCCTTGAGAGCCGCATCGCGGATCTTGAAAAAGCGCTTCAATTGGCGAAGGTTGTGGACCGACCCGAAGTAAAGGGCGATACGGCAAACCTGGGCTCGACCGTGAAACTTCGCGATTTAGAATTTGACGACGATCTGCAGGTCACGCTTGTAGGTTCTTTCGAGGCAGATCCGAGCCGCGACCTGATTTCGATCGGTTCGCCAATGGGAGAAAGTCTTCTTGGGACCGCGGTTGGCGACTTGGTCGAGGTAGACACTCCGGGTGGACTCCTCAAATATCGAGTTCTCGCGGTGGACTAATGCTCAAGCCATTCCTCTTGCTTCCCGTCGTAGCGATGCTTCTGATTGGATGCAGCAAAGAGAACCAGACGCAAATGGAGGAGGCGGCTTCGTCACCTCAAAGCACTGAAGTTACCCCTCGTCCAAGCTCCGTTGAGCCTTCGACTCTTGCCCTGGTGCGTGACGGAAACCGAATTGCGCTTGGAGATTCCCTCCCGAAGGTGTTCCAGGTCTTCTCCAAGCCCAAGCCTTCGTTCGAATTCACCGATCTGCCACCCGGCTTCCAATCGCCATACTCGGCGAAGGGCTGGGAAACCGCTCGAGAGGGTGTTGGCGCAATCCTCTATGGCGACAAGGTAGTGGCCATCATGCGGGAACTCCAGCACGCCAGTCCCGATACGCTCCAAGAGATGGTCGACACCATCACCAAGGCGAATGCAGCTTACAAACCCTCCATTGTTCAGGGGAGCCACGTCACCTACTATTTTTGGGTTCTGCCGAAACAGTGCCTCATGATCTCTGCTCTGCAGACAGGACGCAACCTTCTGAGTGTCACCGAGGCGCTGGGGGATACGGTGGTCATGGATTCACTGGGCTTGAGTCCAGCTCAGGCACGAGACGATCAGCCTAAGGTGGACCAGTTCTTCCAAAAAGGCAAATCCTAGGTTCGGAAACTGATACCGCGGGTCGTAGAACTTTTTGAGATCTCGAAACGTATTTAGCATTACTCTACAAGCAAGGAGGTGGTGCTAAAACAATGAGTAGCGAACGTATGCACCAGGGGGGTTGCGGGTTTTAACGACCCTCAACTGTTCGCCGGTCGGGCTCGTAATGAACCCTTCCTCCCTGGAAAATAAGGAGTAAGCCTCGTAGTCATTCGACTGCGGGGCTTTTCCATTTATGGATCCGGTCCCATGCCGGTATTCTCGTCGCGATGGCCCTCATTGTGATCCCAGCAAGAATGGCGAGTACCCGGTTCCCGGGGAAGCCCCTTTGCGATCTTCTTGGTAAGCCCATGATTCAATGGGTCGTAGAGGCTTGCCGCAAAGCCGATGTGGCGGATCAAATCCTCGTAGCCACTCCCGATCAGGAGATTGTGGACGCCTGTAGGACATTCGGCGCGCAAGCCGTGCTGACACGAAGCGATCACCCTAGCGGTACCGACCGGATCGCTGAAGTTGCCGCGAATCACCCCGCAGATTTCTATATCAATGTGCAGGGTGACGAACCTCTGATCAACCCGGACACCATCGTCGCCTGTGCGGCTCCGCTGGATTCCGATACCACCGTGCAGATGGCGAGTGTTTTTACGATCTGTCCTCCCGAGGAGTACGACAACCCTGCGGTGGTTAAGGTAGTCACCGACCTGCACGGCGACGCCCTCTATTTCAGCCGGTATGCGATTCCCTATCCTCGAAACCATCGGGCGACGGCGGTCAAGAAACACGTCGGGATCTACGCCTATCGACGAGAAGCCGTGATGTCCTTTTCGCATTGGCCAGTGTCGCCACTCGAACAAACGGAGAGTCTGGAACAGCTGAGATTCCTGGAGAACGGCGTCCGAATACGGATGGCGGCGGGTTTTGGGAGCGCGATGGCGGTGGACACTCCAGAACAGGCGGAAGAGGTCCGAAAGTTGCTTGCGGCGAAGTTAAATTCGCGCGTCGAATAGCCCACCTGACTCGTAAGTTATACTTACCGCAGGGTTCCACCGATCTTTGAAGCGACGTGGCTTCGGGACTCCGCGAAGCCGCTATGGAAGCTCCTTATCAAATACGCCACGATTGGGAAGAGCCCGACGAACTCCACAGCCTGCTGCAAACGATTCGTGATCAACGCGCAGACGCGAATATCCAGAAGATTCGCTATGCCTTCTGGGTTGCTGAGAAGGCCCATCATGGCCAAATGCGGGCTTCTGGCGTGCCCTATATTCTTCACCCGCTCGCCGTTGCGCGCATCCTTGTCGACCTAAGGCTCGATGACGAAGCGATTATCGCTGCGCTCCTTCATGACGTCCTGGAAGACTGCCCCGAAGTCAAACCCGAGTCGATTGCAAAAGACTTCGGCGCCGACGTGCTTCACCTAGTCGAAGGCGTCACTAAACTGCAATTTAAGCCTCATGGGGACATGAATCCCCGACAGCGGGCAGCGGCGGAGACCACGAGGACGGCGGAGACACTCCGCAAAATGCTCCTGGCGATGGCCCAAGATTTTCGGGTCATGGTGATCAAACTGGCCGACCGGCTTCATAACATGACCACGCTCGATTCGCTTGCTCCAGAGAAGCAGACACGGATCGCGACCGAGACGTTGGACATTTACGCGCCTCTGGCGGCGAGGTTGGGAATATGGCAGATCAAATGGCAACTCGAGGATTTGTCGTTTAAGGCCCTTCATCCCACCGAATTCCAGCGGGTCTCGGACCTCGTTGCCAAAACCAGGACGAGTCGTGAGGAGGATCTCAAAGAGGCAATTCTTTCCTTGAAATCGAAGTTCGAGGAGCGGAACATCAAGGTCCTCGATATCAGGGGACGGCCGAAGCACCTGTATTCCATCTTTAACAAGATGGTCAAGCAGGGGGTCCCTTTTGAGGAGATTTACGACCTTCTGGCCCTGCGTATTATCGTAGATTCGGTTTCTGACTGCTATGTGGCTCTCGGCATCGTTCACGAGTCTTACGTGCCCATGATGGCGCTGTTTTACGACTACATTGCTCGGCCAAAGCCGAATGGCTATCAATCGCTTCACACCAAGGTCTTGGGACCCAATGGCCAGGTGCTTGAGGTCCAGATTCGAACCCGTGAGATGCACGAGGTCGCAGAGCATGGCGTGGCCGCCCACTGGACTTACAAAGAGGGGAAGGCTTCGCTCGACGAAACGAAGCGGTTGAGCAACCTGCGCCAGCAGTTGTTTGACTGGTCCAGCGACGCTACGTCCTCCTCAGACTTCCTTCGCTCCCTTTCGACCGACTTGTTCAGTGAGCAGGTGTTCGTCTTCACGCCTAAGGGCGATGTGATCGACCTCCCCAAGGAATCAACCCCGGTTGACTTCGCGTTCCGCGTGCACACACATCTGGGCATGACGCTAGTGGGCGCGCGAATCAACGGTGTCATGGTTCCTTTGAGTACGCGCCTCTCAAACGGCGACGTCTGCGAGTTGATCACCCGTTCGAATGCATCACCCAGTCTCGACTGGTTGGAGTTCACCAAGAGCGCCCACACGCGCGCAAAGCTCCGCGGGCATTTCCGGAAGCTGACCAAGACGGAAGATGCTCAGTTGGGCCGTGATGCCCTTGAGAAGGAGCTTCGGTCGCTTGGACTGGATCCTAAAGCGTTCTTGGGGGAAGAGAAGCTCATTAAGGTCGCCGAGTCGATGGACTCAGTGGAAACTGCGGTTGATGTATTAGCCAAGGTTGGCGCGGGCCTTGCTTCAGTTCAGAGCGTGGTTGCCAAGCTCCGCGGGCCCACGACCGAACAGCCCCAGCAGGCCGACCGAATTGAAGTCACCAAGACGAAGGAAGGGAAGTTCACTCTCGTCACGAGTGGACTCGAAAATGTTTTGGTGAACCGAGCCAAGTGTTGCAGCCCCATTCCTGGCGATGAGGTAGTTGGCTATGTTACGAGGGGTCGAGGCATCATGATTCACCGCAAAGTTTGCCCCAACGCCATGGCCTATCAATCGAGCGAACCCGAGCGATTGATCCCCTATAACTGGCCACCGGACGGACAGTCCTACTCGGTCAACCTAAAGATTATCTCGGTGAATCGCCCAGGGCTCCTGATGGATGTTTCAACCATCTTCGGAGAATCGAAAACTAATGTGTCGGCGGCAAAGGTGAAAACGATGCCCAATCAGACCGCCGAAATCGAAGTCGCCATCGACGTGAACGACACTGCCCACCTGGCTCAGATCATGAACAAGATCTCAAACTTCAGCGACGTATTGTCGATCTTGAGAATGTTTGGGCGAACCGCGAAATAGTTAGCACTCTACGACGAGCGTTACTGGCCCATCGTTGACGAGAGATACTTGCATGTCAGCGCCAAATTCGCCGGTTTCAACCGGGATACCGCTCGCACTCAGCGCAACCAGGAACCCGTCGAATAGCGACTTTCCGGCTTCAAAAGGCGCGCTTGCCGTAAAACTCGGTCGTCGACTCTTCGAGCAATCCCCGTATACGGTGAAGTTTGAGATTGCTAGAATTCCGACGGCAGTGCCCCGAGAACTCAGATCAAGGAGGGACAGGTTCATTTTTCCTTCGTCGTCGCTGAATATTCGAAGATTCACGATCTTTTCGGCGAGTTTTCTCGCTCTCGACTCGTCATCCTCTCGATGAACGGCGACGAGCAAGCAAAGTCCATGCCCACACTTTCCGACGACTTTGCCCTCAATTTCGACCTGGGCGCCCGTGACTCTCTGAACAACCGCTCGCATCGCTCCCAAAGGTACCGCGTTGGGTGATCTTGTGGTGAAGAACGCATCTCGATCTGAGTTCGGACCGAAACGATTTAAGCAATCGCACGTCCATTTCATTGAACGAACGGCATTGGGGAACTCAAAGCGTGGTAGAAAGCAGTGTTGTGGGCATAGGAGCGTCTATTAGCGGGCGCGTAGAACTGGATTCTGATGTCGCTCTTGTGCGACGCGCTCGTGAGGGTGAGTATGGGGCGTTCGAACAGTTGTTTGAACGACACCGCTCGCTCGTATACCGGTTTGCCTACCAGATGAGCGGCCGTCGGGATGATGCCGAAGATATGGTTCAAGAGGCCTTCGTGAGAGCCTATCAGAACCTTCATCGTTATCGTGACGAGGCAAAGTTCACGACATGGCTACTACGAATTGTTTCAAACTTATGCACGGACCAGGCGCGAATGGCTCATCGAAGAACGGCGCTTGAACAACAAGAAGCCAACGGAGCCCTCGACTGGATGACGATTGGAGATATCGATGACCCGATCGAGAACCTTGAATCAGACCGGCGCAAGGTGGTTTTGAGGAGAGCGCTCAATGCGCTTCCGATTCACCATCGTTCTGTGATCGTCCTAAGAGATCTCGAAGAGCGAGACTACAACGATATCGCTAACATTTTGGGGTGCACCACCGGCGGTGCAAAGTTGCGCGTTCTCCGAGCAAGACGTGCATTGAAAGAGCGCATGGCGCCATTGCTCGGTGAGGATCATCGATGAACGGAAAGTTCGAGGACAAACTGGTAAGACTCGCCTTCGGAGAAACGAACGCGAAAGAGTCGGCTGCGCTAGAGAAGCAGGCCCAGTCAGATCCTGAGGCCCTGAAGACCCTAACTCACTATCGTCAAGTGCGGTCTGGATTGGACCTGCTTATCGACGTTCCACCGGACCAATTGTCCAAGGAGCGACTGAGAGACGCGATTTTAGGTCAGGGACTGAAGCCATTACCGGTTCACGATCCTGTTCGTTGGGGCTGGGCCTGGATGCCAGCAACCGCTTTTACGCTTGTTTTTGGCTGGCTGACGGTTCGTCATCTCAATGCGCCGCCAACTCAAAATTTCCGGTCTTCTGCCGGTGAGGTCGCCTTTGTTTCGCACAAGGAATCCTCCGCTAAAGAGGCTGGACTGAATTTTGCGCCGATCCACTCGGTACCTTCTGTAACGGGCGCCCGTCATCCGGTTGCAAAATCGGACACGGTGGCAAAGCTGGTCCAGAGCCTACACGCCGCCAATAGCGATCAACGAGTGGCAACTGTGGCTGCTGGGGGAGAGAGATCTTCCGACAGCTCGTTGAAGAAGCTTGGCGATGTTTCAGCGGGTAAATCTTCCCAAGTCGCTTTGGCAAAGCACTCCGACCCGATCGACGCTCCGGCCAACAATGCCGGAAAACTGGTGAGCATCAATTCTCCGATGGTGATGATCAATCCTGAAAAGGACAACGATTCTGGTGCGCAAAAGGCGACCGAGGTAGATAGCGCAAGCAATGTTGTCGTGGGCGGTTAATCTCCTTGCTCTCGTCGCGGTCAACTCTGGGACCGTCGTGTCCGACCTTTCTCCCCGGGAGGCTGAAGTATGGCAGCGGCTTCAGAAAGGGTTTGTAACTCTCGAGAATACGGGCGTCCCTTCGGGCACCGCCGCGCTCATTGACCCTTCCGGCCTGTTCATCGCCCACCGGTCTTCCATTTCGGGCCCCGTGCTTGAGGGAAGACTTTCCAGCGGCCGGACAATTCGGTTTGTTTCCATTGGTCAAGATTCGCTCACTAAATTGGTTTTGCTTCAGGCGCAAAACTGGAGGGCCGAGTTTGGATTTCCCGTTCGTGTCCCTGACGGTGACGAAGCGGGACACGGCATGGTCTTTGCCGTTTTACCGTCCGGCCCCATTCGGGCAGCGTTTACCAAGCTCAATCGACCAGGATTTGTCCAAGCCGAGCGCAGAGTTATTCCACTCAACGAGGTGCAATTTGAAGCTCCTCTGGATGGATGTGCGGGCGCCCTGCTCGTCGACGAAGATGGAGAACTGCTGGGGGTTCTCGGCGCAACTCTCAGCCGCAACGGCATTCAGGACGCACTTAACATGTCTAACAGTCAGGCCAGGGCTGGCGGGGCCGTACCCTTTCTCAACAATGTTCAGGGTCGGGGTCCTGCATATGCTCCCGGTCCGGTGGAACGCATTCTTAAGGGCCAGCAGAGAATGGGCCCCTCCGACCTAATGGTGGCCTATTCGGCTGGCGTAACAGTCCTAAAAAAGGTCGTAGATGGCTTCCGAAGTCCTGATCACCACGTCGGCTACCCGTCACTAGGATTGCTCTGCAAAGACACTCCTGGGGGTGGCGCGCTCGTGCAAGCCGTTCAACCGGATTCTCCCGCCGACCGGGCCAAAATCCAACCAGGAGACATTCTGTTGTCCATCGCTGGGGAGCAGATTCGCAATCAGGTCGACTTCGCCCTCGTAATGCTGAGACAAACTGCGGGCGACAAGATCCTGGTTCACTTCCATCGGAACAACCGATCAATCGTCCAAGAAGTCATCGTCGGGCACAGCTAGCCCGGGATCTGATAGTCCTTCAGATGAATCTTGAGGGAGCGATTTCCCCTCCACTCTTCAACGGCTGGTTGCAAGATCATGTCCACGACTTCGCCAGCCCCGGTTGCCGCGAGTCTCTCTCCGATATTGAAGGCGATGCCCTCTTTGCTTGGGGAGTCGCCGCACTTGAGGCTAACCTTTGCGTGCTGCGGGCTCTTGGTAGGAATGACTTGGGCGAGGGTAACGCCTCGTGCTACGAAGAGTGGCTCGGGATTTGCCGCCCCAAACGGCTCCAGTCGTTCGAGCGCTTCGGCCGAAGCCATCGTCAGTTCGTCAAAGCCGACTTCGACATCGGCACTGATCGTCGGCACGAAGTCCTCTGGGAGGAGCCGCTCGGCGGCGTAGTGGTGCAACGAATCGCGAATCTGGTCAATCTTGTCAATGTGGAAAGAGCATCCTGCCGCCATCGCGTGACCGCCGCCGGACAGAAACAGATCAGGGAATGCCCGAATAGCATCGGCGAGATGGAATTTTGGAATGGTCCGCGCAGACCCTTTGCAGATACCCGTTTCCGGGTCAACCGTGAGCACAAACGTCGGTCGACGAAACTGTTCGACGAGTCGGCCAGCCACGATCCCCACGATGCCAGCATGCCAACTTGGGTCCTCGACAAGGATGACATTCTTCAGAGCGTATCCGCGATCCAGAACCCGCGTTGATGCTTCTTCTATGGTCCGGTTCTGCTCGAGCTTGCGGGCCGTGTTGACTTCTTCGATCTTCCTAGCCAAACTCGCCGCCTCTGTGGGGTCGTTTTCAAGCAGGAGCTTAAGCGCGATCGCGGCGTCGTCGATCCTTCCTGCCGCATTGAGTCGAGGTCCGATCACAAACCCCACGTGATAGGCGCGCAGCGCGCGATTCGACTCTACGCTGATCTTGGCTTCGCGCATCAAAGCCTGTAATCCAACCTTTTTGGTATCTGCCAGCCGTTCTAGGCCGAACTTGGCAATGATTCGATTTTCGGAAACGAGCGGCATGACGTCCGCAATGGTGCCAAGGGCGGCTAGGTCGAGGAACGCTCGGTAGTATTTATCCCGGTCGAGTCCCAGCTCTTGAGTGAGTCCCGCGCACAGCTTAAAAACAACTCCGACACCACTGAGCTCGTCGAACGGATATTCAGAATCCTCTCGATGAGGATTCACGATCGCTTGAGCCGCAGGAAGGTCGTGGCCAATCGAGTGGTGATCGGTCACCACTACGCGCATGCCGGCCTCCCCGGCCATCGCAACCTGCTCGTGAGCGCTGATCCCAACGTCGCACGTCAAGAATAACTTGGCGCCCGCTTCTCTTGCCGCATCCACGGCGGTTCGATGGATGCCGTATCCCTCTCGCATTCGATGGGGTACGTGAGTTTTGACCTGGCAACCGATCGCTGAGAGAAACCGATTAAAGAGGGCTGCGCTGGTCACTCCGTCTACATCGTAGTCGCCATGGACAAAGATGAGCTCTTTGCGCTCTCTGGCCCCTAGAATCTCTGCCGATGCCTTGGCGTAGTCAGGCAATAGGCGAGGGTCGAACAAGTCATCCAGCCTTGGGTTGAGAAATCGATTGGCATCCTCCGGGTCCGCGTAACCGCGCTGAACGAGTAGAGCGGCGACAATCGACGGGACTCCGAGCTCCTGAATGAGGCGTTGCTCAGCGTCTCGATTTCGCGGTTGGACGGTCCAGTGGGTGAGGGCCTGATGGATGGCCATGGCGTTGGATCAATAGGAACGGCTCCCCAAGAGTTTGCTTAGAGGAGCCGTGTGAACGGAAGGCTGAAGATTGTAAAGCTAGTTTAGAGCTTCTCGACCTGGTTGAAGTCCAACTCGACGGGAGTGTCGCGGCCAAAGATGTTGATAAGCACTTTGAGTTTTTCGCGGTCCGCGTTGACTTCCTCGATCTTTCCGGTGAAGTCGCTGAAAGGACCTTCGACGACTCGAATCGCGTCTCCCTTGGTCCAGGAAACCTTGGGAGTTTCCTTGCTGGCTTCAAGGTTCGTCATGATCCGCCGAACTTCATACTCTTCCAGCGGAACAGGCTTGTTGCCGCTCTGGACGAATCCGGTTACGCCACTTGTGGACTTAACAAGCTTGAAGGTCTCGTCGGTCAACGACATCTGGATGAGGATGTAGCCAGGGAAGACCTTGCGGTCCATCTCGTAGCGTTTCCCGTTGCGAGTCTGCATTTCTCGCTCGGTAGGAATCAGGACTTCGAAAATATCGAGACCCCAAAGGCTTTCCACCTGAGCGCGCCGTGTTAAGACGTCCTTAACTTTATTTTCGTGACCCGCGATGGTGTGTACTGCGTACCATGATTTCGGCATGGTTTACACGTGCCCCTTTGTAAGAAGCTTGATCATTGTGTCGAAGAAGTAGCCCATCGTCGAAAGGATGAAGACAAGGACAGAGCACACGATGAGGACAACGCCAGTCAATCGGTTCGTTTCTGCCTTCGACGGCCAACTAACTTTCTTCATCTCCCGAACGACCTCGTTGAGGAAGCCCTTGAGGCCTCTTCGCGAGGTTGGAATCGGTAAGGATCCTGGAGACTTTCGCGGTTCGCCGCCGCCTTGGGGAGTCGATGCTATGTTCGCCATTTACGTTCAGGCCCTCGCCAGGTGCGTGGGGGATATCTCATTCTACCCCCTGAATCGCCGCATCAGGACATTTGGCCACCCTGCGAATTGCGACTAATGCGATTGTGAGGGCTTCAAGTATTGCACTTGGCTCTATCGCGCGTTAAAGTAGATCATTCGATCTGCTCTTGGCAGATCACACAGGATCTCCTGAAGAGTGCTTAACAAATATGGGAACATCTGGCCCCTACAGTGAATTGGAATATCTCATTCTCGCCATGGTCGGAGAAGGTGTCAACTCCGGATATGGAATGAGGAAACGCATGAATGTCATGCGTGGTGGTCGGTGGAGCGCTGAAAGTGGCTCCGTCTACCGCGTACTGCGCCGGCTTGAGCGGGATGGACTCGTGGCAGAGGCCCGGAAGGTTGGCGTGCCGAACCGAGAGCGTACTGAGTACGAACTCACGTCTCACGGTGAGTCCACGCTGACGAGTTGGCTGACGTTTCCTCCCGATAGATCGGAACTTGGGTTCCTAGTCGATCCCTTACGGACCCGAAGCTACTTCCTCGCTCGATTGCGACCTCCGGAGCAGTCGAGAGTGGTGAAGGCGTGGCTGCAAGAAAGCAAGCAGTTCGTGACGGACCTAAAGCGAGACTTGGACGCCATGCCGAATCCCGACGATCTCCGGAACGTGGGGTATCAAAACCTGCTCTATCTCGCAGAGGCGCGACATGAATGGCTGAAGAAACTACACTCCATCATCAAGGCGGGCTCGCTACGCTCTGAGTCAGTCGAATTGGATGCGCTTACGGGCGTGGCCGTAGAGGCGTAAACAGAAACGCCCCCACGAGCATCTCGTGGGGGCGTTTACTGTACATCAATCTATCAGCGGCTGATTGCGAGAATCTTGTATCGCTTCTTGCCCTCTGGGGCTTCGAAAATCACTTCTTCCATTGCGGAGTGACCAAACAGCGCCGTGCCGAGCGGCGACTCAATACTGATAAGGTCTCGTGTTGGATCGGCCTCGATGCTGCTAACGACTCGGACTTGAAACTCATCGTCGTATTGAAGATCGTTCAACTGGACGACTGAGCCAATTCCAACTCGATCGGTTGGGACCATCTCAGGTTCGAGGATGTGTGCATTACCGAAGATCGTCTTCAGTTCGGCTATCCGGCTTTCGACCATCGCTTGCTCGAATTTGACTTCGTCGAGTTCGCTGTTGTCCTCGCTAAATTCGCCATGCTGTTGACTCTCGCGGATGCGATCGGCAATCTCAGGTCGTTTGACCGAGGTCAAGTGTTCCAGCTCTCGCTGAAGGGCACTGAAGCCTTCAGGTGTGATCGGAATACCACCCTGCTGCTCGTTGAGGATTTCAATCTCACTCATTCGTTTATCTCTTATCTTGCGTGCAAGGCGAAGCAGTATAGCCTCAATTTGGGTCCATACAACCAGTCCCTATTTTCTTTCGCGCCAATTGTGTTCTATAACGGCGAAAACTCGTCGAAGTTCCACTTTTCCCGAATTTTCATGGAACCGCAATTGATTCTTCCCACTATAATCGGCGAACCAACGCGTTTCCTTATTACGTCTCCCTCACATTGTTCGCCGGTGATCGAACCACTGGTAGTCTGAACTCGATGCGGCTTCTACTCACCGTCTGCTTTCTGTTTACTCTGCTGAGCCTCGGTTTGACGCAGGGAACCGCAACGAATCTCTTTACGTCGGTGAAGCCCGAGGCGACAATTCGTATTCGAAAGCACTCGATGGGGGCAGACCTCGTCGAAATCACCATCGGAGATTCACAGTATTCCCCTGAAGCGCTTCGAGAGCAGATTCGGCGACTTGGGACCGAACTCCATAGCGAACCTCGAGGATTGGCGCTCAGTCAGGTTGAGTTCACTAAGAACGACCCCGCCGGCGCGTTTCTTCGGGCTAATTTTGCTGTGGATGGGTTAACCGACCCTGCCCAGGGCATCTATCGCATCGGTCCCCTGGCGCGAGCCATGGCCGGCGGCCCGAAAGGTCATGAGATTCACGGGTTGGCAATCATTTTTGAGGGTCTGGCTCCCACCGACACGACACTCGTAGAATACGGCATCCGAGATGGCTCTCCAGTGTCGGTTCTTGGCCGTTACGAACCAGGTCCCATAGGTTTAGAGTATCGGGTCGCGCTGAACACTCAAGATCCAACCCAAATCGTCATCCCCGATCGGAAATCGGCAGCGCCACCGGTTACTCCTGCTTCCGCGAATTCTCCTTCTTCTACTCCGTGGCTGCTCTACGCGGCAGTCGCCTTTTTCGCTCTCACAATCGGAGCGTTGGTATACTCGCTGACGCCTCGCAACTCAGGTCCGAGACCACCCAAAGCCTTGAAAAACCAACCCAAAGGAACTTCCCGACACAGATGATAAACGTTGATACCCTGCGCATGGAGGACTTGATCGATATTGCTTTTGAGGTCAATGCTTCTGACGTTTTCGTCAAGGCCGGATCTCAGCCGAAGATGAAGCAATACGGGTACGTGAAGCCGTTCCCGGTCGAGATTCCCGTCATCGACGCTGCGAACATGAAGCGGATGCTTTCCGAACTCATGAGCCCTCGCCAGCTGAGAAGATTCGAAGAGACAATGGAGACCGACCTGGGTTTCACGGTTCACGGCAAGTGCCGTGTCCGTTGCAACATCTATATGGAGCGAGGCAACTGGGCGACTGTCTGCCGTGTTGTCCCTCTTCGAATTCGATCTCTGGAAGAACTTGGTCTGCCACCGGTCCTCGGTGAGCTTGCCAAGCACCGCCTCGGCCTCGTGCTTTTCACCGGACCTACCGGTTCCGGAAAGACCACTTCGTTGGCCGCGATCATCGACATTATCAACAAAGCTCGCGAATGTCACATCGTCACGATTGAAGACCCGCTTGAAGTTGTTCATCAGGACAAGATGAGCTACGTGAGCCAGCGAGAAGTCGGAATCGACACCGAAGACTTTAAGCCCGCGCTCCGCGCCGTAGTTCGTGAAGCGCCCGATGTGATTCTAATCGGTGAAATGCGCGACGCGGAAACGATGGGCGTTGCACTTCAGGCTGGTGAAACGGGTCACCTTGTGTTCTCAACCGTCCACACCGCCAGCGCGTACGAGACCATGGACCGCATCATTAACATGTTCCCGCCGCACGAAAAGATGCACATCTGTCAGCGCATGGCTGGATCACTTCGCGCAATCGTTGCCCAGAAGCTGGTTCCAAGAGCGGATGGAAACGGTCGTGTCGTGGCGAACGAGATTCTGATCTGTACGCCTACGATCAGCAAGGCCATTGAAGACGGCAAGTTTAGCGACCTCTACTCCCACATGAACGAGGGCGGATTCTGGGGAATGCAAACGATGAACCAATCCCTGGTTCGATACGTTAAGGCAGGCATCATCACCGAACAAATGGCGATGAACCACGCTGGAATTGCTTCAGAACTTAAGCAGATGCTACGGCGTTAAAATTTCTGGGTGTGGGTTAAGTATTTTTATGACCGTTCCCCTACAATGCAGTAACGGCGGAGACACCAACGCGAATGGCGCACAAGATTGACGACCTGCTTACCGAACTCGTAGAGAGGGACGCAAGTGATTTGCACCTAAAGGCCGGACAGCCGCCGGTAATGCGAATCCGTGGGTCCCTCGTGCGGATTCCCGAACTCGAACTAACCATTGACGAGCACAATGAAATGCTCATGGGCATGCTCAATGAGGAGCGACGGGAGCAACTCAATACGGTCAAGGAGCTGGATCTTTCGTATACCGTCGCCGGAGTTTCTCGTTTTCGGGTCAACATGTTCTGGCAAAGGGGGAATGTCGGAGCCGTCTTCCGAGTCATCCCCTACCGAATTCGAACGATTGACCAGCTCGGTCTGCCTCAGGTCTGCAAGAAGATCGCCATGCTCCCACGTGGGCTCGTGCTTGTCACTGGTCCCACCGGATCTGGTAAGTCGACATCCCTGGCCGCGATGATCGACCACATTAACACCTACCGTAAGGCGCATATCATGACGATCGAAGATCCGATCGAATACGTGCACCCGGACAAGACGTCGATCATCAACCAGCGCGAATTAGCCACTGACACACGTTCTTTTTCTGAGGCGTTGCGTCACGTAATGCGTCAGAACCCCGATGTGATTCTCGTGGGTGAGATGCGGGACTTGGAGACCATCCAGTTGGCCATCACGGCCGCTGAGACCGGTCACCTCGTGTTTTCCACCCTTCATACGGTGGACGCAGCTCAGACCATCGACCGAATCATCGATGTTTTCCCGCCTGAGCAGCAGGCTCAGGTCCGGACCCAGCTTTCTGCCACAGTTCAAGCCGTCGTTTCCCAGTCGCTGCTCCCCAATCGGGACGGCAAATCACGAATCGCCGCCTTTGAAGTGATGATCGGCTCCCCCTCGATACGTACGATCATTCGAGAAGGGAAGACCCACGCGCTCTACATGGACATCCAGACCGGACGCGACGTCGGGATGCAGACTCTCGACGGCAACCTTCTTGATCTGCTCAAAGATGGAAAGATCGATTACGAGCAAGCCGTCTCAAAGTCGTCAAACATCGAAGATTTCAAGCGCCGTGCCTTGGCGGCGGGATTAATGGAGGTTCCTGTAGTTGCAGTCCATTGAGACATTTCTCGCGAAGTGCGTCGAGATGGGCGGATCTGACCTCCATTTCAAAACGGATACGGGAAGAGCCTATGTTCGCGTAAATGGCGACCTGGTTGGCCTGGATGCTGCTCCATTTACCGACGCTGAGTTCAGGACCGCCCTGTTCCAGGTGCTCAAGATTAACCAAATCGCGAAGTTTGAGAGAGACCTCGAACTCGACTTTGCCATGGAAGTTGTCGGTGTGAGTCGGTTTCGTGGGAATGCGTACCAACAGCGCGGACACATGCAGGCCGCTTTCCGCGTGATTCCCTACGAAGTCAAGTCGATGGAGGACCTGCAACTTCCTGCAGCATGCTACGACTTTATCGAGCGTCCTCGGGGACTGGTCTTGGTCACTGGCCCCGCTGGGTCGGGTAAATCGACCTCGCTTGCGGCGATGCTTGATCGAATTAACCGAACGCAACCGGTTCATATCGTGACCGTCGAAGATCCTGTCGAGTTCGTGCACGATGACCATAAGGCGCTGATCAACCAACGCGAGTTGGAGGTCGACACCAACTCGTTTGCCCACGCTCTGAAATATGTTCTGCGCCAAGACCCCGACGTCATCCTAGTCGGTGAAATGCGCGACCTGGAGACCATCCACCTGGCGATCACAGCCGCAGAAACTGGCCACCTCGTCTTCGGAACCCTTCACACGGTGGACGCGATTCAGACCGTGGATCGAATTGTCGACGTGTTTCCGATGCATTCGCAGCAACAGGTTCGGATGCAGTTGTCGGTCAATCTGGTCGGCGTTTTATCTCAAACTCTGGTTCGTAGAAACGATGGTCGGGGCCGAGTCGCAGCCTATGAGGTCCTAGTGGCAAACTCCGCCGTTCGAAACCTCATTCGTGAGAGCAAGACATACCAAATCAACTCGCTCATTCAAACCGGCGCAAGACAAAAAATGCAGACGCTCGACCAGAGCCTCGCGCGCCTCGTCGAAAAAGGAATTGTCGACCAGGACGAGGCCCGAACAAGGGCAAAGGACGCCCCCGAATTCGATCGCTTGCTTAAGTTGATGCGGGAGATTCCTGCCTCGCCGCCTCCGGTTGCTCCTTCCAGCCAGAATCCAGAGACGCCCAAGGCGCCGCCTCCCTCGGCCGGAGTCCGCGGTCAGCCTAACCGCCCCGCCTTCCGTCGAGATTAGGTACCTTTTTGGCGTGCAGATCGATCCGGGGCTTTTCCAAGAGAACGAACGCACTCAGCCGACCGTTTTAGGCCGGCAGTCGCTTTCTATCGGCCCACTCGACCTCGAATCCGGAGCCAGACTAGAGGACGTCGTCGTTGCTTACGAAACGTGGGGAACCCTCTCGCCTGCCCGAGATAACGCCATTCTGGTCTGCCACGCGCTCACCGGAGACTCGCATGCCATTGGATGGTGGTCCCGCTTAGTCGGACCCGGCAAACCCATCGACACCGACCGACACTACGTGGTGTGTGCGAACGTCCTCGGTGGATGTCAGGGTTCAACTGGACCTGCCTCCCTGGCGTCCGATGGAAAGCCGTATGGCAGTCGATTCCCGATTATCACGGTCGGTGACATGGTCAACGCTCAAAAACGCCTAATCGACCACCTGGGTATACCGTGCCTTTTGGCGATTGCTGGAGGCAGCATGGGCGGCATGCTTGCCCTCGATTGGACAGTGAGGTATCCAGGCTCAGTCAGGAAGGCGTTCATCACTGCAAGTGGAGCCGCTCACAGCGCGATGCAGATCGGCTTCAACGAAGCGGCTCGCCAGGCCATCATGCGCGACGCCAAGTGGCTAGGCGGCGACTATCCGCTCGACGAGGGGCCTGAAGGCGGTCTCGCGGTGGCACGGATGATTGGGCACCTGTCGTTTCTTTGCGAAGAGGCCTTTACCGCGAAGTTCGGGAGGAGGCTGCAAGGGAAGTCGCACTACGAGTATCACACTGGGGTCGAATTTGAGGTCGAGAGTTATCTCAACTACCAGGGCGATAAATTCACAAAGCGATTCGATGCGAATAGCTTGATTGTGGTGACTCGCGCCATCGACTACTTCGATCTCAAGACGCTAAAAAGGTCGACCACCGAATACCTTTTCGTGAGCTACACCACCGACTGGCTGTATCCGACCCATCAATCCGTCGAGCTTAATGCAATGGCGATAACGGCAGGCTGCCGCAGTTCTCACGTCGAGATCGATCTCCCGTTCGGCCATGACGCCTTCCTGCTCGACGCGGACGTACAGGGCCCAGAGCTGTGCGCACTCTTGGCGAGGGAATAGCTCCGGCGCGCTGGTTGCCGAGTTCAAAAAAGCCTCCCACGGGAATCTGAAGACCCGTGAGAGGCATTGATTTGCCGCTCTAGCGGTATCCCGGCAAGAACTCTTCTTCCGCCTCAAAAAGGCGTCGAGTCATCTCTTCAATTTCCGCCGGCGAACAGACCGCCGAGGTGAGCGGATCGAGCATGAGTGCCCACGCGGCCAGCTGTTTCGACTTTTCGATTGCGGCGTCGGCCGCGAGGTCGAACATCCGCATGTTGGAGTCACAGATGGCAGCCATCTGCTTGGGCAGCTTTCCGAATCGGGTGGGCTGGATGCCATTGCGATTGATCAAACAAGCGACCTCGACACATCCATCCAATGGAAGATTCGAGATCAGTCCACCGGTGTTCAGAACATTCCCGTAAATCACGGTCGGGCTGTGCTTTTCTCTCGCTTCGATGATCCAAGCGCCATATTCCCACGACCGCTCCAGCTTGGTCGCTTCTTCTCCGCTAATCTGTTTCAGGCGACTCGTATCCTGATTTTGACGCCAAGTGGGCCAGTTATCCGCATAGAAGCTTTCCTGACCGCGGTACCCCGTGTCGGTGTAGCGATCAAGCAGATCCTTTCGCTTTCGGTAGTAGGGAAGGTACTCGCTCAAGTGTCCGCTCGACTCGGTGATGAAGGCGCCAAAATGGGCCAGCATGTCCGAACGAACAGGCTCATCCTGGGAGAATTGACTGGTTCGGTCTCGAGCTTGCTCGAGGAGTCCCGGGTAAAGGCTCTTGCCGTCGGGGCCATTGAATTCGACAAACCACGCAAGGTGGTTGATGCCTCCGCACTGCCACTGGATCTGATCGTAGGGCACGTCGGTGTACTTGGCAAGTTGGTGAGACGAGCCCTGAACTGAGTGGCACAGGCCAACGTGTTGCATGGATGTCGTGCGCCCAGCGGCGAGGCACATCATGTTCATCGGATTCGTATAGTTCAACACGATGGCCTGGGGACAGAGCCGTTCGGCGTCTTTGAGGATGGAAATCCAGACAGGAAGGGTCCTGAGGCCCTTGAACAGCCCGCCTGGGCCAATCGTGTCGCCAATGTTCTGACTCACGCCAAATTCCAGGGGAATGTCATTGTCAAAGCGAACGCACGCGGTTCCGCTCACTTCGATAGCATTGACAATGTAGTCCGTGCCGGGGAGGAGATCTATGCGGTTTGTGCTCGCAAGGACCTTCCATTTTTCGCCCCCCTCCACCTGCTCGAGGATCTTGTTCATCAGCTTTTCAGTGAGAGAGAGTCTCTCACCGTCGATGTCCACAAGTCGCAGCTCACCTCCCGCGTTGTTGGGAATGAGTACGACGTCCTTGAGAATCGATGTGGTGAAGAAGCTTCCCGCGCCCAACATCAGGACGTTGATGGGGCGGGGCATATTGCCCGGGAGGCCAAGACGATTATCGGCCTTAGAATGGTCGGCGTGTGACTCAGCGACTGCCATGAATAGAAACATAGCAGAACATCCCTCTTGGATGCAGGTGTCACGAGGAAAAGTTGAGCGGATGAAACCCTGGCTATGTCACCGGGGTCTATAATAGAGGCGTAGGTTGTTAAGAGCGGTGCTGAGCTCTCGATCGAACTGAAACGACGCCTTGGCATTTAAGTGCTCGACTGAATACCATGATGAAATCATCGACACCTGTTAGTCTGGATAGCAAATTGATTCTGCTTATCGAAGACAATATCGATGATGAGCGGCTAACCCTGAGAGCGCTTCGGCGAAACAACGTCATGAATGAGGTTGTCGTCGCCTGCGATGGCCAAGAGGCGATCGACTACCTGTTCGGCACCGGAACGTTTGCCGGACGCGACATGTCGATCATGCCCGCATTCGTCATTCTCGACCTAAAGCTTCCTCGACTGAGCGGTTTAGAGGTTCTCAAAAGGATTCGGACGGACGCCCGAACTCGCCGACTCCCTGTCGTAGTTTTGACCTCCAGCGACGACGAGTCCCAAATCGAAGAGAGCTACTCAACCGGAGCCAACTCTTTCATTCAGAAGCCAACCGATCCTTCCGAATTCAGCGAGATGATTCTCCATGTGGCCATGTACTGGCTACTGCTGAATCGAACCGTCCCCGAACGAATGTTGGCCTAGACGGCAAGCCGAGGGAATATCCTCTCGGAATGCGTTCCATCCCTTGGAGGGATCTCGGCCCCTACACGGACGATGATCCGCGTCCCCGCGGTGCACCGCCAAATGCGTAAGCAGAGGCAAGCTAGCGACTCAGAGCTGCAAACTGCCCGCTGCAGACATTGTCGACAATTGAAACTTGACGACCTACTCAGCGTGGTGATCAAACGAATGCTAGCGAGAGCTCAATTAGTGTTCACCGAGGGAATTAACTGCTCCTTAATTGCCCCATTGCTCGGTCTTTAGTGGGACCTGATCGTCAGAGACAAGAACTCATTTCGATCAAGATGATGCGCTTGCTAACGCCAGAGTTTAAGCGGTTTCTCAAGTTTTTCGACAATCTCAGGAACATCCTCAGGTTCACTCACGTCATACCACCATTACTTCGGGCGGTTAGCCTGGTAAAGGAGAGATGGACACTCAGGTTTGGGTTTCCGGAAACATTGGTCCGTTAAGTTGTGTGAAAAGCGGCGCTGCTTTTAATCTGGCTTATGGCAATACCTAATTCGCGATAGTGTGTATTGTTTACGGGTAATGAGATAGGTTTGACCAAGAGTCGGCCGTCTCGGTCAATAGAGAGTAGGAGTACCGCCTAGGTTCCATTTAGGCCCGCTCGGAGGAAGGTGACAAACTCTTCTGGAACTCTTGTAGATCCAGGGAATAGAGCGAGCACTTTTCCTTCGGGCGAGACCGCCGTGTAGACGGGCAGCGTGACCGAACCGGTCAACTGTTGCTCCAACTTGCCGTTCTCCGCATCACTCGGTTTTTGGCGGTCGGTATAGAGCTCGACCAGGATGTAATTTTTCAACTGCGCCTTCACGTCGTCTCTGGGGAACATATTCTTTTCCATCCAGCGGCAGTTCGTACATGTGACTCCGGTGAAGTTGATCAGCACCGGGCGTCCGGTCTTCTTAGCGAGTGCCAGCGCCTGCTGGTAATCCTGCCCCCAGTCCTTGGAGTGGGTGGGAGGCAAGAACGCTTCCAGTTCTCCCAGCGAGCGACCAGGGACGGCGCTTACCAGGCCGATGCAGGTCAACACGGTCAGAGCGATTACCGTCATGCGTCCGGGTCCAATTCGCTCGGGAACTTCGACCTTGCCGACCTTGAACCAACCTAAGAGGAAAACGGCGGCGGCGGCAAGAATGACTGTCCAGCAGACCAGGAAGGTCCCCCGCGAGATCAGCCCGGTTTGCAGCACCAGATCCGCATTGCTCAGGAATTTCACCGCTGCCGCAAGTTCCAGGAAGCCCATGAAAGCTTTGACCATATCGAGCCAAGCTCCTGACCGAGGCAGTCTTGCCAGATATTGGGGGAATAACGCCAAGAGGAAAAAGGGAAGTGCGAAGGCGGAGCTGAAGGCGAGCATTCCGAGCAAGGGGTAGAGATAGCTACCGCTGGCCGCACTCACCAAAATCGTGCCTACGAAAGGAACCGTACAGGTGAACGACGTCAACGTGAATGTCAGTCCCATCAGTAAAGGCGCGATTAACCCGCTCTTGCCGTGAGGACTAAAACTATTCTGCAGTCCGCTGGGAAGGTTTACCTGGAAGATTCCGAACAGGTTCAGCGCAAGGAGGACAAAGATGACCGCCAGAACGCCATTGACCCAAGGGTTCGTCGCAAATCGTTGAATCCCGCTGGCGCCAAACAGCGCGGTCACAATGATGCCGAAGGCGGTAAAAGCTGAGATGATCCCTGCGCAGTAGGCGACTGCATGGATTAGACCAACCTTCTTGCCGAGGGTCTCCTGGCGCTTCGTAAAGAAGCTCACCGTAATGGGGACCATCGGAAAGACACATGGAGTCAGTAAGGCAAATAGACCGGCTACGAACGCGCTCAGGATAAACGCCATCACGCCCTGGCTACCCTCTTTGTGCAGCACCTTTGGTCCAGACGCGCTGGTGCTTCCGAGTGCGGGTGGAGTATGTGATGCACCTGGGACAGTCCCGGCGGCGGGGGTGGAGGTTCCGCCCGATAACAAGAGTTCGATCGTTACTGGTGGGTAGCAAGTGGTCGCGTTGCAAGTCTGGAATCCAATCTTGAGTTTGTCGTTTAGTCCGTTCGGACCCAGCTTAACCGGAACATGAAATCGGGCGGAGCCTTCGAAGTACTCGACAGGAACGTCGAAATTGCTGTCCTGCTTCTTGATCGGCTTGCCTTCGGTAATGGCGCCTGAGAGCTTCGCGCCACCGGTAGGCTCGATCGTTGTCGGGGTGGGGCCATCGCTCTTTACCAGTCCGTAGAGGTGCCAACCGGCGTCGACGGTGGCGTTGAGTTCCACATTCACCACATCGCCGGCCTTGGGAGTTCCTTTGGGAGGAACCAGAGTCCAGTGAGCCATCGGCTGGGCGTTTGCCACGCAGGCTAGCACGGCCACGGTGAGAATGAGGAATGCCTTGCTCCATTTCCCGAGTGTCATGGTCATCTATTATGGGTCCCCTAGGCGATACCCATGGTCCTACGTCATCGGAGTTCGAGTGGGTTCCATCAAAGAATTGAGTCTGACGCGACTCTCTCAGTCCGAGGAGAGATACCCGGCATCACCATTTTGCATACAGAAAGAGACTTGGTCGAAATAAAAAATCAAAAGTGCCGATAGCTCAAGGGAGCTACCGGCACTTTTGACTTGAAGACTCTTCCCGCCATTGGGCGGGTCACGACTACATTAGAGGGGAGTGGTCGTTGGCTTCTTTTCGACTTCGACCGCCTCAGGCGTATTGACCGAAGCATTGAACGTCTCTTTGGTCTCGTCAAGACCCTTCTTCAGTTCGCCTACGCTCTTGCCGAGACTTCGAGCAAACTCCGGAAGTCGCTTCGGGCCAAAGAGCACCAGGACAATGCCACCAATAACGATCCATTCGATCGGTTGGCCAAAACCAAAAGCGTAAAGATTCAACATTGTTTTTGTCAGTCCTGGCGCAACCTCAACGGGCGCCTATCCCCATTATACGTTCTGATGGGCTCTTGCATCGCATTTAGGACCAATCTCTTTTTAGGTCAAGGCCCTGAACGCGAGAGGGGGTTAGCGGTTAGCGGTTCAGAACGTGCTTTTCAGCCTTAAATATGACCCCATGGGCTATCAAAGGTTTAGGTTCTTAACCGCCAACCGCCAACCGCCAACCGCTAACTCAAAACTCAGTTATTCTCCGAGTTCGTCGTATTGACGCTTACGTCCACGGATTCTCCGTTTTTGGTCAAGAGCTTTGGTGCGCCGCTGACCTTGGCGACGTACCAGCCGCGCCGCTTATTGAACATCTGGGGACTGGTTTCATAAGGCTGCGGCTTGTACTCAGAGTTCAAGTTCGTTCCCGCAATTGGGACCTCGAAAATCAGGACGGAATCGAACGGGTCCTTGATCTCACCCAGTTTCTTGCCCGAAAGGGCCTTGTTGAACGAGATTCCGGTGATCGTGCTGTCGTCGTTCGAACAGCCCAGAGCGCCGTTGGAAGCCCCTGGAGCAAACATCTGCTGCTCTTTGGCATGCTTGGCGACCTGAGTCTGATAATAGGGCTTAATGTCAGTTTCCCAGGTGGCCGCATTTGGAAGTTTCCCGTCGTGCGCCGTGGCGTAGTCAGTGATGGCATGCTGCACGTTGCCGAACGTGATCGAGCATCCGACCATCCCCTTCGCCTTCGAGAAGCCATAGAATCCAAGGCCTCCAAGGACAGCGATGGGAAGAATGCAGCAGAGCACGACGACTCCGATGACGATGCCAATGATGAGACCGGTGTTGCTCTTCTTAGGAGCGGACGAATAGTAAGGAGGAGGAGATTCCATAGGATCAGTGAGACTTAGTCTACAGGAATGAAACGGACGTCAGCAAAAATGGTTGCAAATACGTATGGATTGGATTGATTGGTGTTTCCCCGCACAAACTGTAGGAGAATGAAGTTGAGATCTCCGCTGTGTGATCCAGTGCGACAAGATGACTAACGCCCGTTTACGCGAACTGCTGAAAGAACTTGATGCCCATGCCCCAGGGGAAGCCGCTCATGGCGAGCGCGTCGCCGTGTATTCGGTGGCCATTGGACAAAAACTCGGGATGTCGGAGTCGGAACTTGAGGAGCTCCGGTTTGCCGCCGCTCTACACGATTTCGGGAAGCTCGGCCTTCCGTCCGAGCTCATTTCAAGTTCTGAGGCGCTTTCCGACTCGGAAGTCGCTGAACTGAGAGTCCACCCTGCCTGGGCAGCGGAACTCCTCATCGAGCGCGGAGTACCCGCCTATGACGGCATCCTGTCTCATCATGAACGATGGGATGGAACCGGCTATGCCCTGGGGCTCAGTGGCGAAGAGATTCCATTGGAAGGTCGGATCATCGCGCTTGCGGAGGTCTTCGACATCCTGCACTACGGCGCACCTTGGCAAGCGCCAAAAACGGAGGAAGAGGCCGTAAACATTATTCGTTCGGAGTCCGGTACACAATTTGACCCTAGGGTAGTCGAAGCCTTCCTCGTCGTCCAACCACTTATTCAGCCCGTTGGAACGTAGGGGCGGGCCACCCAAATCGGCCAACCCCGGAGGTGGTTGTGTGAAAACTTCCCGATCCCGCACGATACAACGTCTCCAACGTTATGGAAACCCCATAACGATGATCTAGTTCGAAGGACTCAAACATCGGCCACTCGGGTCAGTGTTCGGCCCGCAACCTGTACGATAAATTTGAGTTGACAATCTTCAACAAGGGTCTGCTAGCTCAGATATTCGGACCGGTCGTGATTCTCGGTCTGGGCGTTCAACTCGTCGTTCTGGCCTGCGCACTCCAAGATCTTTGGGTGCTCCAGACCTGGATTCCCGTCAAAGCGGAGATGATCCGGTCTTCAGTAGACGAATCCAAGGTAATCATTGCGGCTAAGCGAGGAGGCGAGCAGGAGATTGGGGCTCAGCGCTCTCTTACGATCCGATATCGCTATGAGTTAGGAGGGAAGACCTACGAGTCTGAACGCTACGGTGTCGGCCCGCTTTCCGAGTTTGTGGGCACTCTATTTTATGATGAAAATTCTTGGGTCCGCGACCATCCCGTCGCCCACGGCATCACGGTTTACGCCAATCCTTCGCACTCCGAGAATGCCGCGATTGACCCCCGTCCCAACCTCGTTTGCGCATCGATCATGCTTCTGACGGGCCTATTAACTGGATTTGCTGCCTATTTCTCGGTGACCGAGGAATGGCAAACAAGACTAGCTCCATGGCGCTTGGGAACCGTATGGGGTCTGATCGTCCTATTGGTGATGTCATCAGGGAGGTCTCTCGGCATCGGGGCAGAAATCGCCTTAAGTCTTTACTTCCTCACGCAAGTGGCCACGCATCGATGGGCCAGACTAGAAGCGTTGAACGCGAGCGAACCGTCCGTGAGCCTTCAAAGAAGTGCCTTCGATGAACTTTGACCTGAATTCCGACACGGGAGTTGATCCCACAGAAGAAGCGCCTCAGGAGCCGCTAAAGGAAGAGGTACCCCAAAAGGAACTGTTCGAAAATGTCTCGTTCATGGCAAAGGGCGTCTTGCCACTCGCCTTCATGCCTTTCCTCATCGCTGGCCTGTTTTTCCAAATAGTCGGTCTTTGGACCGCCATTTTGTCTACTCAGGCGACGCTTACCTGGAAGCCCGTGAGGGCGGAAGTGCTTGCCTCAAACGCCACAAGGGTTTACTTACGGAGCGGCTCGGACCTGTCGCTAGACGTCAAGTATCGGTATTGGTACAACGGGAAGCCCTACGAGTCGAGCGAGTTTGGGGTCGCCGCTTCGTCGCGATTTGCCGGCGAACCGGGCGCCAATGCCAAGGACCCCGTGAGGGACTACCCCAAGGGCGGCATGTTCACCGCCTATGTAAATCCAGACGATCCTTCGTCGGCGGCGGTTGATCCCCGTCCCACGTTTTCCAATGCGCTTGCCGTGCTTCTCGCCGTCCCGTTCACCCTGGTCGGTCTGTCCGGCGTCTTATCCGACTCAGCCCTTTCCAGGTTCAATTACGAATGGATGTCGTTTTTGTGGGGCGTTGCCGCTCTCGCCACATTTGCCCTGGGACACGGGATTGACCTCGCGGTCGGGGTCGTGTTTGCGATCTACTTCACTGTGCTCGCAATTCTGGAGTGGAACTCCAGAATTGCCGCGGCTCGACCAGCGGAATCCGACTAGCCCTTTTCGATCGAACTCGCACCCTGAGAGAACTTGGAAACCTGCGTGGGTACGCCCTTATAGGTGATATGAGACGCGCCGCTTGCTTCGGCTCTCAGGCTCTTGGTCTCCCCCACCTCAATATTGCTTGCGCCCTCCGCCGAAAGGTTGGTCGATTCGGATGTGACCGAGTCCATTTGGGCATTCGAGCTTCCGCCCGCATCTATGGTAAGCGACTTGGCGCTGCCTGAGGCAGTGATGGTGCTGGACCCCTCAATGTGCGCGATGGCCCGGTCCGCCGAGAGTAGGTGAGCTTTGACTTCCGAACTGCCATTAGTTCGCAGGTCCAAGTGGTTAATCGTGCCATCCGCGCTCAGCTGGCTTGAGCCATCGAGGGTTCCCGAGAGGGCGTAGTTTGACTGAGTGACGAGCGAAAGATTCGAACTTCCAGAAAGCTCAAGGTCCACACGCTTAAGATCACCGAGAACGATCCCCGCCGCGGACCCACTTAAGCTCGCCTTGAACCCCTCCGCCTTTAGGCCAGAAAACGTTCCATTTGCAGAGCCGCTCAAGTCGATGCCGTCAAGGATCGGATTGACGATCTCAACTTTCATGGGGCGGTTGCTTTGAAAGGTTCCATGGGTTTCGAGACGAAGCTCGTTGCCTTCGACCTTGACGTCGATATTGGAAAACAAACGATCTTCTGCAGTGACCTTAACGGAAGGGGTCTTTCCGACCGAAAATTTGATCTCGAAGCTACTCCCTGCGTCGATCGATGAAAACGAAGTTACCGGGAATGCGCGCGTCGTAATCGGGTGCTTCCCGCTGGCGAGTCCAGTTTTAGAGTCTTCACTGCCGGACGACAAGTGATTGATCACACCAACCCCGCAGCCACTCAAAACTGTCGCAAGCAGAATGCCAACGGGTATCTCGAACTTCATGGTGAAACTATGTTACGACGAATCGTGAAAGCACAGAGACCTTTGGCGCGTCCAAGTTTAGCCCGACGAAAGGTATTCTCCTTCGCACGATGACCCTGCAAGAAATGATTCGCCGACTCAACGACTACTGGGCTGCCCAGGGTTGCGCGATCTTGCAGGGATACGACGCCGAGGTCGGAGCGGGAACCATGCACCCGGCGACGACCCTCCGAGTTTTAGGGCCTGATGACTGGAACGTAGCCTATGTTCAGCCCTCTCGGCGACCCAACGATGGCCGGTATACGCGGAACCCGATGCGGAGCCAGCGCTACTATCAGTACCAGGTCATCATGAAGCCCAGCCCCGCCAACATCGTCGACCTGTACATGGGGTCTCTCGACGCGCTCGGGTTCGACACTTCTAAGAACGATGTGCGGCTCGTAGAGGACGACTGGGAAAGCCAAGCGGCCGGAGCCAGCGGAGTCGGCTGGGAAGTCTGGCTGAACGGAGCCGAAATCACCCAGTTCACGTTCTTCCAACAGATGGGCGGTATTGAGTGCAATCCGGTATGCGCAGAGATCACCTACGGACCGGAGCGCCTCTGCCTCATGCTGGACGCCAAGAATTCATTCTGGACCGATCTGGACTGGAACGACACCGTCACCTACAAGGACTCCGAGTACCAGCTTGAGATGCAGAACAACGTTTACAACTTCGAGGTCGCGTCGACCGACATGTTGTTCAAGCTGTTCGAGATGTACGAGGAAGAGTCGAAGCGTGTCATCGAGACCCCCATCTATTGGGACTCGAAGCAGGAAATACTGACTTCGAATCCGATCGATGGAGAGGCACGGGAGATCACCCCCGCCGGGCCCCCAAGTCTTGTTTATCCAGCCCTCGACTTAGCCCTCAAATGTTCCCACGTATTCAACCTCCTGGATGCGCGGGGCGCGGTGGGTGTCACCCAGCGGGCCAACTATATCAATCGAATACGAGCCCGAATTCGAGCCTGTTGCTTGAAGCACGTGGAGCAGTTTAAGGTTCCGACGACTTAGTCGAGTCCATACATATTTCGATACCGAGCGTGGGCGTAGCGCAGCCAGGAATCCGACTGCATGGGCCGTCCGGTAACTCTCGTCACTAATTCACTTGGCGTGTAGGTGCGCCCGGGGCGATAGACTTTTTCGGTCAGCCAACCCAGAATCGGACCGAACTCTCCCCGCGCCATCATCGGATCCGGATCGCCGAGATCGGCTACCAGGCTTTCCCAAATCTGGGCGCCGATCAAATTACCCATTGAGTAAGTGGGGAAGTACCCGATCGATCCACGGCTCCAATGGACGTCCTGGAGGCATCCGAGCGCATCGGTTGGCGGAACGATTCCGAGGTAGTCGGCATACTTCTGGTTCCAAGCCTCTGGAAGGTCGGAGACGTTTAAGGCGTTGGTTAAGATCTCCACTTCCAGTTCAAAGCGGATCAAAATGTGCAGGTTATAAGTCAGTTCGTCCGATCCGACGCGCACGAAGGTCGGATCCACTTTGCAGAGCATGCGCGAAAGATCTTCACCGGTAAGGCTGGGCAAGTCTGGGTGCGCCGCTTGGAGCGATGGGCCAAAGAAATTCCAGAACGGAACGCTTCTGCCAATGATGTTTTCCCAAAGGCGCGACTGGCTCTCATGGACGGCTAGAGACACACCACCGGCGAGCGGCGTGGCATCGAGCCGGGGATCTACACCCTGCTCGTACAGGCCATGCCCCATTTCGTGAAGTGACGATGAGACGATTCCCTTAAGGTGGTCGCTCGGCCTAGTCGTCATCCGGATGTCGTTGGAAGACATCGATGAACAGAAAGCGTTTGGGGAGATGTCCAGCCTCCCCCGCTCGAAATCAAAGCCGATCTGGGTCGCGGTGGATTGAGCGAAGTGTCTCAGGCTCTCCTGGTTCCAGTTGCGTCTCAGAACGCTGTCATCGATCGTTTTTCCACTTTGACGTATGAGTTGGACGAGCTCAACCACCGGCGGCTTAATGGCTTCGAACATTGCGTGAGCCGACTTCTGGCTGGCCCCTTCTTCATACATGTCGATGAGCGGGTCGTAAACGTGATCCACGTATCCGAGGCTCTCGGCCGTAGACCGTGCAATGTCGAACAGCTCCCTCAGGTAGGGAGCCAAAAGGGCGAAGTTGGACTCGGCCTTGGCGCGCTTCCACACCTCATATGCGTCGTTGGACACCCGAGACTTGTGAATCACCAACTCGATTGGGATTTTCGTGGCACTCTCAACATCGCGAGTAAGCGCACGAACGGTTGCCGCCTCTTCCAAAGCCTCTGCGTCGGAAGCCGCCGCCGCAAGTGCGTCTCGCATCTCCGAACCCGTAAGGAGTTCATGAGCCATCCGTGTCAGCCTCGAACTGGTATTTGTCCGAGTCTGAGCTCCCCCGTTTGGCATCATCACCTGCCGATCCCAGCCAAGCAGTGAGTTGGCCTTCCTGAGGGCGTCGTAATCCGCGTAGAGCGTGTAGAGGCGATCGAATGCCGAGGTCATGCCTCTATGATTGCCTATCGAGCCCTATTCGGGCTGCTCGGGGAAAAGGCGGAACTGCGGAAAGGGAACAGGCGCGCGCCCTTCCGTCTCGTCGGCGATGTGAAGGCCCTTTTCCACCACGATGATGAACGCTTCCACGACTGCCGGATCGAAATGGGTACCCGAGCAAGCGCGCAACTCCGAAACCGCCAAGTCGACGGAAATGGCTTTTCGGTAGTGCCGGTCGTTCGTCATTGCGTCGAACGCGTCGGCTAAGGCAACAATGCGGCCTGAAATGGGGATCTGTTCACCGGACAGTCCGTGGGGGTAACCGGTGCCATCCCATTTTTCGTGGTGGGTGAGCGCCACCGAACGAGCCATCTCTACGATCGGCTCATCGGAGCCGCGAAGAATCTGGGCGCCAATCTGGGCGTGTTCGCGAACCTTCAGGTACTCCTCTCGAGTCAGCGCCGCCGGCTTCTGCAAAATCATGTCCGGAATGCCGATCTTGCCCACATCATGAAGTGGGGCTGCCATCCGAATGTCATCGATGAACGACTTCGGGAGGCCGAGCGTCATCGCAATCTGAGCCGCCACATAGCCGACACGTCGGGTGTGTTCTCCCGTTTCGTCGTCCCGGAATTCGGCCGCGATAGCCAGCTTCGCCAACGTGTCTCGGTGCGCCTGGTGAATCTGAAGAGTTCGCACTCGAACCGTCTCCTCAAGGAGTTCGTTGTTCTTCAACAGTTGTCGGTTCAGCTGATAGATGTGGAGCGCGTTCCGAATGCGCAGGATCAACTCGGTGAAATCGAAATCTTTGTTCAGAAAGTCGGTAAATCCCGCCTGCAAGGCGCGCTGCTTTACCTCTTCACTGGCGCCTGCCGTGAGCATAATCGCGGGCACCGGGATGGCCGAACTGTCGTAGGCCCGGATCTCTCGCAGGACGTAGAATCCGTCAACGGGAGGCATCCGGTAGTCAACCAGAACCATATCGGGCTGCTCGCGCCGAAACACTTCAGCAGCCTCGAGGGGGTTGGTCACTGTGACGACCTGGAGATAGCCTGCCCTCATGAGGGCTTTCCTCATGAGGATCAGGTTGTCTTCAGTGTCGTCTACAACCAGCAGTTTTGCGTGTCGTAGCGCTCGGTCTTCCATCAGCTCGGCGCCAAGCGTCATGGCGTCTGAATAGTATCAGAGTTTTTCAATACTTGGTTAGGTCCTCTGAGTTCAGTTGAACCTAACCAAGTGTTAGAGATCGTAAATTGCGGAATACTTGGCAGTCAATCCTGCTAGGTAGTCGGCTGGGTCCATCGGTTTTCCGGTTACCTGTTTCACAAGCTCCTTTGGAGTCAGATATCTACCCTTGGAGTAGACCTTCGCTTGTAACCAACCAAGGATCGGCTCAAACTCGCCTTGCGCCATGAGATCAGCGGTGTTCGGGATGTCCTTTTGCAGACTGTTCCAAATCTGGTAGCTCAGTACATTGCCCATTGAGTAGGTGGGGAAGTATCCAATGGAACCCATGGACCAGTGCACGTCCTGCAAGCACCCGACGGAATCGGTTTCTGGCGTGATCCCCAGGTACTCGGCGTACTTGGCATTCCAAGCGTCCGGCAGGTCGCGTACCGCGAGCTTTCCGGTTAGGATGTCGCACTCAAGCTCGAATCGCACAAGCACGTGTAGGTTGTAGGTGAGTTCGTCGGCTTCGACTCGAATCAGGCTCGGCTCAACCTTATTAATCGCCCGATAGAACGTGTCCAAGTCGTAACCGGCAAGTGCCGGGAAGGCGGCCTGTAACTTTGGAAGATTCGCCGACCAGAACGGGCGACTTCGTCCCACGATGTTCTCCCACAGGCGCGACTGACTCTCATGCACGCCTAGGGAAACCCCACCAACTAATGGCGTGCGGTCCCATTTCGCCGGTGAGCCTTGCTCATACATGCCGTGGCCTGCCTCATGCATGGATCCGAAGATCGCGCTCCCAATATACGGCTTGTATCGGGTGGTAAGTCGAATGTCCCCGACTGACCACCCAGTGCAGAAGGGATGGGGCGCCGTGTCCTGCCGACCGCGGTTGAAATCGAATCCGATAGAACGAACGAGACCTTCCGTAAACTTGCTCTGAGCCACGACATCCCACTCGCCGTACAAGAATCCATCGTCCGTCTCGGGTTTCTCGGAGATCGCCTTTACCAGTGGGACCTGCGATCCCTTCAATGCGTCAAACATCGCCCGCGCGTCGGCTGCCGTCGCGCCCTCTTCGTATTGGTCTAAAAGGGCGTCATAGATGTGCTCGGTGTAGCCAAGACACTCTGCCTCTTGGCGCGCGATCTCGAACATGCGCTCCAAAACCGGGGCAAACTCTGGGAAGTCGTTCGTCGCCCGAGCCTCAACCCACTTCTCGTGGGCGACTGCGGACAGCTTGGACTTTTCCTCTACAAGAGCTGTAGGCAATTTCGTGGCGAGGTCCAGGTCTCGTCGAACGACGCGAAGGAGAGCCTTGTCATCGTCGGACTCAGCTTCGCCAACCGCCTTCTCAAGAAGGGCGCCCGTCGTGCTATCAGTGAAGGTCTCGTGCGACATCCGACTCAAGATGCCTTGGTGCTCTGCGCGCGCGTCAGCGCCACCCTTTGGCATGTAGGTCTGTTGATCCCAATCCATGATCGCCCGGGCGGCGTTGAGAGCGTTGACGTCGGCAAGGCGAGAACGCAACTGTTCCAAAGAAGACATGAGATGAGCGTACCAGGGCTTCTCCTAAGAATTGTTTTTGGAGAAAAACTTAAAATGGACCTAAAGGATTCTGATTATTGAAACCTCGAATTTCAATTTCTTGTATGCTCAATTCATGAGCAGTGAGAAGCTTCACAAGGTTCCGGCCGCCGATCCGGTGACCGGTGGCCCCCTTTTCATCAGCGAGTTGACCGGGGCCCAGAGCGGCATCACAATTCGCGGCCGCTTCGAGATTCCCATCTATTCGCGGCTTGACGAAGAGCAGCAACGGTTTCTGGAGACGTTTCTTCGGTGCCGCGGCATGCTGAACAGTGTCGAGAAAGAGTTGGGAATTAGCTATCCGACGGTTCGCGCACGACTCGACTCACTTCTGAATTCGTTAGGGCTGGCTTCCGAAAGGGAAGAGACCGGCGGAAAGGAAAGAGGGTCCGACCAGAAGCAACGGATTCTGGACCAACTAGAACGCGGAGAGATTTCTGCCGAAGAGGCAAAGGCACAGCTGGGAGTAACGAAATGAGGGAAGAGGTTCAGAGAATTAGTCGGCTGGTAGCCGAAGGAAAGTTGACGCCAGAAGACGCGGCGGACTTAATCGATGCATTTTACGCGAGCGAGCGCAACAGCACAGCGCAGGAAGAACCGAGGCAAACACCTCCCCCTCCTCCTCCCGGAGCAACCGCGGAGTCGGCCGATCCGAACTTCCATAAGGACCCACTCAAGGGCTTCATTGACAACGTGGAGCGATTAACCAAAGAAGGTTTCGAGTCCATCAATTGGCAAGAAGTCTCACACAACGTCAAGGTTTCGACGAAGAAGGGGCTCGATTCCCTGAAGACGGGACTCGACGAGCTAAGCAAAGGCAAGGTCAACATTGGATGGTTCAATGCCACCGAGACGAGGGACGTTGAAATGCCGTTGGCGATCAGCCCGGGCAAAACCCTCAAGATTGAGAATCCGATTGGCGACGTGAAAGTTGTTGGCGGCTTCGACCAAGGACTCATCAAAGCTCATGCGAAATTCCGGGGAGCTACTCTGGAAGAATCTCGCGCTAAGGCGGCCGAATACGTCTTGATCGTGGAAGAGTCCGACCATGCGGTCACCATTCGCCAGCCCGACGTGACCGGACTGTCTGTGGATCTCGAAATCCAAGTCCCTGGCCAGGCTGGAATCGATATCCGAGTCTCCTCGGGTGACATTCAAGTGATCAATACTGGCGGGAGTTGTCGTGCGAACTCTCGGAGCGGTGACCTCGTGCTACGGGGACTCAATGGCATGATCGAGATCGGGAGCGAGAGTGGCGATATCGAAATCGAGAACTGCACGGCTCCTCAGGTCACGATCGAGAACAAGAGCGGAGACCTTAAACTCAAGCAAGTTCGTGGAAATATCAACGCGCGAACTGCATCTGGCGATGTCCACGTAGAGGGCGGCAGCGGAAAGGTTGTAGCCATCGAATCGGTTTCGGGAGATACCCATTTCGATACCGTGGACCCCGTGATAGGGGCTCTGAACGTTCGAACCGTCAGCGGCAGCGTTTACGTGAAGATTCCCGACGGCAGTGACTGTCGAGTGAATCTATCCACCGTGCGCGGCTCCGTGGACACCGGAATCGCCTTGATCGACGAAATGAAGTCGGAGCATCGTATCACCGGTAGGATCGGCGACGGAACGGGCACGATCGACGTCAGTGCGATCACCGGAGACGTCGTTTTGGAGATGCACGACAGCGCAGAGTAGGCAATCGGGTCGGATATCCTATTCCGGTGAACTACTGGTTGATGAAGTCCGAGCCCGACTGTTATTCGATCGACGACCTCGCAAAGGCATCCGAACCCGCAATGTGGGAAGGATGCCGTAACTACACCGTTCGCAACTATTTTCGGGACACGATGTCGCCGGGAGACCGCGCGTTCTTCTATCACTCGAACGCCGATCCCAGCGGCATTGTTGGCGCCATGGAGATTGTCGGGGACGCCTATCCCGATCCGACGCAGTTTGATCCTGGAAGCGAATACTTCGATCCGAAAAGCCCCCTCGACAATCCGCGGTGGATTCTCCGAAACGTTCGGTTTCTAGAAAAGTATCGGCGGGTATTGTCTCTGGCTGACCTGCGGGCTGTTCCCGGTCTGGAGGAGATGTTCGTGCTTCGACGCGGTCAGAGGTTGAGCGTCATGCCGGTGACGGAGCAGGAGTGGCAGATCATCGAGTCGCTACCGGGACTTCGATGATTCGTCGGCAAGGATATCTCGGAGCGTCCTCACCGGCATGTCGGCAGCTTGGGCCATGTCAAGGATCTCTTTGACATGACCCAAACGCGGATCAAACTTTGCGAGAACCTGCGGGCGTACTACCAGCGTCGTGCTCAGGTTGCGACTGGCGTAGGCGCGGAGCGCCGACTTCGCGGTGTCAGTCCATGATCTCGCCGTAAGTCCAGATCGGTAGGCATCTCGAGCCGATCGAATCTCGACGGGAAAGAGGCGAAGATGTCCGGCGGAAGGACCGGGTTGAGCGCTCAAGAACTCCAAGTGTTCCATACCCTCAAACGTCGCGCCCTCTGGCCATGTGCCTCTCACCGCCATGCCGAGAAGGTGATGCCCATGAGAGGAAAAAAGGGAAGTGGCCTCCGCGAATCTGGCGGTAGCGTCTTCCGGGTGCTTACAGAGCCAATCTAGGTCGTGTCCATCGTTCAAAACGGCTTCTGCGGTCGATGGCAACGCCCGCAGAACCCGATTCGAAACGAAAAAGTGGAACTTATAGCCTGTGAACCGCCCCAACTCCAGGAGCTTGAGCAGCATCGCGGGCTCACCGTGCCCAAATTCGGATGCGTCGGGCGAATCCCAGGGTACGTAGTCGAGGTCCACTCGAAGACAGAAGAACATAGGCGGTCGGTGATCGACTATTTGTTCTGGAGCGCCGCGATGCCCGGAAGTTCCTTGCCTTCCAGAAACTCCAAACTTGCGCCTCCGCCGGTGCTGACGTGAGTCATCTTGTCCGCCACCCCAAACTTCTCAACTGCTGCGGCAGAGTCTCCGCCACCCACGATGCTAACTGTCCTGCTCGTGGCCAATGCGTCGGCGACTCCACGAGTGCCACCCTCAAAAGGTTTCAATTCAAAGACGCCCATCGGGCCATTCCAGAGGGATGTTCCCGCCTCCGAAATGATCTTGGCGTAAGTCTGCGTTGTTTCAGGTCCGATATCGAGGCCCAATAGGCCGGACACGTCTCCCTCACCGACTTTGAGCACCTGGGTCTCCGCGTCAGCGCTGAAAGAGCCAGCCCATACGATATCGGTCGGCAGGACCAGCTTTTCCGGGTTCTCGTCAAGAAGCTTCTTGGCGTAGTCGAGACTGCCTTCATCGAGCAGAGACTTGCCAATTTCAAACCCCTGGGCCTTGAAGAAGGTGAATACCATTCCGCCGCCAACCAGAAGACGATCGACCTTTGGAAGGAGATTATCGATGAGGGCAATCTTGTCCTTGACCTTGCTGCCGCCCATGATGGCGACGAAGGGTCGAGCCGGATTTTCGACTGCTTGGCCGAGGTACGTGATCTCCTTTTCGATGAGCAGCCCGGCGACACCGGGCAGGATGTGGGCAACGCCTTCAGTGCTGGCGTGGGCTCGATGAGCCGTTCCAAACGCGTCATTCACGTATAGATCCGCATTCGCCGCGAGTTCCTTGGCGAATTCGGGATCGTTCTTCTCTTCCTCGGGATGGAAGCGTACGTTCTCCAGCAGGATCACATCTCCGGCCTTGGCGGCCGCGACTGCTCTCGCAACTTCTGGCCCAACACAGTCGGGAATGAGGGGTACCGATTTGCCGAGAAGTTCGGTCAGTCGCTTGGCGACCGGTGCGAGAGAAAACTCTGGGGTGACACCCCTTGGGCGTCCGAGATGGCTCGTGAGGATAACGATCGCGCCTTTCTCGATGAGCAGCTTAATCGTCGGCAGGGCCTCGGTGATCCGGCGGTCGTCGGTGATCTCCCCACCTTCTAGGGGAACGTTGAAGTCACATCGAACAAGCACGCGCTTTCCGTGAGCCTCGATATCGCGAACCGTCTTCTTATTCAAGCTCATAGCATCTCAGGGTACCTGGCAAGGAAGAGGTCCGGGGAGAAAACGAACGGAGAACGGATCGGGGAAAGGCAAGCTATTCGCTCCCCTAAAACGCAAGAAGCGGGGTAGCCTCAGAGAGGTTCCCCCGCTGCTTACAGCTCTTAAGGTTATCGTCCAGACTTGTCGTCTGGTGCGGGCGGAGCGGCTGCTCCACCGTCTGAAGGCCCCGCCAGGGCGTCTTCAGGGCTCGGTGAGGGAGTTCCCGCCGTACCCTGAGCTCGCATTTCAGCGTCCTTCATCCCCTTGCCAGGTGGCACAGGGGGGGCGCTCTTGACCACAACGGGCTGGTCACCTTTGATCATAGAACTTGCCTGAAAGCCGACCGCGATGAGAGCCAACAGCGCGATCGCGACAATGGCGATGGTTTTCGTTTTATCGTTCATTAGTGGTACTGGGCGTCGTAGTGGATCTTGTTCTTGGCGAACGTGGCGAGCGCCTGGGTCGGATTCGTGTACCACATTCGATCCATGAGCGCTTCACGAGGCATGCTCTTGGCGTGACCATCCGCGAACGAGAAGTTCGTCTGGTTCCCAAATGCACCCATCGACATGGCGTCGGTTGAGCAGCACCAGGCGCCCGGCAAGGAGATAATTCCTGGCCAGGACGGCTCAACGAGTTCCTTGAACGCATATTCTCGCTGGTCGTTTCGATACTGCATCAGTCCGGACCAGTAGCTCCACGAAATGTACATAGGAAGGATACACACCGTGTCTCCAGGGGCTCCGACCTGAGTTCCCGTCAACGACCCAGTTGACCTTGAGTACGGGGAGCCGTCCGCGTTCGCTCGCGGATAGCCAAAGATCCCGAAAGCATAAGGGAATGGCGTTTGATTAGAACCAAGCTGGTTGAGCTGTCCGTTGTACGAGAAGATATAGCTGACCGGACCGCCGGTATCCACGTCGGTGCATCCAGTCGCCGAATTATTGTCGCAACGAATCATCGTGTCATTTGGCGCCTTCCAAATCTGGCGATTCTTGACGTAGGGATCAACCAGCACATGGCCGGCCTGGATTTGGTTGCAGTTGCCGAAATGCGCAGCGCCGTTACAGCCCCAGTTGGGAGCGCCGATGCGAATACCCGGGTAGACGTCGTCATTATCGTTCAGATACATCTGGACGCCAAGCCCAATTTGCTTGAGATTGCTGAGGTCTACCGATTTTTTCGCGGCAAGCTTGGCTTGGGCGAAAACCGGAAACAGGATGGCAGCAAGGATCGCAATGATAGCGATTACGACTAGAAGTTCAATAAGAGTGAAGGCTTTCTTCATGAGGATTACACCAGAAACCTGGAAATAAAAGGACCCCGGGGACGACGATTCCACGGGATATATGCCGACGCAACCGTGCGTCGGTCAGATCTGTCTTAGATCGAATGTTTGCCGTGGGAGTGCGGGAGCGAGAAGCTTCGATGCACGTTGTTAGCCACAGAACTGCATGGACGCAGTTGCGTTGAGCACGGCTGGTCCATGAAAGACCAACCTTTCCGCGAGAGAGCGGAATCGAATTCTACAAACATGTTGAGGTCCTTGGGCTCCGGCCAGTCGAATTACTTCCTTCGGCAGGTCCTCGGGTTTAAGGATACAGGGACTTTGCTGCAATGCCAAGTAAGATTTTTGGGGACCGTGTTCTATCGGTTTAGGCGGACTGATTTCAGCCCGGCTCCGCACTGATAAAGTAGGACACGTTCACTCTGCGTTCAAGGGCGGATCGTTTGACCCAACGTGCGAGTTCATTCACAAAAAGGCCCCAACGGTAAGTTGGGGCCGCTTTCTGAACCTAAAGGCTTAGTTTCCGCCTTCGTTTCTACCTTGCTCTTTCATTCCACGAGTTTCAGGATCTTGAGCTCCGGGAGGAGCCTTTACCGTCTCAGGTGGAGCGCCCTTGGGGGGCGCCTCCGTGTCCGAAGATTTCGACGAGCCGCATCCTGCCATACACAAAACCACGAACGCGCCAATCGCGATATAGAAAGTTCGTGGTGTCATAGGGAAATAGCCGTATCCCACGTTTGGAAGTCCAAGTCCGGTCGGAACATGTACGCGTGGCAACCACCGGCATTCGGCCCAGACCACCATCGCTTCAGCGAGGACGTAACCTTTCCGTCGGTTCCGCTGTAAGCCGAGAATGGGTCGACGCGAGGGTCAGTCGGACCGTTCGAGAAGACGCCAATCTTGCGTGTCTTTGCGTGGCCATCCACGTAGCTGACAACCCACTGTCCGTTGTAAGCGTTGAAGCCGGCTCCTCCAGTCGATCGCGAGAAGAAACTCGTCGTTCCGTTGGCCGTGGTCGAACAGGACGGCGTTCCCGGTTGGTAAACGCATGCCTGGCCCTGGGTTTCGCAGCCCATGATCGGATTGGCAAACCAAGCGCCTGGAGTCTTGCGGAGTCCGTCTTGAGAGTAAAGGATGAGGTTTGCAGGGGAGTTGACGGCGGTCGTGCTGTACGAATTCAAAAGGCCGTTGTAAGCATAGGCATAGTTCGATCCGCCCGAATAGGGCATGCCGTTTGCAATGCTCAGCGTGTACACGCTTTGAGTGGAGATGCCGGTGGGGTCATCCCAAATGGCCTCGCTCTTGATGTAAGGACGCACCGAGTTTGTGTAGAACGAACCGATTGTATTGACCGACGCGGCGGTGACAAACGGAGCCGCAAGCGTCTCGGGAGTGGGAATGAATCGGTTGTAAGATGAGCGACCGTTCTCTTGGACATAGATGTTCGCGAGAGGGAACAGGTCGTCGTTGTCGCTCGTGTAGATCTGGGTTCCAAGATTGATATTTTTGACGTTGCTAAGGGCAACTGTCTTTTTGGCCGCAAGCTTGGCTTGGGCAAATACCGGGAACAGAATGGCAGCAAGGATCGCAATGATCGCGATAACTACTAGAAGTTCAATGAGAGTAAAGGCTTTCTTCATGAGGATTTCACCAGAAACCTGGAATTTAAAGGACCCCGGGACGACGAATCACGGGCACTGCCCCCGACCACTCGGTCGGAAAGGTCGATTTGGAAACAGATCAAGTGTTTGCCGTGATAGCCCGCTGGCTCTTAACGCCAACGTGCTGCGCTATAGAACACCCTGCCCATGATGGCAGCACGTTCAAGCCCGGCTGAGCCGACAATGGCCAGCCTTCCCGCCTGAGGGCGGGATCGAATTCAACAAACATTGTGAGGTCCTTGGGCTCCGGCCAGTCGAATTGCTTCCTTCGGCAGGTCCTCGGGGAACAGCATACAGGCAATTCCATTGGGTCACAAGGGAATCCGAGAATTGCGCAATAAATTTACGCCGGGTTGACATGTAACTAGTATTTCTCCGGGGATGGACTTTGATGGGAAGAGATAGGCGCTACACTAGTTTCCACGCATGGTCTCTATCCGACACCTGTCGAAAACCTACGGCGACCGATCCATTCTCAAAGACATCAACCTCGAAGTGGCGCAAGCAGAGATTCTCGCCATCATGGGAAGCAGTGGCGGCGGTAAGACAACTCTTCTCCGATGCGTGAGTGGTCTGATTGACGCGACTCAGGGGGACATCGAGGTCGATGGCGTCAATGTGAGGACCGATCCCGATCTGGCCCGATGCCGGATGGGCATGGTCTTCCAAAGCTCCGCGCTCTTCGACTTCATGAATGTCGAAGACAACGTGATGTTCGGGGTGACGCGACAGAAGAAACGCCCTCGTTCAGAATCTCTGAAAATAGCCCGAGACGCTTTGAAGAGTGTCGGGCTCGTGGAAACTGACTACGCGAAGATGCCCTCAGAATTAAGCGGTGGCATGAGAAAACGCGTGGGCATGGCGCGGGCGCTTGCTCTAAATCCGACGGTGATGCTGTATGACGAACCGACGACTGGTCTGGACCCGATCACGACCTATTCGATCGACAGCCTCGTGAAGTCGGTGAGAGACGAGTTTAACGTCACTAGCCTGGTCGTTAGCCACGATGTAAACTCAGTAGTCAGGATCGCCGATCGAGTGGCCTTTCTCCACAGTGGAGAAGTGATCTTCACAGGAACTCCGGCCGAGTTCTTGGTTGCGCCAGACCCAAATATTCGGGAACTCGTCGAGAAGTCCCGCGCCAGCGTTCTTTAGCCCGGGACTTCAGCCAAATCGACCGGAAATGTAGTCCTCAGTCTTCTTCTGCTGAGGATACAAGAAAATGTTTTGGGTTCGGTTGAACTCGACCACGGAGCCGCCGTTAAAGAACGCGGTCAGGTCGCTCGCCCGCTGAGCCTGCTGCATGTTGTGGGTCACGATAATGATCGTGAAGTCGTTCTTCAACTCGAAGATAAGGTCTTCGATTCTCGATGTGGCGATTGGATCGAGAGCCGAACACGGCTCGTCCATTAAGATCACCTTCGGTTGAACGGCGATCGTTCGTGCGATGCAAAGCCTCTGCTGTTGTCCACCCGAAAGTTCAGTGCCACGAGCCCGCAGTTTGTCCTTAACCTCATCCCAAAGCGCTGCCTTCTTAAGGCTCGATTCTACGAGGTGATCCAACTCCGACTTCTTCTTGATTCCGTGGATCCGGGGGCCGTAAGCCACGTTGTCGTAAATGGAAGTAGGGAAGGGGTTTGGCTTCTGAAAAACCATGCCCACTTCTTTGCGAAGCTCCACCACGTCCACGCTTTTCTCGTAGATGTCCTCTCCGTCGATTTGGATCTTGCCTGCGAGGCGAGATCCGTCGATCAGGTCGTTCATTCGATTGATACAGCGAAGAAAGGTCGACTTACCACAGCCCGAAGGGCCGATGAGGGCAGTGACCATATTGGCCGGGATTTCGAGGGAGATCCCCTTTAAGGCTTCAAAAGAGCCATAAAAGAAGTGGACGTCCTGCGCCGAAATCTTGGCTTGAGTCGTTATTTCGGCGGGCGCACTCATAGACAGCGAGATCATGCCACACATAGTATGGCTTCTGATTTGTTAAGAAGCGGTTAGCGAGGCCCTTGCGGGTAATCTCGCTTTCTGATTATGGAGAATTCTGGCCTCTCTGGTGAATATGCCCTCTTCGGCGTACTGCTACTTTTAATGATTGTTGGCGGAATCGTAAGTGTTTTGGCCTACGCTGGCCTGAAACTGAGCCTCAAGAATCCGGACGACATCCCCTAGACTCCTGAAATCGAAAGATGTTCTGGAGCCGTGGTTTCGACGTCGACCATCGAAACCACGGCTTTTTACTGTCCAATTGCCCGTTGTCTCAGGGCATGGTCGGCGAGAACAAGGGCGACCATTGCCTCGACCATCGGGACTGCTCGGGGAAGTACGCAGGCGTCGTGCCTCCCGCGACCCTGAAGAGTAGTGTTCTCGAAGGAACTGTTCACCGTCCGCTGGTCCCTCATGATCGTCGCGGTCGGTTTAAACGCCGCGCGAACGATAATCGGCATTCCGTTTGAGATGCCTCCGTTGATTCCCCCGGACCGATTCGTGTAGGTCTTTACGATCCCGTCTTCAGAATAGAATTCGTCGTTCGCCTCCGAGCCCTTCAGATCCACAAGGGAAAAACCATCGCCTAGTTCAAAGCCTTTGCAGGCGGGAAGCGACAGCAGTCCCTTAGCAAGATCGGCTTCCAAACGATCGAATACTGGCTCTCCCCAGCCGGCGGGGACGCCCCGCGCGACACAGCCGACGATTCCGCCGATCGAATTTCCGTCTTTGCGAATCGCCTCGATGTGCTCGATCATCGATTCGGCTACGGATGTGTCCGGACATCGTACAATGTTCGACTCCACCTGCGCCAACGTCACCGTCGTCGGATCAACCGTCGCTCGAATATGGTGAATGCGATCAACCCATCCGACGACCTCCACGCCCATCGTAGCCAAGAGTTTCTTAGCCACCGCGCCCGCCGCGACCCGTCCAATGGTTTCTCTGGCCGAGGATCGACCGCCTCCCGCCACGGCTCGGATGCCGAACTTCTGATCGTAGGCGAAGTCGGCATGGGACGGGCGGTATTTCTCACGCATCTCGTCGTAGTCCTTCGACCGCTGATCTTCGTTGCGGACCAGCATCGCGATCGGGGTTCCGAGCGTGAGGCCATCCTGAACGCCGCTCAGGATCTCGACGGTGTCCGACTCTTTCCGCTGGGTCACGATCCTCGACTGCCCGGGACGCCGCCGGTCCAGTTCGACTTGGATCTCTTCCGCGCTGATCGGCAGCTTCGGGGGACACCCGTCCAGGACAACGCCGACACCACCACCGTGCGATTCTCCCCAGGTGCTGATGCGAAATAGAGTCCCGAAAGAGCTCGACATAGGCCCCAGAGTTTACCGTCGGTCCAGTCTTGAGCTTTTCTTGATACCTGAACCCTAAAACCCCGAAAACTGAACACGGGAGCGCAGCACAAGTGACCTATTCCGGACTGCAAACTGCTCATTGCAATCTGCCTACTCCTCGTGGAGTGGTAACTTGCAAGGTGAAGGGCGAGGCGTCGCCAAGTCCGAGAAGCCAAATGTCTGACCCGAACGAAGCAGTCCAGATCCCGATCGATCCCGCCCAAATTAGGAAGCTCACCCGCATGTTGATCACCCTGGTGAGCTTCATGGCGGTTGCGTTCCTAGTCCTCACGACGGTGGGCCCATATACCGATTTTCTCTGGTTCGCCCACGATGTTCGGCATCCTGAAGTTTTCGAACTGGGATACGAGACGCGAAGCCTCCTGTTCCTGGCTGCTTTTCTCCCGACGTGGGTCCTGATCTATTTCAGCCTTCGACAAGCATTCGCCCTTAGCCTGGTCTACCTCCGGCGACCGGACTCGATGGGAAGCGTCCTGGTTGGAAATGCGATCGTTTGGCTTCAGTCTCGCGGAGCTTCTGTCGTTAAATTCGCCGCCCCTGTCGCCGCACTTGTCCTTTCCTCAGAATTTGGTGGCGAGTGGAACACATACTTGCTGGCGACTCATTCACGGCAATTCGGCGTCAAGGATCCGACATTTGGTCTAGACCTCGAATTCTTCGTTTTCCGCCTCCCGTGGTACCGGGCGATCGCCAACTACACCTTCGCTACGCTTTTTATCTCGCTCGTTCTAACCATCGGACTCTACGTAGGACTGCAGACGTTGGCCGCGCTCGCCAAAATTGAGCTATCTAGGCCGCACATCCGTTTCCACGTTTCTGTGCTGATCGGGGCCAGCTTCATCGCCTTCGGCGCCCAGAACTGGCTAAAGGTTTATGAGGCCGGTTTTGTCGCCAATAGCCAGTTCACGGGAGCCGGATATTCCGACATGCAAGGCGTCGGCGCGCTCCGCATATTCGCGTTGATTGCGATTGCGGGCGGGATCGCGGTGATTGGCGGTTGGAAGCTCGGCCGGCCGAACCAGATGGCCATTACCATCGCTATGACCTTGGGTGTCTTCTACGTGGTCGGCGTCCTTGCCTATCCTGCTTTCATCCAACGATTTGTGGTTGACCCGAATCGTCTGTCTCGTGAACTCCCGTTTGCCGAGAAGGCGATTCAAATGACTCGGTTCGCCTACGGCCTCGAGAAGATTGATGTTCGAAGCACCGACGTTCACATGGCTCCAAGTCCCGCTGAGGTGAGTTCTTCATCCACAACTTTGGACAACATGCGACTGTGGGATCCGGAGATCGTGCGGCAATCCTTCGAGGGTCTTCAAGGGATCCGACCGTACTACAAGTTCAATGACGTCGATGTGGATCGCTACGACATCAACGGCCAGCGAACGATGGTGATGCTGTCCCCTCGAGACATCAACATCGAGGGCCTGACCAGCACCGCCCACAACTGGACTAATGAGCGCCTGCTTTACACTCACGGGTACGGCGTAGTCGTAGTCCCCGTGAATGCCGCCACTACCGACGGTCGACCGGACTTTCTCGCCCAGGGCATCCCCCAGAGTGCTCCCCCAACCCTGCCGATCACCGAGCCCCGAGTCTATTTCAGCGACTTTCGAGACGCGCAAGATCAGCCGACCGACGAATACGCCATCGTCAAGACCGGAGAGCACGAACTCGACTACCAGACCGATTCCGCAACGGCGACCCATTCATGGACCGGAGACAGGGGAATCCCGATTGGAGGGCTCCTCAGTCGCATTGGCTTCAGCATCGCCATGCAAGATGGAAATCTTCTGTTCTCGCCCAAGGTAGCGGGTGAGAGTCGACTGCTGGTTCATCGAAACATCCTTGATCGGGCGGGCCGCCTCTACCCGTTTCTGACGTTCGATCGAGATCCGTATCTTGTCGTTCTCCACGGGCGTTTGATTTGGATCCTTGATGCTTACACCACCAGTTCCAACATTCCGTACAGCGAGCGGATGAACCCCGAACCCGATGCCTTGAATTACATTCGGAATTCGGTCAAGGTGACTATCGATGCTTACTCGGGAGTCGTCAATGCCTACGCGGTCCAACCAGACGAACCAATCTTGCAAGCGTATCGAGCTATCTACCCCGGGCTCATTCAAGATGTCTCGACTCTGCCACCTGGATTCCGAGAGCACTTCCGTTACCCCGAAGACATGTTTGCCGTTCAATCGCACCAGTTGAGCCAATATCACGTGACCGATCCGCGCGTGTTTTTGAGCAACGACGACGCCTGGCAAATCGCGAAGGAGCGAAACCTGTCGGGGGATTCCGCGGAAATTCGCCCCTACTACGTCCAGATGAAGCTGCCGGACGAGCCCAAAGCGAGCTTCCTTCTCATACGGCCGTTTACTCCGAACGGGAAGTCCACCATGAGTGGCTGGATGGCCGCCCACAGCGACCCCGCAGATTACGGACATTTGACGCTCTACCGATTTGTGAACCAGTCTCCGGTCGCTGGACCGCAATTGATGGAGGCGAACTTCAACAGCACTCCAGCCATCTCCAACATCAATCGGCAGTACCAGAACGGCCAAAGCGACATCTTGGTAGGCAACCTTCTCGTGATTCCGATCGGCCAAAGCGTGATGTATGTCGAACCCTTGTACCTAAAGAGCAAGACGACTGGCATCACCGGGGTTCCTCGACTCTTCAGAGTTGTGCTGGCGCTGAACGACCGGATAGTTGTCGGCGAGACCTACCGCGATGCTCTGAACGATCTGCTAGGCGCTCAGTCGCTACCCGCGATTCAACCCACGACACCGGCCCAACCAGGCAAGCCATCCGCTCCTGATGTCCAGACCCAAATTCAGAAAGCAGCCAAGGCGTTGGAACTCTTTGATCAGGCTGAGGCAGCCCTGCGGCAGGGAGAGTTCGGAAAATATGGGGAACTCCAAAAGCAAGTTCGCGAAATTTTGAGAACGCTGGTCAAGAAGTAGTTGAAGAGGCCGGGGGCCACCGGGAGTCGCCCAAATATACCGGTGAACCGGCCATACTTGAACTCATGTCCGATCTCAGTTTTCCCGCGGGTTTTGCCTGGGGTGCCGCGACTGCCTCCTATCAGATTGAGGGTGCGGTAAATGAAGATGGCCGAAAGCCGAGTGTTTGGGATACCTACTGTGCCACTCCCGGAAAGGTAGAAGACGGCGCGAGCGGCGCAGTCGCGTGCGACCACTATCACCGATATCAGGACGATGTAAACCTGATTGCTGATCTTGGATTCCCCTACTATCGATTTAGCCTCGCTTGGCCAAGAATCATGCCGGACGGCGTGGGCGCGGTCAACCCGAAGGGCATCGATTTCTACAACCGCCTGATCGATGCCCTCGTGGAAAAGGGAATCCAGCCCGCTGTGACACTTTTCCACTGGGACTATCCGCAATCTCTTGAGGACATCGGCGGATGGACTCATCCAGATGCTCACAAATGGTTTGGGGACTACGCGGAAACCTGCTTTAGGGCTTTCGGAGACCGAGTAAAGTTCTGGATCACCGAGAACGAGCCCTGGTGCCATGCGTTTTTGGGCAGCGGGGTCGGCGCCCACGCACCCGGTAACACCGACCTGGATCTTTGCTACAAAGTGGCTCATGGATTGCTGCTAGGGCATGGCGAGGCCGTGGCTCGCTATCGCGGCCTCAATCAGGGCGGCAAGATCGGCATCACTACGAACCACCGATACGACGTCCCCTATTCGGACGATCCGAAGGACATCCTCGCGACCGAGCAGTCTAACATCTGGAACGCCGGTTGGTTCCTCGATCCGATTTACAAGGGCGACTACGCGGACTACATGAAGCAGCGGTACCCGGTCCCCGAGTTCACCGAAGAGACAAGCAAGCTCGTAAGCCAACCCACCGACTTCATGGGTCTCAATTTCTACGAGGGAAGCTACGTCCGCTGGAAGGATGGAGCGCCAAACGACGCCGAACAGGTCCCTCTTCACAAGTCAGGCGAGACTCAGATGGGCTGGTTCCGAGTGCCCGAGTCCTTGAAGACGACCCTCGTAAAGAGTCAGCAAGCCTACAATCCAGCCGAGATTTACATCACGGAAAACGGATGCGCCTATGACTATCCCGTCGTGGACGGCCGAGTCCATGATGAACTCAGAGTCCAATTCCTTCGCGAGTACATGGCGGCTGCCCGAGAGTCGATCGATGAGGGAGTAAACCTAAAGGGCTACTTTGTCTGGAGCTTGATGGACAACTTCGAATGGGCCTTCGGCTATCGGCCGCGGTTTGGCATCGTTCATGTGGACTACGAAACGCAAGTTCGAACTCCCAAGGACAGCGCCCTCATGATGCGGGAGATCATCAAGGCCAATTCTCTGGTACCTGGCCTCGAATTCGCTAGGTCATGACGGTCGGGGTGGTCGGGCTCGGTTTGATTGGTGGGAGCATTGGTCTCGCCCTGCGTGATCCTGACCGCCTCATCGTGGGATACGATCCTAACGAAGCAAACGCCAATCTGGCGCTCGATCGGGCGTGCGTCGATCGTCTCGGGTCGCTTGCTGAGGTGGCCGTCGCCGACGTCGTATTTGTCGCCGCGCCGCCGGCCAAAGTCGTCGATGTGCTAGACCAGTTGAAGTTCCTTCGGGGACCCGATACCGTGATCACCGACTGCACGAGCGTCAAGCGGATCGTGGCCGACTGGGCCGAATCCACGCGAGACCCACTATTCGTTCCCGGTCACCCGATGGCTGGCCACGAAAAGAGTGGTCCAGGTTTCGCCTCCGCATGGATGTTTCGGAGCGCGAGGTGGATTCTCAGTCCGCTCCCCTTTACTCAGAAGTCGGCGATTAACAGGGTGGAGTCTCTGGTCAAAGCGATGGGCGCGACGCCACTCCAGGTTCCTGCTGATCGCCACGACCGCCATGTGGCCGTGGTTAGCCACTTGCCGCACGCCTTGGCCGCTCTTCTTGTCCAACTCGCGGACGGACTCGATGACAAGAACGTGGCTGGAGGATCGTGGCGGGACCTCACCCGCGTTGGCGGAGTCGACCCTGCGCTTTGGTCCCAAATCTTCATCGGAAATCGGGTTGAATTGGGTCGAGTGATTGGGGAAATGTCCAAGCGCTTGGCCGTTTTGGAATCAGACGTCGTCGCTGGAAATGAGAAGGCGGTTCTCGATTTCTTTATCGCCGCCCAAGAAGCCAAGGGCAGGCAAACTACTTCCGCTGGGACTACCTCGGAAACGACCAAGACGAAGAATTTGAAAGGAAGGAAAAGAGTTTGAACCTCTCAATAAGCCCCATCGCAACTCTCCGTGGTCGACTAAGGCCACCCAGCGACAAGTCGCTCACCCATCGAGCGTACATGTTTGCCGCGATCGCCGATGGGTCCTCGGTCGTCACGCATCCGCTACGCGGCGAGGACTGTGAATCGACCCTCAAGTGCTTGGCAGCGATGGGGCTTAGGTACGAGTGGTTGAGTCCAGACCAGATCCGACTCACCCCCGCGGCCGAATGGAACGCCCCAGATGGCCCCCTGGACTGCGGGAACAGCGGGACGACCATGAGATTGATGAGCGGCCTGATCGCGAGCCGACCGATCGAAGCAACCATGATCGGAGATACCAGCCTGTCGCGTAGACCGATGAAGCGCATAGTCGATCCCCTGCGATTGATGGGCGCAGAGATCGAAGGGGACAAACCTCCGCTACACATCAATGGAACATCTCTCCACGCCATCGATTACGAAAGCCCAGTCGCCAGCGCCCAAATCAAGAGCTGCGTTCTACTCGCCGGTCTTCGGGCGACCGGAGTCACCAGCGTCCGTGAACCGAGTCTCAGCCGCGATCACACCGAGCGTATGTTGACCGCTTGCGGCGTTACGGTGGAGACCGATTTCAGCGACGGATTCGTGCACCGAGTCGCGGGCGGACAGCGCCTCAACGGGTTCGAGTTTACGGTGCCCGCCGATATCAGCAGTGCCGCCTTCTTCATGGTGGCCGCCGCGATCCTCCCTCAAGGTGGACTGACGCTTCAAGACCTGAGCATCAACCCCACCCGGACGGGCATTCTCGATGTGTTCCGCCAGTGCGGGATCGGCGTGGAAGAGCTCAACCCCAGACAAGAACTCGGTGAGCCAGTTGCGGATGTGGATATTCGCCCCGCGAGTTTCCTGAAGCCATTCGAAATTAAAGGGGCGTTGGTACCTCGCCTCATCGATGAAATTCCAGTTCTCGCCGTGCTCGCAACCCAGTGCAACGGCATCTCAACGATTCGAGATGCCCGCGAGTTGCGGGTCAAGGAAAGCGACAGAATCGAACTCGTTGCCGATGGACTTCGGGCGATGGGCGCCACCGTCGAAACATTCGATGACGGACTAGCCATCCATGGACCCTGCAAGCTGACGGCGACTAAGATCGAAGCCCTTGGAGATCACCGAATTGCCATGGCGTTTGCCGTGGCCGGATTGATCGCTAACGGGAGAACCGAGATCGAGGGTGCGGAATCGATCGGTACAAGCTACCCCGGATTCGAGCGAGACCTAGAATCGCTCTCAATACTCTAATGTCTGAATCACAAACCTCCTCTTCGGCCCGCTGGGTCATCGCCATCGACGGCCCCGCGGGAGCCGGCAAGAGCACGACCGCCAAGGCGCTCGCCCGTGAGCTGGGCCTCCGGTATCTCGACACCGGAGCGATGTATCGTGCGATCGCCCTGAAAGCTTCGCGGCTTGGGATAAAAGGAGACGAAGGGCAACGGGCGGCCGAACTTCTGGAGACGACCGAAATCGGTTTCGGAGCCGGGGAACCTCAACCGGTTTTCCTAGATGGGGAAGAAGTCACGAACCTGATTCGAACGAACGAGATCGGAGATCTCGCCAGCGCATTGAGTGCCCACACCCCGGTCCGTAAGGCCCTCGTTGCTCGACAGCAGGCGATGGTAGCTGCAGGGGGCGTGATTTTGGAGGGCCGTGACGCCACCACCGTGATCGCCCCGCAAGCCGATGTGAAGGTTTATCTCACGGCTAGCCTCGAGGAGAGGAGCCGTCGGAGACATGTGGAGTTCGGCACGAAGGGGATCGAAGCCAGCTTCGAGTCGGTCCGATCTCAAATCGAGATTCGAGACCACCGGGACATCACGAGGGAAGACAGTCCGCTGTCGGTTGCCCCCGATGCGACGATTGTGGAGAGCGGGTGCCGGAGCATCGAAGACGTGATTGCCGACATCAAGGCCTTATTACCCAAGGCGTAAGCTAAATTCAAATTCCGTGGCTCCCCCAGAGGGGTCTCACTCGTCTCGAACTATCGGAATGTCGCTCCCGATTTATGTGTTCTTCCTCGCCGCTCAGGCGGGACAGACTGGCCAGACCGCTGTGCCAGTACCCCAGACTCCGACTGCGCCTGTTGCCGCCCCGATCGTGGTGACTCCACAGGCCATGTTTGCCGCGCCGTTTGCGGTCACCGAGCCAAATCGGCTTGCCATCACGCCGCTTGTCGATGGAAAAATCGATGAAGAGGAATGGGACCCGCTCGGCACAACCAGCGACGGCGGCAAGACCTATTTCCAATGGGAGCCTGGAAAGCTCTATGGCGCTGCCGTGGTCCCAAACGGCCATGACGCCGTATTCAGCTTCGACCTGGATGCCAACGGTTGGCTTCAAGGAAGAGACAATCTGGAGGTCCGCGTTAGCCTCAGTTCCGGCAAGCCCACCGCGACGGTAAGACTGCTCGATGCAACCAACGTTGCCGGGCCGATGTGGCGTAACCTTCCAGGCGTAGCCCTGGCCGCGACAGCCGCCGCCAGTTCCGACGCGACATCGACGACTTACGAAGTGATCGTGAACGACCCCGGCCTGGAAATTCTTCCTGGAGATGCTGGTGATACGTTGGGTGTCCGAGTCGACGACCCTCTCAGCACGAGCCCAGCGTTTGATCCCTTCGTTCCGCGCGTTCTTTCAACGGTCACACTGGGTTATCGACGGTCTGCCGGACTTCCGGCTGGCGTCAAGTTCAACACGGAGGGGGAGGGAAGGTCCTTCGTTGCCGGAGAACGGGGACGGGTTCGCCTTACATTTAACGGCAAGAATGCAGCAAAGCTCCAAAGGCTTGAACTGCACACCGAGGGCCCCGCGAAGAATGACACCAACATGATCGCGGTTCCGTTCCCGCTCTTTGACAACAAGGGTCGATCTTACGTTGACTACGACACCGGCATTCGTGACACCGCGGCGCTTGGCTTCCGAGTTCTTAAGGGATCTCTCACCGCTGGCGATGGTATTTCAGCGGTCCTTGAGTCAAGCTACCGAATCGCACCGCCCGTGGACCTCACGCTGGTCACCCAGCCGATTCCTTTGGGAGACAACGATCGCTCACTCAAGCTTGGGTTCTACATTCACTCCAACTCCACTCGTCCACTCCGTGGCGCGGTGTCAATCACCGTTCCCGAGCCACTGAAACTCGTGAACACGAACGCACGAGAGTTCGAAGTCGCAACGAGTAGAGGCCGGCTCCGAATGGCATTCGAACTCTACGTCCCCGCGAACACTTCCGGCACTTTTCCGATTCACTTCATCGGCCAAGCTAAGGGCCAGAAGTTCGACCAAATCGGCTACATCACCATCGGCGGCAACTAGCCGCCGAGTGAGCCGATTGGGCCCTCCGCTGGGTTTTCACAGCCACAAGCATTCCTCTCGCGGCCCTTATCTTGCCTTGATGCCAGCAACATCGCCAGGGAATTTATTAATACGTCATTTAGCGCACTGACCTGACGTATTAATGATAAAGCCATATCAATTTACTCATTGCGTAATGGGATATGTTCATAACTATTATCGTAGTTTGCCGTATCACCTATTGCTGATGTAATGTTCGTTTTTCTTTTTCTTGGGGTGTCGTATGACTCCATTTGGATCGAAGATGGTTTCCGTATTCGCATCCGATTGAGCCTAAATGAGTCAACAACTGTCCATTCTTCACCTAGAAGATAACCCTGGCGACGCCGAGCTAGTACGAATCTGCCTTGAAGAGAACGGGATCAACTGCCACCTAGATGTCGTTTCCTCCGGTCCAGAATTCCGCTTAAAGGTCGTCGATCCCGCCTACGGGCTCATCCTTTCCGACTACAGCATTCCCGGATTCAGCGGAAAGGAAGCTTTGTCCCTGGCGGTGACCCACTCCCCAGAAACGCCGTTCATCTTTATCTCCGGCACGATCGACGAACGCCTCGCGCTCGAAAGTTTGGCTCTTGGCGCTAGCGACTACATCCTTAAGAACGCGCCCGCTCGTTTACCTTCGGCCGTCGTTCGCGCATGTGAGAACGCCGACATCAAGAAGCGGATGGGGGACAATTCCTCGGCAATCGCGTTTCATTCGGAACTCCTCAGTAACTTCTCAGAAGCGGTTTTTGTAATTGACGCTGAAGGGAAGATCGTAACTTGGAATCATAGCGCGGACCTGCTCTTCGAAAATGACGGCAAGAGTCCCCTCGGGCTAAGTGTCGCCGAAGTCGATGACCTCTTCGGATGCCGGTTCTTCGATCTATTCCTCGAGCACGATCTCATGATCGGAGAGGGCTGTGATTTGTTTTGCGAGTTTCAGGTTGGAACTGGCAAATGGGTCAATGTGAATCGCAATGCTCCGATCGAATCTCGGATACTCGGACGCCTCAATGTGTTCGTCGCAAGGGACGTCTCGGAATCTCGCGAGTTAGCGACGAGAACCGTCCGCATGGCCTCACTTCTCGAGCAGGCGGTGAAATCCCGCACCTCGGAACTCGTTGGCGAAAACGCGGCCCTAAGATCATTTTCATATGCCGCCAGCCACGATCTCCGAGCACCGGTGAGGATCATTCTCGGTTACGCCCAGCTTCTTGGCGAAGAGTTTGGTGAGAGTCTCAGTCCAGACGGACGCTTATACGTGAATCGCATCGCCTCCGCCTGTCGGCGAATGGACGAACTCATGAAGGGTTTGCTCGCCCTTGCCAACATGGATGGACAGGAAATCATGTGTGAGATTGTGGATATCACATCCATGGGGCGAGAGATTGGCGGTGAGCTTATCGAGCAAAACCGAGGCCGGGAATTGGCAGTCGAAGTGCAATCTGGACTGTCCACGTTCGCGGACACAAGGCTCATGCGCTCCCTATTAGAAAACCTAATCGGAAATGCTGTGAAGTACTCCGCTTCCACGCAGGTAACTAGGGTGATTTTAGGAAAGTCTGAGGCGCCGGATGAAGGCTTTTTTGTCCGAGACAACGGGGCCGGTTTTCATCTGAGTTCTCTGAAGCCATCTTCGAACCATTTATCCGGCTGGATGCGAATCGGGGAGATGGGGGACACGGGATCGGACTTGCGGTTGTCAAACGCATCGTTCATAAGCACGGAGGGTTCATTCGTGCCGAGTCCGAGCCGGGAAAGGGCGCCACATTCTATTTCTCTTTAGAGGCTTCAGACAGGAGTACGTTTTGCTAGGCGCTTCCAGTCAGGACCTTCAAGTTCAAATTGACGCACCGAACAAAAGGCGCTGCCAGAATCTTCGACCGACCAGCTCAAAAGGGGATCAGACCTAGCCATGCTATTTCAAGCCAGAGCTTATCGGTTGAAAAAACGCCTCCCGGTTCGTTTAGAACCTACTGAGAGTGAACTCCTCTATCGCCTCCTGGTGGAAAGCGTAAAGGATTACGCTGTCTTCGCGCTGGACGTGGAGGGAAAAATCGCCACCTGGAACGATGGCGCGGAACGACTCAAAGGCTATCGATCAGAAGAGATCATCGGTCGACACTTTTCGATCTTTTACCCACCCGCTGCGCTCGCCGAGCGGAAGCCGGAACGGGCGTTGGAGATCGCTAGGACTCAGGGCAAATTCGAGGAAGAAGGGTGGAGGAAGCGCAAGGACGGCAGCGACATGTGGGCCCATGTAGCTATTGCTCCCATGAGAGACGCCAAAGGAGTGTTGCGCGGGTACTCGAAGGTGACCCAGGATCTCACCTTTGCCAGGAATGCTGAAAAGAAGTTTCGGGGACTCCTTGAGTCGGCCCCGGACGCTATTGTCATCGTCGACATGGAGGCGAGAATTGTTCTCGTCAATTCTCAGACCGAAGCTCTGTTTGGATACCCGCGGGAAGAGTTACTTGGAAAACACATCGAGGTTCTCGTTCCAGAGCGGTTCACCGTTGGCCATGTTGGGCGCCGACAAGGGTTCATTGCTAAGTCGACAGTGCGGTCCATGGGAGCCGGTCTCGAACTGTTCGGTCTTCGCAAAGATGGTAGCGAATTTCCGGTAGAGATCAGTCTGAGTCCCATTGAAACCGAGGACGGTCCGCTGATTTCGAGTGCAATCAGGGACATCACCGATCGTAAACTTCTTGAGGAAGCTCAGCGCCTCCAAACCGACCTGCTGAGAGAGCGAGAGCAGCTGTTAGAAGAGGCCGAAGCTGTCGCGAAGATCGGTTCCTCAACCTTGGACTTGGTCACAGGCAAAAGAATGCGGTCAAAACAGATGGCCGCTGTGCTTGGGCTCGATTCTGTGGTATCGGAAGTTAACGCCTACCTGAATCTCGATATGTACGATCCGGACGACGCGAAAATCCTCGATGCAGCCATTCAGCAAGCGATTCAATTCGGCGTGTCCTATTCACTGGATCTCCGCCTAAAAACGAAAGGTGAAGAGCCTTCACGCTGGATTCACGCAATTGGAAAGGCCGTCACCAACGAGCGGGGCGAAGCGATTCGCCTGGTCGGGACGGCGATGGACATTAGCGAGCGTAAGCATGTAGAGGAGAAGCTTTCCGAGGCGGTCGAACGACTCCGTCAAGCAACTGAAGCCGGGTCCTACGGCGTCTGGGAGTACGACCTATCCACTCACTCCCTCGAGTGGGATGAAAGGATGCTCTCCCTCTACCAGTTTGCCCCTGAAGACTTTCCCGGCGCGTACGAAGCGTGGTCTAGTCGGTTGCACCCGGACGACTTGGTTAGAGCGGAGTCCGAATTGGCAGACTCGATCCGCAACTGCTCGAAATTCCACAGTGAGTTTCGACTGCTTTTGCCAGATGGAACCACTCGGCACATCATGGCGGCAGCATCGGTATCTACGGTTGGCGACGGTGCCATGCGGCTCATCGGAATCAATCAGGATATCACCGAGAAGAAAGTTGCTGAAGCTCGATTACAGCGTCTCCTTGATGAGCAGGGGCATGCCAATGCGCAACTCCGCTACAGCGAGGAGTGCCTGATGCAGCGATCGAACGAACTGGCACGATCCAATACCGACCTTGAACAGTTTGCCCACGTGGCTTCGCACGATCTTCAGGAGCCCTTGAGAATGGTCGCCAGCTTCACTCAGCTTCTGGAGAAAAAGTACAAAGGGCAACTCGATGAGCAGGCGGACCGGTGGATCGCTCACGCCGTTGACGGCGCCACCCGCATGCAGACCCTGATTCACGATCTCTTAACGTATTCAAGGGTTGGAACTGGCGGTGAGGTATTCGGAACTTGCAATCTCGAGGAGCTATTAGCAGTCGCCCTAATGAATCTCGATCTTCCAATCTCCGAATGCATGGCGAAACTCGTGGTCGGTCCGCTCCCTGAGGTCCAGGGAGATCGTGTTCAACTCATTTCTCTCTTCCAGAACCTGATCGGGAACGCCGTGAAATACCGAGGTGAGGCGCTCCCAATGATCGACGTTTCCGCCACATTCGAGGGTTCCGAGTGGGTGTATTGCGTGAAAGACAACGGTATCGGAATCGAAGCTGAATTTGCCGAGCGAATCTTCATCATTTTTCAACGGCTACACACCCGTGTGACCTATCCTGGAACGGGAATTGGTCTGGCACTGTGTAAGCGAATCGTTGAAAGACACGGTGGACGAATATGGATGGAGTCGGAACCAGGCTCCGGAACGAGCTTCAAGTTCACGCTGAAAGAGAAAGGGTCGAGAGGAGTTTTATGACCGAGAGCATGGGTGGACGACGCGCCGAGATCCTCCTCGTGGAAGACAATCCCGGAGACGCGGAACTCACGGCAATCGCCCTGAAAGATGGAAAGGTCTCCAACCGATTGAGCGTGGTCGTTGACGGCGTAGAGGCAATGGCCTTCTTAAGAAAGGAGCCACCCTACCAAGATGCGCCGCGCCCGGACCTCATTCTGATGGATCTCAACATGCCCCGAAAGGACGGGCGAGAGACCTTAGCGGAGTTGCGGAAGGATCCCTTCCTCCATAACATCCCGGTAGTCATCCTAACCACATCAGAAAGTAAAAGAGACGTGACCGAGAGCTATCAACTGAACGCGAACTGCTACATCACTAAGCCCGTCGAATTCGAGAAGTTCATTTCGATCATTCGATCGATCGAAGATTTCTGGTTCACCATCGTCAAGCTCCCCCCCAGTTAAACTTCCAGACTGCGACCTGCCCCGTGCAGACACGGCTAGACCGTTGGCCGCGAATGATCAGAGTATCGCAACGGTCAAGGAGGTCGTAATAAGTCCCCTCGCCCGCAGCGGCTTGTCCGTCGAAGTTCGCCAAGCGAAGTGGGAAGCGTACGCGGGGGGAGGGCCAAATCGAACCTGCGAGCGCAGGGAAGTTTCAATAGGGTCTGGAATCGATTCCAGCCTCCGGCGGTCACCATAAGTGTCGGAGCCCCATTTACGGTTTCTCCCAGCGTGACGGTCCCGGTTACCGCGCCCGTAGGGACCAAAACTGGGTCACGCCAGTCGCCTGAGGGTGAGTCGTGTCGCCTTCGTAAATGTACTTGCCGTGACTCGGCTCACAGTAAGAGCACTGGATACATTTCTTGCTCTCTGTAGCGCAAGAAATGATATACTTTCTAAACGGCAAGCGAGGCACTTAAGCCGTGCTTTGCCGGAAACTCGTCGACTGATTCAAGAACATTGAATCCACGATTGTCCGATATTTTCTGGGGAGAACAAATAGATGACAGTTGATGACGCAACACTGACCTATCGATATCAGAAGGGAGACCGCTCGGCACTGGACGAACTCGTTGCGAGGCATCGGTCAAGAGCTTACAAGTATGCCTTTCAATTGACGCGAGATCTGGAAAGGGCTTCTGATATCGTTGCGGAGGCATTCCTAAGGGTCTGCCGATCTCTCATGAACTTCCGTGGGCAAAGCTCGTTCAGTACGTGGCTTTACCGGATAATCACGAACTGCTACTTAGACAGCTCAAAACGGCGCCCGTCGGGCAGATTTGTAAGTATCGATGGATCCGCAGTGCTTGACAGCCTCGATCTGGATCGCGTCCAGTCCGACTCTTGCTCTCAGATTCAGCAAGCATGCGAGCGCAACGTTGAAAGGGAGTGCCTGATTCGAGCAATCGGGGAATTGCCTCAAGAATATCGGACCATCGTCTTGCTGTTTCACAGTGAGGATCGGTCTTATGCGGATATCGCGGAGATTCTCAAGTTACCGATTGGGACCGTGAAGAGTCGGCTTAACCGAGCGCGACTCTCCTTGCGCGAGATCCTAGAAGCCGAACGGGACACGCTTCTCGCGGCCTAAATCTTAAGGGCTCAGCGACCCTACATCGGATCGCTGAGCTTTCTCACGACTCCTGGCTGGTGAGTACTTAAGGGTATGAAACCTTAAAGAAGCCTCGCGCGTTGAGGCGCGATCTCGGAGTATTCACCGCCATATTTCGAAATGGTTGAAGTGATGGTAGTCGGGTCGACATCTTCGTTCGTGGTGGCAACTGTGAGAAGTGCTCCCCCTATACCGAGCACCCTCTGGTAGTGTGCGCTCTGATCGTCGGACAATCCTTGGTCCTTCAGATACCCGGCTGCTCCGCCCGCAATCGCGCCAGCTGCAGTCGCTCCAGCCGCACCACCGACCGCAAGCGCCAGCGCTCCGCCACCCAAAACAAGCCCAACTCCAGGAATCGCCACGGCGACCAGGGCAGCGAGAGCTCCCGCGAACAGACCAATGCCAGCTCCCTCAGCCGCTCCCTTGGCTGCGTCTCCGCCGGTGGTGGTGGTGATGCCCCTCTCGGCAATGTCTTGATTGTGCTCCGCCGACTCTTCTGGGAATCCATCGCGCTGGGAGTACCCCTCTGGCAGGACAATGCTGATGTGTTCGGATCGAACACCATGATCCATAAGTGCGCCTGCCGCTTTGGTTGCCATATCTGGATCGACGAACGTTGCATAAATGGTGGTTGTCATTTTTCTCCCTCGTTCAGATCTCTTCGATCTCATAACCGTGTCTTGAGTTCTCTGATAGGGCCAGTAGCCACTTGAATTCCAAAATGGAGGATCGGGTGATTCAGAATCTTCCCTAAAGCGACCATCGCTATGAAATCAGAGGACTCATCGACGGCTTGGACCCGCCCTCAGATTTCCGAGTTCCGATTTCCTCGCATCCGTGGCCGTGCGCTTTTCGGTACGCGGCAACCTTCGACTCACGAAACCGACGAGGCACGTGTGAAGTCCGAACCTTTGCCGGGCGGAGAAATTTGCCTAGACGAAGGAGAGCCACATGCCCAGACCCGTTTGGAGTGGAACGATCAGTTTTGGAATGGTCTCGATACCCATTGACCTTTTTAGTGCCACCCAGGAGAAGGATGTGCGGTTCCACCAACTGCACAAGCCGTGCGGCGCCCGGGTCAAGCTTCAGAAATTTTGCCCGGTTCACAAAGAGGTCGTTCCCGACACGGAGATTGTGAAGGCCTATGAAATCTCCAAGGGCAAGTACGTCGTCATGGAAGACGATGACTTCGCGAGTCTCCCGATCGCCACGAAACATACGGTGACCGTCAACTCATTCGTAAAGTCAGACGAGGTCGACCCCGTCTACTTTGACCGCTCTTACTATGCTCGACCCGAAGATGCGGGCGCAAAGCCTTATGCCTTGCTGGTGCGAGCGATGATGGAAAAGAATGTCATCGCTCTCGCCCAAATCTCGCTTCGTTCTCGGGAGAGCCTATGCCTGGTGCGCCCTTCTTCCGGGAAACTGGTCCTCGCCACGCTTTTCTATCCAGACGAAATAAAGATGGCTGAGACGGAAGCCTCGAGCCAACCGAAGGTGGATGAGAAAGAGCTCAAAATGGCCACCAACTTAATTGAACTCCTGGAGGAGCCTTTTGCTCCGCAGAACTTTCACGACGAGTACCGCGAAGCGTTACTGCAGCGAATCGAAGCAAAATCGAATGGTGGCCAGGTTAAGGCGGCTCAAGAAGCACCGGTCGAAACCGGGCAGGTCGTTGACCTAATGGAAGCATTAAAGCAAAGCCTTCAGGCGGCCAAGTCCGGCCGCAAGACGGGATAGACCAATGCTTGAGCAGTATCGAAGTAAAAGGAACTTCTCCAAGACTTCCGAGCCCGATGCCGGCAATCCCACCGAGACAACTCAGAATTTGCGCTTTGTCGTTCAAAAACACGCGGCGAGCCATCTGCATTACGACTTCCGACTAGAAGCAGGAGGTGTTCTCAAGTCGTGGGCCGTTCCCAAAGGGCCCTCGATGGATCCCAAGGTGAAACACCTTGCGGTGATGGTGGAGGACCATCCGCTTGACTACGCCAACTTCGAGGGAACAATCCCGGTTGGACAATACGGCGCTGGCCAGGTCATCGTCTGGGATGAAGGCGCCTACGTTCCCAAGCACGATGACTCAACTTCTAGTCCAGGTGACGTGGTCCTTCAGGGCATCGATGTCGGAAAGCTTCATTTCACACTCTTCGGACACAAACTTCGGGGCGAGTTTGTCCTGACCCGGATGCGAGGTGAGGACTCAGAAAACTGGCTCTTGATGAAAGTTCAGGATGAGTTTGCGACGGAAGACTCGATTCTAACGAAAGATGAGTCGGTTCGCTCTGCAAAGGCCATGGCCGACGATGGCATTGTCTCCCCAGTCGAAGCGCATTCTACGGCCAACCTTTCTCCGATGCTTGCGGTGGAAACCGAGGGACCATTCGACGACCCGGAATGGGAGTTTGAAATCAAACTCGACGGAGTGCGGGCCCTCGCCAAGAAGTCGGGGGATTCGATCGCGCTGACTTCTCGAAATGGAAATTCTTTGGGAACGGATGTCAATGGAGTTATTGGCGCGCTCAAGAATCACTCCGCTGACTCGTTCGTCTTGGACGGAGAACTCGTGTTCTTCGAGGCAGACGGCAAGCCTTCCTTCGAGCAGTTAATGAAGCGGCTTAGACCGAGGGACGCCCGACTATCAGAAGGGCAAAGCAGGCCCGGAACGATTGTCTATTGCATTTTCGACGTGCTCAGCTGGGCCGGCCGCGATTGCACCGACCAAGCATGGACGACTCGCCGCAAAACGTTAGAATCCGCTCAATGGCCAGGACCCTTTCTCCGGCTCGTTGACAGCTATCCGAGCCAAGGAAAACGCCTCTTCGAAAATGCCGTGGCATTGGGATTTGAAGGTGTCATGGCCAAGAAGCTGACTAGCCGATATGAGCCTGGCCGCCGATCATCCTCGTGGCGAAAAATCAAATCCTTTCTCAGCGACGAATTTGCCGTCGTGGGGTTCACCCGAGGCAAAGGATCCAGATCTGAATCCTTCGGTTCCCTCCTATTGGCCAAGCCGAATGAGTCTGGTGACCTTCAGTACGTCGGCAATGTTGGATCAGGCTTTAAAGACGAAGATTTGGACGGGCTAAGCTCACGGTTGAAGATTCTCAGGGCAACTCGGCCCGCATTTATTGACGATATCGAGATCGAAGGAGAACCGGTTTGGGTCGAGCCTCAATTGATCGCCGAAGTGAAATTCGCCCAGCGAACCGATAGCGGAAGGTTGAGATTTCCCGTGTTCCTGCGAATGCGACCTGACCGCGAAGACGTCTTGTCCGTCCACACCGCAACTGCTGATACCCGTGTGCCCGACTCCGGTCGTTTGTTGGACCAACTGGAAGACCTCGGCGAAGAAGGGGAACTGTCGATGGTTGATAGCAAGCTGAAGGTCACGCATCTTTCCAAGGTGTTGTGGCCAAAGTCGGAGCACGAGAAGGAGATAACCAAGCGAGATTTGATTCGCTATTACATTGAATTGGCCCCGTTTTTGTTACCTCACCTGAAGGGTCGGCCCCTCTCTTTCCTTCGTCACCCGGACGGTATTGCGAAGCCCGGATTCTTCCAAAAACATCCCCTGCCGGGGATGCCCGAGTTCGTCGAGCGAGTGAGCATCTGGTCGGATCATTCAGAAAAGGCTCTCGAATGGATCCTCTGTGGGAACTTAGAAACGCTCGTGTGGCTCGGCCAGGTTGGGTGCGTCGAGATCCACCCCTGGTACTCACGCATTTCGCCGAACGCCACGAAGGCGCATTCCACCGAATTCGCCGAGCGTGAATCGCTCCAAGACTCCGTCCTAGACCTTCCCGATTTCATCGTTTTTGACCTGGATCCAAATATTGGAGGGTCTTCAAAACAACTGGGTACGGCACGTGCGTTCGACAAAGATGCCTGGAATCGAACGGCGAGTGTTGCGGTTGCTTTGCGGGAACTCTTGCAGTCGATCGGGCTCGAATCGTGGGTCAAGACCAGCGGAAAGACGGGCCTGCACGTTTACGTCCCCATTCAACGCCGATACCATTTTGACCAAACGAAATCGATTGCCGAAACTATTGGGCGCCAGCTTGAAAGCGACATGCCTACCGAGGTCACGATGGTATGGACGGTCAAGAATCGACCGCAGGGCGTCTTCATTGACCACAACCAGAACGTTCGTGGCAAGACTCTCGCATGCCCCTTTTCTCCGCGCGTTTCCCCCGGGGCCACCGTTTCATATCCCATTGCGTGGAGAGAACTTTCCGAGTCTGACCCTACTGCATTCAATATTCGTAGTGCGACCAAGCTTGCGAGAGCAAGCGGGGATGCATGGAAAGCAATTCTTGAAAACCCTCAGGAGCTCCGTTTTGGGCCCGAGGAGAAAGCCGGCCTAAAATAGCGAAGGGTGATCTTCTATCGCAAGCGCATTGGAATGCCTGCGTCGGCCATGAAATGCTTCAGCTCTTGGACGCGATAGACACCGTCGTGAACGAGACTGGCGAGCAGCACCGCATCAGCCTTACCGTCGTAAACCGCTTCGACGAGGTGCTTGGGTTCCCCGGCGCCTCCACTTGCAATGACGGGCACTCCGACCGCCTCGCTGACCGCGCGGGTGAGGGCGAGGTCGTAGCCTGCCTGGGTTCCGTCTCCATCCATGCTAGTTAAAAGGATCTCTCCGGAGCCGAGGGACACCGCTTGTTTGGCCCACTGGACCGCGTCCAAACCGGTCGGTTTGCGCCCACCGTGGGTGAAGACTTCCCAGCGTCCTGGCTCAACGCGGCGGGCGTCGATGGCGGTGACGATGCACTGGGCGCCGAATCGATTGGCCGCCTCTGTGATCAATGAGGGTTCGTTGATCGCCGCCGTGTTGAGACTCACCTTGTCAGCGCCGGCCAACAGCGCTTCTCGGATATCTTCGACCTTGCGAAGCCCCCCGCCTACCGTGAACGGGATGAAAACCTGTTCCGCGACCCTTTCGGCCAAACGCACGACGGGCGCGCGTTCTTCGTGAGAAGCGGTGATGTCGAGAAACACCAATTCGTCGGCCCCCTCCGAGTCGTAAAATCGACCTAGCTCAACTGGGTCCCCTGCGTCTCTTAGTTCGACGAAATTAACGCCTTTCACGACGCGCCCGTCTTTGATGTCAAGGCATGGGATAAGTCTTACGCTACTCATACTGATTGAACTCGGAGAATACGTACCTGAGTCGTGCGGTTTTTGGCTGCTGCTGGCAGGATCTGGAACCGATCTCCATACGCTTCCACCTCCCATGGATCTGGAATTGCCGATAAGGACCAAGACTTGGCGATTCCCTCTTCCAACACGGTCCTGGCAATAAACTGTTGGTCTGCTTCAAGAACGTCAGTCTGGATTTCGGGAAGGCCGATCTTGACGAGGCCCCTCGTTTCCAAGTGACCGCCGCTGAGATGAGGAACCCACTTGGTCCGAACCTGAACCTCCGGATGAGTCGCGTCGAAGTGCTCCGTAAGCCTCGTCGCGAGTCTCTCGCGTGTCATGAGGGATCCGGTCGTATGGTCATAAATGGTCGTCGACCCGCCTAATCGAGCGACCGCGTCCGCCGCATGAATGAGGAATTGCAGGTGGCGCTTGTCTTTGAGCGGCTCTTCGCTCACAAACCGAAGCTTGACAAACGATTGCGAATTCTCTAGGGAGTCCAAGATTTCGGCATCGAGGTCCTCCGCCTCATCGAAGATGTCCGGCCGGAACGCATGGGGGTTTCGAGTCCGAAGCACGAGCGCGATGTGCAGGCGAATGTCGGAAAAAATCAGCCCCTCAGGAGGTCCAATGGGTGACTGACCTCTGCGGGAATACGGGTTCCGACTGATCATCTCGGTCATGATCGCGTCTTGGTCTGGCATCGTGGTTTCCGGCAGGAAGACCCAATACTCTGCCGCAGCAAGATAGGAGTCCTTCTTCCTTCTCGTCACAAACGAGTAAGTCACGAAGGCCCCAAAAACAACCAGGAAGGAGAGGAATGCCGCGAGGATCAAGGACCCACACCGGCCAGCCATCGAGCGGCAGCTTTTGCTTCCTCGCCGTCAAGATAGCTGTAGCAGGCGTTACACAACCCTGCTTCGTTCACCCCGCTGCTCCGACAAAGCATGCAGTAGTCGAACCTTCGGGAGTCGCCGACCTTTCGACGATCCTTGAGCGAAACCAGCAGCTCCGCACGGAGAATTCCTTGGGCGTTGTACCGCTTCACTCTCAGAGTGTACACGCATCTCTTCGACGATTCGGGACGGGATTCGGACTAATTGTCGAGCATTCGCATCGTCCTTTACGCCGCCCGTACTTGGCTTACAAATTCCACGTCCGCCTTGGTGGCGACTTCGTTGTAGGCCAATACATTGAGACCGGGCAGATGGCGTTCGACGAATCGCCTTAGCGGTAATCGCAATTGGGTGCAACAGAGCAAGACCGCCTGACTTCCTTGGGCTGTGGCGTCCTCGTTTGAGGACTTCAGACGCTCAACAAGCTCTGACTGAATCTTGGGCTCTAGCGTCAGGTTGCTGCCATATCCGGTGTTCGAAAGGCTCTCGACTAACGTTCGTTCAAGCGCCGGTTCTAACGTGATGCAGTACAGCTTGTTCTCGTGGTCCACGAATTGGCGGGTAATCGTTCTGGAGATCGCGGAGCGCACTAACTCCCCAAGTTGATCGGGGTCCTTGACCTTCGGGGCAAAGTCGGCCATCGTCTCGAGAATCGTAACCATATCGCGAATCGGAATCCGCTCTCTCAAGAGATGCTGGAGGACCTTCTGAACGTCGCCAAGACTCAATACGGATGGAATGAGTTCGTTGACCGCCGCTTCGTTGACGGTCTTGGCGTTGTCGATCAAGGTGACAACATCCTGACGGCTCAGAAGTTCGGCTGCGTGCGTCTTCACGATTTCAGCCAGGTGGGTTGAGATGACGACGCTCGGTTCGATGACCGTATAGCCAGCTCGCTCCGCGTTCTCCCGAGTTCCCGCGTCGATCCAGATGGCATCGAGGCCAAATACCGGATCCTTGCCCGGCATTCCCGCAACTTTATAGATCGTTGCCCCGCTGTCGATGGCTAAGAAGCTGCCCGGATAGCTGACCCCACGAGCGACTTCTTCGCCCCGGATCTTGATGATGTACTCGTTGGTCAAGAGCGCGTTATTGTCCCGAATACGAACGGTAGGCATCACGAAACCGAGTTCGGAGGCGATCTGCTGTCTTGTGCCGGTGACTCCCTTGGGTAGCTGACCGCCTGTTCGAGAGTCGGCAATGCTTGTGAGACCAAACCCAACTTCGATCTCGATCGGATCTACAGTGAGCAGAGGCATGATGGTTTCGGGGCCGCCCGCTGCTGGCGCCGCTGCCGCTGCTGCCGCGCCCGTCTGGGCAGTGGGAGCAGGTTTGTTTTCCAGCTGTTTCGCTAGATTAGGAGTCTTGATAAGGAATCGGTACAGGCCAAAACAGAGTCCAGCTGCTGCGAGAAAGATGGTGGCGGGGAAGCCAGGGACAAGAGCGAATGCGGTCATCGCAATGCCGGCGACGCCGATCGCCTTCGGCTGGCCCAAGAACTGGGAAGCGGCTTCGCTACCCATGCTGCGGTCTTGGCCGGCGCGGGTCACCATGAGACCGCTTGCCGTCGAGATCAGAAGTGCGGGAAGCTGAGAAACGAGACCTTCGCCGACCGAGAGGATGGTGTAAGTCTTAATGATGGTGGCGATGTCGGCTTGACCCTTCAGGAAGCCAATCACGAAGCCGCCGATACAGTTCACGGCGATGATCATGATCGCCGCCACCGCGTCACCCTTCACAAACTTTGAGGCGCCATCCATCGCGCCATAGAAGTCGGCTTCTCGTTTGATCTGCTTTCTTCGTTCGCGGGCGGTGTTTTCGTCAATCAATCCTGCGGCAAGGTCGGCGTCAATTGCCATCTGCTTACCGGGCATGGCGTCCAAGGTGAATCGGGCGACAACTTCGGACACTCGCTCGGCGCCTTTCGTGATGACCATGAACTGGACGATCACCAGAATCAAGAACGCCACCAGTCCGACGACAAAGTCTCCACCCATGACAAAGTCGCCAAAGGTTTGAATCACCTGTCCAGCTTTGCCTGTTCCAAGAATAAGCTTGGTTGCCGAAATACTCAGCGCGAGACGAAAGAGCGTGGTAACGAGAAGTAAGCTCGGAAAGACACTGAATTGGAGCGGATCGGACACGTTGGTCGCGGTCAAAAGGATGACAACCGATGCGCCAATGGCCACCACGAGCCCCATATCCAAGGCCCAGTGGGGCAGGGGCATGATGAGCATTGCGACAATGGTCAACAAGCCAATACCGACGACAAGATCGGTGTGCTTTAGGAGTTTCTGAATCGTGACCATGGCGAGAGGGCAGGGAACCGGCCCATTGGAATGGTCGGCTTCGCTCTCGCATTTATGCAGGGTGATTCGACCGATTTGAAGTCACTGAATCACTTCGAATCAGTCCCCCCAGGCCTGTAGTCCAATGGTCCCGCCACCCAACTCAGTCTGGGACCCAAAAAAGGGTAAGTCATCGAGAAAATTGATTAAATTCCCGCGAATTCGTCGAACTTGAGCGAAACTAAATACGTCTCGGCGAGTTTGAAATAGGGAAGGGTTGATAACATGAATCAGCAAACCATTGAAGGTCTGTTACAAAAAGGATTGGTAGACGACGCGATCGTTGCCTGCAACGCTGTTCTCCAGGTGACTCCCAACAACGCCCGCGTGCTCGGTCTGCTCGGAATGTGTTACTTCCGAAAGCAGGATTACGCCGCTGCTCTCGAACAGTTTCGAAGAGCTACCTTACTCGACCCCAAGTTCGTGGATGCTGGTCTGAAGCATGCCCAGTGCCTCGATCGCTTGCGCCGCTATGAAGAAGCCCAGAACGTCGCCACTGAGTGGCTGAAGGTCCAGCCGAACAACAACATGCTGAGAGCTCTCGTAGAGCAACTCAAACCGTACGCTCACGGCACTCGCCAGGGATGGGAGCGAACGGCCACCCTCAATAAGACGGTTACGTTCGGCGGCGAGCAGTAGAACTGATAAGATCTTCAATGAAAAGGGCCGAGAGCGGAATCGCTCTCGGCCCTCATTTTTGAGGTGTTCCTTAGAACAGGCCGTCGACGCTGAGGTAACGATCACCCAAGTCGTAGTTGAAGGTCAAAATCGTAGCGCCGTCCGCAATCTCAGGAAGCTTCTGCGAAACCGCCGCCAGTGACGCGCCCGATGAAGTTCCGATGAAGAGTCCCTCTTCTCGCGCGGCTCTCTGAGCGAACACAAATGCGTCCTCCTCGGTGACCTGGATCGTGCCATCCAAGATCGCTGTGTGAAGGTTGGTCGGGATGAACCCAGCCCCAATTCCCTGGAGCTTGTGAGGACCGGGCTGTCCGCCAGAAATAACCGCGGACTTCACCGGCTCGACTGCGAACACCTTCAGATTGGGGAACTTGGGCTTGAGAATCTCGGCAACGCCGGTGATGTGGCCGCCCGTGCCAACACCGGTGATCAAGTAGTCGAGCCCATCCGGAAAGTCGGCGAGGATTTCCTGTGCAGTCGTCTTCTTGTGAATCTCAACATTGGCCGGATTATCGAACTGCTGAGGGATAAACGCACCCGGGATCTGCTCGGCCAACTCTCTCGCTTTTGCGATCGCTCCCTTCATACCCAACTCCCGAGGAGTCAGCTCAAATTTGGCCCCGTAGGCGGCCATAAGACGTCGACGCTCGATCGACATCGATTCCGGCATGACGAGCGTAATGGGGTACCCCTTGACGGCTGCCACGAGAGCCAGTCCGATACCCGTATTGCCCGAAGTTGGCTCGATGATGTGGCCACCCGGCTTCAGCTTGCCGCTCTGCTCGGCGTCCTCGATCATGCTAAGAGCAATTCGATCCTTGATACTTCCGCCAGGATTCGAGCGCTCCGACTTCACGTAAACGGTGACCCTGGGATCGAACAACCTGTTCAGTTTGATATGGGGTGTATTGCCGATGGTTTCGAGGATGTTATTGGCCTTCATTGATCTTCCTTATGCCGGTTGTTTCTATTTACCACTTAGTCGATAGATTTTTTGCTACAGAACGTATTCGCTCCGAACATTCAAATGTTAAAGTCCATCTCTTCTTCTTTGGTTTTGCGTGTTCGTACTTCACTATGTCGACCCACGACGGAGAAGGCAGGCACTGGTTCAGTGACCCAAGCGCTCGCTCCTACCACCGTATCGTGGCCGATGATTGTTTCCCCACCGAGGATCGTCGCATTGGCATAAATAACCACGTTGTCGCCGATTGTTGGGTGCCTTTTGTTCTTGGCAAGTGCCTTCTGGACGCTCAACGCCCCCAAAGTGACACCTTGGTACAACTTTACACCGTTCCCGATCAGAGCGGTCTCGCCGATGACAATTCCGGTTCCATGGTCAATCGCGAAGCTTCGGCCAATGGTCGCCCCCGGGTGAATGTCGATCCCTGTCTTCTGATGGGCATACTCAGACAGGAGGCGTGGGAGAAGAGGGACACCGATTCCGTGCAGGACATGCGCGATGCGATGGACGGCGACCGCATAGAAACCGGGATAGGAAAGTATGACTTCGTCCACGCTCACCGCGGCTGGGTCGCCGAAATACATGGCTTGGGCGTCGAGGTCAAGTGCCTGGAGCACATCGGGCAATTGTGCAATGAACTTCGAAGGCGACTCGGGATGGGCGGTCGGATAGGTTTCCGCGAGTCCCTGGATTAGGACTTCCAAGCGTGACTCAATATCGCTGAGTTCAGATTCGATGCGTTCACCCGCGCAGTCCGACACCTCGGAAAAATGAGGGAACAGGAGCGCGAGTACCTCCTCGACCAAGCTCTCGGCATGGCTTCGAACCTGAGAAGGAAAGCATCGGGACCGTCTCCGTTCACTCAGTTTCTGAACAAAGTCGGTCGCCTGTTTCGGAGAACTCATGGATCGATTATGGACAGCACTTTAAGTGGGCCTAGCCAACTCGAAATGAAGTGTAAGTTCGTGCCATGCTTCCATCGTGAATCAGTTGAAGGAAGGCAGCGACACCGAACGATCTTTCACTGCTACGAACGAACCGATCGCGGCCGGTGTGAACCATGTCGCGTTCTCCCGTGACGGATCCCAAATGGCCATCTCTCGAACGGACATGTCCATCGAGATTTCGAAGGATGGCGTTACTTTTCGAGTTCTGACCGTAGGCTCTTCAGACGAAAAGGTCAGACCCACCCAACGAATCCGCGGTTTGGAATTTGGGTCGTCCGGAGATCGGCTGATCGTAGCCAGTGCCGATCAGGTCAGGTGCGTTCCCCTTTCAGTTGATGCACCCGCTTGGACCGTCGTTCCCCAGCGCTCGTTCGGATTCCTCGTGACTTCACCACTCGCGGTCGCCGTCAGCGCGGATGATCGTGTTGCGGCGGCTTTCGACGACGGGTCACTCGGCGTTTGGTGGCCAGATGGCGAATGCGTCTATCTGCGCAAGGAATCGAACGCCCCTCGATCACTCAGTTTTGCCTTAAGTGATGCGGTCACGGTGGGAACCGATGGATTCAGTATAGGAAGCTGGGCTGTGGGCAGCGGAAGGCCGGTTTTGAAGCGCTTGCTCGACGAACGAGCCTTTGCTTCCGCCTATTCGCCAAGCCACAACTTGATTGCCGTCCGAACGATGAACGCGGTAATTGGCTTCGACATTGTCTCAGGCGAGGCTCGATGGCGGGTTGCGACTGAAGTGGGTCTTCCGCTCCTCGCGTTCGAAACCGGTACCGGACGCCTCGCAATTCCAGACGAACATGGCCTGACTATCGTGAATTCCCAGGGACAGTCCGAGGGACGTCAGCTACTTTCAGGCGCAGCCGTAACCGCAGTCGCCTTCAATCCCGCCAGTCGTGAAATAGTGCTCGGACTAGCTGATGGCTCGGTTCAGGTGTTGGCTGGCGATCGATCAGTAGCCTGAAGCGTGAAGAAAAACTCGGACCCAACTCCCAGTCGTGAGAGAGCCCAAAGGCGTCCCCCATGCCTCTCAATGACGCGCTGGACGTTGGCAAGACCGATCCCAGTACCGGGAATATCGTCGTTGTGAAGTCGCTCGAAAGGCTGGAAGATGCGATCGATGTACGCCATATCAAACCCGATCCCGTTGTCGGCAACCCTGATAGCCGGTCCATTTGAGGTCTCGATTCGGCCTACCTCGATGACTGGCTGAAGCCCATCACGAGCGTACTTACTCGCGTTTTGCATCAGGTTGTAGAGGGCGACCCGTAGCAAGCGGGGATCACCTTCGACCGTCATTCCAGGTTCAATCTGGAAGGAAGCCAAGGCATACTCCTCCTGGATATCACGAGCCACTGCCAGGCTCAGAGCCGTAAGGTCGACCGGGGTGGGGTGTATCTCCTCCCGACCCAGACGCGAGAACTCGAGTAGGTCCTCCACCAAGGATGCCATTCTTTGCGCTGAGGCACACAGTCGCCCCAGACGATATTTGGTCTCTGGATCAAGGTCGCTCGGCGCGTCTTCTAAAGCGATCTGGCTCGCCGTGACAATGGTTCTTAATGGCGAACGGAGGTCGTGGGCGACCATATTGTTGAACCCTTCGAGTTCTCGGTTGGCATTTTCCAACTGCTTCGTCCGCGTGACCAAAGAATCGTTCAAGAGCGCTAGCTCGCGCTGAATTTCCCCCTTCTCCCTAATCTCCTGCTCTAGCTCTTCTGGCATGCGCATGTTTAGCGCGCGAGGGGTGATGGCAGCAATTGCAACCACGGTTCCCCAGCTGGCAATTGCCGTAATGAGTTTGATGACCCCTTCTAGTCGGTATGCCGGATAGAGCGTCGTAATGTACGACATGAAGTGGGTCGTTCCGCAGGCCGCAATGAACAGGCCAAATAGCCAAAACAGGTGCCTAAACGGCAGCTTTTTCTGATGGCGAGCGTAGAAGAGCAACACCAACGGGATCGCGATGTACGCAGCCCAGATCAGTAAGTCAGAGACGTTTTGCAGCCAAGACAGATCTGCCGTCCACCCACCGCACTCTCCTCGTCTGACGTACCCAGTGGTATCGAACAGATGACGGAAGAAATGGATCAATCCAGTCATTCAAACCGGATTATCCAGCCGATTGACCGCGCGGGTATTACATTTAAGTGCGACACCTGTTCCGTCGCTCAGGTAACTCGGTTTACTTAGGACTCGGACCGATAGCCAGCTTGCGTCGCCACCTTATTCTTGCGCAACTTCGATGACTGCCTCGCGGAATTTCGGAGAAATGCTGGCATCGTAGGTTCCTCTCTTCTCGGAGTCTCCCAGTACGGCAAATGCTTGCTCCACATCTTCCCGGAGTCGACGCACAAGGTCAGAGTCCGGGTGTGCTTCTTCACTGTAGAGCGCAGTCAGTTCGTCGTAGTGCTTCTGAATCTGTTCTCGCGAAGCTGTTTGAGGCGCTTTTAGCACCTCGTAGTAGTGGGGATATCCCGCATAGGGCGTCGTATCTTCTTCGGCTACCGTGAATCCGAACCCGCTCTTCACATGAATGCGCTGGTCCCCGATCTCGATGAGATCGCCATCGTTAATCGGGTGGGCGACGGTACAACGCTGGCCGTTGACGTGAGTTCCGTTAGTGCTCTTCTGATCGACCACGTACCAGAACTGACCTCGTTGCTCGATCACCGCATGTAGACGACTGACCTGCTTGTCCTCGGGAAAAGACAGATCGCAAGTTGCCCCTCTGCCTACGCTGATCGGGTCTTTGCCAAACGCCACCCGCTTTACTTCTTCGCCGTACTTACATTCCACCCAACGCATCAAATTTCCCCCGTCTGTATCAATTTACTCAAGAAGGAGGATTCTTGCCAGGAATTTGCCCTATGCCTCAGATTCAGGATTCGGTCGCGGGCTTGCTCCCGCGTCGGATCGGACGAGGGTATAATCTTTGGGTCACGCGCTCGTAGCTCAGTGGATAGAGCATCAGCTTGCGGAGCTGAGGGTCGGAGGTTCGAGTCCTCTCGGGCGCGCCAACTCCCAAAATTAGGTGTAGTCGGTGAGCTGTTTCGGCGGAAACGCGACCCGAAGGGCGTTGAGCACCGCCAAAACATCGATCACCTCTTGGCTCACTGCGCCAGCTACCGGGGTCAGGATTCCGACTGATGCAATCAGCATGCCGATGATGCTTACCGACATGCCACCTATCGCGGTTTGAAGCGCAATGGCCCGCATTCGATGGCTGATGTGCAACAGCTCATCGATCCTCTCCAAGGTGCTGTCCATGATCACCGCGCCAGCCGCCTCCGACGTGATGTCACTCTTTTGCCCGAAGGCGATCCCAACCGTTGCCGCCATTAGAGCCGGTGCATCGTTGATGCCGTCCCCAATGAAAACGGTTTGGGCAAGTTTGGTCTCTTTGTGGACCAACTCAAGTTTCTGCTCAGGGGACTGGCCAGCGTAAATCTCCTTAATGCCGACCACGTCGGCCATGTACCGGACTTCCGATTCGCGGTCGCCCGAGACCAGCAGAACACGTTTGAAGCCATGCTTGCTGCCCAAGTGTCGGATAAACGCCAATCCATCCGGGCGAGGTTCGTCTCGAAAACGCAGTACCGCCGCCAAAACGCCATCAATCGAGACGGCGCACGTGAGGCCGCCCTCGTCTTGAGTTGTCGGCTGGCAGTTCGCCCCTGATTCGGGTTTCACTTGCCCACCGACCTCAACCTTCTTGCCTTCAATCAGGCCGGAAAGGCCTGTTCCAGGTCGTTCGCTGACCTCGGCGACCTCGGCCAAGCCCAATTTGCGCACCGTTGCTGCCTCGAGAATGGCCCCGGCGAGTGGGTGCTTTGAGTAGCGTTCCAGACTCGCAACGAGCCTCAGAGCGGTGTTTTCGTCAAACCCTCCGCAGGTCACGATCTCGGTCAGCTTGGGTCGGCCGTAAGTGAGGGTGCCCGTTTTGTCAAAAATCATGACCCGACAACCGCTGATTCTCTCGAGGACAATGGGATCTTTGATGATGATTCCCCGCTTGGCGGCGAGAGAAATCGAACCGATGATCGCCACTGGAATTCCGATAAGGAGAGGGCAGGGGGTCGCGATCACCAAAACCGACAGAAATCGCATTGGTTCGGAGGAAACTGCCCAGGCTACCAAGCCGATGATGACGGCTGTCGGTGTGTAGAAAGCTCCCAACTGATCGGCGATCCGGCGCATTTGGGGCCGCCGTTGCGCGGAGGTCCGCATGACCTCCATGATCTTCGCATACCGAGAATCGAGGGCCAGCTTGCTCGCCTTCACGACGATTGCGCTATCGCCGTTAATCGCGCCCGAGATCACCTCAGAGCCCGGAGCCTTGTCGATTTTGAACGGCTCACCGGTGAGGTATGACTCATCCATCACTCCGTGCCCCTCGACCACCGAACCGTCGATGGGACAGATTTCATGAGGAAATACGGCAACGAGATCGCCAACTTTGACCTCTTCTACCGGCACATCGACGACTCCTTGTGCGTCCTTTCGGTGGGCGATGGAAGGCATTCGCTTGGCAAGGGCTTCGAGAACCGAGGAAGCGCTTGCGGTCGCATAGTTTTCCAGTGTCTGACCACCCGAGAGCATCAGGACCACCAGGGTTCCAGCGAGATACTGATGGAGAACGACCGAGGTGACGATCGATATCCCCGCCAAGAGGTCCGAGCCAAACTCTCGACGGATCGTCTGCTTAAGCAGAGTAAAGACGAGCGGTGTCCCACCTAGAGCCAGTCCAAACACAAGGGGCCAATCCGCAATAGGCAGGCCCGCGAACCGCAAGTTGGCTGGAAGCAGAAAGTGGAGCAGTAAGTAGGCCGCGATCGCGACTAAAGCCAAGATGGCGATCACCGACTCTCGATTGATCCTGGAAACTGGTTTCTTAGCGACGATAGTAATTCCAGCTTGACCGCCCAGTCGGGCAAATTCAAGTCAGTAATTCCATGGTCATAAGTTGTACACAAATGACCTGCCTATCGAGCGGCCTTGGCAGTTGTGGTCGTTCCTTTGTCTCGGCTCGCATCTGCGTGCCGCTTCGCTCCATCCGCGCCGTTGCTACTTGGTGGCGTGATCATGGCCGATTATGGCTTCGGCTTCAACTGTGATCAGATCAGGGCCGACTGCCCGGACGTGGGAGCGTGAGATCACCGTCTCATGAGCGCCAATTCCGAAGACTCCTTCGGTGCGGACTGAGATGTCCTCCAAATGCCCGTTGGCATTCATCGTTATCTCATGGAGGTGACCGAGCATCTTGCCGGTATCGTCAACGACCTGAAGCTTTCGCAAATGGTGCAGATCCGACGTCTCGGGCCCCAAAGTAGGGCCCTTGTTCCAGTCCACGAGCGTATACGACTCGATCGTGATTGCATCGGGCCCGTTTGTACCCAGACTCGTGAACGGCAACAAACCGTCGCCTCGATCCCCATGGACGATGAGCGCATCAAGGTCCAAACTTCGGAAAACCAAGTCCTTAACTTCGCCGATAACCGCGCCGTCCGCCATGCTCACTACGGACTTGCCAACTAGATCCTTGTATCTCATATTCTTCCCAGACCTTCTGTCTCGATCCCTCGAATGTTGGTTTCCAACCGAAACGGGAACCACCGTAACCAGCTTCGAAACGACATTGGAAGTCAATGCTTGACATTGACTTCTGGTCGTTGGGTCGCTCTGAAAGAGACGCGACCTGCCCCCTTCACCCAGTCAGACCTAGAGCTTCTTGTCAGGGTTTCGATTCGAAACCAGATGCGTTATTCTGAAAAGCGATTTAGGTGGCAAGACAGAGAGTCGCAGGTGCGATTTTGGAAGGTTGGGCACGGCAGAGCCCCGATTGGGGCCCAGCCCAGCCGAGTAAGAAAATTCGACCTAATTTCGCCGGCGACGCAAGACGACGCAGGCTCCCAAGCCCAAAGCCAAGTAGCTCGCCGGCTCAGGGACGGCTGCGTTGTGAATCTCTATGGCGCCCCCATACTCTCCGAGAACCGAAACGGTGACTGCCTCACCGTCCAATAGATGACCCGTTATGTAGGTTGTTCCATAATAATCTTGCATCACCAGATCTCGGCCCATAAAGTCGACAACCGTACCATCACCCACTGCATGCACCCCATATCCGTCTAAACCGTCAATTCCATTGGCCCCGTTCTGCCCAGCCATTCCGTTGAGCCCGGCAAGGCCATCACGCCCTACGGACCCAGGGTTTGCAATTCCGGAATGGCCCTCTCCCCAGCCGGCTGCTCCACCCCTTCCGGCAGCCCCCCCGGCTCCTGCCATGCCTCCGTAGCCGCCGTGGCCGCCGAAACCGCGATAGCCACCAATGAATTGGCCACCGGTGATCGTCAGGTGGGTCCCAAGCGCCGCCCAAACTCCGTCTCCGCCGTTGGCGCCATCCCCACCGTAGCTTCCGTTGCCACCGTTACCGCCGTTCGCCCCGTTTCCTCCGTCTCCACCGTTGCCCCCTTGGCTAACGTAGAGCCCACCAAATCCTCCGTCACCTCCACGTCCGCCATTGCCGCCATGGCCACCGTTACCTCCGTTGCCACCATCTGCGCCGTTGCCACCGTAACCACCGTCGCCACCTCGATACACTCCACCGGTGATGACGCAGTCGCTCTCGACCAGGTCCAGTCCGTCAGCGCCGATTCCGCCGCTGCTCGCATACCCGCCGGTCTGACCGTTCGAACCGGGGCCCGCGTTCCCTCCGTGAGAACCATTCCCCCCGGTATCGCCGGTCGGTTTGTAGTCTTGGATGCCTGGCCAATATCCATCGACTCCTTTGATCCCGTTGTAGCCGGGCAGTCCGTCGGCGCCACGGGAGCCGCTGGTTCCGTTGCGGCCGTTCGCGCCGACATAGGTTCCATTGATTTCAGTCTGGGCCAGAGCGGGTGCCGTAGCGGCGAAAAGGCCAGACGCCAGAAAAACGAAGCGCAGTTTCTTGTTCATGAATGATTCCTTTTGAGGAGGGAAGCGTCGGTCTCGACGGCGCCCAGCGGGAATGATCCATAGAGGGCGTTACATATCCTTGGGACAAACGCAAAACATAATGTCACGCACTTTTATCTGTTGACCAGCATGGAAAGATGAACCTATCTGCCGGAACTTGCAGCGCCCTCGGACCCGAACATTAACGACTCGTTGATTGAAAAGTAAGTGGGATTGGTTGGCGCGGTTCACGCCCGTCCTTTTTTCCGATAGCCACTCGGCGTGATTCCGACTGTCTGTTTGAATCGAAAGGTGAAGTGTTGACCCGAGGAAAATCCTAACTCCAGCCCGATCTCCGTAACGGGCAAATCCGTTTCCAACAGCATTTCTCGGGCTCGCTCCACTCTTCTTTGCAAAAGGTATTGCCGCGGTGAGGTTCCGACATCACTGCTGAAAGTCTCCACGAGATGATTCGGTGAAAGGTCGCAGGCTGCGCTTAACTCGGCTAAAGTCCAGTTACCCTCTGGGTGGTGATCCATCAGTTGCTTGGCTCTGGAAACTGCGGGATGGACGCCTACAAGATTTTCGATATCCCCAGGAACACCTAGTGCACGCGATGCTTCTAGGGTGAGTGAGTCCAGAGCCAATCGAATCCCCAAAGTCTGATGAGGTTGGGCAATCGAAACCTCACGGATCAGTTGACGAAAGGGTGCCAGAGCATGCTCCGCTTGGGCGCTAAATCCGATCCTTCTTCCTTCCCATGCGGTTCTTAGAGAGGGAATTCTCGCCAAGGCGAGTTCAATGTCTATCGCGGCAAAGTAGAAGTGCATCTTTGCCGCAGAGCGCTCATGCATCGAGTGCTCGATTCCAGGTCCCACCGCTAAGAGTCCACCGGGCTTGAGCGTGTAGACCTCTCGTTCCGCTCGCCATCGGCTCTCACCACTAATTTGGAGATAAAGCTCCCACACTGAGTGGGTATGAGTTGGGATGTAGAACTCTCTTGGCGCCCACTGTTCACCGAGGTGTATCAGTTCCGAGATTTCAGGGGCCGGCGTGGTCGCCATGAAGCCGGCCAATAATCCCCTTGGGCGAAAGTAGCCGCTTCTCATCGCTTGGTCCCGAGGCACATGATCGCTTGGATCTCAATGAACGATCAACTATTTCTCATGTTCATTCCGAAGATTGTATAAATTTTGCCGAATCCACCGGAGGTTTAGCAACACCGGAATCTCCGATAATCATGCATCGGTTGCTTCTGCGAGAATGCCACGCGGATGAGCTTCAGATTTGGAAGGTTCATGAAATCAGAGTCCTCGAAGGCTATCGATTGGTATCGCACTCCGGTGGATCAACAGACGCTACGGCGTCTGTATGTACGCAGCGATCTGAAGGGGGCGATCCAGACGTTTGGATATCTCAGCGTGTTGATTGGAACCGGCGTGCTGACCTACTATTCCGCCTATCACTGGGCGTGGTGGGTCACGCTTCCATTGCTCTTCTTGCATGGAACATGTTTCGCGTTTCAGATCAATGCCGTTCATGAACTGGGGCATCGAACGGTTTTCAAGACAAAGTGGCTGAATACGACGTTCACTCATGTGTTCGCGTTTCTGGGATGGATTAACCACCGAATGTTTGAAGCGAGCCATGTGCGTCACCATCATTCCACGCTCCATCCGCCCGACGATCTTGAGGTCGTGCTGCCCACTCAGATCACGAAGAAGGACTTTTTGAGGGGAGCGTTCATCAACTGGCGCGGACCTTACTGGGTGGTCAAGTTCATGCTGCGTGTGGCCCAAGGCAAGTTTCACGGCGAGTGGGAGCTTAAGCTATTTCCCGATGACGATTTGGACAAGCGAAAACACGCCATGTCGTGGGCGAGAACGGTGTTGCTCGGCCAGACACTGATCGTCCTCCTTTCTCTCGCTACTCGACAATGGATGATTCCTGTGCTTACCACTTTTGCCCCTTTCTATGGGGGGTGGCTTTTCTTCTTGTGTAACAACACCCAGCACGTTGGGCTTCAAGACAATGTCACCGACTTTCGCCTCTGCTGCCGAACCTTCATTCCGAACCCGGTTGTGCGGTTCCTCTATTGGAACATGAACTACCACACGGAGCACCATATGTACGTGGGCGTTCCGTGCTACAACTTGGGAAAGCTGCACAAACTCATTAGTCTGGATCTCCCGCCGTGCCCAGTGGGTCTGGTTCAAACCTGGCAAGAGATTGGCGCTATTTTAGCCAAGCAGGCCGAGGATCCAACCTACCAGCACCCAGTCCAGATTCCCCATTCAACTTCCAGTTCCTTTTCGGAAACGCCGTCCGCTGACTGAAGAGCGGCTTATTCGCAAGACAAGGAGAAGGTTGGTGCAGTGCTCAGCCCAATTCGCTCGCGAATCCGTACGCTCGCTCAACCAAACAGATCCGCGTTGTGTAGGCGGAGTACCAGTCCCGTTTGCCCCGCCGCTGGGCTTCGAGGTGCTCGGTGTTCGTCTTCCAAGCTTTGATCGAATCGAGATCTCTCCAGTAGCTCACCGTGATCCCAATTTCGTTGCGGGCGGACTCCACACCTAGAAACCCGGGCTGCTCGCGGGCAAGTTCCAGCATGCGCTCAGTCGTCTCCGAGTAACCCTCAGTCCAATCGGACCGTACCGAACTGAAGATCACCGCGTAGTAGGGTGGCTTGGGGGTGTCGGCAAGCATAGTAACATTGTTCACGATTCTGAGACGCCCTCGCAATTAACCTTACCCCCGTGGGGTATAGTCGAGACTCGATGTTGAGTAGTGAAACCCAGACGCGGAGCAGACTCGATCTTGACCGGGTCGGTGCGTGTGCAAGCGCTATTTGCGCGGTGCACTGTCTGCTGAGTGGCGTCGCACTGAGCCTCCTTTCCGTATTGGGGCTTGGTTTCATCGCTTCAGGGCCGTCCGAAATTGCCTTCATCGGAGTGACCCTGGTCGTTGGCTCGACTGCGGTCTTCATCGGTCACCGCAAGCACCGATCGCTGCTCCCGGCAGTCATCTATTTGGTCGGACTCCTGGCCATCCTAGGCAGTCACACGCTCCTCAATCACGACACGCCCATTGGCACGACGGCTTCCGTTCTGGGCGGTCTGTGCTTTGTGACCTTCCACTTGGTGAACCAGCGTTTGATACGTGCCAGAGCAGGATCCCCAAGAGCTCACCTGTGCTGCTGAGGTCCGATTGTCTCTTTTCCGCGGATCTCGTTGCACGCTCAACTCAGTCCGGTTGCGACTTCTGGACTGACCCGAAAGTTTGCAGTTCCCAGCCGGAAGTCAGCAGTCGGAACTGATTGTAGGGATCCCTACTTGCTTTCCTGCGCGTGAGCTTCTCACTTGAGTGAAATGCTAACTGCCCACTGCAATCTGCCAACTTCTTGAGGATCGAAAAGGGGGAGTCGTTCAATTCAACGACTCCCCCTTTGAATTTTGCCGCTTGGCGATTTACTGAAGCGCCATTGGCATGATCACGCAGAAGTATCCTTGTTCGTCATCGCCAGGTCGGAAAACGGCTGGGCGGCTGCTTTCCGTCATTTCGATGCGGACGCCAGGTCCGTCGATGGCGCTGAGTACGTCCTGCACGTAGCGCCCATTAAATGCGATCTCGACGCCGCCGTTCTGGCTCACCATTGCAACCTCTTCCTTCGCCTCGCCTTTCTCTTCCGAGTGGGCGGAGAGTCGAATCAGGTCGTCCTGGCCCTGGAATCGCACCCGGTTGGCGCTGTCTCGGGCAAGGATCATGGTTCGCTTCACCTTTTCGAGAAGCTGATCCGCCTCGACGCTCCAGGTTCGGGTCGTCTCGTTCGGAACCACTCGCTCCCAGTTAGGGTAAGTGCCCGCGAGAAGCTGAGAAACGACTTTCGCGCCGCCCGACTCAACCGCAATCCGTCCGCCGCCGAAAATCAACTCCACGTCGACATCGTCAGAAATCGGGAGGGTCTTGATCGCCTTGAGGGCCTTTTCAGGGACAACCGCATTGACGCTGTTGCCAATTCCAGGAAGGTCCAGCTTGCGAACTGCCATACGAGCGGTGTCGGTGGCTACCAGCGTAAGCGTGTTGCCATTGTAGGTAAAGAGCACGCCTGTCAGTACGACTCGGTGGTGGTCGGTCGATACCGCGTAGAGAACGGACTCCACTGCATTGCGCAATACTCCCATTCTCAGCTTCAGCTGATTCTCGGGAATGAACTCAGGCACCTCGGGAAAATCTTCGGCGTCGAGGCTGACCATTCGGTATTCGGACGCGCCCTGCGTCAGAAGCACCGCGTTGCCATCGAGCGTCTGAAGGTGAATGTCCCCATCGGGCATCGAGCTAACCAGGTCATTCAGCAACCGGGCTTGGACGCAAATGCTGCCAGGCTCAGACACGAAGCAGGGAACGTTCCGCTCAACCCACATTTCGCCGTCACATCCGCTCACTTGGATTCCGTGATCGGAGGCGACAATCTTCAGGTTCTGGAGAATAGTGACGGAGGTTCGAACGCTCGCAGCCGCGGCAGCGGCGCTAACGGCTTCGAAGAACTCCTTACGTGGGCAATCAAGCTTCATAGATCAAAACGGTTTGCAGTAGTTGTGAAGGGTTTACCCTTGAATGGGTAACTGATACTGGAAATGAGAAGGAATCGGAGACTTTGGCTGGGGATCAATCCCACTTGCATAAAGGCGAATCAAAATTCGCTGATACGATTCTTCGGTGAATTCCGGGGCTGGCTCCGCATGAACCATGTCGACCGTGCGCCGAAGAGTCGACATATCGTGACTCAACTCTTGGTCGTTGAATGCGGCCATCTCCATCTGATCTTCAAGTTCGCTAGGCAATTCTCGGCCCGCGTATAGGTCTACTAATTTTTTATAGAATTCGCTGTTCACGTCGTCCTCTCTATTAGGCTGCCCAACTTGTCTCGGAGGGCACGACGGCCCCGGTAGAGACGAGACTTCAGCGCTGGAACGCTGATTCTTAACAAGTCGGCAGCTTCTTGCGCGCTCATCTCTTCTAAATCGCAGAAAATGAGCGGCTCCCGATATTCCACTGGCAGGTCGTTGAGGGCTTGTTGAACCGTAACCCGAAGGGTCGATTGCTCCTCGGCGCCTGCATATTGCGCGTCTGGCGGCAGTTCCATGAGTTTGTGCTGCCGCATTTTGTCGATGCAAAGGTTCCGCGCGATGCGGAACAACCATGTCCTAAATGCGCCATCAGCCCGTAATTCGGCACTTCGGCGCAAAACTCGTAGGAACGTCTCGGCAGTCGCATCTTCTGCGTCCGAGCGGTTGCCAAGCATGCGAAACGTGTAGCGGAATATCCGCTCTCCATAGATCTCATAGATAGCGCCCAACGCGGCGGGATCGCCCTCGGAGAGGGCGTGCAGCCAACGCTTTTCGGCCAGAGTGTCTCGCAATGCGTCATTCGGCATAGGGAAGGACGAACGCACCGACCTGATCGATGCGCGGAGTGACAGTATAACGCCCGCTTTAGCGCGTTTGCTCACCATTCTGCGGGTCTTTTGGTGCTTCTCAACGGAAATGACGCGGTCATTAACCGCGAATTCCCACAGACGACGCTCAAATAGATCTTACGCTAAAGTGCCCACGAGTTTTGCCGTAATGTAGCTTCCAAATCAGAAGCATTGAATTAAACCGACTCGTTGGAAAGTGAGAAGGGCAGGTCTTCTGGCCTGACTTCCCGATCAACCATCGAATCCGACATCGCGAACCTAAGTGACGTCGTTTGATTCAGCAACGCGTGACTGATCGAGAGCCCACGGAACTCCAAGCCATCCAGCGTGATCCCCTTCACGTACACCCCAGGACCGTCTGCCTCGACCACGAGGTCAGGCGCCCCTTCACGCTTTACGGTCGCCTTGCGAAATAGCGGCGAACCAAAGACGTATGAGGGATGTCCAGGGCAAAGAGGATAAATTCCCAATGCGTTCAGGATGTACCAAGCACACATCTCGCCGTTGTCTTCGTCACCAGGAAGATACTGAGGTGTGTAGAGGCGGCTCATGACCTCTCGTGTCCAGCGTTGGGTCAAATCCGGACGTCCCGCCGCCGCGAACAAATACAGAGCGTGGTGGACCGGCTGGTTGGAATGGGCGTATTGGCCAAAATCGGCGCAAGCCATCTCGGTCATCTCATGAATTTCAAACCCGTACGATCCCACTTCGAACTTGGGGTCGAGTTGAGTCAGCTGGGACAGCTTGTCCAGAAATGGTTGCTCGCCGCCCATAAGGTTGATGAGCCCCTGCGGATCGTGTTGGACTGCCCAAGTGGACTGCCAAGCCCCACCTTCGACGTAGCCTCCTCCCCAGCGAAACTCGGTCCAAGGCTCCGACCACTCACCGCCTGCCGTCTTTCCTCTCATAAAGCCCACGGAAGGGTCGTATAGATGGCGGTAGTTGAGTGCCCGACCTCGAAACAGGGCCGCATCTTCCTGTTTCCCTAAGGCGAGGGCAATCTGACTCAAGCAGAAATCGTTGTAGGCGTAATCCAGCGTTCTCGCGGTTGCCCCCTCGTGCTCTTCATCAGGCACATACCCTTTTTCGAGGTAGGAAGCGATGCCGAGGCGACCATAAGCGCCATGCTCGTCCCCGACTTCGAATGCGTGTTTCCGCATTCCCTCGTAGGCGGTTTCAACGTCAAATCCTTTGATCCCCTTGACGACCGCGTCGGCGAACACGGCGTCGATGTGGGTACCCACCATGCAGGCTCGATACCCAGGGCTGACCCACTGGGGAAACCAACCACCCTCACGATAGGAATTGACCCATCCGGAGAGGATCTCGCCCAGTTTGGTCGGCGAAATCAACGCCAAGAGTGGGTAGACCGTGCGATAGGTATCCCAAAACCCGTTGTCAGAAACGAGCGGCCCGTCGTGAACCTGACCGGAAAACGGACTGTAGTGGTGAATCCCGCCTCCGGTTTTTGGCTCGTGAAACGTGCGAGGGAACAGCATTGTCCGGTAGAGGCAAGAGTAGAACGTCGCAAGTTCGTCCTGTGAATCCGACTCCACCTCAATCTTTCCAAGTGCCTCATTCCAAACCCTGGTGCTTTCAACCTCGAGAGCCTCAAAACTGTTCGATGAAAGCTCAACCTCAAGGTTGGCGTAAGCTTGCTCAAGACTGATAAACGAGGTGGCCACCCGAAAGAGAATCTCGTGAGCCTGCCCATTTGACGAGAACTCGAGAGTTGCTCCCACCGCTCTGCCAGACCTTTCACTCGCCCCTGAAGAAATCTCGGTTCCTTCGAATGTGAGGGCGGCGTGACCTGCTCGATCGACGACGCCGACGAAGTAACAGCCAAATCCCTCCAGGGTCCCGCCGCTACTCACACGAGAAACACCCTCAATTCGAGTGCGATCGTTGCTGACCTTGATGCTCGATTCCCCATCTCCGGCTTGAACGATAATCCGAGCAGTTGGCTCGAAAAATCGAAACCGAAAAATGGCTCCCCGCTCGGTTGGCACAACCTCAATCGTCGTCCTATCGCGGATCGATTCTGTCCGGAAGACGTTTGGCTTGAACTCGCTATGGTCTGGGTCGTAGGCGAAAGACCTTCGGGAAGGGCTAAGAATCGCTTCGCCTGTCTGGGCCGAGATGACGAACCAACCGTAATCTCCAATCCAAGGACTTGGCTGATGGGTTGCCCGGATGCCCTGAAGCTTCCTCGCTCTCGGGTCGAAGAACCAACTCCCTTCCGTAGTTTGGGGACTCCAATGCACCATGCCAAATGGCATGGCAGTGATCGGAAGGGTGTTGCCGGTGGAGAATCCGTAGTGTGAATGGGTCCCTTGCAGGGTTGAGACGTGATTGAGCGGGGTCATGCGCTAATTCGGTCTCGTTTAATTCAAAAGGATGTACTTGATCTGAGGAGCTTCGACGCCCGTTTGACCCTCGACTCCGGTGACCAGTGCTAAGTAGACCTTTCCAGCGGCGAAGGCCGTCCCCGCGTCCGTCGCGTACTGCTGAGTGGTGCCGTTCCTCGTTACTTGAAAGGAGATCGTTCCCGCATCCACCAACTCGCTTGCCGTAGCCCCAAATGCGATGTTGGTGAGAGGGAACTGTGGCGTTGTTCCATCTTCAAAATCGATCGCGGGGGTATCGAATCCAGCGGCTCGTGAAAAGCCATTAAAGACGATGATCCGTGCTTTGTTGCCGTTCGGAACGGAAAGGTCAACCGTGAACGGTGAGGCCGCAAATCGCTTAAGGGGCTCGGACCCGTAATTCTCCAATCCGTAACCGATCACCAAATAGTTGGTATTAGCGGATAAGGTGTCGACTTCGTCGGAAAGCGAAGCGACTGCGCTTGCCTCGGTTGCGATCACGTCGTAGCTGTCGGGGGAGTAGTTAGCAAATGACGAGGAACTGGAAAGGTAGGCCAGTCCGCTCGCCACGACTTTATCGTTCAGCGAAAAATTAATGGAGGTACTGTCTGGCGAAGCATTGACCACTCTGACGTGAGCGGTTGTCGATGCGCTTGAAGAGGATCCACTCCCTCCGCAACCAGACAGTCCAGTCAATAGGGCAACGATTACGGGAGCGCATAAAAGCTTCTTTCGCATGAGCAGCAATATCCTAGACCATTGTGTGGGTCGTCCACTTGCCAGGGACGAGGCCAAATTCTTTCCAAAGCGACTCTGGCAGCGCATCATAACATAGAGGGCAGCCAACAAGTCCTGTCCTTTGTACCTCCACATCAGTGGTTCGGCAGTATGGACAACTCAATCCTTTGGGCTTTCCGCGTTGAAATTCCGCCGCGAACGTGGCAAATCCTCTCAGAGGAAGCCTTGTGCCAACGCACGAATCGCAGAGCCATGACTTAACTCCGTCTTGCGTGACGGAAAGGCTTGCTGGACGAGCGCACGAGGCACAAGGATGGATCAGAAGGGCACCCCGGTAGCCGTGTGCGCACGGAACAGCCCCATGAGAGTTCTTGTCACTTCACCGGGAGTTCCACATCCAATCTTGCGACTATCGAGGGTGACCATCGGAATAACCTCGGCCGCCGTGCCCGTGAGGAATGCCTCATCCGCCGTGTAGATGTCGAATGGAGTAAGAACACTCTCTTCCACCTGATATCCGGCGCCTCTGGCAAGGTCAATCACCGAGTCCCGAGTAATGCCTTGGAGAATCCCGCTCGATGGATGGGGAGTCCGAATCAGCTTTCCGTGAACCAAGAAAAGGTTGTCGCCTGTGCATTCCGCGACGTGTCCGAGGTGATTCAGCATGAGACCTTCGCCCGCTCCCGCCCGGTTCGCTTCCTGCTTTGCGAGGATGTTGGACGCGTACCGTCCGATGCACTTCACGCGCGGATCCAAGGCGTCTGCAGGGATGACTCGGAAACTTGTCGTGACGACGCCAAGTCCAAGCTCATACGCTTCCGGAGGATAGAGCGACAGACTCGATACCATCACCATCACATTGGGGGTGCGGTTGATGTTTTTGGGGTCGAGGCCTAACCCGGTGCCTCGCGTCACATTGAGCCGGATGTACCCGCTCTCGATTTCCGATTCGCGACAGACATCAAGGACAATGCCTCGAAGTTCATCGATTCCGATCGCCATCTCGTAGCCGAGATATCGAATCCCATGATAAAGGCGTCGAAGGTGCTCGTCGAGCTTAAAAACCTTTCGACCGTAGATACGAATTCCTTCGAAAAGACCGTCGCCATACAGATGGGCGTGATCAGCGACACTTGTGGTCGCAGATTCCAGTTCCATCATCTGGCCGTTCAGCCACACAGACTTCGGCATTCACGCATTTTACTCTGGAATCGAAAACTTGCCCTTCATTTCCCTGGATACAGAAACTGCATCCTTCATAGGGGTATTCGCCGTCATAATCTCCGTTCAGGTTATCCACCATTGTTTTGAATCCTAAAATGAAGAGAGTATTTCTAGGAACTGGGATCGGTTTCACCGGGGTTGCCACTTTCCTTTGCGTCTGCGCGGCTCGCTATGAGCCGACGGTACGCCCAAAGACGTTCGCCGGCCCCATCAGTGTCGGTGGGCTAACTCCCGATGAAGCGGCAAAGAAGCTCCGAGTTTGGTGGGAGTATGAAAAGCTGCAGAAGCACGAACTCAGCACCAAGGACGTTCCCGGAACCCTACCGGCGTTAACCCCTGATCAACTGGGTGTGGCGCTGGACGACGTCGCCACCGTGGCAAGTCTTCCGCTGGAGTCGTTCGCCGGAAACGCCGAGGCGGCAGTAACCGGACAGGCATTCTCAACCAGTCGCTTTCCGTTAGTCTTTCGCCCGACCGGAAAGTCGTACGCCGATCTCGCCTCTCAGATCAAGCGGATGGTTGGAAATCCTCACCCAGCAAAAATTGAATATGTGGCTGGCCAGTTGGTGAAGTCGCAGGAAACTCCGCCAGTTGAGCTGGACGTGAACGCGGTGCCTGCGGCGGCGATCCAGGCCATCAAAGACTCCACCGCAGTTGAACTGCCACTCAAAACGGGTCCAAAGCATGTACCTGACGAGGTGCTCGATACAATCGTGGACGAAGTTAGCGAATTCTCGACCCGGTTTCCTGCCTCTAACCGTCCTCGATGTTCAAATATTCGCTTAGCCTCCCAAAGAATAAACGGCATCGTCCTGATGCCCGGAGATCGCTTCAGTTTCAATCAAGTCGTGGGAAAGCGGACTCTGCGAGGTGGCTTTCAGCTCGCGGGCGTGTTTAAGAACGGGAAGCACGATACCGGTGTCGGCGGGGGCATATGCCAGGTTTCGACGACGCTGTACAACGCTTCGCTCCTGGGGAATCTGAAAATCAGGAGAAGATCGAATCATTCCATGCCGGTAGCCTACGTGCCTTTGGGGCGAGATGCGACCGTCGATTACGGAAATCTCGACTTGGTCGTCGAGAACAACTACCCAACGCCGATTGGGCTCGTGTCGGAGTACGAACCCGGAAGACTCACGTTTCGTGTGTTCGGAAAGCGAGACCCGGATCTTGAAGTGAAGATCACCACCCGACCCGGAAAAACGGACCGTGCCCCTTCGGAGGTGCAGTACGTGCAAGACCCCACTCTTCCCAAGGGAAAACAAAAGGTGATTGAGCCCGGCTCGATTCGAAGGTCCGTGATCACATTTAGGCAGGTCTACCGGGCTGGAAAGCTTGTCGAAACCCAGACCCTTGGACCAAGTTTTTACGGAGGGGGAGTCAAGATTATCGCGGTTGGAGCCTCGAAGACAGCGACTGTCGGACACCCCGTGACTCCGCCCCACCCCGATAATGGGGATGAGTCTCCAACTCCGACTCCGCTGGGCGGATAGGCTTCCCGATCAGCCTCGGACCGCAATGAGCCGGAACTGGTTTCCGTTGACGACCACTTTGCCGGCTACGCGAAAGTCGAATAAATGAAGCTGGGGGAAAGCCTCTGGCACCGGAGCCACCACGTACTGGACTCCAAGTTCGTTAATCTTCGCTAGCCGTTCGGTTGCTTGCGCGTTTCCAAAATAAAGGTGAGAGAGTTCCCCACGCCGATTGTTGTAATCGGGGGTCTCGCTCCAATGCCCTGCATACGTATAGCTGCCGGTCAAACCGGTCAAGATCGGGTTGAGGTCCGGCACAATCGGCGTAAGAAAGACGTCCGGTTCTCTTGCTCCCGTGGAGGGGTCGATTTGAATGGCGGGAATTCCGGGTGGAGCAATCACGACTTTGCGCCCTGGTATCGAGTTCAGGGAATCCAGGATACGCACCACATCCGAATTGACATAGACCGACTGCAGGGTGGTCCGTGACACATCGGCGCGAATGTAGTCGGTCTCTCGAAGCAGCCAACGGAATGAACTTGCCGAAAACAGAAGCACGACTAATGCGGTGGCCAGATTCCGAGGATTCCGTTCTTGGTTTCTTCCCAAATATGCCATCGCCAGAGCCGCGAGGATGGCCCACGGGATAGAAAGTCCCATGGCGAGCTTTCTCTGATACAAGCCAGGAAAGTAGATCGCAATCGTGCCGAGAAGCGCCCACGATGCCACCAGATTCCATGCCGGATTCTCGTCTGCAAGCAGGGCAAGGGAACCGAGTAGGGCGACAAACGCCCCCGCCCACGCGGCCGGTGAAAGAAAATAGCCGCCCGCATGATCCTTGGCCGCCCACGTCATTGCGGCAAAGACTCCTGCTGCCAGGATGGCCCCTAAGATCCGCTTCCTTCTTTCGAGCTCCGAAGCGGCGGGTCGAGCGACGAGCGCAATAATGCCGAGCAGGATCATCGGCAGGTAGCCAAAAAGCACCTGCCTAAAGTTCGGTGAGAACGTTTGAGTGGCAGCCCTCGCCTGGAACACGGGGTCGTTGGCCAATACGTAAACGAACCATAGGGCGGACGGGATCGCCCCCGCCGCAATCACCAACGCTCTTCCCACCCAACTCAGCGTCAAGTTCCGGCGGGTGAACTCCATGGCCACCAAGCCGAGCAGCACGAAACAAACCAGCAGCACGTCGTAGCTGTGAATGTTCATCAGCACCAGGGAGGCAACCGCTCCAATCGCAACCTTGGACCAATTCTTCTGAGAGTCGAGGACGCTGATGAAAATGGTTAAGATCAGGCAAAGGCTGACCATGAACAAACCATTCGTGAGCATGGAGGGGAATACAAATCCCTCAGGTTGCCAAACGTCCGTAGGTAGCCGTCCCAACATCGGCGAGGAAAGCACGTCCGGCGCAGGACGGACAATCTCCTCCCCGAACGTGTGCCAAACCAAGAAGCCAAGCCCCCCGCCAAAGACCGCAAGCGCCATCGCAAGCTTGCGGGCATAGAAGGTCGCATCGAGCCGAAGGACGATTCGGTGAAGCAGAAAAATAAAACCGACGCCAAAACCGATGCGGGCAACATTGGAAACGAAGCTGATTCCTAGGAAGCGAGCGAGCAGGCCCAATACAAAGAAGTAAATATGGATGGTCAGGCCAGGCTGATTATCGGTCGTGAACCGATTGTCCATAAGCAGATGGCCATCCATCGCCTGCCGCATCCAAGCGGCGTAGACCATATGGTCGTCTGTGTTGTACTGGAAACCTAGATAATGTCCTGCCGGAGGCGTGTGCGAAAACCCTCCGATCACCGGAATAGCCGCCACGATACCGGCCCCTATCGCCAGCATGGCGACGAAGCGTCGATCAGACAAGATCGCGTCTTTGGAATCTGAAGTCAATTTGGGTGATTCGGTCGAGGGTCAGTTGGGCACTGGGCGGTGCATTGAACGATAGATCGAAATAATCAAGTCCGAGTTGCTCTTTGCTTCGTGGTTGGTAGGATCCAACTTTAGAGCCTCTCGATAAAGGCGAAGGGCTTGGCGGTACTTCGTCTTTGGCGGAAGAGTCGTGGCCACCATAGAAACCGTTCCATATTTGACGGTGGCAATGACATACGCCTGCTTACTCTTGGCGGAAGATCGATGGTGGTAACCCGCCTTAGCCGCAATGTACTCTTTCTCGGTTTTTGCTAAGAGCTTTGCGTCGTCCTGATTAGGCGAGGCCAAACTCATTTGTCCCTGTGCTCCGATGAATCCTGCGACTACCGAAAAGAGACACACCATGAAAAGCTTGCGCATGGCCAAGATTCTAGCCGCTAAGCACTCCACTGGTGAGTCCCGGAGAAGAGGTATTCGTCAATAACACGTTCCGCTACCTGGATATTCTTCAGTGCGTCCGCCGAAGTTAACCGATCATCGGCCTTAAGTCGCTCAAGTCGACCGAGAGCGTTCAGGACTTTCTCTGGGAGTACGCGGTTTCTTTCTCCCTCCGAAGCATCCCTGGGAATTCTCAAGTACACCCGAAGCTTGTGATCCAGTCTCTCAAGCGCGGCTTCGACGGCGACGTCGTTTCTGCGCGCTCTTTCGAGCAAATCTCCAAAAGCCTCAGCCATGTCCCGTGAACTCTGAACCACCCTTCTGCGCTCTTCGGGATAGCCGAATCGACGCCCTAAGGTGAATACAAGCACAATGAATAGCACGATGGCTTGTCGCCACGCCGACACTGCCCATTCTCCCAGACTCTCGAAGAATCCGGGATCGGCAACGTTTCCAAAAGAAGCTTCCGTGAAGACGAGTCGATCGCCGGGTCGTGCCACCAATTCAATAGCTGAGAGTACGAGTTCTGCGTCGTCGGCCTTGTCGATGAACCGATTTGAGGCCGCGAGGCCATCGTTGCAAACAACGATCTTGCCCTTGCCGACATGACTGACCCAAACAAAAGGGTCCTCGTTTTGCTTCCAAATGGTGACTGGTATTTGGCCTAGGTCGTTGACCGGCAACGATGCTTCGAGCGGCTGGACGTTTGCCCCGAGGAGCTTCAGGGTCTTGGGCACAATCTTGTTCTTAACCTCCAACGGAGGGTCCTGAAGCGCACGGTGAGACGCGTCGGCAAAGTTGGATGGATAGATGAAAGTCACCGCTCGACCGCCTGATTTTAGGTACCCCGTGAGGTTTTTCTTGAATGGAGGGTCTTCGTCATCTGCCGTGGAGTCCGAGGTAGAAGGGAAGGGTGCATCGTCAACTGCCTGTTTAGTTTTCTCTTCACTGAAGCAGATGGCAACATCCCGAGGTCCCAAATGCGGCTTCGTGGCAGTATTGACCGACACCTGGTAACCAGCCTTTTGCAGCAGAGAGTAAAGTGCCGCCGATCCGCTCGCATCAAAATTCGAAATGGTCGGCTCCGTGCTCGTCTCTCGACTACCTAGCGCGAGCGCAAATCCAGAGATCACGAGAATGCCGAATAGGCCCCAGAATATGGGAGGTAGACCCCTGCGCTGAATCATGCGGCCACCAACCGTGTGGCATCGACGATGTCCTGGTACCAGGTTCGGAAACGCTGAACGTCGTCCGAACCATTGACTTGATAGCCGTACCAGATCCGATCAAAAGCTTTCGTCGGTTCTCTAAAATTCAGCCCATCCGGAAGACGAGGACTCGCCTCGATTCGGGCCAAATGCTCCCAATTAGTCTGGCCCCGATCGAATCGGGCAACTCGAGATTCATCGAACTTCATGAGGCAAGCCAAATAAAGACTTCGGACTGCCTCGCGGTACCGGCCCTCCTTTTCGAGCTGGTCCGCAAGCACGAGCCACTCATCGAGTGTCCGGTCCGCTTCGTCTTCCTCCACCAGCTGACCCTTTTTGGTAGGCAGTCGAAGGCTCGACAAGTCGACCTTCTTGATCACGAAGAGCAGGAACAACAGGACCGCCACTCCCAAAACGAACCACGCGGCGTAGATGATCCAGTCCCCGAGGAAACCCAGGTTCATTCCTCGCGCGTTCGGCTTACTTCGCGGTAGGTGCCACTTCTTGAGGCGCGCAAAGGCACGGCCGAGCCAATTCGTTTCCTCGCGTTCACCCGGATCGGAATAGATTGGGCTCTGCTTGATTTCGGTCGCTAAACTCTTAGCCTGAGAGGGGCCAGTCGTTTGCTCAGCCAGCGATCGAAGCTCAATGACTTCAGCCACCGAGTCGGGACCGTGCGGCGCATTGTCGGCAGCGGCGTCTCCCGATTCGTCTACTCCCTTGAGAAGTTCGAGAAGGCGAGGATCTGATTTGACGAGTGGGCTCGACTCCAGGAGATGTAGCTTTGCTTCTGTGTTCGGAGCATGTTTCAACTGCTGATCGAGATCAGAGTAGGGCCCCGCAAGCGCCAGCCCAATCATCGATACCCAGACGCTAAACGTTAAAACGGTTCGTACGACCATCGCGTCCAATCTCCTCGGCAAGCTGCTCAATGTCGAATCCTTCAATGAGAATCCGCCTCTCGTAGTACAAGACGGTCAAAACGATGGCCCAGAAAGGCAATAGAGCCCAAACCGCGCAAAAAACCGGGATCAACCACACGGCTGTGGTCAGGAGGGGCTCCAGCATCGAGTGGTTTGCCCAGCCTCTTACGATCCCCTCCACATCCAAGAGAACCAACACGGCAGACACTCCCGCCGCGATCGCCGCAAATGCGATGGTGCTGACCACATAAAGCGTCCCCACGGTTCCCGCGCCAGTCGGCTGATATTTGGCTGGTTTCACCAGCTTCTTCATTCGCGCTTTCGCTTCCCGTAAACCCACTTCTTCAAGGACGACGATCGGAAACATAATCGCCCGGTTGGCGAACACGACGAGCACGGCAAGGCAACCTCCGGCAAAGGCAAAGCCACCGATAACCGCGAGCAGCCCTGCCAGCGGATTATCTTTGCTGGTCAGACTCGTAGCCACGCCGCTCAAGAGAAGGATGCTTCCACCAGCAAGGGCCAAACCGAAACACACGAACAGTTCTCGCAGCCCGCAAAGAAAGATCGTTCCCAACCGACCTCTTACTGCGGCCTCGGCGGATTCGGTATCGGTCGGTTTGCCAAGAATGAACTCAGAAGTAAGACGAATGACGATGCTGCCCGCGTAGCTAGCCCCAAGAAGGAAGATCGGACCACCGACGAACACGGCAAGGGTCACCGCAAACAGCGCTTCGCCGACCTGGCCAATGGTGCTGTCCGGTCGCTGAGTGTATTGAAGCTGGGGAAGGGCGTATCCGAAGATGAAGTCTAATGCGGCAACGCAAAAGAAAGTTGGATTCAGGCAAACTCTCAGGAGTTGTAGGCCAAGATTTCTGGCGACGCCGAGCGAAGTGTCAAGGACCTCGCCCGAGGTCATTGGGCGAAGCCTAGAGCGCCGCTCTACTTTGGCGGCACGAACTGCGAGATAACGAGCGACCGGGTCAGACGTCACTGATAACGTAAGTGTAACTAAATCCGGGCCGATTCGGTCCTACTCCTGGCCTTATTACGTTGAAGTTCCGAAAAGTAAACTAAACCCATGAACACGATGATCGCATTGGTGGCCCTCGGCTCGAGCCATCTCGCTCCAAATATTGAAGAGTTCGTCCAGACAAATCTGAACGACGCGGTTTTTGTCGCCCACGTGCTGAAGGGCGATCAGCGAGAACTCAGGAAGATCAACGATAGCTTTGGTCAGTCCTACCGATTTCAGACCACCACAATCCGCTATCGTGACCCGTTTATGCTCAGACTCGACGCCACCGTCGACGACACTTCGGTTCTGTACATCCTGAACGGCACGAATCAGGTGATGAAGATCCCAAGAGCTCACATATCGGTGAAAGCGAATCTGGCTGGCTCACCTGGTCGTAGACAGACCGCACTCGATTTTGGTCTCCTCGTTCCGAGTCTCTTCAAATCGCTGTACACCGCCCAGTTCGTCAGATTGGACCGAGCCACCGGAGATCCGGTCTTTGACCTCACCTACCAAGACAAAGGCGATACCAGCCGAAGTCGCATCTGGATCGATCCGCAGCGGCACATCATCGCAAAGCGGGAATGGTACAACCAAACCGGTCGACAACTCGCGACTTTTATCTACGACGAAGCCAAGGAGCAAAATGGAGTCTGGTTGCCGACTCGACTCACCGTCAAAAACACCGACGATGTGGTCGCTGGCGTGACCCGCTACGACTCCATTCAGGTTAACGGCGGAGTCCCAGAAAACATGTTCTCGATCGACCGCTAAAGCTCTTTAACCCTCGTCTCGGATTTCTCATTCCGGGGCGAGGGAACGGGAAAATCTTTCTGACAAGCAGTGGGGAAGAGCTATCGGTTTGGACACGAAAACTCCGAAGCTGAAGGCTCGAATGCGTTGGCCCTATCCAAAAAACTTGGTCAGTGACTCGCTCAGGGCTTGTGCCGTGAAACTAATCAAGGGAATTCCCCGGTCGTAGCGCATCCGAGTCGGTCCTACCAAGGCGATCACTCCCGCCTCGTTGTCCCCAATGTGAAACTTCTCGCGAACGACCGAAAAGTTCTGCATTCGATGAGCGCGATTTTCTCGACCAATCGTAACCGGGCCGGCCTTTTGTTCGAGCGAGACTGCTTCATACAGCAGTTCCGAATCGGATAGGTCCTTAACCAAAGAGGTCAACGCAATCGTGTCTCGGTAAAACTCGGGCTGGGCGAACATAAACTCCTCGCCTTCTGCGATGACGACTCCTCGCGTGAGATCCTTGGCCACGGTACGCAAGTGGCCCCAGAGAAGCGATACCAACTTGTCCACTGCCGGTCCGCCGCCGGTCGGAGGCCGGGAACGCGCGACCGAAACAAGCTTCTGACCGGTAACCGCCGCCTGCAGCAGTTCATTGGTTTTACCAACGTCCTGAAGCGTCAGACCCACCGGGCACTCAACCATCCGGTTCTCGACGTGGCCATTGCTGAGAACGACCACCACGAGAGCCTGCGTCGGACCAAGCGCGCTGACGACTGCCGTCTTTACAAACAAAGACGGATCTTTGACGATCGTGGCAACGCTGAGTAGGTGGGTAACTCGGCTCAACGCTCGGACGGTGTCCCTCAACATGGCAAGCAATACGTCGCCATCCGAGGTGGCGTCCCGCATTCTAGCCTGCTCCTTCTCACTCGGATCGTGGGTCACGATCAGTCGGTCCACGTAGTACCGATAACCCATGTCTGACGGAATACGACCAGCACTGGTATGCGGCTGTTCGAGAAAGCCCAACTCCGAAAGCTCGGCCATTTCGTTGCGAACCGTCGCTGATTTCACCCCGAGCTCATACTTCTGAGTCAGGAGTTCACTGCCTATGGGTTCCGCGCCGGTCACGTACTCGATGACGATGGCCTGAAGGATGGTTTGCTTGCGTGCGTCCAGATTCATCGCTAATGGGACTATAGACGTTTATTGGGCCCGCCGTGTCACGCACGTGTTATGCTGGGTCCGTGCCTGAGGGTAGCGAGAGTTTCGACGTGATTTCGATGGGTGTCGCGGGCGCGTTGTCTCAACAGTACGCGGCCGACCAACGTGACTTCTTACCCCTGCTCGCCCGTCTGCTCAAAGACGCGCTCCCGAGCGAAGTGCAACTGATGGAATCTGGTTTTTTCAAGAAGACGCTTAGAGGGGTCGTCCTTACCCATGGAGAGAGCCGATTCACCCTCGAAGATCCCGGTCAAGGCGCGCTAGAAGCAAGCCATACTCGGGTAGTCCGGGGAATCGCCCTCAAGACCGATCGGTTGTCCATCGAAGAATGGCTTGAACTCGTTTCACAAATGCTCGAGGAATCGGCAAAAACCAGCGCAAATGCACGCAGTGCGATGGCGAAGACCTTAGGATTGGTATAGATGTTCGGGCGAAAGGGAAGCGACGACCAACGATCCATCGACAGCCTTCGGGCCATTGAGGCCGGAGGGCTTCCCCCTACTGCGGCGGCTCGGCTAGAGGAGAACGCCCGAAGACAGGGCACTCCCGATCATATCTTCACGTCGAACCTCAGCCCAAGCGAACTCCTGCTTACTGAAGAGTGCGGGTACGAACCGCTCGGCCAAGTAATGGGTTGCTGCGTGTACCACGTGGGCTGGCAGGGCCTGGCCGCGGGGTGGGGAAGCTATTCTGGCTGGACGAGAATGTCCCAAGAACTTGGCGTCCTGACTCAGGCGTATGTCGACGCTCGAAATCTCTGCTTTGGTCGCCTGGAGCAGGAAGCTGCCATTCTCAGGGCCGACGGCGTCGTGGGAGTCCGCTTCGAGCGTACCGGCAGTGATCTGCCCTCCGGAACCGTCGAGTTTAAAGCGGTTGGTACCGCGGTCCGCTCGAAAGCGGCACGATCCGCTCCACCGACTCAAAGGCCGTTTCTGTCAAACCTGAATGGTCAAGACCACTGGGCGTTGAGACAAGCTGGAATGCGTCCCGTCGGGTTTGCTTTCGGCAATTGCAGTTGGTACCAGGTGGCCGGTTGGCGAAATCAGATGATGAATACGGGCGGCGTTTTCGGCGGAAGCTGGACGAACGGAGAACTCACTGACTTCACCCAAGGCGTTTACACTTCCCGTGAAATAGCCCTCTCCAGATTGTCGGACGAGGCAGCCCGCGTTGGCGCAATTGGAGTGGTCGGCATGGTCGTCCAACCCACTTTCGAGCTGATCGACTACGACAGCAATAACGTTCGCTACCAGGATCTGCTGGTCCAATTCACCGCGTACGGTACCGCGATCAACTACGAGATCGGTCAGGCCGTCCACACCGACATTCAATTTATAGTCCCCCTCTAAAACCGAATCCGTAATAAGGAAATCACGAAATGCCATACACACCTGGATCTTCGGAAGGCTTGCCTCAGGCTGCTCAAGACCGTCTGCGACGGATGCGCGGCGAAGGTCAATCGCCCGCTCTCTTCACCAGCGACCTCTCGGTGAGCGAGTTCCTACTCGTTCGGGAAGCCGGATTTGATCCTCTCGGACTGGTCATGGGAAGTTCCATCTATCACATTGGATTCCAGTTCCGTAGCTTTTATCAGAACCAGGAACTGGACGTGTTAACGCAGGCAATGTACGAAGCCCGCGAACTGGCGATGACCCGAATGGAAGAAGAGGCGGACCTTCTCGGCGCGGATGGGGTCGTTGGAGTTCGGCTAGAGGTCACCCGATACGACTGGGGAGCCGCGATGGCGGAATTCATGGCCATCGGAACCGCCATCAAACACCGCGCAGGCGGAAACTACCGAACAGTCGACAATCGTCCGTTTAGCTCGGATCTCAGCGGTCAAGACTTCTGGAAGCTTCTCAAGACGGGATACCGGCCATTGTCGCTCGTAATGGGAACGTGCGTATATCACGTGGCTCACCAAGGCGTTATGCAAGCACTCAAGCAGGTAGGAAGAAATGTGGAGATGCCGAACTACACCCAAGCTCTTTACGATGCTCGCGAGTTAGCTCTTTCTCGAATGCAAGCTGAAGCCGAACGGGAGAAGGCCGTCGGCATCGTCGGCGCCCAAGTAAAAGAGAACAGCCATGGCTGGGACAGCCACGTGATCGAATACTTCGCCGTCGGGACGGCAGTCACGCCCGTCAGTCTCGACCACCAAGTCCCCGAACCCAGCCTCGTCCTACCCCTCGCGTAGTCGCCCCGAAAAGGGCCAGCGGCGCCCGGCCACCCGGTCAGGCGCCCACCCGCAAAGCCATAAGGACCCGTAGGCGGAGCATGATTCGTGTCTCCGCAGTCCACTTCGCATCCTGTAAGATGTAGCAGCTAAGCTCCTCCGAACTGCAACCTGCTAGCTGCAAACTGCGAACTTCGCAAGAATGAATCGTGTCTTCGCACCCCTTAGGGTGTTATAGATCAGCCCCTGAACTGCGAACTGCGAACTGCAAACCCCAGCGTGAGCCTCCCACTCCTCAGCGCGTGAAAACCAGCTTAGCCATTCCACCCGGCAAGTCAACCGAAAAGCTTTTTCCGTCCTTCGCGATCGTGAAGGGATGAGCGCTCTGCTTCCGGTGCAAAGACATGAGCGTAAGTTGGTCCCCTTTAAGGCTCCATGTCCCCGTTTGCGTTTCATTCTTAGCGGGAGGAGGGGCGCCGGAAACCGTCATCTTAAACGTGCCGTCTTTGCTTATCTTCAAGTCAAAGGCAGCTTTTGCAACGACCGCAATCTGTTGAAGCAAAATCGGCTTCATCTTGGGATCGTTCGCTCGAGGAAGCTTCGCGATGTCGACGTGGATCTTGCCCTTCCACGCTCCCAAGACCTGCGTCGCTCCAAATGCCGAAACAGAGACGCAAGAAAGGGTTGCGACCGCCAAAGCGAGCTTAAGAACTGACATATGAGCAGCGGTATACCCAAAAAAAAGGACCGTCCAACGGACGGCCCTTTCTGGGGTGTGTAAGTTGGAACTAGCGCTTGAAGGTCAGAACGGCAACGCCCTGCTGCTCTTCGGCGAAGAAGCTCTTACCGTCCTTCGCGACGGTGAAGCTCTTGGCGTGGGCCTTGTCCTTCGGCGAAGTGAGGCTCAGTTGGTCTCCTTTCAGAGTCCAAGTTCCCGTCTCAGCTTTAGAAGGAGCGCCAGCGGCGGCGGGAAGGCCAGCCGTTTTGATCGAGAAAGTGCCGTCCTTGCTCAAAACCAGACTGAAGGAGAGCTTCGACACCATGGCCACCTGCGAGTCGATCATCTGCTTCATCTGAGGGCTGGTTGCCGGGGGAAGCTTGCTCGTATTGATTTTGAGCGTTCCTTTCCAGGTACCGAGCACGTTCGTGGCAGCCATCGCTGAGCCGGCGAGAAATGTGAGCGTCGCGGCGGCGACGGCGAGCTTCGTAAGTGACATGACGCCACGGTATACCCAGAATCCACCGTTCCTTGTTGGATTCTGGGTACCAGGTCCCGACTAAAGCGTCTGGGTGACCTTCTGGATGTGTTGGGGAACGTCCGGATTCAGGCCCCGCGCTCTTGCCGCGTGAAGCGCCATCCACTGACCATAGATCACATCCCATACGGGCTTGATCGTGTCGGCCGCTGGAGCCTCCGGCGCCACGATAATCGAACAGCCCTGCGCCGCCAATTCGGGTTTCGCGCCATCGTAGGAGATCGCCGCACTTTGATAACCAGCCAATGCTTTGGGTCCGTGCTCGAAGTCTGCGGTCGAGTAAGCCTTACAGGGAATCAGCGCGCATTCCATCAGCTTCAGGGCCGACTCATGCGCCGTGCTGAACCCATATCCCCTTCCAAGTGAAAACAGAGGACTGCTCCGCACCACCAGGCCACTCGACTTTTCCGCCTCGGACCGCGCGTGCTCAATCCAAGCGTCGTCGGGCGCTTGTGGGACCGGGAGGTCAGCGCCGAGGGCTCGAACGACTTCGTACAGAGCCAAGGCCGAAGCCGTATAGGTTTTGGTCGCCGCGACGCTCTGCTCGGTTCCCGCCTCAAGGAGCACCGAGTGCTCTGCTTCCTTCGTCAGTCGCGATCCCGACGTATTCGTGATGGCGAGCGTGGCATGTCCTTCCGCCCGCAGGGCGGCCAACACCTCCGCGACATCGGGCGCCGCGCCGCTCTGAGAAATGCCGATCGCCAAGCAGTTGGAGTACCGCACGCGAGTGCCAAAGCGGGTCAAAACCGAAGGCGCGGACAGACTGACCGGAATTCCCAAATGAACTTCAATCAAGTATCGAGCGTAGAGGGCTGCGTTATCCGAAGATCCCCGAGCCGTCAGGAGCACCATATCAAATTTTCGACCGGACAAATATCCCTTCAGAGAGGAGAAGTAGGAATCGAGGCCTCGAGCAAGTACCTCGGGCTGTTGTCGGATCTCGCTCTCCATTCGTGCGCCAAGCATTCGCCGATTATGACGGCATATCGTTTGGATCGCCATAATCCCGTATGCCCTGGAGCGCCGGACTTGCTGTTCTGATTGCAGAGCTTAACACCGAGACGAACACTGACAAAGCGTTAGACCGCATTGCTCAGGTGGCCCGAACTTTTACGAATAGTCGCAACGCCATCATCGCCGTCCTCAACGACTACATGGGACATCTCGAAGTCCGATCTGCGCTTCACGACGAGATTCGGGCGGGAGAACGACTCGATCGGCTTCCCCTAGCGGTTGGCGACGAAGAAGGGATTGTCGGGTACGTTGCCGCGACTGGCTCGACCAAGTTGACCGGCAACGTATCCGCCGAGCGCAACTACAAGCGACTTTTCGAGTCCACCGTAAGTGAAATCGCGGTTCCAATCAGAGACCGTAATCGACGAGTGCGCGCAGTCATCAGCGTGGGGACCGACCGCCCCAACGCCTATGACGAGAAAGATCGCGAGGTTTTGCACGTTCTAGCCGACCTTACATCCCTCGTACTGCAGCAAGAGGGCTACGTCAGCCATGAGGAAGCGCTGATTCAGATCGGCAGTTCCCTTCGCGAAGTCACCGAGGAAGGTCTTCTCGACCGCGTCATTCATGTCGCCAAGGACGTGCTCCGCCTCCAAGCTTGCTCAATCTTTCTTGAGGATCCGGTCACTGACACGTTCGTCCTTCGGGGAACCGTCGGATGGGCTAAAGAACAAGTAGGCCTCATTCGATACGAACGCGGAGAGGGTTTCACCGGCTGGGTAGGTGACACCGGCGAGCCGATTCTGTTGACAGACCCCCAAACCGATCCTCGCTGGAGAGGCAAGTACGTCGAAATCCCGAGCGACGACATCGCCAGCTTCCTCGCCGTCCCTATCATCGTTCGCAAGAGGAGCGTTGGAGTCATCCGCGTCCTGCGACGCAAAACGGAAAACCGGTTCCTGGATAACCGATTCACCCCGGACGATTTGCGCCTGCTGGAAGCGATTGCCGAGCAGGTTGCCGCCGGTTTGGAGAACTCCCGAAACATGGAATCGGTGATTCGGAATGAACGCATGATCGCGTGGGGCGAACTCAGCGCCAAATCGTCCCACATGATCGGCAATCGTGTGTTTGCCCTCAAAGGGGATGTCAACGAACTAGGCCATACGCTCAAAGACGGGCGAGCCACCATTGAAGAGCTTCAAGAGCTACACCAGAGTCTTGCCACAAACGTGACCCGCATCGAGGAGATTCTGCAAGACTTTCGCGATTTTGTCACCGCAACCCAACTGGATCGTCATCCAACCGATCTCAATCAACTCGTCAAAGAAACCGTCGACGAAGTCTTTCCAAAGCGATCCGGTATTGAGCTCAAACTTGATTTGGCTTCAGACCTTCCGGAGGCATCGGCCGACCCCAAGCGTCTTAGGCGTGCCATTTCCGAGTTGATCGAAAACGCCATCAATCACATGGATACCGGCGCCCTTTGCATCGCCACCCGATCGATTGCAAAAGGCAGGGAAGAGCGGATGGTCGCCGAGATTGAGATTTCCGACACCGGCCCCGGGGTGGAAGCCGACCAAAAGGCACTCATCTTTCAACCCTTCTTTAGTAAGCGAGTCAAGGGAATGGGCCTGGGCCTCAGCATCGTGAAAGGGATCGTCGATGCCCACGGCGGGGAAGTTTATGAGGCCGGTGAAGGCGGAGAAGGAGCCCGGTTTGTCATTCGCCTTCCGCTCGCAAACCAGAACAAAGGAGGTCCTGGCGCTTGAGTTTTGCCGGAACGGTGGCTGAAAGTTACGATCGGCATTTGGGCAGACCCGTGTTCGACCCGTTCGCGAGAAGGTTGTCGCATGGACTGCCCGAGTGTGGATCGGTACTCGAAGTTGCCTGTGGAACCGGCGTGTGTACCCGCCGCATCGCGAACGTGCTCACGACCGGTTCGGCCCTCATCGCCATCGATCCCAACGAGTCCATGATCACGTTGGCATCTCGAAAGCTCGTGAGTTCTACAAGCATCGACTGGATACGCGCGGAGGCGGAGAACATTCCCTTCGAGACGGACTCATTCGACGTTATCGTGTGCGGATTTGGGCTCATGTTTTTCAAGGATCGCGCCAGGGCAATGAAGGAAATGCATCGCGTTTTGATGCCCGGCGGAGTGCTGCGTTACACCGTCTGGGCGTCCCAATCTCAAAACGAATGGATCCAAGCCGTCCTCAAGGTGGTGGGTTCTGAGTTCCCGGATGTCGAACCGCATTGGTACGACGCCCCGTTTTCCTTCGGCGAGATTGACCGAAACCTGTCGCTTCTCGACGAGGCGGGTTTTCCAGAAGTGCGGCTCGTACCCGTTCGCTTCGCCCTTCGGGAATCGGATGCGCGCTCACTTGCCCGCGGGTTTATTCAGGGAAATCCGCAAGTGCGAGCTCTCATCGCCGAACGCGAAGTCTCCGTTGAAAAGCTTGAGGCCCGACTTGCCGCAGAGTTTGAGAACCGATTTGGATCGCCCATAAGAGCGACGATGCGGGCGTTTCTCTTCGAATCGGGGGCAGTCGATTGAAGGACGCTGGACCTGCCGGACTGTGGAACGTGGTACGGGAAATTCCTGTTGGAAGCGTTGCTGGGTACGGAGACGTCGGGCGCGCACTGAACCCACCGGTCAGCGGCCTGCTCGTCGGCCGCTGGATTGCCAGGTGCCCGGAAGATGTCCCATGGTGGCGAGTCGTGGGGAAGGATGGGACCCTGCTGCTGGCTAAACGAGATCCAGAGGCGGCCGTCGAACAGGCCACTCGGCTGCGCAGAGAGGGCGTTTTGGTCGAAGGGGGCCGCGCCGATATGGCACAGCACGGCTACATCCCGTAGCGTCGGCAGAAGTCTTGCTGCCGACAAGCAGAAAACCCTGGCACGACGAATCATGCCAGGGTCCGGATTTAAGAGAGACTGCCGAGATCAGTTCCGAATAGAGTTCATTCGGGGAGTGGCAGGCGCTACTTCGACATACGCGTTGGAAGGAACGATCAGATAGATGTTCTCTCCGATCTCCTCCCAAGTGCCTTCTTGCGAGAAGTTGACTCCGCACATAAAGTCCACGATCTTTTGTCGAGTAGCTGGCTCTGTGGCGCACAGGTTCAGAATCTGCTGCTCGCCGCGCTTTAAGCCGTTCGCCGCCGCCATCGCGTCATCAAACGACACAATCTGTCTGCGGACGGTAACCGTGTACCGGTAGCTTGCGCGAAGCTGAAGTCCAGGATGAACCTTCTCACTCACCGCCGGCTCCGTATCATCGAGCTCTTCGGTGCGCGAAAAAATGTTCTTGATCTTGCTAATAATTCCAGGTTCGTCCTGGATAACCATCTCTTCCATGATGTCATTCCTCTCCTGAATCCACTCAGGTCTATTTGTCTCGCTCTCCGAAGAGAGCAGTACCGACTCGGATGTGGGTTGATCCTTCCTGGATCGCCACCTCAAAGTCTCCACTCATTCCCATGCTGAGCCATTCGCCACCTGCACGATCGTTGATCTGTTTCATGAGGCGGAAGTAAGGCCGCATCAATTCCGGATCCTCGACGGCAGGACCAATAGTCATCAGTCCACGAAAACGAGTTAATTCACAGTTTAGGACTTGAGAACGAAATGCGTCAAGCAGATTTACCGGATTTCCCGATTTTTGCGGTTCATCTGCGATATTTACTTCCAGTAGGACGTCCACCGGGCGGTTTGCCTTGGCAATCTCTTTCAGTTGTGCTTCTTTGTCCAAGGTATGGATCACTGAAAAAAGGGTCGCTATCCGCTTCGCTTTGTTGGACTGGAGGTTCCCAATGAAGTGCCATTGGACGTCCTTCGGCATCGCCAAAATCTTTGATTCTGCCTCCTGGAGTCGACTCTCGCCAAAATCCCTCAAGCCGAGCTCATAGGCTTCCCAAAGCTTCTCCAGCGGCTGGTTTTTACTTACCGAAATCAGGGTGACCGACTCTGTCTGTCGCCCTGCGCTTTCACACGCGCGTCCCATCCTTTCTCGAATTCCGGAAAGGTTCTGTTTGATCGACACAGGTTCTAGTTTGACAACCTGCGAGGATCAAACGACGTCAGAACGTACCGTAAAGTCGGTCGCCAAAATCTCCGAGACCGGGAACGATATATTTTCGGTCGTTCAAGCATTGGTCGATCGAAGCGGCAACGATCGGCACATCTGGATGCTTAGCCTGCAAAAACTCGACCCCTTCGGGCGCCGCAACGACGCACACCATGGTCACCGAAGTCGCTCCGTGAGCTTTGATGAGCGAAATAGCTTGAGCGGCGCTACCCCCCGTCGCCAACATGGGATCGACGCAAAGCGTATAACGTCCGACCAGGTCGGGCAGTTTGCTGTAGTAGCTGTGGGCAACGGCCGTATCGTGGTGCCGCTCGAGACCGATGTATCCCACCGCAACATCCGGAAAAAGCTCGACGACCGGTTCAAGCATGCCAAGGCCCGCTCGAAGCACGGGCACCACCGCAAGCGGTTGGTCTAGCCTTCGTCCCTGGGCAGTCCCAACTGGAGTCTCCACTTCCGTCGCAACCGTTCGAATCCCATGGGTAGCCTGCAGAATCAGTAGGTGAGTGAGGATCTTCGCACACCGCCGAAAGGCCGCCGGATCCGTATCCTTGTCCCGCAAACCGGTCAGCAGATGGTGAGCGAGAGGGTGATCGAGAACTTGGACGGGCATGCTTTGGTTATACATGACTGAACTCTTCCGGGGTGCACGCCCGGATACTCCGAGACCTGACCGGAGACCTATCCGCAACTGCGTCGATCAATCGAAATGTCACCCTTCGTTAGACCCTAGATTTAAGCGATGAGAGTTGCCGCACACCTTAAAGCGGCGCGATATGATTCGGAAACTTATCTTGCAGGACACATCCTGGGGGCGTTGCTGCAGACGGGGCAGCCAATCGGTCCGCATGATCCATTCATCGCCGCAACCGCTATCGAGAACGACCGCGTGCTCTTCACCAACAATACCAACCATTACCAGCGAATCGTCGATCTAGACTTTCCGTTGGAGTTGGTGAACTGGCGAGAAGTCCAGAACTCTTTGTAACGCCAAAAACGGCAACGCGAGGCAAGACAGCCGTGTCTGCTAGTCGCATAAACGCATGCTCCGAACTGGATTCTTTCCGTGAGTCCCGACGATTGTCCTGAACTCAGCCGTCTGCCAGTTGCCCGGCTGGCCCTGAGGATGTCAGAATAGTGGTCCCTCCCGGCCATCCTAGGCAGGGAATATTTGATCCATGTCCAAGCTGCCCGTTGCCGGAATCATCCTTGCCGCAGGGAAAGGCACCCGGATGAAGTCCGACCTTCCAAAGGGCTTACATCGCGTTGCTGGCCTACCCATGGTCGAACTCGTGGCTCGGGCGATGAAATCAGCCGGAGTAGAGCGCCCCATCATCGTGATCGGTCACGGCGGTGAAGCTCTTCAACAAGCCCTCGGTGACGGTTACGATTACGTTTGGCAACACGAGCAGCTCGGAACCGGACACGCCGCCAGAATGGCCGAGTCGGTCTTAGTCGACTTCGATGGTCCCGTTTTGATCGCTCCTGGCGACGCCCCGCTGCTGGATGAGCAGGTTTTTACCGCGCTGCTAGAGGCCCATCGCGGTTCAACGGCAAGTTGCACCCTACTCACCGCTCACCTAGCCGATCCTACCGGTTACGGTCGCGTTGTACGAGATGCAGAAGGTCGCCCAGCTTCGATCGTCGAGCAGAAAGATGCCACCCCTGAACAGTTGAGAATTCCCGAAGTCAATGTCAGCCTCTACTGCTTTGATAGTCGTGAACTATTCAGACTCCTGCCGACCCTCGGCAACAATAATCGGCAGGGTGAGTACTACCTGACCGACATGGTGCAAGCAATTGCCCAGACCGGTCAAACAGTGGCCACGGTCGGCACGGATGATCCCGGTGCGCTTGTAGGCGTAAATGATCGCTGGCAACTCGCCCAGGCGGACTCTGAAATGAGAACGCGTATCCTTCGGCGTCATGCATTGGCCGGAGTAACCCTGATCGGGTTGGAATCGATTCGGATTGGTCCAGACGTAGCACTCCAAGCCGACGTCACGATCGAGGGCCCCGCCCAACTCTTGGGCAAAACTACCGTCGCGAGTGGATCCGTCATCGGTCCAAACTCCCGTGTCATCGACGCCTCCATAGGAGCCCGGACCGTCATTCTCATGAGCCATGTCGCCGAGGCGAAGGTAGGAGATGATGTGTGGATCGGTCCTTACGCTAACCTCCGGCCAAAGAGTGAGATCGGCAATGGCGTAAAGATCGGCAACTTCGTTGAAACCAAGAACACGAAGTTGGGCGAGGAAACCAAGGTTTCACATCTCTCGTACGTTGGCGATGCAGTCGTCGGCGCGAACACAAACGTGGGCGCCGGAGTGATTACCGTCAACTATGATGGGTTTGGAAAATATCCAACCACTATCGGTGAGAACGCCTTCGTGGGTTCGAATTCAACGCTGATCGCGCCCGTGACGATCGGCGATGGAGCCTTTGTGGTTGCCGGGAGTGTCATCACGGATGATGTTCCTGAAGATGGGGGCGCTTTCGGTCGAGCACGACAGGTAACGAAGCCTGGCTGGGCCGCAGAATGGCGTCGGAGGAAGAAATCGAGCAATCCATAGATCAACAATCTCTCTCGGGCATGAAGCTCTTTGCCGGCAATGCGAACCCAGAACTCGCGATTAAAGTTGCCGAACAGTTGGGCTTGGAACTAGGACGCCTGACGTCCACGAAGTTCGCAGACGGAGAGATCCGGATCATGGTTGAAGAGTCTGCCCGCGGCAACGACGTCTTCATCATTCAGCCGACTTGCTACCCAACAAACGACAACTTGATGGAACTGTTCATCATGTTGGACGCGTTTCGCCGGGCGTCAGCACGCCGGATCACCGTGGTGATGCCGTACTACGGATATGCCCGTCAGGACAAGAAAATCAAGCCGAGAGAGCCAATTACGGCCCGGCTCGTCGCTGACATCATTCAAAACTGCGGAGCGAGTCGCGTGGTCGCCCTCGACCTCCACGCCGAGCAGATTCAAGGATTCTTTAATATCCCGGTCGACCATCTTTACGGCGGACCCATTCTGGGAGACTACTTTGTCGACCATGGCTTCCGAGAAGATCCAAACGTAGTAGTCGTGAGCCCCGACGTCGCCGGAGTGACCCGAGCAAAGAGCCTTGCCGATCGCCTCAACTGCAATTTCGTTGTGATCGCCAAACGACGTCCCGCTCCCAATCAAGTCGAAGTCGTGGAAATCGTTGGAGACTTTGTTGGAAAGCGCTGCGTGATGATCGACGATATGATCGACACGGGAGGATCCATCGTGGTGGGCGCCCAGGCGCTCATGGATCGAGGCGCCAGCGAAGTGATCGCTTGCTGTACCCACTCCGTGTTCAGCAAAGACGCCTCTGAGCGACTCCAAAACTCCTGCCTTTCACAGGTCATCTCCCTCGACACTATCCCGGTTGGGCCAGAAAAGGTGTTCGAAAAGTTGACCATCCTTCCATCTGCGCCGCTGATCGCCGCTGCCATTCGGAGAATCCACTTGAACGAGTCGGTAAGCGAACTGTTCCAAGACTGGCGCTAGAGTCGGAAGTTGGGCTAAGGTGCTTCGGCAGACGCAATGTCTCTTGGTCGCATGAACCCCCAACCTCACGATTCCGTAAGCGATAAAAAAGACGACGGCGAATCACTTGTCTGGTTCGTCCGTCTTACTGAAGGTCACCCGGAGAGGATCGTCGTCATCGCGCTTTGCGCTTTGATGGTGGGAGCCGTAGGCTTCTTTGTGTTTCATCAACCTGTCCTCGCCGTGTTGGGGTTCTGCGCGATAGTGGGTTCGACCGGTGAGTTCTGGCTAGGAATTCATTACGCCCTTGACTCGAAAGGGGTGTCCGCTAGGTGTGGGTTCAGCCTCACGAGCATGGAGTGGGATCAGGTCAAAAGAGTCACGATTTCTGGAAATCTGATCAGAGTGTCTCCGCTTGCGGAGATGACGAGTCTCGAACCCTTTCGAGGGGTTCTGCTTCGAACTCTTCCCGAAGAGAGGGACCATGTGTTAGAGTTCGTGCGCACGAAGTGCAAAGAAGATGTTCGAATATTGGGAGGAGGAACCTCCGGAAGCGGAAGTGGAAGCGTTAATCGTGAAAGCGGCGAACGAAATCAGGCGGCGTCGCATGGAGACGCCGGCGATCCTCGCGATTGAAATGCACAAACCCCTGGCCAATATTGGCGCTCACGCAATGCTCGCGTTTGCACCTTTCCTTGTCCCTTTCTTCGGAGTCGATAACGTTGGCGCGTATTCAGCCATTTTTCGGGAGCGAAAGAATTTGGATCGTTTACTAGACAAGCTCGCCGAGCCGGCAGAAGTCAGCTTAGGAGCTAAGGAAGCCTGATGGGAGATCAATACCGAGACACGGGTTGGTTTGGGGTGCTGTTCACCACGTTCATCGTGTTTAGCATCCTCTACAACATCGCTCGCGCCAGACGCGGCAAATCGCTGTTCATTCGCCGCATTGCTGGCTTGAACGCCATCGATGAAGCAGTAGGACGAGCCACTGAAATGGGCAAGCCGGTGGTGATGGTTCCGGGCCTCAGCGATACCACTGTGAATGCGAAGAGCATGCAGGCGATCAATATCTTTGCCTATGTGGCAAGAGTGGCCGCCAGGTTCGCGACGCCGATTCTCGTCTGCTGTTACAACTCGGGAATCTATGCCGTCTCCCAAGAAATCATTCGGGATGTCTATCAAGAGGAAGGGCTCGCTGACCGCTACGACGTCGACTCGGTTCGATTCATCAGCGACCGACAGTTCGCGTTTGCTGCTGGTGTTTCCGGACTGATTCTCCGCGAGCGCGCTGCCGCCGCATTCTTCATGGGTGAGTTCTACGCGGAGTCCTTGATTCTTGCCGAGAGCGCGAACACGGTTGGCGCAATCCAAGTCGCGAGTTCCACGGAAATCACCCAGACACCTTTCTTCATCGCCGCCTGCGATTACGTCCTCATTGGGGACGAGTTTTACGCGGCCAGTGCTTACCTGACTCGACAGCCAGTGCTCGTTGGAAGCCTTATCGGACAAGACTGGGGCAAGCTGACGATCGCGCTTACCGTCCTCCTCGGCGTCATTGGCGGCACCTATGCCATCCACACGCAGACGGATACCTCCTGGGATGACAAAAACGAATTGGTTATTGGACTCCCCCATCGGGCCAAACCTGCCGATGGCCTTTTGCAGAGACTCCTTATCCCTAAACCCGAGGCGGACGTTAAAGTTGAGCGCCCCCAGTATTCTCCGGATGAAATTCCCAAGCCGGACAAGGGAGGAGGATCTTAGTGCTTCCCATCTTCGCTGACCTCGACCCGCATACCATTTGGAATGCGCCCTCGGGCTCCATTGAACTCGTCATCAAATGTATGGTCGCCCTCCTGCTGGGCGCTGCTTTCGTAGGAATCTGTTTCGCGATACCGTCTCAACTGAGACGGTTCATCATCTTCACCGCCACGTTTGTCAGCGGCGGCTTCTATATCCTTTTCTACTACTTCCCAGCCCCGATCGCCCGCCAGCCTTTGGACCAACCACGGAACGTGTTGGAAGGCTTCAGCTTCTGGCTCACGGACGCTCAGCCGATCATCGCCACCATCTCGAACACCATCGGGTCGTTCCTCATAGGTCTGGGCATTTACTCCCTGATGCGCGTTCACCTGCGCAAGCTGATGAAGAAGCAGAAGGACTGGGGATACAGCCTCGTGCTCTTCGTTTCCATGCTCCTCATGGTCACCTTTGGCTACTGGGACTACTTCGACCGTTTCGGTAAAGATGGAGCGGCGATGGCCGCTGGCCCGGCCGGTGGGGCTTGGCACTTCCAGCAATACGCCAACGACATCTTGTTCGACGGTTTCTTCCAGCAGATGGAAGCCGGTATGTTCTCGATGGTCGCGTTTTATATCCTCTCGGCCGCTTACCGAGCGTTCCGAGCAAGGTCGATTGAAGCAACCATCCTTTTGGCCACCGCGCTGGTGGTCATGCTCAGCGTGATGGGAGCGGTCGTCTACCAGTGGGACGAGGGAATCAAAGCACTCGCTCACAACGATCCGGGCTCGTTCCTCAACAACTTCAAACTCGACGTCATCGCAGCTTGGCTCAAGGATGCGGTGCAAACCCCAAGCATTCGAGGCATCGACTTTGGCGTCGGAATTGGGCTGCTTGCGATGGGACTGAGACTTTGGCTTAACCTGGATAAGACGGGAGGAGCGGTCTAATGGCATCTCGATCATCAATCGCCGAACTGGGAAACAAGCTGCAATCGCTCCCTAAGCCCGCTCTCTATCTCATCCTGTTCCTCGTGGCATCCTTGCCGCTCATCAAACCGATTCCGCTGCCGAACAGCCCCGACCCGGCGAGCATCGATTTCTATGCGCACCTCATGGAACTGCCTGAGGGCTCCAAGATCCTGATCTGCTCCGACTGGACGAACTCCACTCGGGGCGAATCGATGGGAGAAATGGACGCCCTCCTCCGAGTTCTCATGCGGAGAAAGATCAAGTTCGCCGTCTACAGCATCGGCGACGGTCAGGCGCCACGGGTGGCGCGAGAGACAATCGCTCGCATTAGCCGCGAGGAAGGAGGTGGACAACCCCTCTACAAGCCGTACGAGGACTACGTGGTCATTGGCTTCTTCCCGAACGGAGAGGGTCAAACCGCCGCCGTGAACACGAATGTTCGCGCCGCTTTCGCCGGAAAGACCGACATCTCGCCCACCGGCCAACGGGAAGTCGTTCAATCGCCCGTCTTTGAGGGAATTAACTCGCTTGCCGACTTCAAGTACCTCATCAACGTCACCGCTTCGAGCACGAACACCGTCATCTTGGAGCGAATCAAGAAGACGAATCTGATGTTCGCGGTCAGCGGAGTTATGGTTCCGGAAAACACCGTGTATTACGCCTCTGGGCAGCTGAAGGGTCTCCTTGGTGGCATTAAGGGCGTGTACGACATGGAGACCTTGATGGAATACGGGGTCAATAATCCCGGTCCGCACATGGTTACCTCCGCCGCTTACGGTCAAATTCCTGGGTTCCCCGGAAAGGCCAATACTGGAAAAGGCACCGCCTACTACCCGGCGCTCCATGTTTGCTTGAGCGTCCTGATTCTCGCCGTCATCACCGGCAACGTCGGCATGTTCCTCTCAAGGAAGGGTCGCTAAATGGATTACCAACTCTTTAAGCTCACCTGCGGAGTGGTCGCGATTCTCGGCCTGTACACCGTTCTCTATCGGGAGAACAAGTTCTATCGCTTCTGGGAGCACGTGTTCCTGGGACTCGCCGCCGGCTACAGCATGGTCTTCCTCTGGAGTGAGACGCTGAAAGGTGGCTGGTGGGACAAGATGGTCGGCACGACAGCCGAGCATGCCAACGGCTCCGGCGCCTCGATGGCCTATCCGTTCTATGCGGCACTCCTGCCAATCGGCCTGATGGGCTACACCGTCTTCAACAAGAAGTACAACTGGATGAGTCGGGTCCCCATTGGCATCATCCTAGGCTTGTACTCCGGCCAGCAAATAAGTGCTTGGCAGAATCGGTACGTGCCAAACATCGTCTCGTCGATGAAACCGGTAATTCCCACGACTCTCGAGTTTACGAAGCCGCTTACGAAGGGACTCTCGAAAGAGGCGACCGCCGCGATCAACGCCAACCTCTACCCGTCTCAAGCCATCACCAACATCATCTTTTTGGTGACCCTGCTGAGCGTACTGAGCTACTTCCTCTTCAGCTTCGATGTGAAGAGCAAGATCATTCACCGAATGTCCCTCAACGGACGCTGGCTACTCATGATCGGCTTTGGAGCCATCTTCGGGTCGACCGTCATGATGCGATTCACTCTCCTGATCGACCGGATGTACTTCATCTGGATCGAGTGGTTTAAGCAGGGAATACTTCACCGCTGACCGTCCACGCCATCGTCTTGAAACGATCCGACTCGGGAGAGTCGGATCGCCGCTTGACTCTCCTCACCCGCGAAGCCGGGAAACTGTTTGCCATAGCCAAAGGAGCCCGCAAAGCCGCATCGCGGCTCGCTGGGATCTCAGACCCTCTTTCGGCGGCCGTGATGGACCTCGCCGAAGGCAAGCGTAACCTGTTCGTCACCCAAGCCCAACCGCTTTCGTCGTTCCGGGGACTCCGAACTGACTTCGAGCGCCTTAGCTACGCGATCGCTCTCTTGGAACTGTATGCGGCCGTGATTCCGAGTGAACAGCCACAGCCCGAAGCCTATGACCTCTTAGAGACGTCCCTGAAGGCCCTTGAGCGCCACGACAAGCCGCTGGTCGCGCTTGTATGGGCTGAGGTCGCCTTGTTAGCCATGGAAGGATTCCAGCCCCAATTCGGGCAGTGCGTGATGAGCGATGCCGCCATTGAAGTCGCCGAACCCTTCGTCTCCCCTATCGCGGGAGGGTTCGTCTCTGAATCCGAGGCACTCCGATTCACCGACCGTTTTCGAGTACGCGCCGAGGTCCTCTATGGGTTGGAACGTTTGCCCGAGTTAGAGAGCCCGCCCCCGAACCTACGCTTCGCCAACGAGACCTTAGCCGCGCTGTTTCCCTTCTGGAGACATATCGCGGAAACCGCCCTTCCCGCGAACGACGCGGTGGTTTCCGAGGCTGTCCACGGCGTGCGTCTCGACGAATCGTAGTGACAAAACCGGCGCACTACCCTTAACATGCCTGGTGCTAGTACAATCGGGCGCATATGCGTCGTCTGCTTTCTCTTTATGCGGTTGTTTCTCTCGGCTTCGTCATCGTAGGGTGTGGGAAGGGCAACTTCTCGCAGACTGTCCAAGCGAGCAAAGGCAACGTCTTCCACTACCCACTTCCGAACTCGCCAACGACCATGGACCCGAGCAAGGTTCAAGACGGCGATACGATCGATCTTCTTCAGCAAACCTATGAAGGTCTCGTGGGTTGGAGCACGAACAACGAACCCGAAGCAAGACTCGCCGAGAAGTGGGACATTTCCACAGACGGCACGCTCTACACGTTCCATCTGCGCCACGGAGTGAAGTTCCACAGCGGAAGGGAAGTCCATGCCGACGATTTCAAGTGGTGCATCGAACGCGCATGCAACCCTCAGTTCACCTCGGACACCGCCGACACCTACCTGAACAATATCGTCGGGGTGAGTGACCGCCTGAAAGGCAAGTCGAAAGAGGTTGCCGGAATCAAGGTTGTCGATCCCTACACGCTGACCATCCAGATCGATAAGCCTCGACCGTACTTCCTCGGAAAGCTCACGTATCCGGTCGCATTTGTGTTCGACAAGGACGCCCTCAAGGATCCCCTCAAGGACATGTCCAGTGAAGCCGAGATGATCGGCACGGGGCCATACAAGATCACCTCGATCGTCCCTGACCAGAAGGTCACTCTCACCGCCAACAAAGACTACTGGGCGGGTGCGCCCAAGATCGATGGCATCGAGCGACCTATCGTAAAGGATGCGAGCACCAGTCTCAACATGTTTAAGGCCGGCCAGTTGGACCTCGTTCCCCTCCAGCGCCAGGATGTAGCCGGACTCCTTACCGATCCCACCCTAAAAGCGCAGTTGCACTACTACGTTCGCCCGGCACTCTGGTACATCGGCCTCAATCAGGCCGTGGTTCCCGTGTTTAAGGATCAGCGCGTTCGACAAGCTTTCGCGCTCGCCATCGACTCCAACAAAATCGTGAGCCAAGACCTGGGCGGCATCAACAAAGTCGCCAAGAGTATCGTCCCGCCAGGTGTATTCGGACATCGAGACGATGCCAAGGTTCTAAGCTACGATCCGGCCAGGGCGAAGAAGCTCCTCGCCGATGCCGGTTTCCCTGACGGCAAAGGCTTCCCAGAACTTGAGTTGACTTACCGCGAGCAGCGCCCCGATATTCGCATCGTTGCTGAAGCGGCGAGCCAGATGCTGAAAGAGAATCTCGGCGTGAACGTGACCCTCCACACCATGGAGTGGAAGGCCTACCTCGACAAGCACACCCAGAACAAAATGGGATTCTTTCACATGAGATGGGCCGCCGACTATCTAGACGCTGAGAACTTCCTCTCCACTCTGCTGGCGAGCTACGGACCTGAAAACCACGTCGGTTACCACAACGCGCAGTTCGATGCCCTTTGCCAACAGGCGGACACCACGCTGGATGCAGAAAAGAGAAAGACGTTCTATGCACAAGCCGAGGACCTGGTGCTACAGGATGCTCCGTTCATTCCGATCTACTTCCAGCAGGATGTGGAACTCATCAATCCGCGCGTTTCCGGTCTCCGTGAGTCGCTCTTTGGCCATCTGCCTCACACCACCGTGCAACTGAAATAGATTCGGTCCGCATGTCCAAGCTTCAAACCGACAGGGTCTTTTCCGCCAAGTTCGGGCGTCCCGAAATGGGCCCGGTGTTCGCACCAGGCTCATGGTCGGGAGATGTCCCGTTGTCCGGATTACCCGGTTGGCAGAGCAATGGCGGACCGCACCGAGGGCATCCCGCCCGGTCGTTGCCACTTTCGTTGGAAATCGCTGTCCCGGAGGGTGCCGGCGCTCTCAACCGCATTGAAATTGTCGGCGTCTTTGCCCTGTTCGCCTCAACGATCCATGAGTCGGTTGGCACGTTGGGAGCGAGTATTCAGATCATGGGCGAGTCGCTCACCGAAGCGCGCTTCGACCTGTTAAACCACCGTCACTACCGAGACGCATCCGACCTGTCTCCCGTCTCGCTAACCGCAGGTGATGGAACCAGCCTTGAGACAGTCGGACGGGTCGAGATCGCTGGAGTCGAGGTAAGGGTTGATCGACTCACGATCGACCTTCACGACTCGATCCACCCGACCAAGGTGATCTTTCGCGACCTGGGGAGTCCGGCGTCTTTCGTCGTATTCGATGTCCTCTATGAATTCAAGGATGCGGTCGGGTGCCCATTTCACAGTCAGGCCGGGCGGGTTTCACTCAGCGACATTTCGAGCATCGTCCGGTTAGGCGATCGGGTAAGGCTCACGGCAGCCCTCGATCAGCTTTGTGAGTCGCTCCTTAAAGCGGAAGATCTTGACGAGGCGAGGGGACAGGCACTGACGTTCTTATCTATGGTTACCGCCGCGACTCTCGAGATGGGGGGCAGTCGAAAAATGCACCGAGTCCTGCTTCAAGCCGCTCGCGAACTCGATCGACTGGCGACGCCGCGTGAGATCGGCGAGTGCTCAAGACGATGGGTCGAGCACGTGGCGCCTGCAATCTTCCGTGAGGATCAGGCCCCGTCCTCGAAACTCGTGGACCGTGCCCTCCAACTCGTCGACCGCAACTACGCTCGCGACCTGACCGATGCCGTCGTGGCCTCTCAGCTAGGCTTGAGCACCTCCCACTTTCGATTCCTCTTCAAGCAAGTCACCGGGCAGCCGTTCCATAAGTATTTGATTGCCATGCGACTAGAGAAAGCGCGAACCATGCTGGTCGAGCAAGAGATGGCGGTCAGCGCAGTCGCCCAGGCGGTAGGATTTGCCGGACTCAGCCACTTTAGTCGAGCCTTCACCCAGCGATTCCACGTGAGCCCCACTGCAATAAGAAAATCGAGTTGAACGTAGACTGATGAGCCGATGAGCGAATTCGAAACTCCCCCCGTCCTGATCCCGCCGGTTCAACAAGAGCCGGGACCTGCAGGACCCCCTCCTCCGAATCCTCCTCGCGAGTCGATCTTCGAGAAGCGCCTCAAGAGAATGGGGCCTATAGGAGTGTTCCTGGCCACGCTCGTTGCCAAGATAAAGACCCTTTGGTCGGTGGCCTACCTGGGCTTCAAAGTCCTTAAATTTGGAAAGATCTTCGTGACCCTGTTCACGATGATCGTCAGTATCGGCTTTTACACGATGGTATTCGGATTCCAGTTTGCCGTGGGGTTCGTCATCCTCATCTTCATCCACGAGATGGGACACGTGTTTGTTGCTTGGCGGCAAGGTCTTCCGATCTCCGCGCCTGTATTCATTCCGTTCTTCGGAGCACTGATCTTTAATAAGCGCGGTTCAAAGTCGGCCTGGGCCCAAGCAATCATGGGAATCGGCGGCCCAGTAGCCGGAGGCCTCGGCGCGTTGCTGTGCCTTGGCATCTATTTCGCAACCGACAGCCCCATGTTCCTTGCCTTAGCAAGCTATGGGTTCTTTCTGAACTTGTTCAACCTCATGCCAATCGTGCCACTCGATGGTGGTTGGATTGTCGGCGCGGTTTCGCCCTGGCTGTGGTTGGTGGGTCTCATTGGACTCATTGCGATGACCGTAACCGGCCACATGTGGAACCCAATGATCTGGATCCTCGTGCTCCTCTCCCTCCCACGAATATGGAGCCTGTATAAGCCCGCCCCTGGTCAGTTCCGAGGAATTCTCCTACCCCCGACCATGGTCCAACGCTGCGTGATGGGAGTTTGCTACTTTGCCCTCGCCGGCGGCCTCATGGTCGGCATGGGCTTCTCGGAATACTATCTCGCAATTTGGAGGGAGTCCAACACCGGCAACCACCGCATGACCCCAGTTGCGCGTGGACCCCAAAAACATAATTTGGGACCTGACGCCTTCCGCCAGATCCCAAACTTTCGAACCGTCAGAGCCGGACTCCAAACTAGCCAAACGGAATCTGCGTGTTGTACTTCGATGTTCCAAGCACAAACGACGTCTTGATCTGACCGATGCCTTTGATCTTGCTCAACCGCTCGCGAATAAGCGCCTCATAAGCCCTGATGTCCTTCACGACGATCTTCAGAAGGAAGTCGAACTCACCACTCACGTGGTAACACTCCATGACTTCCGGTATCTCGTTAACGCTTCTCCGAAACCGCTCAATCGGCTGTTCTTGGTGGAGGGCGAGAGAGATCATGGCAAGTGCGGTAATTTTTAGCCCAAGCCGCTCTGCGTCAAGGAGCGCAAAGTAACCTTTGATCAGGCCAGCCTTCTCGAGAGCGCGGACGCGCTGAAGTACGGAAGGGGGCGACAGGCCGACTCGCTTCGCGAGGTCGGCATTGGTGATTCGGCCGTCTGCTTGGAGCAGTGCCAGAATCTGCACATCTACTTCGTCCAAGTGGGTTTTCATTTATGTGAGTTGTCGGGCGTATGCGGGAAACCTCAGTTTTCAAACCAACTTTGATCACCCGATTCTAAGTGTCATGGACTGCGTCATTGCGATATCCGGTCTATAGCTTACTGGAAGTGAGAAGCAGACTAAACTGACGGGTAGCAATGAGCACCACCCAGACCCTTCCCAAGTGGGACATGTCCGTCTATTTTCCGGGCCTTTCGTCCCCCGAGTTCGCCGCTGCCGTCCAAGGCGCAGTCTCCAGCATCGATGCATTGGAGAAAAGATTCGAGGAACTTGCCATTGCAAAGCGGGAAGGACCAACCACCGCGGAAGACGTCGCTCACTTTGAAGAACTCCTGCCAATTCGCAATAAGCTAGCCGACGATCTTCGTCTGGTGGACGCTTACATCTCCGCCTTCACCACGACCGACTCACGCGATGAACTCGCTCAAGAGAAGGACAGTGAACTCGACTCCCAGATGGCCCGAAGTCGAAAACTCGGAAAGAAGTTCATCGCCTGGGTGGGTTCGCTAGACATCGATTTCCTGTTAGCCAATTCCCAGGTCGCACGCGACCACGCATACGCCCTTCAAAAGACCGCCGTCGCCGCATCTCATCTCATGGAGCCGGACCTTGAGGGGCTCGCTTCAGACCTCGAACTCACCGGAATCGTGGCGTGGGGCAAACTTCATGGAAACGTGACGAGCCAGCTGGAGGTCTCTCTGGAGATTGATGGCGAACTCAAGAAGCTTCCGATCAGCGCCGTGCGCGCCCTCGCGTACGAAAAGAGTCGGGACGTTCGCCGAAATGCTTACCTAGCTGAGTTGTCTACTTGGAAGGCCACCGAGACACCTCTTGCCGCCGCCATGAACTCCATCAAGGGAGAAGTCGGGCTCCTGGCAAAGCGACGTGGATGGGACTCCCCCCTAGACGAGGCGCTCTTCGGCGCAAACATCGATCGAGAAACCCTTGACGCAATGCTCACGGCCGCGAAGGGCGCATTCCCGATCTTCCGGAGATACATGAAGGCGAAGGCTCGGGCGCTCGGCGTCGAGAAGCTTGCGTTCTTCGATCTCTTCGCCCCCCTCGGCGGGGAAGGAAAGGAATGGGAATATTTTGAAGCGACCGATTTTGTAGTCGAGCAGTTCAACTCTTACTCCTCTAAGCTCGGTGATTTCGCCGCCCGGAATTTTAAAGAAAACTGGATCGACGCCGGTCCAAGGCCCGGAAAGCGTGACGGCGCATTCTGCATGGGTGTCCGTCGTGAGGAATCTCGGATCCTCATGAACTTTAAGCCCTCCTTCGGCGCCGTCAGCACGCTCGCCCACGAACTGGGCCACGGCTACCACAACCTTTGCCTTGCCAACCGAACTTCGTGGCAGAAGTCGACCCCGATGACCCTTGCCGAGACCGCTAGCATCTTCTGCGAGACTATCGTTCGACAAGCCGTCCTGGACACCGGCACTCCGCAAGAGAAGCTGACCGTCCTAGAAGCCTCCTTGCAAGGGACGACTCAAGTCGTGGTGGACATCACCAGTCGCTTCCTGTTCGAGCAAGGCGTGTTCGACCTAAGAGCGAAACGCGAACTGTCGGCTAAGGAACTGTGCGAGCTGATGCGCCAGTCTCAGCTCGACACCTATGGCGACGGTCTTGATCCCGAGTTCCTACATCCTTACATGTGGGCCGCCAAACCCCACTACTACGGAAGAAGCTTCTACAACTTCCCGTACATGTTCGGCCTGCTCTTCGGCCTTGGCCTTTACGCCATCTATCGAAAAGAGTCCGACACTTTCCACGCCCGCTACGACGAACTCCTGTCCTCCACCGGACTCGCCGACGCCGCCACGTTGGCCGACGGCTTCGGTATCAACATCCGAACGTCCGCCTTCTGGGAAGCCAGCCTTGCTCAAATCGAAGACGACGTCAAACTCTTCGAGCAACTCACCGCCTAGCCATCAGCCGCGGCTTCCCGCCGCGGTTCTGCCAGGATCATCCCATCGGTGCGGACCAACCGGACGCGTCCCAACGACTCCCGGTTCCGGACCTATTACTTCGATACCACCACCCCACAACCGAAGGTCGCTCGACCTTTGGCCCCCCTCCACGCCACGGTAGACTCGACCCCAACTCCCAAACCCTTGGCAGAATAAAGACCTTGACCCCCATCGGTACCCCCAAACCCATACGCATCCCCTTCGACAGCCTCGCGCTAGAGGCCGTGGTGGAGGAGTTGCAAGCGTACGTGGGCGGTCGAGCGCAAAACATTCGTCAACCGGATGACACCACGATCGGCTTGGCACTCTATGCCGGGGGAGGGGAAGCCATGTTCCTGCTGAGTAGCCACCCAGAATTCGCTCGTGCCCACTTTGTGGTCAAGCGAATGGCGAATCAGCCCCAACCTCCGACCTTCGTTGCCACCCTACGCGCACGCATCGAGGGAGGCAGCTTGCGCGCCGCCCGGCAGGTCGCCGGCGACCGTATCCTCGAGCTAGAGTTCGAGTCCGATTCGGGAGTTCACACTCTGGTCGCCGAACTCATGGGCAAGCACTCGAACCTGATGCTGCTCGATTCCTCCGGTCGCGTAGTTTCTGCGGCCAAATGGGTAGGCGAGAACAAGAGCGCGCGCCCGATTCTCTCTGGCCGTCCCTACCTTCGCCCCCCGACATTCGACGGTCAGTCGCGCCCCTCTCCGTTTCTACAAAAGCTGATTGACGCTGGCGGCGGAATTCAGATTCCATTTCGACCTGTCTTCTCCCCCGGTCACGGAGCCTATCCGGTGAGTGTTGCCGTCCTAGGATTGCCAGAACATCCCCGCGCGTCCTTAAGCCTCGCGTTGGAGGCCCATTACGAGACGGCGATTCGGGATTTTCAGGCTGCCGCCGTAAAGGCGAATCTGATCGGGCAACTTCACAGAGTCCTCCTCGCACGCGAAACGGCCCTTCACGATCTTGCCCAGGTGCTTGAGCAGGGAGAGAAGGCTGGGAAGACCCAACTCATGGGCGAACTGATCCTCGCTTACGGACCCTCGGTCCCGGAAGGCAGTTCGAATCTCACCGCATGGGACTACGAGGGCAACGAGCTGACGATAAAACTCGACCCGGAACTCGGCTTTAAGGACAACGCCAACCGTTACTTCGACAAGGCAAAGAGAGCGAAGGGAAGAATGGGCCTGGTCCGTGACCAGATCGCTCGAATGCAAGACGATGCCGCTCAGGTGCGTTCTCTGCTCGCCCGCGTCGAATCCGAAGAACGGCTCGATCGACTGACCGCTTTCAAGGAAGAGGCCAACAGCCGAAGGTGGCTCAACAATCAGTCCCCCACCGGAGCCAAACCCAAAGACGAAAGACCGTACGAGGGACACCGTGTCCGTGAGCTCTTGGGACCCGGCGGCTATCGAATCCTTTACGGCGAAAACTCGGAAGCGAACGATTACCTCACCGTCCGAGTCGCGAAACCGAACGACTGGTGGCTCCACATCCGAGGTGGTCAGTCCGCCCATGTGGTCGTTCAAACTCAGAATCAACCTGATCGAGTGGCAAAGGAAGTCCTCCTGTTCGCCGCCAAAATCGCCGTACAACATTCGCCCAGCAAGCACAGCGGCTTCGTCCCCGTCGACTACACCCTCAAAAAATACGTCCGCCGCCCCCGAGGCGCCGCCGCCGGCTCCGTCCTCTACACCAACGAAAAAACCCTCCACGTCGATTAGGCGCCAATAGTGCGGCTCCCTTCCTCACGTATTCCGATGCATGTGCGGAATTCAGGAGGAAGGGCTGGGGATGGAGGTCCGGAAAAATCTCGACTGCTACCAAATCCCGGCCCCACAGACCACAATCCGAAGACCCGAAGGGGTTTCATAGGTGAGCCGCTGTGTCGACCTTCGGTCGACCACCGGAGACGAGCCTCAGACACCACCCCGACCCCCGAAGGGTGGTTGCAGAGAGATCTCAATCTGGAGTAACCCGGCGCAGGAGCACGACGACTCGTCACCTTGGGAGGTCCGGCGAAAGAACGGGGATTGAGTTTAGGAACCCCAACTGCCTGAACTTCAGCGCCTCTCCCGCGTCCTTACCCAGCGTTGGAGAACTGAAAGACTGATGAAAAAGTTCGCACACACTTTTCTGCCCATCTGCGCCATGTTGGCCTTCGCGACTCTTAGCCATGCCCAGACCGCTGGCCCTAGCGGGGGCGCGCCACCCGCCGGGTTTTCCGGCAAGGCCGGAGGTCGGTCTGGACCACAGGGTTTGATGAAGCTGACCGACAGCATCCTCGCGAAGCTGGACCTCACCGCCGACCAAAAAACCAAGATCTCCGAACTCGAAAGCAAGTTCAAAGCCGACGGAAAAGCCCTCCGGAAGACCCTTAAAGCCGATGCCACTCCAGAAGACCGCAAAGCCTTGCGACCGAAGATGTTGGCCCTCACCAAGGAGTTTCGCGACAATCTGCTCGCCATTCTCACGCCCGCCCAGAAGGTCGATTTTGAGACTCAGATGAAGGCTGAATTGGAGAAGCAAAAGAAGGCCCGAGACGCGGCCAAAGCGGGCGGCGGTACTCCACCTCCCGTTCAACCCTGAATTTTTCAATCTCACATTTGTGAGAACATAGGGGCGGCAACTGAACTCCTGCCGCCCTAGGGCGTCATTGCGTCTAGCTTTACAGCCGGCATGATCATGAAAAAAGTCGTATTGATGTTTATTGTTATGGGCGCAACGCTCGCGCTCACAACTTCCGCATTGGCCCAGGGTCCTGGCGGACCACCACCGCAAGGTGGACCCGGCGGACGCGGTCCTGGCGGCCCTGGCGGCTTTGCTGCTCGGATGGCCCAGATGGAGAAGGCTCGAGAGGCGATCTACGCAAAGCTCGGCCTGTCCCCTGCCCAGAAAAAAGCCCTTGGCAAGCTAGACAAGGAAACTGCTGAAAAGCAAAAGGCTCTCTTCGGCAGCATGGGCGGTCCTGGCGGCCGAGGTCCCGGTGGCCCTGGAGGTCCTGGTGGACGAGGTCCTGGCGGCCCTGGTGGACGCGGTCCCGGAGGCCCTGGTGGCCCTGGTGGCGGCATGCGCGAAAAGATGCAAGCCATCCGTAAAGAGCACGAGGACGGCCTCAAAAAGATTCTGTCAAAGGCACAGTTCGACAAGTACGATGCCGAGTGGAAGAAAGTGATGGCCGGCATGCGACGCGGTGGCCCAGGTGGACCCGGTGGCCGAGGCCCCGGCGGCCCTGGCGGACGCCCCGGCGGTCTGTAGGCGCTTCCGTAAATCGACACTGGGGAGAGGACGGGTTCGGCGAATCGCCGAGCCCGTCTGTCGTTTAGGGGCTAACCTTAGACGGTCTCGATGTGGTTCCCGCCTGGATGGTGCAGCAAAGATGCCCATGACCGATCAGAACCTCTCGTAACATATGGGTAATGGCCTCGCAACTCCCAATCCCGGAGAATTTGGATGACCTCGTTGCCCTGCTGCAGGAGGAGAGCGCAAAGCGCCGTCAGTCGGATCGCATTCTGAAGCAGGCGGTTGGGGCACTGGTCGGGATCTTCATGCTCGCCATCGTTGTTCTTTGGATTCGTAGGGGAAGCTATCCCGACGACCTGGCTTCAAGTTTTGCTTCTTTCGCCGGGTTGGGAGGCATCGGAGCCGCCGCGTCCAACCGCCACAAGCAAGCCCTCGCCATGGCGGCAAAGTTCGACGATCCGCGCCTCTTACCCTTCCTGATCGAGGCAACGACGCTCCCGCAACCGTCTGCCCCCGCCTTGGCCCGTGAAGTCTTGTTGAGCCGCCTTCCAACGCTAACAGAGCCCGACGACCTTCCTGTAGAAGCGAGACGCCAACTCGCAGCCTCACTCTTAAACACCACTGAACTTCGCTATCTTCGAGTGGCACTAGACGCTCTCCAGCAGGTCGCCGGCGGTGAATCTATCCATTCGCTAGAGGCGTTCACGAAACGTCCAATCAGGAAGAACGCTAAAGAGATCGCCAAGCTAAAGGAAAGGACGAGACTCGTGCTCGGAGACGCTCGGATGCGCGCCGCCCGAGAGGTGATTCAGGCTAAGGAGTTTGAGACTTCCGAGATTCTCGGTCAGTTCCTGACGGCCAACCCGCTACCAGTCACCGAGGGAAGCCCAGTCAAGTCGAACACCACGGCTTAGCTTGGTCCGGCGCCGCGTGTCTAGGATGCAGGCATCGAATGGCGCCAGATGGTCAGTCTGGCGGAAACCTCCGGACTGCAAAATGAAATCAAAGTTCGCAGTTCGCAGCCAGCAGTTGGCAGTCAGAGCCAAAGCCGACGGGCGCCACGTGTCCATACCGGACACATAGGTTACAAAACGTTCCGGACACATAGGTTACAACTTCGAGCTGACAAACGGGTTGTCTAGTTTTTGGAGACTGCCTGTCTCCAAGTCGATGTAGCCGAGGTCGAAGTCCATGAAGCTGAC
>CAIVDU010000065.1 GCA_903904815.1 uncultured Armatimonadota bacterium
CGAACACGGCAGTTAAGCTCTTCTGCGGCGGAGGTAGTCGGACCGTAGGGTCCTGTTAGATAAGCTCGTCGCCCGGTTAAAATTCTTTCAAAGGCAAAATAAGGCGTCCAGATGAAAATCTGGACGCCCTTTTTGTTTTATCTTGCGTTGGTGGTTAGTGGTTAGTGGTTAGTGGTTAGTGGTTAGCGGAAAATGGGCCCTTGTCTTCTTCGATTGTTGTTCGCGAACGGGCAATTTCGATTTCTTCCTGCCTGCAAGCTGATCGCTAGCCACCGACCACAGGCCACCAACCACCGGCCACCTATTGCCATTTGGGCTCACACGTTCATTCGTCCGGGGCCATCACTCCAACACTTTATTACTCCGACATTCCGCGGCCCGAGGCCGCTTCTTAGTCACCTACTCCTTGGTGAAGGTCGCGCCACGGTTTCCGTGCGAGAAGCTTTTTCCGTCAGGGGAAACGGTGAAATCAGCGACCTTACCCTTCTCCGAGAGAAAGGTAAGGTTCAATTTGTTTCCCACAAGCGTCCAGGCGCCCGGAACTCTCGCGGCCCGATGATCGGGTGATGGCGTTCCCGGAAGCTGCAAGCCAGGCATGTCCATAAGGCAGGTTCCGTCCTTATGGAACTCGAATTCGACTCTCACGTTGTTCAGCATGGCAGCTGCGCCCTCTTCCCTCTTTCGGGTTTGCTCATCTACAAACGCGGCCGGTGGGGTTATCGGTTCAGGACGCCCCGTCCAAGTACCGACCATGCTAGCGGGATTCGCGACGGTTGCGTTGTTAGGCGAGCAGCCGACCAAGACCGCCGCCATTGTTCCTAATGCGATCAAGCTATTGGTGATCTTCATTCACGCTAAGACTACCGGGCGGAATTCGTCGCGCCCGATAAGTCCTGGTCCTTCAGGCCCATTCCGCTGCTCCGGGAATGTGCAAGATGCACTGGCCCGATACACGTTCGATCTAACAATGCACTGCTGACGGTGCCAGATTCATAGGAAGAAGCTGAGGATGTCGGTCGCGATGTCAATCGCGACCATCGTGTTCACGGCGAGATCGGAGGTGTCGACCTCAGCGTGCCTGCGAAAGAGTCCGTGGGAAATCGCATGGATTCTTGCCTGAGGCGAGGGGACTCCTGGCTTGCTACCAAAACTGCCCTTCTGACCAAACGAGCTAGCGCCAACCGCGGCGCCTTTATGAGCGTCGGCGTCCAAGGATCGGATGGAGTCTTCATCGATGTAGATTCCACCGCACTGATAACAGGCACTCAAATGGACGGCGGCATGTCCGGCGTACGAACTCGTCTTCAGCGGTAGGTCACATGCCGGACATCGGCCTCGGCCCGCCGCATATGCCACCGGAACCTGCGCTGGCTCAAGGGATACCAGTTCGTCCAATGCGGCTGCTCCATGTTTTACGAGGAAATCGAACTGGCCGGATCCGAACCATGCTCCGCCACACTGATCGCATAGACCAATGCGGGAGTTGGCGATTGTGTGAAAGTGCATCGGGCCTGCACATGCGGGGCAGGGGATGGAAGGCGCCTGGTTCACTATGCCCCGATTATATCGCTCGCAGGGTCCACCGAGATGAGGCTATAGCCACAGCCCGCCACGATAGCCATAACGATAGGTCTCCCTGTTTCGGAGCATCTGATACATCACCTTTGTTCGCTGCTGCTCCACAGCCGTCAGATTCTCTAATTCAGCGACTACGGCCCTCGCTTCTGCCGATATCGGTGTAGCGACCGCACCCGTTGATTGATGACACTGTTCGTCCAGTCGCGCGAGACCGTCCGAAGTAAGGAATAGGCCGCCACAGGCGTAGCAGGTATCCACGGAAACGTTGTTAGCACCGGCCACCAGGTTTGAATGAAGCGGGATCTGACACTCTGGGCAGTTCATCATCGTGTGCTTACGGGACGCGTGTGACTCTACCGGCTCGAAGCCCATGAGCTCGTCAAGCGCGCCTGCGCCCTGTGCCAAGACGCGTTTGAGCTGATTCGAGCCAAACCAGACTCCGCCGCAACCAGCGCACACATGCATGGCCAATCCGCCGACGTTATGAGCCGTGGCCAACTCGTCGCAAGCAGGACATCGCAGTGAAAGAGGTGTCGCCATGCCCGGAGTATAGACTCCCGCGCAGGGCCACATTGGGACCGTCCCGACGAGGGATCCAAAGCCAGAATCAACAATCACCGCCTTGTTCCGAACCCGCCCAACCACGGAGTGGGCATAGGTATGGCAAGATACATGACGTACCAGTTGCGGGGCTGGTATTTGCGGCACGAACATGAAGGACTTATCGGCGAGAGAACGGCAGATTTTGGGTTTGGCCTCTGCGGGCTTGCTCGACAAGAATATCGCCATTGAACTCGACATCTCGCCAAACACGCTGCGAACTTACTGGGCTCGAATTCGGCAGAAGTGCGGCTCCCTTCCCCGTGGAGCTCTGACCGCGGCGTTCGTAAGGGGCGAATTCAGCGCCGATGGGCCAACCATAGTGGTTCCTCAGTCCGAGTCGGTGCTTGCCGAAACGACGGACCCGGATACCCTTCGGCAGGCAGTGATCTATTACGCGACCGCCCTCCAGCGGCTGGAAGACCGGATTCGAAACGTTGATCGTGCTTGCCGGGTACTCGCAGCCTATCCCCGGCTCGGATTTCGCGCTCATAACGCGGACGAGTTGACGCTCACTTTGTGCCGAATTCTTGTAGAGGAGGGCGGCTACGTGATGGCGTGGGTCGGTATTGTTGAGCACGACGAGGCGAAGTCGATGAGTGTCCTGGCTTCCTATGGAGACTCGCACGGATACCTCGAGGGCATTAAGGTCGGGTGGGGAGACGACGCGGTTGGGGGAGGCCCATCTGGAAACGCAGTTCGCACCGGAAAAGTGCAGATCAATCAGGACTTCCTAGCAAATCCCAACATGGAGCCTTGGAGAGACCAAGCCATCAAGAGCGGGTTCCAATCCTCTATTGGGTTGCCACTGCGAGATGGAACAACCGTGTTTGGAGTCCTCTCCGCTTATGCATCCGAGCCGGACTCCTTCTCCTCACCCGAGACGAATCTTCTCGACGAGATCGCGAATGATTGCGCGGTCAGGCTCATCGAGTTTCGACGGCATGAGAGTTCTTCGTAACGGCATCAAGCGGTATTAGCCAGTCGACCGGTTGTACTGCGAAGCCGATGCAACTCCAGGAGGCAATCCGTCTGTCGGGCTAAGGCTCGCATGAGTTTGACCTCCGTTTGTCTTGCCCTTCTCGGCTCCGTGTCGAGAGCGCAAAGCGTACCGACGATTGCGCCATGTGCGGCTAGGATAGGCGCGCCCAGATAGAAGCGGATTCCCGGAGGACCTGCTACGTAGGGATTTGAGCGGAAGCGTTCGTCATCAAGGGTGTCCTCGATGACAAGCGGTTCCGTGCTTAGCAGTGCGTGAGTACAGATGGAGGACTCTCGCGAAGTCTCTTGGATATCAATTCCCCGGCGAGACTTGAACCATTGGCGGTCCGAGTCCACCAATGAAATGTAAGCTATCGGAACCCGAAGGACCGCTCGGACTACGTCAACCATATCGTCAAAGGAAGCGTCAGGGGGCGTGTCGAGAATCTCGTACGATCTCAGAACGGAGACTCGCTGCTGTTCGGTGACGGCGTTATTGGAAAACATTTAAAATCGGGAGCAATGAAACCTTAGGCGCCCGGTACGGAATTGGCAACCGAAGTCGCAGTCCTTTCCCGGGACACCCAGTGTTTGCTCCTCCCACAAGGACTATTAAGATTATGTGATGGGGTCCGTCCATTCCGAAGTCGCAATTAGTGCGTACAGCAAGTGCCTCAGTTGCACCCTTGAGGGAAAGTTCCCTTAGTCCGACCTGCTAACCTTAGGCTACATGAGCACGTCGGTTACCCTAGGTAAAGACACCAACCAGGCACTAGGCATTGGGGAGTTTGCCATCGATTTTCTTGCCGGTACTCTGGGTCCTGGCCCCAGTCAAGCGGTTCTCGATCGTATCAAACGATTTCATACCGATGCTGTTCTTTGCGGCGCATCGGCGTTAGCCCTTCGGACCAATGCGCCGACCATCCTTCAAGCGGAAGCGCTTTCCTACGTCGATTCCAACGGAGCCACTTTGTTCGGTGCGCCAACGCGGGTCAAATCTGAGAAGGCGATTGTCGCCAACGGCGCCGCTGTCCGTGAGTGGGATAGCAACGGAACGAACTTTGGCTATAACCCCGCACGTGGTTTTGTCGCCGGTGAATTTGGTCACAACGACTACTATTCGGTCGCCGTAGCGGCCTGCCAGGAACGAGGACTTGACGGCACAACCGCCCTCCGTGCGATGGTTCTCATCGATGAGATTCGTGGCCGATTAGCGGAAGTTTTTAGCCTTAAAACATACAAAATCGACCACGTCGTCCATGGAGCGATCGCGTCCGCCGCAACCTACGTTGCTCTCCATGGCGGAACCGCCGAGCAGATCGAAAGCGCGATCGGCATGTTCGTCGCTCATTACATTCCGTGGCGCGCCATTCGCGCTGGAAAGCAGTTGAGCGACTCCAAGGGAGCGAGCGCCGCCATCAGTACCGAGGCCGCCGTCCTAAGCGCGAAACGAGCGCTCGCCGGCTTCGTGGGACCGAAGGACATCTTCCGAAACCCCGAGAGCCTGTTCCGACAGTTCGAGCCGACCAAGGGTGACTCTCCGTTCGACCTGGTGCTCAGTCACTCGGGAGACGACTTTGCCGTGATGGGGATGCACTTCAAGATCGGACTGTACGAGCATCAATCGGCAGGAGCCCTCCAGGGCTTGATCGATCTGCTGGTCGAGAACCCAAGCTTGCTTCAACCTGGCAGGGTCGGCGCCATCATCGTGAAAGCCTACGAACCGGCATTTGGAATCATCGGCGATCCTGCAAAGCGCGATCCGCACACGCGGCAATCCGCTGATCACTCGATGGTCTATATCGTGGCGACCTTGTTACGCAAAGCAATTGAGGCGTCTGCATTGGGAACTTCCGATGACTTCTGGAAGCAGCTGATGCTTATGCCGGCGGACTACTCAACAGTGGCGCTGCACGATGTAAACACTCGAGAGCTGATCGACAAGATCTCCTTCGAGCATGGCGGGCCGGAATATGATCGCCGATACCCCGATGGCATTCCGACGTCCTTGATTATCACGGACGTAGATGGGGCGATCTACGAGAGCGGAATGGTGATGTACCCGGCTGGCCACGCGCGAAACACCACCGCCGACCTAACCGGACTCCTCCACAAGAAGGCCCAACTTCTCGGTGAGCTAGCTCTCCCAGACGGTGGAGACGTCGACGCATTGGTTCAGCAACTCGAAGCCCTCTACTCGCTGTCTGCTGAGCAGCTGCTAAGAGTTTATCAATTCGAAATCGCCAATCGCCCGGAGAACTAACTCCGGGCCGGTGAGTTTCTAACGGGCCGGCGTGATTCGCACGGTGGCGGGGATCAGCTTTCCGCCGTAGGACACGGTTAGAAAGGAGTTCGTGTTCTTCGTAACCGCCCCGGCGGTCACGCTCAAACTTACCCACTGCGATCCCTCGGGAATGGTTACCGAGTTCGGAACCGTGAGCAGCCCATCTTTGTTGACCACGGTGATCGTGCTTCCTCCGTGGGGAGCTGGGGACGACAGCTTGACCGTCAACGTGTCCGTTGCGCCAGAGGCCACGGTTGGAGTTTCGAATGCGGCTGATTGAAGTAGGGCCGGTCCAACTCGAACCATGATCGAGAGGGTCGCAGTAGAGGGACTGGAACCACCTTCCGAAGCCAACAGCATCACCGGGTAGTTGCCGATGAGCGCGTTCGCGGGAGGCGACACGGTAAGTGTCTGACCGTCGTAGTGAGCCCAAGAGGGACCCTTTTGGATGCTCCCAGTAACCGGAGCACTTGGGTAAGCCGGATCGAGGGCAACTGCAGGGTAAGTGGCCGTTCCGTTGGGGGTCGCTTGAACAGGCTGAGGATCGGTTATCGTGAGGCTCAGACGGGCGGCAGGAACCACATACAGCGTCACGCTCTGGGCGGGCACCGTTCCGCTCACGATTCCGCCGGTCGTGTCTAAGCTCGTAAGCCTTCGAATCGAAGAGGGGCTTGCTGCGGAGAATTGATACACGGAGGCCGGACCCTTCGGCGGCAATCCTGCGATGTGAAGGCTTACTTGGCCCGCCGAATTGACCTTGTTGATCACTAGAATCGTGATCGCGCCGTCGGAGGACCGCTGGGCCGCAAACGCGGAAAGGTTGTCCGGATTCGGAGCCGAGCACGCAACGCTCACGTCCCCAAACGTGGAGTTGAGGCCATCGTAGTTTCGGAAGATCTTCATCCCCAGATACGTCGGAGAGCCAGTCGCGGGGGTTGTCCATCGTGAGGCGAAGTCCAGCCCTTCTCGACCCAAGATTCCGAAAATATCGGCCTGAGTCGTTGCTCCGTTCATGTTCCCTTCGTCGCCCCAGTTGTATTCCGTCAGGGCTGTTTTGAGCCCCGGATAGTAGGTCGAGACCCAGTTTTTCAGGCGCGGAATAAGTTGAACCTTCGAGCCGATCCACGACGTGTCGGTGTAGTTCGGATCCCAAAGCGATCGAGTCGAACGATTCCGAATCGCCTGCATTCCCGAAGAGTCATCGTCTGAGAATTCTCCCTGCTGCGGATAGTAGTGGACGCTGAGGACGTCGATCAACCGCTTACCGTTGGTCGTTTCGTATGCCTTGAGCTGCTGGAGAAGCCACGGGATGTGGTCCATGTTGCCGTGGGCGGCACGATCAGGAAAGTTTGTCCAATTGCTCGCTGCGCCCGCGGCGGCATCGTATCCACTGTAGAAATAACCGGACCAGCCCCATTCCTCCGGGCCAAAGATCACCGCGTTAGGATCGGCGTTTCGGATGTTCAAGCCGTAAGTGGTGTAGTCGTTGTAAAGCTCATCGTATGTCTCCCCGATGGGATGGACATCCCGATGGGTGGAATTCCAGAGCGACGGCTCGTTGTCCAAAATGTAGTACTTCAAGCCGCCCGTATTGGAGAAACCCCACTTGGAAATGAGGTGCTGCACCCAGCTGTTCTGCATCGCGGGGCTGTTCGGCGTGTTCGCGTCGGTAGGGTCGTTCCCGATGATGAAGGGATTGCCCGAAGCAGTGCTGACACCGTTTCCGGCATCCGCCTGCCAGGGGTCATTATTGGTCTGAGGACCATATTTGGCAATCGAGAAAGACCTTAAGCTGGACCGATTTGTCCCGACCTTGCCCAGGTAATTCAGCATGGGAATGGTGATCATCGCCTGCGCGTTTTTCGACTTGGCGTTCGCGATGAAGGTGTCTCCACGCTCCCCAGCGACCGAACTGGCGTCGGCGAAGGTCTCGAAGAACCAGTCATTTGCCCGGTTATCGCAGTTGAGGAGCCAGTTGTAGCTGCTCGATTGATTTCCCCCATATCGGCAAAGGGGCATGTTGAGGTCCGCGATCTGAGCGGCGGTCGGAAATGCCGCACCGTAAACGTTGGGGCTGATTGGGTGCCTCGCCGTGACCACGTTGACGTCGATCCTGGTCTGCGCAAAAACGGTTCCCGAGAACCCTATCAGAGTAAGGGTGGAAGCCACCGCAGCCGTGCCGTTACCAAAACGCATCAATCGAAATCCTCCTTTGGACCAGCCCATTAAGGACCGGGAGCGCACAACTTTGACGCCACTAACCCCATGATAGCATTGAATTCCTTCGAACTTGAAGGTTGTTAGGGGAGCTTAATTGCGGGAGGTAAGGAGCTTCTCGACGTATTTCGCAATCACATCGAATTCCAGGTTGACCGTGTCACCTGGTCGCTTCGAGGCGAGATTAGTCTCTTGAATGGTGTGGGGAATGATCCAAGTGTCAAATTCACCGTCTTGAGGCTGCACCACCGTGAGAGAAATTCCTTCGATGGTCACCGAACCCTTGTCGATCAGATACCGATCGAACTCTCTTGCGGTTTCAAAGCGGTAGACCCAGGAGTTCTCGGCCTGGGTGATGCTAGAGAGGATCCCAGTCGCGTCAACGTGGCCTTGAACCACATGCCCTCCAAATCGGCCGTTGGCCGACATCGCTCGCTCAAGATTGACCTGGCTCCCGGGCCCCAGGTCGCCCAATGAGGTGCGCTTCAACGTTTCCGGACTGAGATCGAACTTTAAGGTCCAATCTTCCGCCTCCGCGGATTCCACTACCGTCAGGCAACAACCGCTGACCGCAATGCTCTCACCGAGGTCGAAACCGGTCTGGGCAAACGCCTTCGGCGTCCGAACGGTCAGAACCCCATCCTGCAACGCGCCGACCTTACCAACCGCTTGAATAATCCCGGTGAACATATTCCGATTATGAGAGGTTCTCGGCGATCAGCTTCTAACGTCGAGATAAGACTCCCGGCCTTTTTGACTGAAGAACTTGCCGGTGGTGTAGGGACCGATCTTAATGCCGGCGACTTCCTGAACGCCTTGGGTTGTGGCCCTTAGTCGAAGAATCTGCCTGGGACTCAGCGGTTGATTCGGAAGCGAAGAATAAGCGGTGAGGCCGATCGTCGCCTTCGGGAAGCCGATTTCTGTAAGGGCCACGCTTGCCACCGTTCCCGGCTTGAAGAAAACGGTGAGGGCCTTGGGCTTTCCCCGGAGCCAGAACACACTGATCGATGTCATGTGCGGGTACTTGCGAGGCACTGCACCCTGAAGGTTGAAGTTGATTCCCAGGCTGTCTCCCTGGTGTCCGAGAACCGTGCCTCCATCGCAGAACGACTTTGCCGCCGCTGGGTTCAACGTCCATGCCTTTGCCACGATCGAAGAGTCCTTTTGCCCGAGCGCCAAAGGGCAAACGGCGAGGTAAATCACGGCCGCCGAGCATCGAACAAGCTTCATAAACTGGATTGTGCCAGAAACGTCTAATCGTTACTTCGTTTTTATTCCTTTGAGATGAGCCACTAGAATGGGGATCACCTTGGCAGCGAGGTCGCCTTTGATCATGTCGTCGCCTTCCGCCTTCTTTGAGGAGCGGATGGAAATGAACCCGCTGACGCAGTGCCCTGAGACGAACCCGTTCGCATCCGAGTAGGCGCCGATGGTGAACATGAGCATCTCGCTCTCCATGGAGTCCTTGATCGCGCCATCGTCGATGGTGCCGGTCTTCATCGCAATTCGGTAGTTGCCGGGAAGGCTTGCATGGATCCGATCCAGGTACTCCTTTGGAATCGTGCTGATGTGCATCAGCGGTTCTAGGATTCGGGGGCGACGCCATTTCGCGAAGTCGCTGATCGGGGTCGGCATTGGCTCGGTGATTCGCTTGGCATCGCCGCTCAGAGTCGGTTGAATCTTCACGCCGGTCATGATTCGCGCCGCATTCGTCGCCATCGTTAACGCGTTCCAACGGCACTCGCCGCTGCCGATCATGTACCGCACGAGTTGAGAATCGAGGTCGGTCAGGTTCGTCGTATCAGTCCGATGCACGTCGGGAAGACCCACTGACCGCAACTGGGATCGGGTCTGTGACGCGTCCAATGGCGCGAAGAAGCTCTTATCGAGTCCATCGTCCCAACGGTCGGCGCCGTCCGCGTTGAACGGAGCAACTCCCGGGCCGTACGACGTCTGGATGCCCCTGAAGTAAGCCGTATTGTCCAACTCAAGGCTCGACAGACTGCCATCGGGAGCGAACAGCCGCTGGAGGGCCAGGTGAGGTTGGAACCCGGACCGACGACCATTGATCGTCACCAAGCCTTGGCCGTTCCCCGAGAACATCTCCTCTAACTCGTGCTTTTGCCTCTCCTTGTCCTTCCGCTCTGCCACTAGTCCGATGGTGGAGGTCACCACCGCCGGCCATGTTCGGGAATCTCGGAGGTAGGTGGTCATGTCAACGTCGTTTCTCGGGTTCTCTTTCGAGCCGAGCCGTTTGCCGCGCTTCAATTCGATATCCCCGAGTCGCTTGTACGCTCGATGGGTTTCGCCCTTTGCGTCGGTGTCGGTTTCGACCGCCGCCGCTTCGTCCACATGGAGCGTGCCGAGGTCGAAGCCATCGTGGTTAAGCTGGGTGCTTAAGGCGGAGTAGCTGAGCGGCTTGATCGTCGAACCGATCGTGCGATTCACGAATGCCCAAGTCGACCGTGATGCGATGATCGCTTCTCGCTCCGACGGGAACCGGTTGCGGAGCGAAGATGGGCTGTCGGTTGGATCGCACTGAGGAATCGAGGCCAGGGCTTGGATGCCGCCGGTCGAAGAGTCCAAAATCGCGACGGCGGTGAATGGCAGACCGTCGGCTGCCTTCGAACCGGAGTCGATCAGCCGAGATCGCTCACGACCCCAACTTCGGAGTAGTGCCTGAAGGTCGCGCTGGAGCGGAAGGTCCAGCGACAGGGTCACCTTGTCCAGCTTCTTGCCATTGCGGACATTGGAATCGGCGATCTCGCCGATTGTATAGGCTAGCGGGAAGTCGCTTCCCTGGGGGAACGTGCGCACGTACTTGCCGTTCTTCCAAGAGACTTCGGCGAGAGCGGCCTCCGATGGCCCTGGATATTGAATAGACAGTTTCTGAGCTACCCCATCCGCACCCGTGTACTCCAGGGAAACCCGATCCGAAGGCTCCAAAACGTGTTCGTTGACCTTTTGTTTGGGTCTCTCTCCGTTGATCAAAAGCGCGCCTGGTTTGCCAGAAGTACGCCATCGGATAACCACGTTGTCACCGTTCAAGGTTACGCCGCCGTAATCGACGAACCGCGCCGCATTCCCCTTCGTGCGTGGGAGCCGCTGGCGAATCTCGATGGTCTGGGCCCGAATCTCCGGGACCGGTAATCCGAGGGTGATCTCAGCGACCCCCGCATTGGGCTCCAGGATCACCGGGACTCGACTACCGCCGATGATGAGTTGCCGCCTCTGAACCATTCCCTGAGCGAGCAGCGAGCCATGCCAAGCGACGCCTTCATCGTGGCTGAACGGCGAGGGCACCATAAAGAACCCCTTGTCCAGGGTAAGACGAGCCCCACCACGATCCGACACGAACGGAGTTCGACTCACCGCGCCCCGCGCGAAAGCGTCGAACATCGACCGCACGAACGTCGGGCTGCTCTTGACCGCCGCCGTCTGGTCGAGGGGCAGCCGTCCACCGGCCGACTCCGCCGCCGCCCGGCTGATTCGATCTTGGATTGCCGCCAAGGTGTCGGGTCTTAAGTTGAACGATTGAGCAGGTTCTCCGGTGATCCGGGTGAAAGACCACGATAGGCAGGCCAAGCCTGCCGCAAGGGCGATCGGGAATCCCCACCAAGCCCACCACTGTTTCTTGGCGTCCATGGCCGCCTCTCGATCCGTCGTGGTCCCCGCTCCCGCCGGAAAAGCAATTAGCAGGAGCGCAGCGATCACGAGGCCGCTATTCAGGACGAGGTCTTCCCGAGACTCCAGCGAAAGGAAGGGCAAGTTCTGCCCGGTGAAAGGCACCACCCACAGGTTGGCCAAGGCCATGTAGAGCCCCGCGCCGCCGATGACACTTGCGATGGCATACAATCCTCGGGCATTTGAACGCTGCGTCCTAGAACGAGAAGCGTTCCATGCCGTTCGGTACAACGCCAGCGACAGGGTCAGGATCAGCGCAATCGCCGCGAATCCAGCGAGCTTTCCGTGTTCGCCCACCAGGAAGATGCTGAAGACGGCATCCGAAACCATCGTCGGGTAGGTCATGCCGACTTTGCTGAGGGGCGTGCCGAAGTATCCGGTCGGGGACGCCTTTACGTAAGTCAGCATCTCCCAACGCTGGTGCAGAGTCTGCTGCATGTCCCGCGGACTGAAGGCCCCTGTCCGGGTGGCAGGATCCACCAAAAGGTGCTCCGCCGAAGGAGAGTCTAAGGCGACCAAGCGGTAAGGGAAAGCCGATTTGCCAATGAACTTGCCAAGCAACGGGTTAGTCAACATGCGCGAGCCGACCGGAACCGCGATGAGTAGCCCCAGAACGCACGCGATTGCCAATCCGACGAGTGCGGTCTTTGCCACCGGTCTTTGGCTATCGGATGGATTACGTCGAGATTTGCCAAATCCGGCCGAGAGAGACCCGACCGCCATCGCAATCGCGAGAGGGAGGAAGAAGATGAACGTGCCGGGGTCGACCGCCAGTGCCAGAACCGACGTGGCGAGCAGCGGCCATCCCCGGCGAGCGAAGAAGCTCACAATCGATCGTAAGAAGGGCGGCTTTCCACCTAGCCATGACTTGGCTTTCGCCTCTACCGTACCGCTGGTCTCGGTAAAGTCGCCATCTCGAGCTTGAGACACGCCTTCGAACACGAGACCGAGCACGATCAGCATCACCGCAAGGAGCACGTACTCGGGGAAGGGCAGGTGGAGATACTTCTCGAGGAAGGCGCCGAGCGCTACCAAGAATGCGAGACCGTACGCGATATGCCCGAGTCGAAGCCAGGGTCGATCGGAAAGCCGTTCGAGACCGCGCTTTGAAATTTTGCCGACTGACGAGGTCCAGTTCGGGAGGGCGTTCATGCCCTTCGCCCTTACCGCGATCAGCGTCAGCATCCCAAGGATGGGCGGAAGATCGAGAATTGCGGCCCATGCTCTTGGCCAACAGGCCCGGAAGGAGGCGGCAGAACTCGCGTCCATGTTGAACGGAGGCAGCAGAGAGACGCGGAATGCCAATACTGCGCGGATGGCGACCAACGTCACCGCCACTACCCAAACCGTATAGGCCGCGTGCGACTGAATGAGATCTCGCGGGAGTCGTTTGACACCGCCCTTCTTCGTCTTAAGGGTCACGAACCCGAACACGCAGAAAACCAATCCCAGCCCAATCGATGCCAAAGGCGCGATGACCGCTCCCTGCTTGCCTTTGAGGGGGTCGACGAGTGCGTAGATGGGAACTACCGAGCCGTCACCGAGGAGACGATCCTTGTTGGGATCGACCTCCTTGTCCTGTCCTTCCCTCTCGGTGGCAAGCGTCAGGCTTGTGCCGTCTTCCGAGAGCGTGGCAAACGCGGTGTAGGTTTCGTTCAGGTTTCCCGTATCGAAGATGTATCCATCGACGTTTGGACCGTTGCCCGAAGACGCGAGCGATATTCTGCCGTTGAGTTTCTGGATCAGTTCTGCGGGCAGCAGCGGATACGCTCTCGGCGGGTCGAACGCGAACTTGAGGCGGACTTGACCACCGGTCGTGTTGTCCAAGGTCTGGGGAAGTCCGAGTCTGTCTTTGCCCTCCTCGCCGTCAACTTCCAGGGAAAACTTGCCGTTGACGCTGGGCAGGCTATCGGGCCGAGCTCCTGCCTGACCATCGGTCCGCTTGATCGTGAATCCACTCGGGGCGTCGGAGTCCATCGAAACCGGCGCAGTAGAAGCGCTGTTAAGCAGTCCGGCTGGCGACTCTTCGTCTGCTCGTCGGTACCGTACAACGTACAGGACGTCGAGGGCCGAGATTCCCCGCGGATCGGTCACGGTTGCCAGCTGGGAGACCACCGAACGAAGCTCGGCACGCTTCAAAAGCGAACGGAGGGTTTCGGCCGCTTGGAGAGGAAGCTTGCCCGACTTGTGTCCGTCGACGCCCACCTCGACTTTGCCCTTTTCGATGGTTAGTTCAAGCTTGAGGTGGACGGGGGTGTCGCCGTCGTCGTCAATTGAAAACTGTGCGGTCTGCCCCGACTTGATCCAGCCCCCAAGGACGTCGTTGATGCATCTTCCGTTGAGCCGAGCTACCGAACCGAAATGCTTGGCGATGGCTCGATAGCTGGTGATGTGGTCGGCTTCGATCTGATCCGGCCGAAGGTCGATCCAGGATCCGGAAGGCAGAGATGCCCAGCGGAATCCACGTTGGACTTCCGAATCGGCGTTCACCGGGTCGCCGGAGATCCGAACGTTGGACATGTCGCCCGTAACCGAAGGCACCGTCACCGCCACCCCTCGAAACTCCATATGCCGAGCCGCCCGAGACACGATGGGCCCCGGCATCGCGAGGTGGCTGATCAGCAGTCCGGCAATGCAGACGGTTGACAGAAAGAGATACCCGATCGTGACCGCCTTGTCCACCTGCCCCGCCGTGGCACCCCCGGGAAGCGTCCGCGAAGCCGCCCCGTTCCTCAGAGCAAAGTAGCCCAAATAAGCGAGGCTCAGGAACAGGACAGGAAGGAGCCAATACGCCACCCACACAATCTACTACGCATTGCTCTGACCCCAGGGGAAATTGGCCTACGGCGCCTGTCCACCTCTGTGATAGTGCCGTTCCTTCCACCAACTTCGGGCCCAAAACAGTCCCCCGCTTGCTAGAACGGCGAAGCAAAAGATCTTAAGCGGCACATCGAGCAGCAAAGGTTGGCTTTCCGGCGACAAGTGAGCGATCTTGTAATTCAGCGCAGATTCTGGATGACGGTCATCCTCCTTCAATGGGAAGTCATGGGGCAGTTCTGGAAGTGTCATAGATCCCCGGTCGTCTGCAGACCGTTGCAACTCCACAACCTGCCCCGAAAGATCGTCCAAACCGACTTTGCAAAAGATTCGCTTTCGGCCAGATTTGACTTGGCTCCACTGGACCCAAACGATCGAACGCATCACAAGCCCGTTCGCGTTAAGTTTTGGGAGCGGTCCCACCTCGCACTTCTCCGCAGTTCTCCATTTGAGGGAGTAGACCGTGTTCGATGCAGCCCCACGGATGTCCTTGGCGGATCGATAAAAGGGCTTGTCCGCCGCCGGCTCCGCCCACTGCGTGGGCTTCTGAACTCGACTGTACAACCGCTTATCGATGAAACCCAAGATCCGGCGCCCACTCCCATTGAGGAAGACGTCGTAATCAGGCAACGATATTTCGGAAAGGTCACGATCCGGTAGTTTGTGAAGCTGTAAATTCTCCGTCGGAGCAATGCCTTCGCCGAGAGACGATAAGAAGGCTTTGACCTCTTCTGGCAGCGAGGTTCCGGAAGCAAGTTGAGGGATTCTCATCGTTTCCGTCCTCGATTTCGCTGCGGGACAGAATGATCCGTGGAGATGAGTTCGGACCTAGACCTCATCATTGCAACAGGATATACGTCCTAGAGGTCCGCAGAGATCAGTTGTAGAAATCGATTTGCGGGTGTCTTGAAGAGGCGGCAAGCCCCCCGGCCTCAACCCTGGCGAGTGTCGAGCTGTAGGTTAATTTCTGAGTGGAGCGTATGTAAATCCGAGCGGACTGCGGCGGCTTGACGCCGCTTTTAACAGGGTGGCTTGACACCCGTGTAGCGTAGCCAAAGATTGGCACTAAACGGTTCGCTTAAACCTACGGCTGCCTCAAAAATCATCCACGCACGCTTTCGATTCACTGGGTTCATTTCCCGCGCTTCGCTGGGCGGGATCAAGTGCTACCCGTGCTGAATAAAGCTGCGTCAAGCCGGGCGAATAATGTGCAACGCAGTCCCAAACGGCGCGAAGTAAGCGCGAAAATCCTTCAAGCTCGGCCCCGTATCGCGCAAGGTCAGCACGACTCGCGACAGCGACTCGACGTGAGGGTGTGGCTTGGTGTCGTATTGAGGTTCGTTCGGCTCTCCTAAGGCGGCGATCGCGCGTTGCCAGGGATCGACAGCCATGCGGCGGTCGGGGAAGGCTTTCATGGTTTCGGCGGCCAACCGGGAGAGATTCGTGATCATCGCCTGGAGCGTGCGCTCGTCGGCCGACGCATACGCCAACCCCAAGTGCCCGATCGAGTGGTTCACCAGAAATCCGAATGCCAACGACCACTCGTCTTGGCCGCGCATGAGCAGCATGTCATGGCAAATAGCCGACGATCGCTCCACGACCTCGGCTTGTCTCTGACGAAAGGCTTCGCGCCGAGCTTCCGCATCGCGGGCGCGGCGAAGTTGGGTGTCGGTCAAGGAAACCACTTTCTCCACTGAATCATCCACTCCGCGTCGTTGAGCCTGAAGCTTTTCCCGCCATGCGGCGGAATCGAATCTTTGGGGATTACTCATGGTGGATCTTCGCGGCTTGGGCGTTCAGTCGGTCGGTTACCGCCTTACTCCACTCGCCTGTCTCTTGGATCAGCGCTTCCGCATCTCCCAAAGACTGGGCTAACGCAGCCTGGTCTTGTAACAGCTTGTTGACATAGGTTTCGGCTTGCTGGATCTTGTCCTGCAGGTCCTTACGAGTTTCTCGCTCCTTCGTAAGTTCAGCCTGTGCTTTCTTGAGGGCCTCGGTGGCGGCCACATATCGCTTCTCGAAGGCCTCGTGTTGTTCCTGATATTCCTTATAGGCTTGGAGAGAGTCGGCTTTCTTTTGAGCGAGATCGCGTTCGCGAACCAGAGTTTCGTAGCTCTGGTACCGGTCGAGCATCATGCCCACCGCATACTCCTCAACCGAGTACGGCGCGTTGAGAGGTGGCGGCTTTCGTTGGCCCTCGTCGCGCACCTTGAGGATCAGTTCCCTCTCGTGAGTTCCCACTGGGAACGCGGCTTCCTTCGTTGCCACGCTCTTGCTTCCGCTTCCTAGCACCTTGGCCCGAACGCCAGGTACGCCGAACACCACGCCGACTAATCCCACGATCCCCACTCCCAAAGCCGGGAAGAGCCAAGAAGTACTTCCACCTGACGACGCCGGAACCGGGGCTGCTTCAGAGGATGGCTTCGGTTTGTCTGTCGTTTCCGGTGCGGAAACAGGCGTGCTTGCTCCCTCCTTCAAGTGAGACCAGATCGCAAGTTTCGATCCGCCGATCAAGGTGACGTAGCCGCTCGTTGAACGGGCACGATCGACCAACTTCTCCCACGCCTGCTCTTCGCTCACCTTGCTTGCACCGGAAAGGGCGACCAGAAGCGTTGGTGTGGTTGTGTGGAGCTTTTCGGCAAATTCCTTAAAAGAATCTCGATCTGATGAGCCGAGTGCCCAGCCCGATTTGTGGGTCAAGGTCATCGGTACTGGAGTGGTCTCCTTGAATTTCAACGATAGGGCGACCGTATCGTTACCGGGAGGATCGAGGATGATCTCTCCGGCTACGGGCACTTCCTTTTCAGGGGCGAGGCTCGCGATGAATCGACCGGGATCCTTAGACTGGCCCGCCTTGCTCATCCAGGAATCGAACAAGGTTTTTTGCTTAGAGTCGGAGATATCCCAAGCCGCGTCTCTCTGAAAGTCGAGGGCGACACCCTTCGAAAACACGACGATTCGATCCGTGCCAAGTCGCACATAGCGGACCGAGCCCGCCAGGCCCGAGTCTTGGGCATGGGCCATGACGACTGCCACCAGGCAGGTTAGGATCGGAAGCGATCGTCGGATTAATTTCATTCGTCGAAGAGCTTGGCCGGCCATAGCATCGCCCGGAGTTTGGTCGAGTCCACCGCATCATACACGGCTTCATTGAGTTGAAGAGTCTGGCCAGAGCCTGACATCACGACCATTTGAGATGTCGGATGATCAGCCGGTCGGATCTGAATCGAGATGTGGTCGGTCGCATCCAACACGCCCATTAAAGCGGCATCCTGTCCCCGAAGGTTCTCGAACTTTCGACCACGAGTGGGAAGGTAGTAAACATTCCAGGCGTCGTAGACATCGCGAAGCTCGTCTGAACCGAGATCCTTCCGGCGTGTCGTGTTTAGCACGTCCATGTCGATCTCGATGGGGCTGGCGCCACCGGCAAGGGTGACGAGGATCTGCCCGTGAATCGCATCCGGATTCTCCATCACCGGGTTGCTGGAATACCAGTCGAGCGCGCCACGAGCGCAGCCATCTTTCAGGTTGGCGCCGCTAAGGTGAACCGCGATGTGCTCATCGCACGAGATTTCGACTCCGCCTTCGTGGTCGCCAAACAGGGCCTTCAGAAATCCAAAGCCGCGCTTGGCAATCGGCTTCGAATTCCCGACTCGCACGGACGCCTCCGGCTCCTTTCGCACGCCGCGTTCCAACTCTTCCTGGCTCAGAATCGTGCCGAGGCCCGCCTCGTCGATGACTTTTTGGAACCGATCCTTGAGCGGTTTGAACTGGGACGCTTGCCCAGCGAGGATAACGTGAGTTCTGACCGTTTCCGGTCGAAACGCCGTCTTACGGCTTCCACTGGTTCCCATGAGGAACGAAAGCGCGTCCACTGCGTCTTCGAAAGATACGGTGTCGTTCCCCCGAGCGTGGGCCGTAGCGAGCTCCACCAGCACCTCGTCCACGTTCTCGTGAACGTAGGCCTTGACCTCGCGATCTAGCTCATCCCAGGCGGCCAGGAGCCTCTCGCTCGCCGAACCGTTCTTGGACTTCTCTCTTGGCGTGCCGGGAGTCGAAGGATTGAAGAAGCCGGGGGTTTCGAGGGCGGCCCGCACTGCCTGAGACAGGACCTCACAGTGGCTGTCGGTGAGGATCACCTCGTGAACGGCCGCCACGTAGAACCGGAACTGCTGGATGAGGTGCTGGGCGAGGTCGGTCGCGCCGACGGCCTCTCCCAAATCGGGAAGAAAGACGCCACCAGGACGGAGGTCGAGCTCCCGCTTGTAGGAGTCGCAAATGCGCTCGAACTCCAGTAGTCGTGGACCCCAACCCGGGCCTTCCAGGATTCCGGGCGCCGATGTCGAGGTCAACCGAAGCGGCGAACCCTCGATCTTTCTCAGACGGGTTCGTTCCGCCTCAATCACATTCAAAGAGGCCAGTGCCTGCACGATCGACACATCGATCAGCTTCTCGAAGAAACGAGCGAGGATGAAGGTCATTTTCGCGCCGCCACTAGCGCGACCGGTTCGTTCGGCGACCCAAACATGACGGAGCACCCGCTTCTTGTCGGGATCGAGATTTCGGGCGATCTTCTCCGCCTCGCTCGCTTCTCGGTACGTCACCGACATCAGGGTCAAGTCGGTAGTGCCCTTTCCAATGTCGATCGTCAGGTAGGTCTGCTCCATGCGTTGGAGGTCTTCGGCAGGCATCCCCAGATCCGGTTGAACCTTCGCGATGTAGTAGAACACGATGGCATCGGACTCAGTGATGGTCGTGACTTCGCACCCCAGGGACAGGGAAACCGCCTGGGCCAGCATGTCTCGATGGAACGGGCTATAGGTGTTTGGAACGGTCAGGACCACTGCGCAATCTTCCCAAGCGGGCGCTTGGTTCTCCGCGTTCCGGAGAAGCGGATGAGGCCTTACGAAGTTCTCGAGTATCAGGCAAACCTGATTTTTGATCAGCTCGACCGGGTGGACCTTGAGGCGTTGCATTGTCCCCGCGAACCGCATCTCCAGGTGCTTATCGAGGCCAACTCCGGATTGGAAGATGAGCTTCGCATTGGGAAGCAGATCCTTAAAAGCAAAGGGATTGGACCGATCGTCGATAAATTTGAACAGGCAGCGCCCTGGCTCGGTCGCCAAGTTGACCAGCGAGCCTCCCGCACTCTCTTCCCGAAGATATCGGTCGAAATCTAACAGGGGAAGGCGAGTGTGCCCACTCGGAAGCACTTCCGGGTACCCGTAGATGGGATGATGCGAACTCTGGAGCGGCTCCGACGATTGAAACTGGGCGTTGATCGCGTACCGACTCTTCAGGCGGTGCGACCTGAGACCGCTCGACTCCAGGAGTAAATCAGGCTCGACCGCCAACCCTCGAAGGAAATACTGAAGGTCGATCCGTTGAATCTTCGACTGCCCGGGAATCGCCACATAGGCGACGGTCGAGTCTGACCCCAGATCGAGAGAGATTCGGTAAAGGCGTCCCCGATCCTTCGGGCGGGTGAGGTCTTGAGGCATAGACATCGGCTTTAGGTATTGTCCTCGGTTTGAGAGCTACGGTCCCAACGCCCAAATGAGGCCCTCTCCGCAGGCGGGGAGGGGAGGGAAGGTTGGCTTCCGGTAGAAACTCCGTCGCGCCAGCGACTCCAAATAACTGAAGCCTCAAGATTGATGGCAATGGGGTCGAGTAAGGAGTGCGCGCTCATGATTCTGGTTCAGGCTTTGGCAGTGCGAGAAAGTTTACGGTGATGTCAATGCGATCGCTGCCACCTAGCATGCGCGGTCTATCGACCGAGATGTGGAGGTTTCCTTCGTCTCCCGGACGTTCGACCCACACGAATCTCACAAACCGAGGCAGTCGTCTCAATGGATACGCCGAGATTGCCGGATCGAGTCCGTCCACCCGGAGTCGCGGATCCCAGGTGAGTCGGGCGCGCGAATAGAACAAGAGGCGAACTGCTCGGCCAGGGAGTTGGAGGTGCACTGCCGGTTCTCCGGCGTAGCGAGGCAGCCGAGCGCGGAAGTTGCACGGCTCGGCCTTTGAGATCGACGGCAACGTGAATCCGGTGGCAAACCCGGGAATCCACAGCTCGAAAGGCTGGGCTTTCGTGCGTTGGGTCCAGGTCCACTTCAGCAGAAATCCGGCCAGAGCGACGGCGGAAAGAACCGCGACAGCTTTGGCGGCGATGCCCAAGTAGGTTCTAAGCCGACCCATACGATGAGAACCGGTGGGCACGCTCGGTCGCTGTCCACCCAATATCTGGGCTTTGAACACGTTGAACTGAGTGGGACCGTTTGAGAATGAGGCTGTCGGGTTGCGGTTCGAGATGGTGAACTTGCTTCCCAGCTTCGCGAAGTGATTCTGGACCAGGGCGCTTTGGTAGGGCCGCGATGAAGGAAGCTGCTCAAGCATCACCAGGTAGGTGTTTTCCACCGGTTTCGGATCCCCGGTCCAAAGGGGCAAGCCCGCTGCCAGTATCAGCGCTTCGTTATTCACATGAGGGCGCGGACTCGGGTGAAAAAGCTGTTCGAATCGACTTTGGCGAATCCGAATCTGTGGCCGGGTCACCGGCCTCGCATAGTCGAATTCGACCTGGCCCCAATGTTCTTTAGCGGCGGAGGCGTCTTCGGTCGACCTTGGCCCAGGCCCCGACTCGATGAGCGTCATGTAGTCGTGCCCGAACCGATACCATGGGCGGCCCGATATGACCTTGCCGGGCTTAAAAAGCAGCTCCCCCACTTCATTCTGCGCTTGATGGAGGGGACTCGCGTCGCCCGGATTTTCCGCCGAGGCCGCGATGACGACCACGAAATGGTTTGGCGCGTCCGACCAGGCAAAGCTCGCGAGCAGGATGCCGGCCAACAAGGTGACAAGCAGTCGGAGTCGGCAGGCGCTGGTCATGGATCCCGATAAGTGTATGCCCTGAACAAGACTCGACGGGCCATTGGGTCCTATTCAGGTGTTAGGGCGTCACGTATTTGCGACGACTTCTGGTTCAACATGGACGAGTTGTGACCACCGAAGTGCCCGCCCGGCTCCACATCATCGCCGCCAAGGAGGCCCCCATCGCGGTGATCATCCGGCGAAAGCCGTCGAAGGTGTTTCACATCATCGTTTGGAATCTCCTCGACGACTCGATGATCCACGGTTCGTGGTTCCAAGGCAAGCTATTTCCTCTCTCAAGCGAAGTCTCCTGGGATGGCAAATACCTTGCCTACAACGCTTCCGGGCAGGGAACGAACTGGACTGGGATCTGCCAGCCGCCGTTTTTGAAGACCGTGGTTGAATGGAATCGGTATGGATCCGACTCGGGCATCGTTCACTGGCGAGACTCCGACCACCTTCCGGTACACCAAAGGCGCTAGATATGTTAGGTGCGAAGGGTTAACCGATGCCCGTCGGTTAATTACAGAATTTCAGATTAAGGTAAAAACGCCCGAATTCGGTTCATCACGAGGTCTTCACGACCTGGGTCAACATGATCCTCAATGGCATAGTGGATGTATCTATCTTTCAGAAGAGCGGAAAATTGCCCTTGTAAATACATTCGCAGATCGTCTCGCGCCTCCAGTACATTGATTGCGATATTCGGACGACCATCGATGACCCGGATAATGTCGCCGAAATCTCGGCTCAGGATGATGTCATCGTGGTGTTCACGGGTTGCAGAGCGAAACGCCATCAGCTTCGTTCCAAGAAAACATTCAGGCGCAATCACATTGATTCCAACGCCGTTGGGCAAGGTGTAGGGCCGGGCCGTTTCGATGGCTAGTGGATACCAACTGTTAATGTCGCCCAACGATTCGGAAATAACCGGAATCACGTCGATCACGGATTCACCGTGCAGATACCGGCAAAATGGACCCTCCATGTCGTTCCTGAACCCTAAATCACGAAGACGTCGGTCAAGGTCGTACACGTCCAGTAACGTCCCGCCTAATTCGATAGCGACGTCGACGTCTTTGGTAAATCGGGGTGGAGCTCCGCCTTTTTCCGTCGCCAGCAGACTGACAACGGCTCCGCCGAGGAAGACGACTTCTGCACACAGTTCGCCGAGCTTCTCTGAGGCTTGGATCAGCAGTTCAATTGGCGGCCGTGGACTCATGTTCTGTCCCTCCTATCATCCTTAGTCGGCGGTGAAGTTCCTGTTCTGCGAGGGCTCTTTCCCTAGGCCCGCCTAGGCGCAAGGCATCCACTAGAGCCAGCAATTCGTAAAACTTGTGATCTCTCGCGGCTGCCTTTGGAGCACTTGGGTGCAACGGTTCTACGTATAAGCCTCTATGGTCACCCATCGGATCTGGCCAAACGGGAGGTAATGACTCGAGCGAAACGATAAGCTGATCCAAAGGCGGAGCCGCCCACGCCGTGGGAATACCACGCACTTCACCGCCCCTTTTTGGGGCAAGAAAGTATCGCGCACCATGAACCAGTGCCTCTTCGAGTGCTCGCGCGTTAATCTGCTTACGCGCTGGGTTGTACAGCTTAAGCGCCTCGGCCTTTTTCAGCGATCTATTCACGACGGAAGGGCTGACTCCGATTTGATAGGCCAACTCGCTCTGCACCCAGCGATCAATGTTCTGCTCGCAGGCCAACTTGAGTAGCACATAGACGTCAACCGGCTCCAACATATAAGCAGATTACCACATTCTGGATTCCAGATTCCGGAATATGGAATGAGGTTGGTTTGTCGCTTAGCTGCCTGATGTGGAATTGATGCATCTTCGCACTAGGGGCTGGCTCGGCCAGAAATCACCGCTACCACGGCAGATATGCCCAATCCGACCAATCGGACCAGGGTAGAAACGCCAGAGCGTTTCGACCCTTCGCTAACATATACGACGCCGTGGGTGCACGGAACGGGCGCCAAAAAGCCTTTAGATCTTCAATACCTGGACGTCCAAGGGCTTGCCGGTGAGGGTTACCTTCGCCTTTTCCGCGGTGGTGGCTGAACCGTTCAGGCGGACGCTCTTGGGATCGCCGTGGATGATGAATGTGGCGTCGATGGGGCCGAAGCCTTCTTCAATCGCCTTGGTCAGAATCGCCACGTTGCCGTCTACCGACACCACTTCGATGCGCAGACGGGTTCGTTTGCCTGACTGGTAGTCGAAGGAGATACCGTCGTCGGCGACATACTCGGTAACCGATTCGCCGTTCCATGCCGGAGGCACAAACACGTGGAAGTTCACCGTCTTGAGGTCGGTCTGGTTGTCCACCGGGGTTCCCGGTCGCATCGGGATGATGGCGCCGGATTTGACAAACAGCGGAGTGTCGGCTAGGCGATTCTTGGCCACATGCGTGCCAGGCTCGACCCAGCGAGCCGTCTCGCCGTCGTACCAGGGCTCGGTACCGGGCAGGACCAACTTGCGCGTCTTCGCCTGCCCCACGAATGGGGCCTGCAGAATGTTTTCTCCGACCAAAAACTGGTCCGAAATGAGCTCGAGGCCCTCGTCGGCGTAGCTGTACAGAAGCGGTCGAAGGATCGGGTCACCGGCCTCTTCTTGACGGACGAACAGGTTGTAGAGGTAGGGAAGCAGCTTGTACCGGAGCCGAATATAGCGACGGAGGATCCGAAGGGTTGGGACCTGGTACGCGAACGGTTCCTGCTGTCGACTGCCCTGAGTCGTGTGATTCCGGAAGAACGGGAACAGGAAGCCGGCTTTGAACCAGTCGACGATCAACTCTTCGTCGGCGTCGCCACCAAATCCGCCCGCGTCCGGGCCATTGAAGGGTAGTCCGGAGAGGGACATGCCTATGGTGGCCGGGATCGAGATCTTCAGATAGAAGTAGTTGGAGACGTTGTCGCCGGTCCAGATGGCCGAGTTCTTGCTGCTGCCGATAAACCCGGATCGAGAAAGAAGGAACGGCCTCTCTTGTGGGCGAGCCTTGAGCAGGCCTGCCTTGGTCGCCATCTGCATTCCCAGTGCGAACTGGTTGTGGTGCGCCACATGGGGGTCCTTACCCTTGTTGAACCGCATGCCGTTCGGGTCCACTGGGCCCGTCGAGGGGTCATTCATGTCGACCCAAGTGCCGCCAAAGCCTTCTTCGGCGAAGCCCTTCACGTACCCAGCCCACCACTCGCGGGCTTTCGGGAGCGTGAAGTCAGGGAATACAGTTTCGCCTGGCCACACCAGACCGACGTATTCGCGGCCCTCCGCGTTGTGGCAGAAGATGTCGTTCTTGTGACCGTCGTCGTAGACCGAATAGCCGATTTCGAACTTCACGCCGGGGTCGAGGATTGGGACAATGCGTCGACCATTCTCTTTCAGCTTGTTCGCAGTGAACTGGGTTCCCTCAGGGAACATCTGGGCAGCCGTCTTGAAAACACGAAATCCGTCCATGTAGTCGAGGTCGAGCCACAGCGCATCGCACGGGATTTCGTGTTTGGCGAACTGGGCGTCCAGCGTGCTGAGATCGTCGTGTCCGCCGTAGCCGTAGCGAGACTGGTGATAGCCCAATGACCAGATAGGCGGCGTCGGCGTCACCCCGATCAGCTTCTGGAGTTTGCGCGTGAGCTCAGGCAGGGTCGGACCATAGATGATCCACAGGTTCGGTTCGCCCCCTTCGGAGCCCAACGTGAGGTACTTCGACGTGCGTTGCCACTCGACGAAGACGCGGCTCTCATCGATGCCAGGGGTCTCGATGAACGTGGGATAGGGATTGTGAAGCAGGAAACCAACCCATTCGTCACCTATCCGGGCCGCAACGTAGGGCGTGCTGAAGTAGGGAGGATCGGTGGGCTGATTATCCCACTGAGCCGGGTGGAAATCGCTCCAGACGTCAGTATTCCAGAATTTGGTGCGGTAGCCGCTGAGCTCGATGGTGCCGAAATTCTTGGCGCCCATGCCGAAGAAGCGTGTCTCCTCCGGAATTTCGAACTGGAACAACGACGACTCACCGCTGATGCCAAAGCTCTCGCCGAGCACGCTTTTGACGAGGGCGCCGGCTCTGCCGACCAGTTCCAACTTGAACCCGTCGCCAACCTTCAGGCGCTTTGATTTGACCGCCTTGGGGAGGTTGAGTGTCTCGAGGTTCCGGTTCGGTCCCCAGAGTTTGCTGTGCGATAGCTGCACGTGAAAGATGTCCCCTTCGTAGGAGGTGACTTTCGCGTCGAAGCTCTTCCCATTCGCGGTCACCTGGCCAGTAGCAGCATCGAACGCTTCGGCGAAGGCGAAATTAGCGCGGTAGGGGTACTTATTGAAATACATCGACCCACCGAGTTTGACAGACCTGAATCGAAAAGGCGCGCAAGGGAGGACTTCTGAATATATTCAGGGCTGGCGAACACGGCCCATTGGCTCGCGGTAAAACCATGGAAAGAACCAGAATGAGGGGAGAACTTCGCTGAAACCATGAATTTCCAAGCTGAAGAACCCTTGGTCCTCGGGTCCATGGAATGGGGATTCGTGCTCCGGCGTCGATAATAGAACTTATATATGGAACCCGTCACAGTCGTCGGCCCCCAAATCATCACCCTTAAAGAAGTCAAGAGCAACCCGAAGGTCCGCAAGCTCATCGACGGCGCCAACGAGGTGATGAAATCGATGGGCTATACCGAACATGGTCACCGTCACGTCGGAATCGTGGCTGGGATCACTGGCTACATTCTCGAGAAGATGCACGTGCCCGCCCGTGAGGTGGAACTTGGCCAGATCGCCGGCTACCTTCACGACATCGGAAACGTGATCAACCGCGTGAACCACCCGCTCCATGGTGGCGTGATCGCTTGGACCATCTTGAACGAGATGGGGATGGACGCCGCCGAGATCGCCCCCATCCTTGGCGCGATTGGCAACCACGAAGAGATGACCGGCATCCCGATTTCGACGATGTCCGCCGCTCTCATCATCGCCGACAAGAGCGACGTTCACTTCAGTCGCGTCCAGAATCCGATCAAAGAGAGCTTCGACATCCACGATCGCGTGAACTTTGCCGTTCAAAAGAGTCGAGTGGACATGAAAACCGACACCAACACCCTTGAACTGCTTCTGGAGATCGACACGACTCAGGCATCGGTGATGGAGTACTTCGAAATCTTCCTGAGCCGCATGGTGATGTGCCGCAAATCCGCCGAGATCATCGGCTACAAGTTCGCGCTGAACGTAAACGGCACGTACATGGAATGACCACGAAACTGAATGTAGCAGCGGGTTCCTGCCCGCTGCCCCTCTCCGATCAACTTCGGAGGATTTGCTCAATTTCCGGGCAGAGCAGCCTAGGGAACCGCGAACAGACCTCGCGGCTACGCCTGTACCGATCTAGCAGCGGGTTCCTGCCCGCTGCCGCTGGCCGATCCAGGAAGGATCGCAGATGAGAGCCGGTGCGTTGACCTCCGGCCAGCATTCTCCAATACAACAGACTCCGAAGGAGTCGCATGAAAACCACCGCCCGACAGCGAAACCCACTCCCAAACAGGTTCAAACCAGATAGTTAAACATTTAAGCGAAAGAAACTGCGAAAATTCGCGCTAAAGGAAGCTCGCTAGTTTTCGGGGATTCGTACCGAGATTGTTGCTGTTGTGAATCAGTGCACTCGTTCAAGAATGTCCGCCCGCCGTTCGACTCAAGTCGTCTACGTGGTGCGCAGCGGTCCCAAGATCGGACAGCCCGATCTGCAGGCTGCCTTTCGAACGAAGTCCGATGCCGTCCGTTTTCTTGAGCGTGTCCATGGCTTGACCGTCGACGAATCGCGCAAGCTCGCCCGACAGTCGTCCCTCGACCTAGACCGAAACTGGCACGGCTCAGACCGGTGCGAGATAGGCGCCGAAATCATGGACCCAGAGCAGGCCGCCACCGCACTGAGCGGCGATCTGTACTTAGCCGCCTGAGATTTTGGGACTTCGAGTTACTTCTTTGAGCGGTTGAGCGCGATCTCCGTTTCAATGTGTCGGAAAAGGCGATACGATAGCTAGAGAATGACTGGCGCCTCTGCAGTCCGCCCACGGATTCCACCGACTCGCACGCCGTCTCTTCCAGTTAAGCCATCTTTCAATCACCATCTCATAGGTTCGACCAGCAAGTCGCAGATCCCCACTTCGTGCGGTTGACGGTTCGTTGGGTCGAGCGGAGAGCCTTGGGGCCTCATCGAATTCGTGGTGCTTATATCACGCAAGTGAAGCTATCCGTGCAAGCACCTTTTCCCGGTGCTGCAGACAATGCGCTAAATGCGCGCTGAACTTATACTTAAGTGCGACGACACATGGGAGGCCGAATGCTTGAGCACCTGGCGGAGCGAGATTCCGTATGTTTGGACCAACTTTCGGGGCTGAAGGATAGAGCACCCGTCATCGCCGGTTGGCGTGGTGAATGAGAGACGTCCCTTGGTTCAATCGCCGGTCGTAAGCAACATGAGAACACCGCAATCTCAACAGAAACCCGAGATCCCTGCCGCAGCGAAACGGCACCGTTGGCTCGCGTTCGGCGGCATTGTTGTCATCTGTTGCGTAGAGGCGACGATCGATCCCAGACGCCATTCGGAGTTGTTCAACACCGTCTTTACCGACGTCCTACCGGGGCTCGTCGCCCTTTTCTGGGTGTCGTGGAACCTCCTCAAAGCAAGCGAGATTCAGAAGCGAATGCGTTCAGGCGAATCACAGTCACCTCCCAATCCGTCCGGTTCGGGCAGCGCGGGGGGCAAGTAGTCGGTGCTTAAGCACTCGAAATCCGTGAGTTTCGTGGCCGATAAGTCTGCACCCAAAGTGAGCCCCGTTCCCGCATCCCTCGAGCCCAAGATTGCTACTTGGCGAGTTCACGAGCTTTTGGCACTCTAAGGTCGTCTCGAGTCCGGGACTCAGCGTGGTTCCTCCGACAACGCCTTCGCCGACATGCAACTCTTCAGCCCAAAACCGAAGGCTTATAGCGGCAGTTCTCCCCTTGATTCTCGTACCGCTCTATGCCGCAGGTGCGCATTCGTGAGACCCGATTGTCGTTACTTTTCTTGTATTCGGGTTGGGCACGGTTATGGGCATAGGATGGCTCCTCTTTACCGCACGGATGCTGGAAAACGAGATTGCCGCAATGCAGCGCAAGGGCGTCCAGTCCTCGATAAAATGCACCGGACCGACACGAGTCGATCGCGTCATCTCGTAGGACGGCATTTGGTGCAGAGGCACCTCAGGTTTCCACAGGTACAAAGGCATGCTGGAAAATCGAACTCAAGAGAGCTTGTCCCTGGACGAGACGGGAGTATCCAAACTCTCTTCCCATCTGGCCAGTGAGTACCAACTCGCGAACTGGCGCGGAGAACGAGAGCTTGTCCCTGGATTACTTGCCTGTGTGTATGTAAGCGCCGTTTGGAGCTTTGTCTCCGCGCGAAAAATCGATAAGGCGATGGAATCCATGCGCGAGGTTTGAACAATCCCGGCATTTGCGGTCACAGAATGAATGGAGATGGTGACTCGTCGACGATGGACGCTGAGAATGGTGGGCAGGATATGTCTTGGCATGTTCGCGGTTCTCGTCGTCGCCGCGATTGTGTTTCCCATGTTCGCGGTGGCAAAAAGCGGCCATGGCCCTTCGGCAGCTTGCATGAAACACCTCTATCGAATGATGGGAGCACTGCAGGTGTACGACACCGACAATGGAGCGCTGCCTCCCGCCGATAGATGGATGGACGCCGCACTCCCCGATCCAAAGGATGAGCTAGTGCTTCATTGTCCGACCTTCGCCGACCATCCGTCGATCTACGGGTACGCGGTTCAGTCGCGCTTGAGCGGTAAATCCCTTCAGTCTCTTGAAGATCCAACCGCCGAGCCACTCGTGTTTGAATCCGTGTTGCTTGGAAGGAATGCCCATACCGACAAGCCAATCCTTCCTGGGTTTCGAAGGCATGGTGGACAATTCGTCGCCTATGCCTCCGGCGAAGTTCAGATTCTTCGGAATCCTAGACCGACCCACCGACACTAGGTGCTACTTCACACACAGTCGAGGACTGGGGCAATATGTGAGTGGATCGAAAGCCATGCTCGAACACTCCACGCCGTTGGCTGCGAAACACACCGAGACATGTGAGAGTTCTGCCTTTGCACAATGTCCGACGCACTTCGCAGAGTGGCGAGGGCAGATCGTCCGCACACCTCATCCAATTGCCTCGGCTTGGCAAACCTTCCGCGCGACTCCCACCGCTTTTCAAGCTTTCGTTTGGTCGCTAGCGGTCGTTAATCTAGCAGTGCCGGCCTTGGTGGGAACTCAAAGCGCCATCCTCAATTGGGTTCTCTCGCTCCTTACCGGGATAAACGATCCGTTGAATGGAATACCTCCGGACAAATCTCTGCCGGTTGTCCTTAAGGGGGTCCAATTGCTGACGTCGTTGTCTTGGCTGGTCGCATTCGGGTGGGGCATGCGTCTTCGCCTCTATGGGACATTTGATCGATGTCGAGAACTCATCGATCCCGAAGCGCCGTTCAAGCAAGATTTAGTCCGAGTAGTGCCTGCGCCGGACTGTCTGAGTGTGCCTCAGAGGGTCCGCTTACAGGCGCTTGCAATTCCCTTATGTGTCTTTCTCTTCGGCTTGACTCTCGATTGGCGGCAGAATCCAGGAATCTCGGACGTGTTGCTCGTGGTTGCCGCCAGCTCTCCCTCGGTCTTCTTGATGCTAAAAGCGCGCCGTACCGTTAAAATGATTCGGCGCATGTGGGAATCTGAGGGAACTCGCCCTGACTCTTCCAAGGTCGATTCAGACTCGGTTGAGATGGAAACTGAAGTTTCGTGACAAAAAAGAATTACGTGTTCACCGGCATCGCGCTGGCGGTCCTGCTCGTCACCTATGGCGCGATTCAGAGGCTGATTCACATTCGAGAAGAGCCGTTCCAACGAACGTGCCTCGCCAATGTGTATACGTTATCGCACTCGATGTTGCTCTATTCCAGTGACAATGATGGCTTTCCGGCTACCGAATCTTGGATGGACGACATATTCCAGTACCTCGAACCCACGTCATCACTTGGAGCCCTTCACTGCCCGGCGGTAGGCGACGCCGAGAAAGAATTCGGCTATGCGATGCACATCACTATCAGTGGCCGGAAGCCGTCGTCCTTGCCCGATCCCTCCTTCGAGCCAATCGTCTTTGATTCAAGCCTCCTTTCCCGCAATGCTGCTTCCGAGCAAGTGTTAGAACCAAGATTCTCCCGCCACGGCGGCCAGATGTTCGGCTATGCCGATGGCCATGTGACCAGGTTCACCCTAAGAAAGGGATCGGAGTGATTCTCATTTCCTCAAAAGAGCCCTGGGGACGAAACTACGTCGACCCAAGGTTGGTTGTTTTAGACACATGACAAAGAAGGAATCACGGCGGCGTGGTCTGACCTCCTTTGTCTGGGTGGTGGTCGTTCTCTTGCTTGCGGCGATCTCCGCGGGAACTGGGTGGGAGTTCTCGATGCGACGGCGCGCGAGAGACCTTATGGTACTGAACGGGTGTCTTTCGAATCTATCCGATATTGGGTTGGCTTTGGCCATGTACGATCCCGATGGTGAGCGACTGCCACCCACCAAGCAATGGATGGACAACGTTTCGCTGTACTTGTCGTCCCCCTCGATTCTTCATTGTCCGGGAGTGGCGAAGGAGTCAAAAGACGAGTTCGGCTACGCGATGCGCAGAAAATATGGCGGAATTTTGACCACGACTATTCCAGATTGGGCCAACGAGCCGCTCATCTTCGACTCCAATTTAACTCAGAAGAATGCAGCCACCGATGAAGTTGAAGTTCCCGGGTTTTCTCGCCATCCGCAACAAAGCGTCCTTTTTGCCGACGGGCATTCGAGCATCTTCCGAAAGACTGAAGTCGGATCAAAGCGCTAAGCTCAAAGGAGTTCTCTCCAGATCCGTAGCGGTCCAGTAAGCACCTTTTCCGTCGCCTCGCCGACGGTTCGGGGCGTTCCATCGCGATGAAGGTGTTGCGATTGGGTACAATTCCTGTTTGCCGAAAGGCTCTCTGCTTCTTTTAGCAGTTGTTTGTATCTCCGTTTGGACCGTTGGACTCTAATTCCTGCTTTCCTGCGCTGCCTCAAGCAACTGGCAATTGAAGCCGCTCAGCCCACAGGGAGCAAGAATATCCATGTCGAATCGAAAGTACGAAGCGTTTTACATTGTCAAGCCCGACCTCACCGATCCTGAGGTTCAGAAGATCGCCGATAAGTTCAAAGAGATCGTCGAGAAGAACGGCGGAGTCGTTGAAAAGGCCGCCAAGTGGGACAAGCGAAAGCTCGCCTACGAGATCGCCGGTCTAAAGGAAGGCAACTACGTCCTCATGAATTTCGAGGCTGGTCCCAAAGTTCCTTCAGAACTAAACCGACTTTTTGGTATCTCAGATGATGTTGTTCGACATACGATTCTGAAGATCGAAGAGTAAAGTAAAGCGTGCTCAACCGCATCAACCTAATTGGCCGGTTGGTCCGAGACCCAGAACTTCGGACCACCAACACTGGCAAAAACGTCGTCGAGTTTTCGATCGCGGTGCAAAAGCGTCTTAAGCCCCGCGACCCGAACGAACCGGATGCGGATTTCTTCCGCGTCAAAGCGTGGAACCAGACTGCGGAGTATGTTTCCAACTACCTGACCAAGGGGCGACTCGTCGTCGTCGACGGTCGGATGGAAAGCCGCAAGTTTGTGGACAATAACGGCGCAAACCGAGAGGTTTGGGAAGTCGTTGCTGACAACGTGAGCGGCTTAGACCGTCCTCGCGAGGACGGAGCCCCTGCCGGTGCAGGCAGCCCTGCCGCTGCTCGACCTGCCGGTGGCGCTGCCCCCAGTGCGGATGAGTACGACCCGTTTGCCGACGAATAAAACGCTTCGATTCGCTGTTTCCGAAATGAAGTAGGGGCCTGGTGATTTCTCACCTGGCCCCTTTTGATGTGTCAACGCGAGCTACGCTCGCCTATGCCTTGCTTTCTTGTAATGCTTCACGCAAAAGCCCCGTCCCGCCCAGGAGGGCGCACAGGCTAACCGCGATAACTACCGCGACGTACATCTTTGTTGTTTCTCCTTTCGCAGCCTGCCAATCGCATGCCGACAGTTGGACATTCCACCAACAGCGACCAAGAGGGCTAGCAATCGAAGCGGGGAAGACTCATTTCCGGCAGGGTTACGGTCGGCACCCTCACCAGGTTCACTTGCGATATTGCGGGTATGCCCTGGCGTTTTTATCGAGAATGGTTCTTATCTAGTGTCGTGATCGGGTTTAATCTCCCTCATACGTCATGACGGACGTGCCCTCAACTTTCAATGATTTCAGAAACTTGAGCACAGTTGCCCAGAAGGGCTTCTGTGGGCTATCTGTCATACGTTCTTGTCCCGCGCCGTTGCCGTCGCTCGATTCGCCCGCCTTTGGAGGAGTGGAATGAAGCTGACCCGATTTGCAAAATTTGTCTGGTTCGTCCTCGCCTACAACTTCGCGGCGGTCGCGTGGGGCGTCTACGTACGTGCCTCAAATTCGGGAGACGGCTGTGGAAGCCATTGGCCACTCTGCGATGGGGCTTCCGTTCCGCTGGCCGGCTATGCCGCCAAACTTGTCGAGGCGTCGCACCGGATCTCCACGAGCCTCATCGGCGTATTCGCGCTGATCATGCTGGTTTGGGCCTTCCGCTCCTATCCTAAGCATCACCTAGCCAGACGAGGTTCCGTCTTCGTCATGGCGATGACGATCATCGAAGGCCTGTTTGGCGCGCTGCTTGTTAAGCTTCACTACGTCACCACAAATCCAAGTGCGGGCCGCGCTCTGGTCATGGGCTTCCATGTCATCAGCACGTTCCTACTGCTTGGCGCGATCGCGGTGACCGCGCTCGCAGGTAGCGGCCTTAACAAGATCAAGCTTCGAGACCAAGGCGCGGTCGGCACTCCGCTCCTCCTGGGAGCGCTCGGCATGATCATGCTGGGTCTAAGTGGCGCGGTTTCCGCTCTTGGTCACACTTTGCGACCAGTTGACAATGTTCTTAGTGCCGCTCTGAAGTCCGACACTTTTTGGATGGTGCGACTCCAACCGCTGCATCCGCTCATCGCGGTTGCGGTCGGCTTGTACCTTGCGCTCATCGCCGGCCTCATCGCTCACCTTCGGCCGGATCCCCGAGTGCGAGTGGCTGGTCAGTGGATGACCGGGCTTTACGCTCTCCAACTCATCATCGGTCTCTACAACATTTGGGCGAAGGCGCCGATCGCCGTCCAGATGCTTCACCTGACGATTGCTGACATGAACTGGGTGGCCCTCGTCGCGGTCGGCGTCTTTGCTCTTCAAGCTGACCTAGAGAAAGTCGAACTCCGGCCTGCCCCGGAAATGGCGGGAGAAGTGCCGCGACTTCAAGGGCGAGCCCTGATCGGCGCCTATGTTGCGCTCACGAAGCCTCGAGTCATCTCCCTGCTGCTGTTTACGGCCCTGGCGGCCACGATAGCCGCTGAGGGGTCTTGGCCGGGCCTGCGCATCTTCCTGTCGGTCGCCATCGGCGGCTACATGGTGGCCGGGGCCGCGAACGTGATCAACATGGTTATCGATCGCGACATCGACCTGACGATGAAGCGCACGGCGACCCGTCCGACGGTTACGCAGAGCATCTCCAGTCCCCGGGCATTGGCCTTCTCGTTCACCCTCGCGTTCGGTTCTTTTGCGATTCTTTGGAGTCAAACGAACCTGTTAGCGGCGGTTATGGCGCTCTGCGGTCTGGTTTTTTATGTGATCGTGTACACCATGCTGCTGAAGCGGCGGACGTGGCACAACATCGTGATCGGCGGAGCAGCCGGTGCGTTCCCGCCACTCGTTGGCTGGGCTGCGGTGACGAACGACCTCCCGCCCTTGGCGCTCTACTTATTCGCCATCATCTTTGTTTGGACGCCTGTTCACTTCTGGGCGCTGGCCCTAATGCTGAAAGATGAATACGCGGCGGCCGGCGTGCCGATGCTTCCAGTTGTTAAGGGAGACCGCATCACAGTCCAACAAATCTCTGCCTACACCGCGCTGACGATCGTGGTCACCATGTTGCCTTTCGCCTTGCCGAGAGTCGGCTGGATCTATGCGTGTGCGGCCGCTGTCCTCAACGTCATCCTGCTACAACGATGCGTTCGGCTTTACCAAAAGACCGATCGTCCGCGGGCAAGTTCGCTCTTTCACTACTCAATGCTGTATTTGGCACTTTTATTCACTGGGTTCGCGGTTGACCGCACGGTGGTGGCAAACATCACCACCCCCTCGGCAAAAATCGGCCCAGTCTCGGTAAGATTGCACCCGGCTCCACTGACGGAAGACCTACGGGGTCATTCGTTCGTGCCCGCCGCGCGCGTCGCGGCCAACCGCCTCACCAGGGAAGAGGCGGCTCCTGGGGCCAATTCCCTCATGATTTCGGAGCTCCGATAGATGGCACAAATCTTTAAGCCAAGCGCCAATTCGATCACTCAGGTGGGTCTACTCAGCGTCGCGATCGGCGTACCCACCTTGTGGCTGGGTATCGCCGGCCTCTCGCGTTCACCCGCGAACACCAAGGTGCAAGTGCCTAAGAACCAACCGGTTCCTTTTAGCCACCAGCACCACACGTGGGAGTTGGGCATCGATTGCCGCTACTGTCATACGTCGGTTGAGAAGTCTTCCTACGCCGGCCTGCCTGCCACTGAGACATGCATGAGCTGCCACTCGCAGATCTGGACGAACAGCCCGCTTCTAGAGCCGATTCGACAGAGCTACGAGACCGGCATGCCCATTCAATGGAATCTCGTGAACAAGGTGCCGGACTTTGTCCACTTTAATCACTCGATTCACGTAGATCGAGGCATCAACTGCAACACCTGCCACGGCGCGGTGAACCAGATGCACATCACCTACAAGGGGAACTCGTTCCAGATGGCGTGGTGCCTTCAGTGCCACCGTGCACCTGAGCGCTATCTTTACAAGGACGACAGCGCTTCTGGAAAGGGGCTCACTCCCCGGCAGCAAGTTTTCAACGTCTACTGGAAGCTCCAGGAGTTCGGGCCAGCCAACTTGAACGACCAGGAGAAGGACCTTGTCCGCGGCGATTACAACGGTGCACAGCCCTGGGAACAAGACAAGATCGCGGCCGGCAAGAAGCTAGTCAGCGAGTACGGCGTCAAGGTTCAGCAGCTCGCCGACTGTTCGGTGTGCCACTACTAAGGGACAAGCGTAAAGAGAGGGTTTGAATTCGAGACCGATGAACGTTAACGAGACGAACGAGAAGCCGAGGCTTGACCTCGAGGCGATACGCGCCAAACTTGCCGGCCAGACCGGGAAGAAGTACTGGCGCAGCCTGGAAGAGGTTGCCGAGCAGCCTGAGTTTCAGCTCTGGATGGATGATGAGTTCCCTAACCGGTCCACCATCATGCAGATCAACCGGCGCGACCTACTGAAGTTCATGGGAGCTTCGATGGCGCTGGCTGGACTATCCGGCTGCCGAAGCGTTTTCCTTCCGGAAGACAAGGTTGTGCCGTACGTGAAGCAGCCAGAAGAGCTGGTTCCAGGCAAAGCCCTGTTCTACGCATCCTCCGTCGTTCTCGCCGGTTACGCCACGGGCGTTCTGGTAGAGCAGCACGAAGGTCGACCGACGCTTTTGACCGGTAATCCGGACCACCCCGCGTCGAAGGGCGCTCTTGACTCGATCTCGCAAGCGGAGATCCTCAACCTGTACGATCCAGATCGAGCCGACAATGTCACCTACCTGGGCGACATCAGCACGATCGAGACTTACGATGTTGCGGTTCGCACGGAGCTTGAGAAGGCAGCAACTACCGGAGGCGCCGGACTCCGGTTCCTGACCGGTTCGGTCACTTCACCTTCGCTTGCTGCTCAGATCGGTTCGCTTCTTAAGAAGTTTCCGAACGCCCAGTGGCACGCCTTCGAGCCAGCCGGCAGATCGAACATCTACGACGGCGCAACCCTCGTGTTCGGCAAGCCGATTGAGCCGATCTACAACTTCAAGAATGCGTCGGTCATCGTCTCACTCGATTCCGACTTCCTGAACGCCACCGAGACTCCCGGAAGTCTCCGGTATGCCAGAGATTTCGCCGACCGGCGCAGGGTTACCGGTAAGACCGGCGTGATGAACCGACTCTACTCCTACGAGAGCGGTCCTGGACTTGTCGGAGCCGTTGCCGATCACCGGTATGCCGTTAAGGCGAGCGAGGTCTACAACGTAGCGCTTGCTCTGGCTAGCGGACTTGGTCTGTCGGTTCCTGCCGCTACCGTATCTGGCCCAGCCGGGAAGGATCTCGACGCAGTCGTAAAGGATCTCCAAGCCAATAAGGGCCAGGTTCTGGTGATTGCTGGAAAGCATCAGCCGGCTGAGGTTCACGCGTTGGTCTTTGCGATAAACGAAGTTCTCGGGTCCTTCGGGCAAACCGTCACTCTGGTTGAGCCGATCGATGTCACCGCCGATTCCACGAAGGTCAAGAGCCTCAAGTCTCTGGTGGACGACCTTAAGTCCAACAAGGTAGAGCAACTTTTTATCGTCGAAACGAACCCAGGCTACACGGCGCCGGTAGATCTCGACATTGCCACCGCCATCCCCAAGGCCAGGTTCAAGGTCCGCTTCGGTCAGTACGAGGATGAGACCAGCAAGCTTTGCGATTGGCATATTCCTCAGACGAATCTGCTCGAAGAGTGGGGCGATGCTCGATCCTTTGACGGAACGGTGAGCTTCGTTCAGCCGCTCATCGCTCCGCTTTACTCTGGACTCAGCACCCTCGAGTTCTTCGGTCGCCTTCAAGGGAAGTCACTCGGCGGATACGATCTGCTCCGAGCCTACTGGAAGCAGACTGGACTCGGTGGAGACTTCGAGAAGTCATGGCGTCAGGTCGTTCACGACGGCATCATCGCGGGTTCGGAAGCGAAGTCGGTAACCGCGAAGGTAACTCTTCCCGTGTTCCCCGCTCCGAAGGCTGGCTCTGGTCTCGAGATCAACTTCCGACCGGACCCGACCATCTTCGACGGACGCTTCGCCAATAACGGTTGGCTTCAGGAGCTTCCCAAGCCGCTCACCAAGGTCACTTGGGACAACGTTGTGCACATCAGCACGAAGACGGCTGCCAAGCTTGGAATCGATATCGACGACACCGTCCGAATCGAATACAAGGGACGCTCGGTGGAGGCGATGGCCTTTCATACGCCGGGACATCCCGATGAAGCAATCACGATTCACTTCGGCTATGGTCGAAAGGAAGGCGGCAACGTCGCGACAGTCAGCGGACAGGACGGAGGCGGATTCAATGCCTACCTGCTCCAGACCTCAGACGCTCCGTTCATCGGCACGGGCGCCACTCTCACGAAGGTCAGCACGAATACGGCCGACATCGCTTCAACTCAGGGTCACAGCCCTCTGCAGGCAGATCACGTATTCGACGATCGCGACATCATCCATGACTGGACGCTCGCCGAATTCACCACGAAAATCGACGACATCCTGAAGGAAGAAGGCGAAAAGAGCAAAGAGATCAAGGAAAACAACCTCTACCCAGAGCAGATCTTCCAGTTCGACGGTGCTCAGTGGGGAATGACGATCGACCTGAATACGTGCATCGGCTGTAACGCCTGTGTCACCGCTTGTCAGGCCGAGAACAATATTCCAGTTGTTGGTAAGATGCAGGTCGCAAGACACCGCGAAATGCACTGGATCCGAATCGACCGCTACTACAGCGGAACCGATGAGAATCCCGCCGTCACCTGGCAGCCAGTCGCCTGCGTTCAGTGCGAAAAGGCTCCGTGCGAGCCGGTCTGCCCGGTCGCCGCGACAGTCCACAGCCACGAGGGACTCAACCAGATGGTGTACAACCGTTGCGTTGGAACTCGTTACTGCTCCAACAACTGTCCTTACAAGGTTCGCCGATTCAACTACTTTAACTTCAGCGACAACCAGCCCAACTACTCCGAGCAGGTTGAAGCAAGCTTCGTCGGAAACGCCAATATCCCTGGCCCGATCCACATTCAGCACAAGCAGGGCATCCCGCTACTCAAAATGCTGAACAACCCGGACGTCACTGTCCGAGGTCGCGGAATCATGGAGAAGTGCACGTACTGCGTTCAACGCATCAACGAGGCACGCGTCGAATCCAAGAAGACGAACTCACCGCTGAAGGATGGAGACATCGTGACGGCTTGCCAGCAGGCGTGTCCGACTCAGACGATCGTATTCGGAAACATTGCCGACCGCGAGAGTCAAGTCTCCAAGCTGCGAAATGACCCGCGCGCTTATCTGTTGCTCGAAGAGCTGCAGACTCGGCCGCGAACGTCGCACCTGGCAAAGCTTCGAAATCCGAATCCGGAGATCAAATCGTTCCCGGCCTTCTCCAAGGGAGGCGAGAGCTAACACATGGCACTGCAACCGCTCAACGACGTCATGATCACTGGGGACCAGAACAATCGGTCCCTAGACGACGCGATCGCGTCACTGATCCTGAATCAGCGCCGCCACCAGAAAGGGTGGTGGATGCTGTTCCTGTTTGGTGTCCTGGGCACCTGCTTGATGGGAGTTTCCATCATGTGGCTGCTGTACCAGGGAATAGGAATCTGGGGCAACAACGTTCCTACCGCTTGGGCGTTTGACATTGTCAACTTCGTCTGGTGGATCGGTATCGGTCACGCAGGAACGCTGATCTCCGCCATCCTCTTGCTGCTTAGACAGCAGTGGAGGAACTCGATCAACCGATTTGCGGAGGCCATGACCATCTTTGCCGTCATGTGTGCGGGTCTCTTCCCGCTTCTCCACACCGGTCGACCTTGGGTGGCTCTGTTCTGGCTCTTCCCTTATCCCAACATCATGGCGCTGTGGCCGCAGTTCCGGTCGCCTCTGATGTGGGACGTCTTCGCGGTTTCAACCTACTTTACGGTTTCGTTGCTGTTCTGGATCATCGGTCTCATCCCCGACTTCGCGGTGCTTCGAGATAAGGCGACCAAGCCGATTACTCGAGTGATCTTTGGAATCGTCTCATTGGGTTGGCGAGGAAGCAACCAGCACTGGCATCGATACGAGCAGGCGTACCTGCTTCTTGCCGGTCTGTCGACTCCGCTGGTTCTCTCGGTTCACACGATCGTGTCCTACGACTTTGCCAGTTCGATCGTCCCTGGCTGGAACGTCACCGTCTTCCCCCCATACTTCGTCGCTGGCGCGGTCTTCGCTGGATTTGCGATGGTTCTTACTTTCGCCCTTCCGGTTCGCAGCTTCTATAAGCTCAAGGACCTGATCACCGACCGACACGTCGACTGGATGGCGAAGATCACGTTGGCCACTGGGTTGATCGTTGCCTACGGCTATATGCTGGAGATCTTCTTCGCCTGGTACAGCGCCAACCCATATGAATGGGATATGGCGAACAATCGGCGATATCACGGGCCTTACGCTTGGGCCTATGTGATGCTGATCGTCTGCAACATCGTCGCCCCGCAGTTCTTCTGGATTCCCTGGTGCCGTCGAAACGTCATCACGGTCTTCATCATCTGTCAGTTGGTTAGCTTGGGAATGTGGCTCGAGCGGTTCGTCATCATCCCGATGTCGCTCACCGCGAACTACTTACCCAGTGCGAACCGGATGTACTATCCCACGTTCTGGGACTTCGGAATGTTCCTTGGCACAATCGGCTTCTTCTGCACGCTGATGGCCTTGTTCATCCGGTTCCTGCCGGTCATCAACATCTTCGAAATGAAGGACCTTCTCTATAAGATCAAGACGGCGCATCCGACGCCAGCGATTGAACCAGGCCACGAGCCGGTCGGGAGTGAAGCATGAGCGGACACGCTGCCTCTGATCCCGTGGGACCGTACGGTCTCGTCGCCGAATTCGAGTCGCCTCAAGAGCTTCTTGAGGCTGCCGAAAAGGCCAAGCTCGCCGGTTATAAAAAGATGGATGCGTACTCGCCGTTCCCGATTCATGGCCTCTCTGACGCCATCGGGTTTCGAGATGCGAAGGTTCCGTTCATGGTGTTCCTCGGTGGCCTCACCGGTGTCGCCTGCGGCTTTACGCTGATCTGGTACACCGCCACCATCGACTATCCGCTGAACGTGGGTGGAAAGCCATTTAACTCGCTGCCATCGTACATTCCGATCAGCTTCGAGTGCACGGTCTTGTTCTCTGCGCTCACCGCCGTCTTCGGAATGCTCGCGCTGAACAAGCTGCCAAAGCCATACCACGCGATCTTCAACACGCCTGGCTTCGAAAGATGTTCTCAAGATCGCTTCTTCCTTGCCATCGAGGCTGAGGATCCTGTTTACGACTCTCAGGTCACCCGGGATTTCCTCGCCGCGCTTCACCCAGTTGCGGTGAATGAGGTGGAGAAGTGAGCCGGTTCAATTCAACTGAAATCGCGATGGCGCTCCAAGCAAAAACCAACCACCGACGGATCCAAGCTCTGGGGCTAGTCGCCGTCGCCATCTCATTGGCGGGATGCCATACCGACATGTGGCGTCAACCAAAGACCCAACCGCTGGACGCCAGTGAGTTCTACGTCGACGGTCAGGTATCGAGGCCGCTCGTTCCAGGAACCATTGCAAGAGACCACCTTCGCGAGGACGAACCCTACTTCACTGGCGCCGCAAACGCCAAGTGGGTCGACACGATCCCGCACACGGTGGACAAAGAGTTTCTGAAGCGCGGTCAAGAGCGGTTCAACATCTACTGCACTCCCTGTCATGGCAGACTCGGAGACGGTAAGGGAATGATCGCGACCCGAGGCTATCAGCTTCGAAGACCGGTTGCCAGCTATCACAACGATCGACTTCGGAACATGCCGGTTGGCTACTTCTACGATGTCATCACGAACGGCTACGGAGCCATGTACTCCTACGCTTCTCGAGTTGAGCCCGAAGACCGATGGGCGATCGTTGCTTACATTCGTGCTCTGCAGTTGAGTCAGCACGCGAATCCTTCGGACGCCGACGGCAAGGCACTCGCCTCTGCCGAGTTGACGCCCAGCCCGACGTCCGCACTTCGCGACGAGCGAGTTGTCACGAGATGAGTTCAGAACAAACACTAGATAATGTGTCGTCGAGCGGCACGGTGAACCTTGGCAAATACGCGGCAGGCGCAGGTTTGCTCGGGGTGATCGGGATTGTCGTCGTCCTTGCGATGGCGATTACCGCTCCCACAGCCGAAGCGCAAGCTCAGGTTTGGGGCTCCTATCTCTATGGTCTCGTGTTTTGGACCGCGATCAGCCTGGGGATGTTCGGCCTTACCGCGCTTCACCACACGGTTCGATCGACCTGGACCCTCGGAGTGCTGAGAATTCTCGAAGCCGGTGGCGGATGGATCACACTGACCATCATGGGGCTTGGATTCATTCCTGTCGCTCTGAAGCTCCCG
>CAIVDU010000066.1 GCA_903904815.1 uncultured Armatimonadota bacterium
CCGGACGAGAAACCTACAAAACAAGCCGCAACAACTGCCCGAGGGGGTGGCCGAATTGTTTCGGAATTGGTGGCCGAATTAAATTGGAATCAGTGGCCGAATTGTTTCGGAATCAGTGGCCGGATTCCTTCGGAACGCGCAACAGCTAAGCCATTCATCTAAGTTGTCGCTTGGTTCGCTGCGGGATTCCGTGGTCACCTCCCATGTGGAATTAGTGCAGCCGTCCCAACCGATCCCTTCGTCGTAATACGCCTCGTATGTGTAGAGGCGGAAAGTGTCCTCATCAAGAGAAATCGTTCTGGAAACCCGCCCATCGCCGTAATCCGCGCCCGCGCTGATTGATCCGAAGAACCCTGGCGTTTGAAGTGGCAACCGTGACAACGCTTGAAGAAAGAGTCCTGCGTCATGAAGCAGGCGTGGAGACTTGGCCGAACCATCCACGACCTTCCTTATAGCAAGACTTATCTGCTCAACGAGCTCTTTGTCCCAGGGTTCAAAAGCGAACACGCGATCAAACATACACTGTCACCGACTCCTTGGGGATCTTCTGACGCTAAAACGCCGACGTGCTTGGATTGGCTGGCTGACTGCGTCAGCGACGCATTGGACTTTTACGCCACCTCAATTTGAGTATTTTGAACATGGTCGGGGCGACGCTTACCATCGCTGAAGAGAAGGTGCGCGATTCGGAGACACGACTGGGGTTGCCCGATCTGGCCGGATGCGACGACTGCCTCTTCCCTTCGAAAGTTGATATCGAGTCGAAGGTAGGCTTCGTTCCGGTACCGACGATGAAGAAACCGCTTATCCGTTTGGCTCTTACTATGGGCTTATCTGCCGCTCTTGCGATGGTCGCATCTGCCCAAGACGGGCTTAAAGCCGGGTTCGAGAATCCTCCCAAGGCCGCTCGCCCGCACACTTGGTGGCATTGGATTAACGGGAATATCACGAAGCGCGGGATCACCGCCGACCTCGAGGCGATGAAGCAGTTTGGGCTTGGCGGCGCTCAGATCTTCAATGTCGATGTCGGCATCCCGGCCGGCAAACAACCGTTCATGAGCGATTCTTGGAAGGATTCGCTTGCGTGGGCCTTCAAAGAAGCAAAACGACTCGGTCTAGAAATCGACATTCATAACGGCGCCGGATGGTCGAGTAGTGGTGGACCCTGGGTCACTCCGGATCACGCAATGCAACGGCTCACTTGGACGGAGACCATCGTGCAGGGGCCGACGCACTTCGAGGGACCGCTGCCGGAGCCCAAAAAGACATGGGGCTTCTATCGCGATATTGCGGTTTACGCGGTGCGCAAGCCATCCGATGACAAGTACCGAATCGCCGACATTCGCCAAAAGGCGGCGTTCGATCGTGGCGACCGACTAGACCCGAATCCGAAGCTCATTCCTGCGAACGCGGTGACTCCTTTGGAAGGCGTCAAGCGAGTTTTAGTCGGATCCGATGGGAAAGTCTCGATCGATCTTCCGGAGGGTGATTGGACGCTGATCCGCATGGGATATACGCCCACAGGAGAGGAGAACCACCCGGCGCCGCAAGCTGGTCTCGGACCTGAAGTCGATAAGCTAAGCCGAGCGGCTTTGGACCAGTTTTGGACCGGCATGATGGCGGCGGCAGTGAAGGCGAACGGACCCATCTCCAAGAACGGCCTGATCGGCGCGCTCATCGACAGCTACGAAGTTGGGAGTCAGAACTGGACTCCGAAATTCCGCCAGGATTTCATTCGACTGCGCGGATATGACCCGATGCCTTACCTTCCGACGGTGACGGGGCGAGTCATCGGTGGGGGTGAGCAGAGCGAGAAGTTCCTTTGGGACCTTCGGCGCACAGTGTGCGATCTGTTCGATGAGAACTACTACGGGTACATGGCTGAACTGTGCCATCAGCATGGACTTATTTTCTCAACGGAAGGGTATGGAAACGGCTCTTTCGACAACCTGGAGGTCAACGGAACGCCGGATATTCCGATGGCGGAGTTCTGGGTGGGTGGCGGTTTGATGGAGTCGGCCAAGATGGTTTCTTCCTCCGCCCACATCTACGGCAAACCGGTGGTTGGGGCGGAAGCATTTACTGCCGATACGCCTCACGCAAAGTGGCTGTTCGATCCGTATTCACTGAAGGCGCTCGGAGACCAAGCATTCTCTTTAGGCGTCAATCGGTACATCTTTCATCGCTACGCCTTGCAGCCTTGGTTGGACGCCAGCCCGGGAATGACGATGGGACCTTGGGGGACGAACTTCGACCGGACCATCACCTGGTGGTTGCCGGGACGTGCTTGGATTGAATACGTGACCCGCTGCCAGTACCTGCTTCAGCAGGGGCACTTTAAGGCAGACGTTCTGGTGTTCGAAGGCGACGACGGACCCAACGACTTGCCAATGATGAAGGATCGAGCGGTTCCCACTGGCTACGACTACGACGGCATCGACTCGAAAACCTTGCAGACGGCGCGAGTTGAGAACGGTGCGATCGTGCTGCCCAGCGGGATGCGGTACCGGCTGCTGGTGCTTCCGAATTCCCCCTGGACGACGCTCAAGAGTCTTCGAAAGGTGAGCGAACTTGTTCAAGCGGGGGCCACGGTCCTTGGCCAGCAACCGAATCAGTCTCCCACCCTAGGTGATGGTCCCCAGGGCGACGACGAGGTTCAGAGATTGGCGGCGAGCGTGTGGAGCGGACATCTCGGCAAGGGCAAGGTTTTTAGTGGCAATTCAGTCGGCGGAGCGCTGGCCAAAATGCGGCTCGTGCCGGACTTCACATCGTCGCAACACTTGAACTGGATCCACCGGTCGACCGGCGCAGCCGACATCTATTTCGTGGCCAATCCGGAATATCAGCCGGTGGACGTTCAAGCGACGTTTCGGGTCGTCGGTCGAACGCCGGAGTTATGGGATCCGGTAACTGGTCGGGTCCAGCCAGCGCTGACGTACCGGACGTCCGGACAGACCACGACCGTTCCGCTGAGGCTTGAGTCAGCCGGATCCGTATTCGTGGTGTTTCACAAGCGAGAATCGGGATCGCATTTAGTGGCGGTGAAGTGGGAAGGCAAGGGGGTTGCCGCGCTAAAGCCGCCGGTGATTCGAATCGAGTCGGCGAGATACGAAGCATCCGACGGAACCGCAGGCGTGGACGTGGCCGACAAGGTTCGGGCTCTCGTTTCAGAGGGTCAGACAAGGGTAGGCGCCACCAACGACAACTTCGGCGATCCGAGCGTCAATCATGTGAAACACCTGCGTGTCGTCTATACCGTCAACGGCAAAGCGTCCAGCCAAACGGTTAACGAAAACGATACGGTGTTCTTGGTGACGCCGGGCAACGACGACACTCTGCCGACGGTCACCGAGAACAACGGCAAGCTCCTTGCTTGGAGGCCGGGCAAAGTGGCACTTGACGGTGTCCACGGGGGCGTGAGGGAAGTGACGGCGAATCCGAGCGCGAAGGAACTGGCTTTGCAGTGGGACGTCTTCTTCCCACCCCGGCTTGGAGCGCCTCCGAAGATTCACTTGAACAAGCTCATCTCGTGGCCCGATTCGAAGATCGATGGAGTCAAGTACTTCTCAGGAACGGCGACCTACCACACGAAGTTCGATGCCGGCCGCCTGAATCGGAAGGGCGCTGAATACTGGCTGGATCTTGGAAAGGTCAAAAACCTAGCCGAGGTAACCCTAAACGGCCACGCGCTGCCGACGCTCTGGAAGGCGCCCTTCCGATTGGACGTCAGTCCATGGATTCGCAGCGGCTCCAACCGGCTCGAGGTGAAAGTCACGAATCTCTGGCCAAATCGACTCATCGGCGACGAGCGGTATCCGCCGGAGGCCAAGTACGACGGCCCGATTCATGAGTGGCCAGCGTGGGTGAAGAACGGTACCCCTCGACCGCCGTCCAAACGGGTGACGTTCACCACGTGGCAGTTTTTTGGGAAGGATGATCCGTTGCTAGAATCGGGTCTGATCGGGCCAGTGAGGTTGCTACGGGTGCCAGAGTTTGACGTGAAATGAGTGCAGGGCTAGTTGAGGTCTTTCCGGAGCGGTTGGGCCCGTTTGTGAGCGCGCACCACCTGGGGACCTATTGTCCCAACGCCTTCGCCGTAGCGGCGTTTCTCAAACAGGGATCGTGCGTCGGAATATTCCCCGGTGTGCGCCGCGATCAAACCTAACTGGTGGAATCCGGTGGCTCTTCCACGGTTGTCGCCCGCTTCTCGCCAGATTGTGATGGCATCCTTGAGGAACTCCCTAGCCTTTGCGTATTCCCCTTGAAACGTAGCAACAAGACCGATCTGTTAGAGGGACCAGGCGATGCCTTTGCGGTCTCTAAGTTCCTTAAATGCGACGAGGCATCAGAATAGAATGCGAATACTTCTGGCGATCCAAGCCATAATTACGGTGTGAGTAACAAAAAGACCACTCTCATGTTGGATGAAGCGCTTTACAGCGACGTGCGCAAGCGTGCGGCTGAACGCGGGATATCTATTTCTTCAGTCGTGTCAGAGGCGCTCGGGGTCTACTTCGCTCATCCTGTTGGGCAAACCAAGAGGTCTGTCAAACTCACCGTGGCTTCCGGTGGTGGATGGATTGGGCCAGTCAATCCCCTCAGCAATCGCGAGTTGCTGGACACAATTGACGACGATTTGGCCGGGATTTCGGGGTGATTCTTCTCGATGTGAACGTGCTCGTCCGAGCGCATCGGCCTGAGTTCTCAAGTAGTGGGAATACCTTGGCCTGGCTGGAAAAGGCTTTGGCCGACGAGGAGCCAGTCGCCGTTTGGGACTCCATATTAGTCTCCACATTTCGCGTGCTAACCCATCCGAAGCTAGTTCGTGAAATCGACGCTCCTGTGAGGGCGATGCAGTTCCTGCAGGAAGTAAGAGATGCCTCCATCGTCGTCGGCGGTAAAAGTCGCCACTGGATCATCACACGTCACCTGATTGAAAGCGCTCGGGCGACAGGCAACCTGGTCAGGGATGCCTCCATCGCAGCCGTGGCGATCGAAAACAACTGCCGACTCGCTACCTTCGACCAAGACTTTGCCAGATTCTCAAACCTGCAGTGGTTTGAGCCATCCGTGTGACTGGGACTCTCAATTAGACCGCCCTTGAGGCGATAAAGAGCCGAATGCTCCGGGCGTGACGATTCAAACGTGCGCCCGCGGTTAGGGCGCTCCCTTGGCGGGTCACGCACTATCGGCTCGACCATAAGGACCGGGAGGCACAAAATAGGGACCAACTGGAAGAGCGCGCTTCCATCGTCTAACCTGGATAGGGCCAGGTTCAATTTGCATCTGTTCGGGGCGACACGATTCGTCCCGTCTCGCACGGGCTCGTCGGGATGTCGCTTCGCTCCAAACCCACGACCTTCCCGGCCTGCCGGTTCCATGGAGCCGGGATCTTCGAGACGCGCTACCAAAATGCGCTACGTTAGGAGCTCGTCGACTTAGTCTTCATTGCAGCGGACTTTCGAGGTCAACTAGTTTTTTACGGGGTTGAACCTGGTCGGGGCGACACGATTCGAACGTGCGACCTCTTCCACCCCATGGAAGCGCGCTACCAAACTGCGCCACGCCCCGACCAGATTTCTACTCCTGTTGCGAGCAGTCGTGCTCAGCGTAGGAGGAGGAAATTATACCCAAGCATCCGCGGAGACTCGCATCGGTGGTCCTGCTGGGTGTGATAACCTGCCGGCGATGCTACGCGTCCTTCCCTTCTTCGTCTGCGGCTTTGGTCTCCTGGTTGGAACTGCGGGCGCCGCCGATTTGAAGCCACTGAACCTTCGATGCGAGTATCGCCAAGATCCGCTGGGCGTCGACATCGCGAGTCCGCGGCTGTCATGGCAACTTAGCTCCGAGGTGCGAGGGGCGGCTCAGTCGGCTTACGAGATCGTCGTGGCATCCACCCCGGCCAAGCTTCAGTCCGCTCATCCAGACCTGTGGGACAGCGGACGGGTTTCCTCGGACCAATCGGTGCAAATCCCCTACCAGGGAGTTCCTCTATCGTCCCGAACGCGATGCTATTGGCGAGTTCGGAGTTGGGACGGCCATGGCGCGGTTTCACCCTGGAGCAAGCCGGCACTTTGGACGATGGGACTGCTCAAGCCACAGGACTGGAGCGCCAAGTGGATCGGCGTCCGGCAAGACCTCACAAATGCGCCGGTGGCGACGCCGGAGTACCTCCGAAAGGAGTTTCGGGTTTCTCAGCCGATTCGTCGGGCGACTCTTTACGCGACCGCCCTCGGACTGTACGAGTTGCATCTCAACGGGAATCGGGTGGGAGATCATCTGCTCGCCCCCGAATGGACGATGTATGACAAGAGGGTCCAATACCAGACCTACGATGTCACGCGACTCGTTCAAAGCGGCAACAACGCCATCGCGGCCACCCTCGGCAATGGTTGGTACTGCGGGCTTTGGCAGCAGTGGACCAACGTGTTAAAACCGGTCTATGGCAAAGAGCCTTCCCTCCTGGCTCAACTGGAAGTGGAGTTTGCGGATGGGACGGTGCAGAAGATTGGAACCGACGCTACCTGGCGAGGCGCCACCGATGGGCCGCTCCGGTTCTCGGGCATCTATGAAGGCGAGACCTACGACGCCCGATGTGAGATGCCGGGCTGGGACAAAGTGGCGTTCGACGATCACGCATGGGCTTCGAGCATCCTCATGAACCCCAAAGTGCAGGAAGTGGTGTGGCAGCGAAGCGAGCCGATCCGGGTGAGTCAGGACCTTCCGGCGATCAAGATGACGGAGCCGAAACCGGGTGTTTACGTGTTCGACCTTGGGCAGAACATGGCCGGGTGGTGCCGACTTCGACTCCACGAAAAGCCAGGCGTCACGGTGACCCTCAAACACAACGAGGTACTCAACCCCGATGGCACCGTCTATCTGGACAACCTCCATGCCGGCCACCTTAGCACCGGAGACCGTCAGATCGTTCGCTACACTTGTCGCGGTAACGGCGTCGAGGTGTACGAGCCGCACTTCACTTATCAAGGCTTTCGCTATGTCGAAGTGAGTGGTCTGACGTCAAAGCCGGACCTCAACACGGTCACTGGGCGGGTGTTCCACACCGCATTCACTCAGACGGGGGCGTTCACTTGCTCTAACCCGCTTCTCAATCGACTCGCGCTGAATATCCAGTGGTCTCAACGGGCGAACATGATGGGTGTCCCCACCGATTGCTGCCAGCGAGATGAGCGGTGTGGGTACACCGGCGACGCCCAGTTCTTCATCCCTTCGGCGGTCTACAACTTCGACATCTCAGCGCTGTTCAGCAAGTGGCTGGTTGACGTGTGCGAAGACTCACAGCGACCGGACGGCGGCTTCTCCGATCATGCTCCGGACATTCACATCGGAATCTCTCAGAACGTGGGATGGTCGGACGCGGGAATCATCTGCCCCTACGTGATCTACCGCACTTACGGAGACACTCGCGTGATCAGCGATCACTACGCGGCGATGAAACGGAATCTCGACATGCTTGTAGAGACGAGCAACGGCTTTACCCGTGGGCCGGACCATGTGGGCAATGGCGACTGGCTGTCATTCGGCGCGGAGACGCCCAAAGAAGTGATCGGCACGGCCTATTACGCCTACGTGTTCGGGCTCATGGCCGAAATGGCGGAAGTGATCGGGAAGCAGGAGGACGCCCAGGACTTTGCCGCTCGGGCTGCCAAGATCCGCACGGCGTTTGCGGCGGAGATGGTCGATCAGACCGGTTACATCCGGGGGGATACTCAGACGGATTACGCGTTGGCCTTCACGATGGCGTTGACGCCGGACACTCTCAGATCCCAAATGGCGGGGCACTTTGAGGACGCGGTCAAGCGCAACCACTGGCAACTCAGCACTGGCTTCATCGGCACGCCGAGACTGTTGCCGGGGCTTCACGAAGCGGGCAAAGACGACGTGGCTTACCGACTGCTGCTCCAGGAAGAGATGCCCTCTTGGCTGTTCCCGGTGAAGAATGGGGCCACCACGGTTTGGGAGAGGTGGAACGGCTGGACTCCCAAGGACGGATACGCCGACAACGGAATGAACTCCTTCAATCACTATGCCTTTGGCTCAGTGGCCGAGTACTTGTACGGCGGCGTCGGGGGGATCCATGAGGATGCGGTGGCTTACAAGAAGATCCAGATTGCTCCGGTTATTCGAAAGGGGATGACTTGGGCGAAGGTTCACTACGACTCCATTCAGGGGCGAATTGAAAGCGACTGGAAGGTTGAAGGGGGGAGACTCACGATGGACGTGACGATTCCGGCGAATACGACGGCAACGGTTTCGGTTCCTACGTCGGACACCACTTCTGTGACCGAGGGGAAACGAGCGAATGGGAGGGTTGGAACGGTCAAGTTTCTTCGAGCGGCGAACGGCGCGGCCGTGTTTCTAGTTGGGTCGGGTTCGTACCATTTTGAGGCTGCGGCTCCTGGGCTGTAAAAACGGTCTCCCTCCCTTCTCCTAGAAAGGAGAAGTTGGATCAGTTGAGGTGTCGCGTAGCGACGCAGGTTCGATTTGACCCTCTCTCCCCTCCCCCTCTCCCGCGCACCGCTTCGCTGCGGGCGAGGGAGCCGTTAGTCAGAGGTCAAGAGTTTTGAAAGTCGTTGGGCTGGCTTTGGGCGGATGACCAGGAGCACGTGGTGTTGCAACTGTCTGTCTAGGCTGGGGAACCGTTTTCCGGCTTCTTCCCGTAAGGGTAGGGGAACTTGCGAATCTAACGGCGTGCTAGCTGGATTTTTGGACTGAGACACCGCCGTCCGGTACCCTTTACGCGAGTGTTTGGAGGGAGCCGGTCCGGCTTACTCCGCTTGGAGTCGAATTTACATGTTGCTACGATGGACGGGGAGTCCGAATTTGTCCGGTGAGGTTCTCGCCCATTCTCGGGAGTGGGTACAGCGATGAAAAAATGGCTGTACTGGGGATCACTGTTTGCGATTCTGCTGGTTCTCGTCGGGTGGCGATTCAAGGTTCAGAAGGATGCGAATAGTCCCACGGGGCCCAAACCGGGCGGTGGCGGAAAGACGACGGCGGTTGCGGTCACCAAAGCGGGGCCACGGGTTATCCTCCAGACCGTCCAAAGCGTGGGCAACCTCGAGTCTCCGATCAAGGTCGAAATCTCTCCGAAGGTCTCGGGCCGGATCGACTACTTAGAAGCGCGCGAGGGTGACATCGTGACCCCGGGCCAACTCCTCCTCAAGGTCAACCCGAGCGATTTGGAGGGCGCAGTCGTCCAGCAGCAAGCCAGCGTGGCGGAGGCAAAATCTCGGCTCGCGCAGGCCGAACTGACGGCGGGCGCGACTGACGTGGGGATTGCCAGCCAGATGCGACAGCAGGGCTCGGCCCTCGCAAGTGCCAAGGCGGACTATGAGCAGGTTCAACGCAACTTCGACGCCCAGGTAGCAGCGGCTGAAGCCCAAGTGGCAGCGGCCCTCGAAGCGGTGAAGAGCGCTCGGTCGGCGGTGGCGAAGGAACAGGCCACCCTCCAGAATGTCCAGTCGCATTGCGACCGAATTCGTGGCCTCTATGCGAAGGGCTTCACGGCGGCTCAAGATCTCGATGACGCCCGGACGGCAGTCGAAGTGCAAAAGCGATCGGTGGAAGTCGCCGAATCCCAGGTTTCGTCGGCGCAGTCGCAGGTGCAGGTTCAGCAGCAGAACTTGAGCATTGTGAAGCGGAAGGGGCAGTCGGATATCGCGGCGAGTCTGGCGCGGCTCGATCAGGCGAAGGCGGGGGCGGAAGTCGCCTCGGCGAATAGATCGCAATCACCCGCGTACCGGCAAAACATCGAAGCGTTGAAGAGCCAGCTTGCGGCGGCAATCGCCCAACAGCGCCAAGCGGAGTCCCGCCTTCAGGACACCGTGGTGAGTTCTACGATTACCGGTACGGTCACGGCCCGAAAGGCGGACCCAGGCGGACTGGCGACCCCTGGCCAACCGGTTCTAGAAGTTCAGTTTCTCGATTGGTTGTACGCAACCACCGCCGTCCCGATCGATGCGGGTCCCCAGATTCATGCGGGCCAGACCGCCCAGATCAGCATCGATGCTCTGCCGGGAACGGTACTCCAGGGCTCCATCGCCAACATCAATCCGGCGGCAGATCCTTCGAGCCGACAGTTCGGCATCAAGGTCAAACTTGACAACCGGAAGCACCTGTTGCGGCCAGGGATGTACGCCCGAGTGAGCATCATTACGGGCAGGGTATCGGCGGCGGTCTCGGTGCCCCGAGAGGCGATTAACCGCTCCAAACAGGATGGTAGCCCCACGGTGACGGTGATTAGCAAGGACAACGTCGCCGAAGTTCGGCCGGTCGTGTTGGGTCCGAGCGACGATTCCTCAACCCAGATTTTAAGTGGTGTCCGCGCCGGGGAGCAGGTTGTCATCCTCACATTCACCGACCTTCACAAGGGGCAGAAAGTCACTTTGGACTTGAAGAGTTCCAAGGACGAAGCTGGCAAGGGTGAAAAGCCACATGGGTAGTCGCTCCCCACGTAAGGGAGCAGACCGGTGAACGTCGGAAAGTTCTCGGTAACTCGGCCAGTCGCGGTCACGATGCGTATCGCGGCGCTGGTCCTGCTTGGCTATATCTGTCTGCTTCGCATTCCGATTGACCTGTTGCCGCACATCGACATTCCGACGCTCTCGGCTAATGTGTCGTGGCCAAACACTCCTCCGGAAAACATGGAGGCGCAGATCACGCGGCCGCTGGAACAGGCAGTTTCGACGGTCCCGGGGATCACGCAGGTCGACTCCACCTCTCAGCTCGGAAACTCGAACGTTCGCATCCAGTTTAACTACGGCGTAAACCTGAATCAGGCGGCGATGGATGTCATCCAAGCCGTTCAAAGGGCGAAGCGACGCTTCCCGAACGATCCGAACATCACTGAGCCGACGATCTTCAAGTTCGATCCTTCGGCGATTCCCATCTACACGGTGGGCATTTCTGGCGATCCCGATCTCGTGCATTTGCGCGACATCATGACCAACCAGATCAGCCCGATTCTGGAAGCGGCTGGCGGCGTCGCTCAGGTCAACATCGCGGGTGGATACGATCGCGCCGTTGTCATCGACGTGGATCCCGGCAAGCTTCAGGCGTACGGGATCAGCATGGCGGCGATCTCTGCCCGCCTAGGGAATGAGAACGTTTCCTTGCCCGCCGGATTCGCTAAGGAAGGTCACACCCAGTACAGCATCCGCAGCATTGGCTACTTCAAAGCCACTGCGGAGATTCCCAACATGCCGTTGGGCACGTATGGGGGACATTTGGTTCGCCTCGGCGAAGTGGCGACCGTGCGGGACTCCACTCAGGACATCCAGTACTACACCCGACTGAACGGTGTTCCCGGCATCAGCGTCAGCATTCAGAAACAGGCGGATGCAAATACGGTTGAGACGGCCAACAACGTCAAGGCCAAGCTTGCCGAAATCCAGCAGCGGTATCCCAACCTGGTCCTTCGACCGCTCTACGACCAATCAAAGTTCGTTGAGGACTCGATTGGTGACCTGAAGCAGACCGCAATCATCGGTGGCGTGCTGGCCATCTTGATCATCGCTTGCTTCTTGCGAAATCTGCGCAGCACGTTCGTGGTGGCGCTTTCGATCCCCGTTTCGATCATCTCCACGTTTTCGCTGCTCTACTTCTGTGGATTTACGCTCAACACGATATCGTTGAGCGGCCTTGCGCTGGCTTCCGGATTGATCGTTGACGACGCGATCGTCGTGCTCGAGAACATCTACCGACACATCGAGCGTGACAAAAAGAAGGCGGCGGAGGCCGCGGTGAGCGGGACTCAGGAGATCGTCTCGGCAGTCCTCGCCTCGACCTTCACGGTCATGATCGTGTTCCTGCCGCTCCTGCTCATCAAGGGGCAGACCGGACAGACGTTTACTCAGTTTGCGTTGGTCGTTGTGTTTTCGCTAGCGGTCTCGCTTCTGGACGCGATCACGGTTGTGCCGATGCTTTCCTCGCGCATGATTCGTGAGAAGGATGTCATCGCGGAGGCCCATCCCGAGATGCGCGAGGAGCTTGGGATCAAGACGACCATCCTTACGCGCCTCTTCGATCGGATGGGAGAGTGGTTCCATCACCTCGATAATTCGTATCGGCAGACGCTGAACTGGGCGATTCATCACCGGGTCGCCGTATTGGGAATCGCGTTCGCGGCAATCGCGGCAGCGGGCTGCCTGTGGCCGTTTGTCGGGCGAGAGAGCTTGCCCCAGACCGACAGTGGAAACCTCAATGTCAGGGTCAGGCTGCCCCTTGGCACGTCGATCGAAACGACCGACGCTACCATGAAGCAGGTTGAAGCGATCGTCGGAAAGGACCCAGCGATCGAGTCCTACATTTCTGGATCCGGCTTTAGCTTCCGGACGGGTGGAGGCGGGCAAGACTCTCCGAACAGTGGCGGGCTCTCGATTCAGCTAAAGGCCAATCGACACGAGACCACCGACGAAGTCAGCAAGCGACTTCAGGACAAGCTCAAGGGAATCCCGGGAGCGATGATTCGCATCTTCCCGTTCGATATCGTCGCCAACATCATCGGTGGAAACAACTTTGGTCTGACGGTTGACGTGTACGGACAGGATCTCGATCAACTCACGAAGACCTCCCACGATGTCATGGCGGCGATGGAGACAGTCAAGGGACTGGAAGGCGTGGACTCCTCGGTCCAGGATTCCACTCCTGAAGTGCAGTGGCATGTGGATCGAGACAAGGCGCAGACGCTAGGCGTGTCGTTCAACGACATAGCGAATACGCTTTCTTCGGCGACGATAGGACAGCTCTCGACCTACTTCCAAGAGAACGGATTCCAGTATCCGATCTATGTGCAGGTGCCCCAGCAACTCCGGCTTAGCATCGATCAGTTGGCGCGTCTCCCCGTTGCAGGAACGGAGACACGATCGACGCCGATTATGCTTGGTCAGGTTGCTTATGCGACGATCGGTAGCGGCCCCCGACAGATTCAGCGGCTGAATCGCCAGCGGTACATGGACATCGGCGGCAAGGTAACGGACCGGCCTCAGAGCGAGGTCATGGCAGACATCGAGAAGGCGCTTCAAAAGGTGGCGTTCCCAGCGGGAAGCTATTGGAGCTACAGTCCGGACATCCTTCAGAACCAGAAAGACTCGTCTGGACTGGGGCTTTCGGTGGTGCTCGCGGTCGCGCTCATTTACATGTTGTTGGCGACTCAGTTCGAGTCGTTTGTGTACCCGCTGGTCGTGCTGTGTTCCGTTCCGCTGTGTGCGATTGGACTCGTGCTTGCCTTGTTCCTCACCGGGCGATCTTTCGGACTCACCGCTTTTATCGGCCTGTTGATGCTGATTGGAATCGTTGTCAAGAACGGCATTTTGCTGGTGGACTACACGAACATCTTGCGGCAGCGCGGCATGGCACGCGACGAAGCGATCCTGACCGCGGCGCCGACCCGACTTCGCCCGATCCTCATGACGACACTGGCGGCGATTCTGGGCATGCTGCCTCTCGCGCTTGGCGTCGGAGCCGGTTCTGAGATGTATGTTCCGCTGGCCACGGCGGTCATCGGCGGACTCATCACCTCCACCATGCTCACTCTGCTGGTGGTGCCGACGGTGTACACGCTGTTCGATGACCTCATTCGTCGATTCCAGAAGACAAAGCTGGATTTGGGCCCGGCGGTGGGAGTGGAGCCTTCGCTCGTGTCGATCGGCGCGTCGCCGGACTCCCCGGAGGCAAGTCATGAGAACTGAGACCTACATCAGCTTCGGGCTCTTCCTGTTAGCAACTGCTAACTCTCGCGCGCAGGCGCAGCAGATCATCACACCGGCGCCACCGGTGATCCCGCAGACTCCCGAAGTCAAGCTCCCAGGTTCTCTGAGTCTTGACTCGAAGGCGGTCACCGAGAGCGGCAAGAAGCCAATTAGCGTTCAGGAGGCGATCTTGATCGCCCTGAGCCACCAACCCCAGATCGGGATCGCCTCCGGCAATTTCTCTTCGGCTCAGGGGCAAAGACAGCAAGTCGCGTCCGGGCTGAACCCTCAGTTCAGCGGTAACGGGGGATACGCGAACAACCACACGATTCGCGGTTCCAGCTCGGGCTCCAGTAACTCCTACAGTGTCGGCGCGAACGTGTCTCAACTCCTATACGACTTCGGTCGCACGCGGGACGAGGTACGCCGGCAATCGGCTCTGGAAAGAGCAGCATTCCACCTGCTGAGTAACACGAAACTCTCGGTGACACTCCTGGTGAAGCAATCGTTCTACGATCTCGTGCAGGGACAGGCAAACGTGACCCTAAGCGAGGCAGACGTTTCCACGCGCCAGCGACAACTGGACGAGGCGCAGGCTCGCGTCAGTGCGGGAATCGGGGCGCCATCGGACTTACTTCAGGCAAAAACGAACCTCGCAGAGGCGGCAATCACCCTTTCGACGGCACGGGACACTGCGCTTACCGCTCAGGTCACGTTGGCGGAGGAGATGGGAATCGATCCCCGAACTCCGATCACTCCGATGCCTTCGTCGGAAAGCTCCATTGAGGGAGAAGGGGACATCGATGCGCTGGTGAAGCTTGCCCTGACGAACCGCCCAGATATTTTGGCAGCCCGGGAACAGGTGAAGGCGGCCGCATTTGGGGTGTCGGCGACGCTTAAGAATCAGCTGCCCACGTTCTCGGTATCGGCCGGGGTGGGTGGAAACGGTCCGAACGATCCGCTTGCGACTCAGTCGGCGACCCTAGGGATAAACGTCTCTTGGACGTTTGCGGATGGAGGACTCACGGCGGGAGAAGTGAAATCGGCACGCGGAAGCGAGCAGTCGGCCCGTTCGAATTTGGTGCTCACCTCTCAAAGCGCGATCAGCGAAGTGAGCAGGGCGTTTTTGGATTTGAAGTCGGCTCGTCAAAGGCAGGAGCTTGCGGAGGTCGGAGTCAGCAATGCCCAGGAACTGGTGCGGATTTCTGAGGGCCGCTACGAGGGTGGCCTAGGCCTGTTCCTGGACATCACGAATGCCCAAAGTTCACTGGTCAGCGCTCAACGGAGCCTCACTCAGGCGCAAGGGGACATTCAGCGGGCGCTTGCACGGCTGCGTTCGGCCGTTGGGCTGACCCACTAGGTTCACGACAACACCGGCGATCGTTCTCCGACCGCCGTGGTCGACGGGCATTTCCGTTGCGAGAATCGCTTAGCGATATCCGGGCGCGCCGGGAGCGGGAGCCTTACCCGGTTGAGATACGCCCGCAGCACTTCCGCCCATGTGGGCCTTCATGGCCGCTTTTTGGGCGGCAGGGATGTTGAGGTTATCGATGAAGCTTTGTCGCTTCGCGTTGGCGGCATCGTCCTCGGCCTTCGTCACCGTTCGGTTATCGTCTCCGCACCCGGCAACGGCGGCTCCGATGAGGATCAGGCTGAGAACAGCGCCCCAAAGTCTCGTTGTATTTCTCATATTTGTGCACGGCGTCTCCGACGCCGGAAGGTATCCAGTCGCGTAAGGCCCGAGCCCCTCTTTGTCTGACATCCGGTCAGATTGAAAGAGGGGCTCAGGCTGCAGAGTCAGATCAGAATGGCTCTTGTGGGTAGTACCAGCCGTAGGTCCAGCTGCTCGATGTGATGCCGCTTCGCGGAACATAGATGTTCTTGAACCACTTCAGACCGCCGCGAGTGATCGCTTTTACGTGACCATCGGCGAATCCGAACACGGCCTGCTTGGCGTATCGGTATCGTGGGTGCGCAGCGCACTCCCAGTTTCCGTCGGAGAAGCCGTTCTGGCAGTCGGTGTCGTACTTCGGAGAGTAGATTGGCGAGCTGGGCTCCTGAGACGTATCGCCATCTCGGTAGACCGTGCTGGCATCTCCCGGAGTGTGAGCGATCGAATCGATGTACTGGAATTGCCAATCCACGAACCAAGGGTAGTTCCACTGGTCGTTCGAACTGTTCAGTCCTTTCTCCGCAATCAGAACACGATCGGCAGGAGTGTCGATCTGAGTCTGCGACATCGGAGGAATGATCTGTCCATTCCCGTCGTACCATGGCTGACCGCCATCGTAGTTGGCGGCGCAGATGAGTCGGTTGACGCCGAAGTAGTAACCTTCGACTGCTGCGTTCTTCAGGTCGAGCGACGGAGCGGCGGCGTCTTTGAACAAGCCGTCCTTTCCGGTGCAGACCGTGAGGCCATGGCTGTCGACGGCTTGGTCACCGTTCTTGACGTAGGGGTAGACGTTGGTCGTCCACGTCAGGTGCGGGTGAGCCGGATCGTTGTCGCCGTACTCCGCCATCGGGAACAGATCGTCTGAATCCGTGGAGTACATGATCAGTCCGAGGCTTGCCTGCTTGAGGTTACTGAGAGTCACAGTCTTCTTCGCGGCAAGCTTCGCCTGCGCAAAGACAGGGAAGAGAATCGCTGCCAGGATCGCGATGATCGCGATCACGACGAGCAGCTCAATAAGGGTAAATGCTTTGCTTCGTTGCATCAAATGAGTTCCTTATGACATCGTCCAAAATAGGCACGCTGGACGATGCGGTCGGCGGTCTCGTGATGGAGACCAATGTTGGCGATGGATTCTGGACGTCGTCCAGCCTTGGCCGAAACCTTGGCAAGATACGGCGCCAGTCGAGTGGTGATCCCGACGCATGACGCGGCGAGAGTCGAAACTCTGGGTCGATGAAAAGTAGTAGGGCTCATGACTTTTGCCTCGGGGCGGCCGTTGAGCGCCGGACGTCGAGAGAACATGGAAAGATAGGCGGACATTCCGGTTGTTCTCCGTCGATGAGTCGAAGAAGAAGACGTGCGGCCATTTCAGCCATTTCTCCGATGGGCTGTCGGATGGCGGTCAGGCGCGGCGTGGTCGTCTCGCAGTAATTGGTCGAGTCGAAGCCCACGACGCTGAGATCGCCAGGAAGCTCCAGACCGATTTCGCGTGCTCGAACCAGTATCTGGCCTGCGCACCGTTCCGACCAGCCAATGATGGCGGTGTGGTTGCCCCCCGCTTTGCGGTACTCGACGAAGCTGGACATCGCCCAGTCCCAGGAGACGGTGTCGCTTTGAAGACCGCGTCGCTCCATGGCATCGATGAAAGCGGAGCGTCTTTCGATTCGGTCGGGAGCGGTGTCCTCCTCGACTTCGTTCACGAAAAGAATTCTCTGATGGCCCAGTTCGACCAGGTGATCGATTGCCAGCTCGATGCCCATGCGGTTGTCGCAGGCGACGAAAATGGATCCGGTTTCTCCCCGGCCGTTCATGGCCACGATGGGGATTTGGCAGTTTCGGATCTGGTCGGCCACCCGGCTGTCTCGAGCCATCTTGCACCAGATCACGCCATCGAGTCGGCCGTTGCTGAGGCTGCCTACGACATCGTCGTGGTCGACTTCGGAGAGGATCGCCAGGATGTAGTGACGCGGCATCACGGTACGGGCAACACCGTTCAAAAGACTTGCGATATAGAGCGGACCGGAATCGATTCCTGCGAAGTTTTCGAACAAGACACCCACGATGTGGGTGCGGTTGACTCGCAAGCCACGGGCAAGGGCGTTTGGGATGTAATTGAGGTCCTTCGCGACCCGACGAATCTCGGCGGCTTTGACTTCACCGACCCGAATGTTGGAGTTGCCACCGTGAAGGATATGGGATACGGCAGAGGTGGAGACCCCTGCAGCCTTTGCAATATCCTTGAGTGTGACAGCCATTGTCCAGATTCCCTTTCGAGTCGATTCAGCTATGAATCGATTCATCATATCACATGTTTAGGCTTTCCATAAATCGATTTATTAATTGCTTCGAGTACGCTTCGCGTATGACATCCGCACTGCTCAGCATTGTTGCTGTGGCTCTCACCACCAAAGGTGGCTATCCTGCGCCTTCGATTTCCCACTCTCACAGGGCTCCGGATCGCCAGGGCTTCGATACTCCCGTCGTCGAAGCAAGAGTGACGGCGCTCCTTAAGCGCATGACGCTCGAAGAGAAAATCGGTCAGCTTGTCCAGTTTTCCGAAGGCAACGCTACCGGACCTGATAACGTGCGCGTCGATCAAAAGGCGCTAATAGCGAAGGGCGGAATGGGTTCGATCCTGAACGCCTCCGGCGCGAAGCGAATCAACGCGATTCAGAAGTTGGCGATCGAAAATTCTCGTCTGAAGATTCCGCTGCTGTTCGGCCTGGACGTGATTCACGGCTACCGAACTGAGTTTCCGGTGCCTCTTGGCCTCTCCGCGACTTGGAACCCCGACTTGATCGAAAGAGCGGCACGGGTGTCGGCGGTGGAAGCGACTTCGGAAGGGATTCGCTGGACATTCTCGCCCATGGTCGACATTGCCCGCGACGCTCGCTGGGGACGGATCATGGAGAGCGCGGGAGAAGATCCGTATCTCGGAGGGAAGGTGGCGGCGGCGTACGTTCGCGGCTATCAAGGTGACGACCTCACGAGTCCAACCTCGATGGTTGCGTGCGCCAAGCACTTTGCCGCCTACGGCGGGGCGGAGGCGGGCCGAGAGTACAACACGGTCGACATGTCGGACCGGCTCCTCCGGGATGTCTATCTGCCACCTTACAAGGCAGCGGTTGACGCAGGGGTGGGAACGCTCATGAGTTCCTTCAACACGGTGCAAGGCGTTCCTGCATCGGCGAATCACCGACTGCTCACGGACGTGTTGCGCGGTGAATGGGGATTCCGAGGGTTCGTGGTGAGCGACTGGGGATCGATCGGCGAGTTGATCGAACACGGCATCGCTTTGAACGCCGGTCAGGCAGCTTTCAAGGGATTGACTGCGGGGGTCGACATGGACATGGCGTCGAACGCTTATGCTTCCACGCTGGCTGGCTTGATCAAGTCGGGCAAGCTCAAACAGAGCGTTGTCGACGAGGCAACCTCCAGAATTCTTCGCGTGAAGTTCGCGTTGGGGCTCTTTGAGCATCCGTACGCGGACGAGACACGGAGCGAACGAGAACTGCTTGCACCCGAACATTTGGCGGCTGCTCGAGAGGCCGCCGAACAGTCGTTCGTGCTCCTGAAGAATGCTTCGGTAGCAGGAAGGCCGGTACTTCCCCTCTCGTCTGGCCAGAAGGTGGCCCTCATCGGGCCCCTAGCCGACAGCCAGGACGACATGCTGGGCGAGTGGGCGGTCAGTGCCCACTCAGAGGACGTCGTGAACCTCCGCCAGGCTTTGGCGGGGAGGCTGAAGGCGAACCTTATTTACGCCAAAGGGACGGCGATCGAGACCGATTCCGAATCTGGATTTGCCGAGGCGATCGGGGCTGCGAGTCAGGCCGACGTCGTGGTGATGGCACTCGGGGAAAGCCGGTTCATGTCGGGTGAGTCGCTTTCTCGGACAAAACTGGGCCTTCCGGGGAACCAGCTCAAGCTTCTGCAAGCGGTCGCGGCGACTGGCAAACCAATCGCTTTGGTGCTGTTCAATGGACGCCCGTTGGCGCTTCCATGGGAGGCATCGCACGTGCCGGCGATCCTAGAAGCGTGGTTCCCAGGCGTCCAGGCGGGGCCAGCCCTTACGCGGACTCTTTTCGGCGACGTCAATCCGGTGGGTCGGCTCACGACGAGCTTTCCGCGTTCGGTAGGCCAGATGCCGTTGTACTATAACCAGCTCAACACGGGCAGGCCGCAGCCTACCGATGCGGCAGGACAGCGATTCCTCACGGGGTACTTGGACGAGCACAACTCCCCCCAATTCCCTTTTGGGTGGGGCCTCTCGTATACGCAATTCGACTACTCGCCTACAGTGATCACGACCAAGGCAGTCTCTGCGTCCGACCTCAACAAGAAGGGCGCGGTGATTCATTTGGAGGCTTTCGTAACGAATACAGGATCAGCGGCGTCGACCGAAGTCGTCCAACTGTACATTCGTGAACGAGGGACCAGCGTGGCACGGCCGGTCAGGGAACTCAAGGGATTCCAGAGAGTGGCCCTCGCCCCGGGCGAAAGTCGACGGGTGGAATTCTCTCTCACGAAGAAGGAACTCTCCTTTTGGAACATCGACATGAAGCAGACGGTTGAGCCCTGCGAACTGACGGTTTGGGTCGCGCCGAATTGCCAAGCGGGCAAATCGGCGACTATCGAGATCAAGGAGTGACGCGCTTGCGCTGATTTTATGGCTGCTTTCCACGAACTCGAGGAGTTCCATTTCTCTGCGATGGGTGGTAACGGGACCATGCTGCTATCCGGTCCGGGAGAACTCGTTTCCATCGCGCATCGGACGGCGCTTTCTGAAATTGCTCGACTGGAAGACCGCTACTCGCGGTACCGCCCGGACAGTTTGCTGACCACGATCAACGAAGCCGCCAGCAAGGGAAGGTCTATCGAATTGGATGAGGAAACGTCGGGGCTTCTTGACTACGCGCTTGCGTGTTATGAATTGAGTGGTGGGTTGTTCGACATCACTTCCGGGATCCTACGTCAAGCATGGGATTTTCCGTTAAAGGTGTTGCCTGCGCAGTCGGAAATCGACCTTCTGCTGGAGCGCGTCGGTCTCCGCCACCTCGATTGGAAGCGTCCCCGGCTTGGGTTTCCGGTTCCTGGGATTGAACTCGATTTCGGGGGCATCGTTAAAGAATATGCGGTCGACCGGTGCATCGACCTTTGGTCGGCGCTCGGCGTGCAACATGGATTGATCGGGATGGCGGGTGACATCGCAACCCTTGGCAGTCAGCCCGATGGGACACCGTGGATAATCGGCGTAGCGGACCCTAACGGGGGCAACTCAGTGGTGACGTCGGTCGCCTTGGAAGGGCAGGCCATTGCTACGAGCGGAAACTACGCTCGATGCTTTACCGAGGATGGTCAAATTTATAGCCATCTGCTAAATCCGACCACGGGGTGGCCGGTGATTGGGTTATCCAGCGTGACAGTGATCGCCCCGAAGTGCCTCGCGGCGGGTAGCGTCGCAACCATCGCCATGCTCAAAGGAGTCGACGGTCCTGAGTGGCTGGGAGCGACCGAGTTCTCGCATGGATGGATCGACGATTCCGGTGAACGAGGCGGAGAACTTTTTAAGCGCTGATATCGAAGGTCGATCCGGCGCCCGACAGCAGCTGAGCGCTGGCGCTCAACGTGCTGGAAGCTGATACCGAAGCGGCCCCGTCCGAGGTGCTTACAGATGAGTTGCGTAGGCTACTCATCAGACTCGACATTTTTTGAACGAACTGGGCCTTCGAAACAGATCCGGTCCCGCCCGGATCAAGCTGCTTGTACAGAGCGTCCGCGCCGAGGTTCTGGAAAACTTTGGGAGGGTTCTGGGTTTGAAATGCCGACTGGAGCTGCGACTTATCGATGGAACCTTGTCCCGATGAGTCGATCCGATCAAACAGTGCCGCCATCTTTGGGGACGGTGGCATTTGGGCACTCGCGCCCGACATGGCATTCATTGAAGAGACGCCCGAAACCTGACCCACTGAATAACTCATCGTAGTCGAACCTGCATTTCCATCCGAGGACAATTCAATGATCGGAATTGGAAATGGCGGTCCCCAGGTATTTCTACTTAGAACACGATAAGTTTCAGGGATCGATTCAGCGCACCCTGGCCGAATCCGCGGTCGGACCGGTGATCTGCCCATCCTCGACGAGCGAGTCCAGAGCCTGATTCCAAGATCGGCTCTCCGACTCTGCATTTTGTAGGTCGCCCAGCCGGGTGTCGCCGGTAGTCAAGGCGCTTTGCACGGCGGGAGTGAATTGCAGCCACTCGTAGGCGGGCACTCGTCCCTTTCCGGAGCTCCGGCTGAAGAGGAGTTGTCCGGTCACGGCAATTACGTTCTTTGCCAGCGACTTCTGGAGGGAATCATGATCGTTTCCGGCATGGCTCAAGAGTCTTTGGACGGCGTCGGTGACGCCGTCGGAATGGATGTTTGCGATGACCAAATGACCCGTCTCGGCGAGGATGAGCAGGCCTCGCAACGTTTCCACAGTCGGAATGTCGTCAATGGCGAGAACATCGAGATCTGCTTGCAGGGCGATTTCGAGTGCGCGTGTGTAGCTGTCGAGATCTTGCCCGATGTGGAGCTGGGTCACAAGTCCTTTAAGGCTGGTGAAGCGGTAGCTCGGGTGCATTTCGACCACGAAGATTCTCGCCGCGCGCTTGCTATTGATGCGGTTGACGAGCGAGCACGCGGTGGTCCACTTGCCGCTCCCGGTGGGGCCTGAGATGAGGACCAACCCTTTTTTGGCATCGGCCAGGTTCTCAAAGAAAGTTTTGGCGCCTTCGGCAATCACGTCTAGATCGGGAATCTCGCCGGGCAACACCCTGAAGGTGATGGCCATGCCTTCACTTCCGCACCTGAACGCGACTCCGACAAAAGCCAGCTCGCGATGAACCACCGTCCACTCGACCGGTAAACCGACATCGATTCGTGAGCGGCCATCGGGTGGTATCGAACCCTCCAAGAGCCCGACCATCGCGGACACATCCATCGGCGGGAGGTCAAGGCGCACGAGTTCGCCGGCGATGCGGACGGTCGGGACCTCCCCGGTTGCCAAATGGATGTCGGAGGCTTTGCGCTCGATTGCTTGGTCAAAAATTTGTGTGAGTGACATGGGTGTCTCCTTCATGAAAATGGAAGTCATGACAGCCGGATTAGGCTCTCGGTGGGTGCGAACGGAGTGATGCGATCGTTGCGCGTTCGGGCGTAACCTCTGGTTCTCGCCAGTTCCGCTTGAAGAACAGCAACGGCTCTCCGGAGTTCGGTCACCTCTTGCCTCATCGCTTGCAGTTCGGCTGCCAAATCGGCGAGTTCTCGCTTGGGAGACTCCTTAATGGCTTCGCTCACTCTTGGGCGAAGGTCCACGGTTTCAACTTCCCACTGCCCCAGCACTTGCTGCAATTCCTTTGGATCTTCTAGGTTCATCTTCCTTCCTCCCATGCGGCGAGCTTTCGTCGTAGCATTGCCACGGCGTGACTTCGTCGGCTGGCAACTGTTCCCGGGGGAATCTCTAAGGCGGCGGCGATCTCTTCGTAAGACAACTCTTCGTAAACCGACAGAATCAGTACTGCCCGATGGGATTCAGGCAGTTCCATGATCGCTTGCCTCACAGCCTCTCCCAGTGCCACCGCCTCGACCACCCCGGCTACGGTTGAAGCGTCTGGGCTTCCCTTCTCGTCTTGGGGGAGATTCTCGGTCAGGCAACGGGAGCGGTTGCGCAGACAGTCCAGGCAAAGACGATAAACGGTGGCGAGAAGCCACGATTCGACACTCCCGGTCTGACGGAAAGTGGCTCGAATCTCCCACAGTCTCACGAAGGCGGCGGCTACCACGTCGGCGGCGTCGCCCGAATCGCCTCCGAGCATTCGGTTGGCAAATCGCTGCAGCCGGTGTTGGCGCCGCCCAACTAAGGCGTCAAACGCCTGTGACCTTCCACCGGCCGCCTTCTCCATGAGGCCATTGTCGTCGTCGAAAAAATCTGCCACGTTCGTAAAGTCAAACGTTATGTTGGGGGCTTTTCTTCAGACAATTTTTGCCGATTCCGGAAAAGCTCGAGACCTTCGATCAATATTTCTCAGTTGCGTTCATTTCGAGAAACGTGTCGCCGGAACGGATATGTAGGGTGCAGTTCGAAGTCAAGAGTTGCCAGTCGGCGTGAATTTTAGGGGGGCGCCGACTTTCATTCCCGGTTGCGAGCGCACCGACCAGCTTAGCAGCAAACCATAAACCTGGTTGTAGCGCAATGGTCCCTCTGGCGAACCTACGAATAGCCGATCAGGCTGCTCTGATTCGAGGGGAATTGATCTCTCACAGAATACAGATTTTCCTCCAAACTACGGAGATTCTATAGACGCCAGACGTCATTTCAGATTCAAATAAGTCTGGTAGTTCATGCACAGACGGATCAAAGAGTTCGAATCTTCAGAGTTACTCCTTTTGGTTTCGAATCAATTCTAATATTTGAGCTGAGCATTAATTCTCTAAAAATCCCACGGTACTCCGGGAATGATATCGGTATTTATAGTTCGCTAGGTTGTCCGCTCTTTTGGGGCTATACTAGCTACGTAGCTGTATCGACCACCCAATTTGCTCCCGCGCAGGCGTCTGCAACAAGCGTGCTCGCGACGACCGAGATGCGTCGACTCGACGCAAGGAGCCTTCCATGTCACCTGAAGATGCGCATATTGCGGCCAAAGGGATCTTAGAGAAGCGGGTTGGAGAGAATCGCATCGCTGTTCTCGTCGACAATCCTCACGACTGCACCGAAACCATCAAGGCGTTCCGAAAGCTCGGTTGCAAAGTGAAGGTTGAGCTCGACGGCACCCGTCTTATTGTCACGAGGACCATTTGATTATTTGTCAACAAAAAACTTTTTCCAAAACAACCCCATCGAGGTCCGGTAACAGATGACTCCTCGCGAGCTTTATTTCGTCACTCATCACCAAGCGGCTCAAGTAGTTTCTGCTCTCATGCTCGGATGCCGCGTTGATTCCATCATCGCCGGAACGGGTCCCCAGGAGAACTCTTGGAGTCTTGAAGCAGCGCCTTTCGAAGACGCTCAGGCCGTTTGCGCGGCTGGCTTTGAGATGGAAATGCTTCTTGGCCGGCTCCACGAGCATGCTTGGACACGGTCACAGCAGGACCGAGCACTGATGTCGGAATTGCATACCGATCGCACGGGAGACACCCTGGATGAGGTTCATCTCGATGAACTCTTTATGCAGAGTGCCGAATCGTCCCGAGCCATTCTTGAGCATCAAACCGCTCGAAAGGCAATCGATCTTTTGGCCGACGCTTTGAGCGATGTCTATGGATCGAAGGAACGAAAGATGACCGGTATCGACATTCGTACCGTGACGGGCCTAGATCCTGCAGCCCAATCGATGCCTTCTCTGAAAACTGTGGTATAGTCAAGCCGTTACGTTCCATCTGTACGGAATTCGTCTTGTTTCTCCCGTCTTCTCAGCCGGTTCTCGATCTTGGCCTCCTGCTCTTGAACCGCAACAATTGAATATTGGAGAACACAAATGGCAGTAAAAACCCTTTACGTCGGCAACTTGCCGTATTCCGTCACTGAGTCAACTATGACTACCTATTTCGCCAACTACGGTGCGACCAACGCCCGTATCGTTGAGGGAAGAGGATTTGGATTCGTAGACGTCGATTCCGAGAGAATGGACTCGGCTATCGCCGACAAGCACAACGTTCAGCTTGACGGTCGAACGCTTACAGTCAGCGAAGCTAAGCCACGCGAGCCACGAAGCAGCGGTGGCGGCGGCGGCGGTGGTTCGTACGGCGGCGGCGGCGGTGGATCGCGCGGCAATCGCTGGTGATCTAGCCTAAAAAGCTAAACGGAAAGGGCTGTAGGCATTTGCCTACAGCCCTTTTTGTATTGGGAGTTTGCAGTACTGGAGGGGTTAGCGGTTGGCAGTTGGCGGTTAGCGGTACCGGAGGTGGGACCCAATACCACGGCACGAGAATGAACACGAAGTGTTGGACTGCGGAGACACGAATCATTCTCCGCCTACGAATCGGTGGGGTTTGGTCCTACCGATCGCCGTCCTAGCCCTCCAACACCCACCGCCGACCCTCTCAGAACTAGTCTTTTAGCTCGTCGAGCTCGACTGCGCGAACAAAACCCGAGAACTCGGGGCGTTGGCCGACTGGGCCGGCCATCACACGGAGGTAGCCGGGAGGATCCGTTGCGGCAAACCTCACCGTGCCTTGCCCTCTAAATCCCTCTTTGAGAGTGAAGGACAGCTCCATGTCCGGTTCATCCTCGCGCACGAGAACCGCGATCACCGTTCCAACCTCTCCACGAGAAAGGCAGAGGCGGTCCTCTTGATTAAATATCGTCACCACGTTAACAGTGTACGACACGACATCTACCCCGTAACGGCGCTGGAAGCCTCCCTTAGAGCTTGAGGCTGCCATTCATGAATATCTTGTGCAAGCCGATCTCCTTGCCGGCTTGGAACTCGGTGGAGTTCCTCTCGCAACTGCGATTGCACCCCAAAGGGTCGGTCGTCCAATTTTTATCGACCTGAGCATCGCTCCACTGTTCCCTCACGGCTATGCCCATGCGCGGAGGGTGTCTTGCGACGTATTTGCAAACATTGGAGCGACCGAGTATCTTCTCAATTCCACTGCGTACGGTTGGTGGACTCAGGGACGCCTGTATCGGTTCAACGATCCGGACAGCGCATGCGTTTACCAACCGCTCGGTGAGTCGCCGGTCACTGAGGCGGAGTCGCGGAGCCGTTTCCTTGCTTCGGTGATTACGGGTGGCATGATCATCGCGGGAGACGACTTTACGAAACCGGAGGCGCAGGCGCGGGCGATCACGATCTTCTCGAACCGCGAGATTCTGGCGCTAGCGCGACAGTCCCCCGCTTTCGTGCCCCTGGACGCGAATACGGGCTCCAAAGCTCCCACTCGCTTCTCCTGGACGAATGGGTCTGATCGCTACATTGCGGAGTTTAACTTCACCAAGTCGAGGGTGAATCGGCGAATTTTGGAGACGAGTCTGGGGCAGTATCGGTTTGGTGATTCGGTCCGCGAGTTGTGGACTGGTAAAGCCTATTCGTTTGGAGATACTGGCGGGTTCGACATGGAGCTTGGACCGTACGACTGCGCCATTCTTTGGTTTTCGCCGTCCAAGTCTCGATAGCAGAATTGCGGTCCATGGCGGCGGTGGCTTAGCGGACGTCGCCATGGGGCAGCTGGTCGAGTTTTTGCAATTTTTGGGAGTGCGCTATGAATTTCGTCCAAGCCGCATCTCTCCAGCCGATGCCCTAGGGTCTTGGGAGATCTCTCACGTAAGTCTCAAACTGCTCTAGGCATTCCTCGTGGAAAACGCATACGCGGGTGTCCTTGAAAAGGTGTTCGCACTCACGTTTTCGTTGGAACTCAACGTCCGTTTGAGGTTCTGAAAAGACGATCAAGAGTTGGAAGTTAGACGTCGAAAAGTCCTCGGAGAGTAGACGCCAGTAGCGCGCATCATCGAGGGCCCTCGGGCCCAACATGATGGGTTTGATCAACTGAAGAACGTCGGCTTGAATGGCAAAAGGGATCGTCGCGGAGCCGATCGTGGGGACGGGGAGTTCCTTGTTCATCTCGACCGTCAGGCCCAATTCCTTTCGAGTTAGCAGTCGGGTGAGGCGAGAAGCGAGGCGGCTTCGATCGGGCCCGGCGGGGACCCGTTTTCGTTCGACAAGGCGGTTGAACATCTCGTCGAAAGTTGACTGGCGATCGGTTTCGATGGCGACACCTCGGCATGGGGTCATCACGATGTCGTTTCCGAGCCGCCCGGACCAGGAATCGACGGCCTCGGGAGTCGTTACGTCCGTGAGTTCGTTTCGGAAGCGAGTTTCAAACGCTTCGATTGCTCCGCGAAGATAGGTGGAATCGACGTTTGCACCGAGGCAGCTTCGAATTCGACCGGGAGTTGCTTGGATACGAATGATCGATTTCGTCCGCGTAGGACCTACGAGGACGAGGCCGATGTTGACCGTCTCCATGCGCCCCGCGTCGGGGCACCACTGGATCAGGCTGTAATAGGCACTACTGGACATCGACGGCTCCGTTATCAACCTTTTCTCGTGTTGGCACTGCGATGGAAAGCGAGGCTTCGATTGTGTCCTTCACATACGACGCCCGTTTGACAAGGAAGCTGGCGGTTACCTCTCGAATCTCATCGTCAGCGCCCCATTCATCGGGGATCTGGTGGAGTATTTCAAGAACCTCTTCCTGCCTCACTGAACTCATGATCTCGACCGCTTCCTCAAGGGGGGACCGCCTCAGATACGGCTTGAAATCGGGAAACAGGCCATAGACCTTCGGGTCCTCCGCGAGTCGTTCGGTCTGGCCCAAGTCGAACGACGGCCAAATCGGAATAAGCAGTTGCGAAAAATCCATGGCAATCAGGGAGCACCATTTGCGGCGCGGGAGTCGGGCGAAAAAGACGTTCGAATTGTTCCGATGCGCCTGCGTTCCTTGGATGTAGTGGCGGTCGGTATTTCTCAGCCAGGTGTCTAGGACCACCAACTTGGTGACCCCATCTAGGTAGTCGAGACACTTTAGATGAGCAGCGGAACCGTCCCAAGGGTAACCATCTTCATAGCGCGTGATGAAGCACTCGGCCGGCGTGGCGGTGCCGTTGGAGAGTTCGATCTTGGCGGCCCCGTCGTAGACGATTTGGGTGGTTTCAAAGGTGCGTAGCCCGAACCGCTGCGCCAGAAGGGTGCCGAGCCACTCGCAGGCCAAGGCGTGGGCGCCTTCGCGGTTCATCGGGTGTTTGAGATACGCCCGCCCCAAGTCGGTGAGCACTTCGACCGGTTCAGTCGATGTTGACAACACACGGAGAACTTCCCGCACCCGAATGGGTTGCCACTTATCTCCGCTCATGGAGTCTATTGTGACCGGGAACGAGGATTGCGACTACGTCCCCCGTCTGGCCCTGGGTGAGCCAGACTTTAGGGACGCGGAACCTATCGATTTTCGTGGAAACCAGGTTTATGCATGGCACGCTCCTTTTCGCTCAGCGCTTTGATTTGGTCTGGGCTTAAGGGAGTTTGCTTGGCGGACTTATCCGCGATTTCCTGCTGCGGGTTGTTTCCATTTGTCCCACAGCCGACGACCATGGTTGACGAGACGGCCAACCAGATCATGAAGTAAGTCGACATCGTTCGGCTCATTACGGAACGAACACCTGAGAAGACTTCTGAACCTTGAAGTAGGAGAAGTCGTTCTTGCGGATCTGTCCCCAACCCAGGTTGCGAGCGCTACCATCGGTCATGCAATAGTTGGCTCTGCCGTTATAGCCAACCGTGGGAACTCGACCTGGGTCCGCCGTGATTGCGTTACAGCCATCGCCTCCGCTCGGAAGTTGGTCGCCGGGATCCGTGGCAAGCGGAACTCTTCCCGCCAATTTCCACGTGTCGCAACCAAAGAAGAATGAGTCATCGTAACAGCTCACTCGTCCACCACCTCCCGTGTAGGGATCGTTGGGATCGATGTTCGTCCAAATCTCGGCGAATGCTACTGTCGAAGAAGGATCGCTGAACTGCGTCAGAACTCGTGGCGAGAAGCCATAGAAAATATCCCATGGCGCGGGTGAGATTCCGGTGTTGCGGTCCAACCAACCACCCGCCTCAACGGTGTCGATGTGGCTCGTGATATCGAAGGAACGCCGAGAAGGTTTGCCAAGAAACTGGCCATCCCAGAGGTCGGCATCGACTACGTCCCACTCAGGCTGGACGCCATCGGCAGGTACCGACCACACGTCGAAATTCTTGATGTAGGGGTTGATGAGCTCGTCGTACGGCTCCGATCCCATGGGATAAAGAGCATGGTTGATGGTCGGCGTCGCGGCGGAACCGTTGTTCGGGTCCCATGTTGAAGTCAACACGCAGGTGTCGTCAAAGTCGCCGGCATACAGATGAAGGCCGAGGGCAATCTGCTTTGCGTCGCTAAGAGCGACTGTCTTCTTCGCGGCAAGCTTTGCTTGGGCAAAGACGGGGAACAGGATGGCGGCGAGGATCGCGATGATGGCGATAACGACGAGTAATTCGATCAGAGTAAATGCGCGATGGCGAATATGCATGATGGTCTCCTAACAGTTCAAAAGCGGCGTTGCCTATGGAAGTAGGTAAGAAGGAAGATCCTCGGGCACCGTGAGCGACAGTGAGTCCCTTTTCAGCCCAGGAAAAACGGCGAACAAAGTAATCTCCGCCGGTTTGGCACAAGTGTCCAAACCAGAAACGGCCCAAATCGGACCATTATCCAGACCAAACCGGCAACACTCCACGCATTAAGAAGTGACCGCCTTTGTCTTCGTGGATCGGGAGGAATATAGACCTTTCGTGATTTTATACGAACAATATTTAATTAAAAATAAATCCTAAAGTTCTGTCTTTGGGGATTCCGCTGACGACAAGCAATCCGTTGCACCTGAATTACTGGCTTACTAATGTTATCCTTGCTGACCGCTGTAGGTATGGCTATTTTAACAATGGATTGAGCCAAAAGACAAGGAAATTCTTAAGCGTTGCCTGGAAATAGCGCCAATCTGTTCTTTTGGTCCGTTTTTTCGGACCAAACTGCTGTATGTCTGACTATTTAGTCGTCAGCCCGAGCCTGGGAGGGATCTCTTCCGCGGTGGCCAGCTTTCTTTTTTCGACGTGCCGGAATTCGTGCAGGCAAGGTAGTCACAGCGGAAGGGATACTTCTCGGGCTCCTACTGAAATCGGCAGTTTTTAGCCCGGAAGAATCGGCTTCGCAGTGGCTCAAGTTGGCAGGCGGAATGCGGCGACACGAATCTAGAGAAGTCGGCCGTTGCAGAGAGCGTTGCGCAGTCCGGAGAAAATCGGCCAGGCGGCGCCTTCCGGATTCATGTCGCGATGAGATGCCTGATTCCTGGGCATCGGGGAGTCGGAATGACGGTCGATCGTTGGGGGGCTAGCTTGCCGGACTGGTCAGGCCTGGCCTTCTCGGTACACGATCGGGTTCAAGGGGCTGGCGGCGGGGGAGCCGGGGTGGAGGCCGGGGAACCAGGTGGCGAGGTCGTTTGCTCGCTGAGGGGAGTCGGGGTGGGTGATCACGGCGTCGGCATCGATGTAAATCACGGTCATGACTTCGCGCGTGGTGGTCTTCGACAGGTTTCCGGGGGCGCCGTGGATGGTCCAGCCGTCGTGGAAGGTGGCGTCGCCGGCTTTCATATCTCCTGAGTTCACGACGGTAAAGCCTCTCTCCGCGATCAGGGCTTCGAGGCGGTCGTCAGAGTCGTCCGAGATGTTTAGGGGGCCCAGGTAACCAAGCGCCTGTGATCCAGTCGCGAAATTCAAGGTGCCCATGTCCACCGTCACATCGACGAGAGGCATCCACATGGTCACGCACTTGACGCCATCCAGGGGCCAGTACTGCTGGTCTTGGTGCCACGGCGTGTGACCGCCGCCGGCCTCCTTGTAGAGGGCTTGGTCGTGGTAGAGACGGACGCCACGCACTCCCATAAGCCGGGCAGCCACCTGACCAAATCGCTTTGCGAGCGTATACCGCCGAATGCGCTCATCTCCGGTCCAAAGGTTCATGAACTGGATGAACGCCTTGCCGTAGGTATCTCGCTCTTCGAACGGCTTGTATGACTTCGCAAATTCGGTAGTCGCCTCGGTGATCAGGGCTCGGTAGGCAGCCACTTCATCGTTCGACGCGAGCGAACGAAGAAGCGCGAATCCGTTGGTCTGAAACGCTTGGATGTCTTCAGAGGTGAGATCGTAGGCTGCATCCAGAGATGGAAGCGACTGTGCGTCCGGCATGAAATGTATTCTGCTTTATTGCTCAAGCTGGGAAGCAAGGTGGTCCAAACGTGCGACAAAAACGGCTGTGGTTAGCTGCTTCCCTGACCTCAGTTTCGTGGACTTTCGGGAGGGCCGAGATAGCTCGGACGGAGCCCGCCAAAGTCGAGAACCAACTTCTCGAGCACAACCCCGGGGTCGATCATCCACACCTTAAGAGTGTGCATTCCTGGCTGGGTTACCGACAGTTTCGTGGAAACGTCTCGTACGGAGTCGCTCACGGCAGTTTCCCAGCTCCGGCTCAAGTATTTGGGATCAATGTCGACTATCTGTGGCGCGTCGTTGTCTAGTGAGATCGCGTAGCGGAGACCCCGTCCGGGCATGGTGCTGAGCGAAGGTCCGAAGATTCCGTGGAGCTTAAAGTCTCCAGTTGACTGGAGATAGAGCGGATACTCCAGATGGGGTCCCTTCGCCAGTTCGGCGCTCGGCACGGTGATCGGTCCCACGGTCACACCCGATAGGGTCCGACCATAATCGGGGATCGTCTCCCACTTGAGGTTACCGGCAGGTATCGAGTTCTTGAAGTGCTCGGCCTCGATCGCGATATAGCCGTCAACCTCTCGAAAGGCAGGATGCCCCTTGCCGATGTACCGAGCCGGAGAATCTGCCTTCACAAGGATGGATACCGTTTTCCCGTCGGAGCAACCCACTTCGATTCTGCCGACCGGGTCAATGCGCGGGGCATTCAACCAGTCGATGGTCACTGTATATCGGTGGTCCCTGTTCGACTCGTCTCGGCCGTCCCAGACCTGGATCCACGGGGCACTTGTCGTGACCTTAACGTCACCGGCTTCGATACCACGATCAAACACCTCGAAGGTGTGCTTTTGGGATCCGAACTTGTCGAACGTGGGCAATACCGCCGCTTGCAGAGAACCGGGCCACGTCTCTTGCGATCCTTCGATCGCCACTCCCATTGAGACCTTGTCGGTAGGAACCACTTTCTCCACCTTTGGCATCACGTTGGTATCCGGCTGTTGCCAACTGGTGTAACCGATGTGGGTCTGGTCCTGGAAGTGGCTCCATCGACCGTTGGCAAACTGATGGTTAAAGTAGCTCGAGAGGTCCGCGTCCTTCTGATACAGTTGCTTTGCCCGTTCCGCGTACATGTTCGCGCTGACTCGCCCCTGCTTCGCATACAGACGATTCTTGGCGACCATGATGTACATCTCGTTGAGAACGGTTGCCGACTCGGTTGGGAACAACACGAGTTGATAGAAAGCGTCTCGATACTCTGGAGAGAGCTTCGACATGAGTGTGCTCGCCTCGCTATTGATCGCTTTGAATTCGGACATCACCCGGTCCGCCTCATCGTAATTCACGATGCTATAGGTTTCGGGGTCAACAAGTTCCGGTTTACGACGTCCGTTGTATTTGGCATATTTCTTCAGGACGTCGGCGATTGGGACGGAGTAGCTCGGTCCGAACTCCCGAGTCGCCCACTGAACGGCGAAGTCTCCTAGCTTCTCCTTCGGCCACTTCTTTGGATTCCAGGCGAGGTCCAGGAAGAATTCGATGGGAAACTCTTTTGGCTTTAGGCATCCGACGTTCACGATCCAGATCCGATTGGCGCCCGCGTCGTAGGCGTTGTTCATCTGTTCCCAGATCTTCGGCAGCGGGTTCGTGTTCGTCCACTTGTAGTTGCGAGGGCCACCGACGTAGTCGAAGTGATAGTAAACGCCAGCGCCGCCCGAACGGGAGCGTTCTTCGGTGGTTGGAAGGCGACGAATATCGCCCCAGTTGTCATCGCACCAGAGCAGGGTCACGTCGTCCGGGACGCGCATGCCTTTCTCGTAGTACTCCTGAACCTCCTTGTAGAGCGCCCAAAGCTGAGGCACCTTGGTTACGTCGGGGTTTAGATGCTGGGCAATCAGTTTTCGCTGAGCGGCAACGATCGTTTCCAGGAGATCGATGTTGGCGGTCTCCGACATCGGGGTGTCGATCTTTCCCCGCATGGCAATCGTGACGATGTCCTCGTAAGGCTTCGATCTATCGAGACCATCCGCCCAAAAACTGAGCAGTTCTTTGGCATGAGTGTCGAAGCGCCACTCGTTCGCGCCGAATCCGGCTCGGTTCCACTCCTTGTCGGCCCGCATCATCGGTTCGACGTGGGATGTGCCCATGACGATGCCGTATTCATCGGCAAGCTTTTGGTTTTCGGGGTCGTCCTGATTGAAGCAGTTGTTCCACATGGCGGGCCAAAGGTAGTTCGCCTTCAAGCGGAGCAACAGTTCGAACACATGGGCATAAAACTTGTGGTTGTAATTGCCGAACTTCTCGATGACCCAGTTCGAAAGGTCGGGCGCTTCGTCATTCAGGAAGATCCCGCGGTATCGCACGGCTGGCTCAGTCTGGACGACTCGGCCCTCCTTCACGAACACGCTGGCGTGATGGATTACCGGGACGTCTGCCCACCAATACCAGGGGGAGACTCCGACCTGCTCCGAAACTTCGTAAGCGCCAAAGATAGAGCCCCGCTTATCCGAACCGGCAATCACCAAGCAGGTTTTCACTCCGGGGATCGGATTCTGGACCGTCTGGATGACATATGACTCCCACTTGCCGGTCACTCCGGTTACGTCTAGCTTGTGGTTTTTGATGAGCGCATCGACCAAAGCACTCTTGCCGATCGTGCCCAGGACGATGGCGGAGCCTTGCAACAACCGAGGGTCATGCACGATCTGGGGCCGGTGACTGGTCACCTTTTCGAGGTCATTACTGAGATCATCGGCCACGCGTTTCACCCCAGCCCAATCGTCGGAACCCACATATAGGGTGGCCGCATTGGAGAGGGGAAAGGCGCCCGGCGCCGGGTTGAAGCTCACGATCTGTGGGTTCCCAAGGGCGTGGGCTGAGAGGGCAACCTGCAGGGACCCAAGGGAAAACAGGGCCCGAAGAGAGCACTTGATGCCGGAATACTTGAACTTCGATTTCATGATTTGAAGCGCCTTTGCGTCAGGATCGATGTCCCACACTCTACTCGAATTTACGGTTAAATCAAGTCCCATTACCACCCTTTAGCCTCTAGGTACCCTGCATTGAATGCTACAAGAGGGTGAAACCGACCTCGATCGTCTCCTGCGCAACCTGTCTCCCCAACTGGCAGGAGAGTGGGCATTTATCGTGGTTTCGGATGCGACCGAGCTCGACTCCATTCCAACATTGATGACGTTTCAGGAGTCGGAAGGTCTCACCGCCATCGTTCCTTTCGAACATGCGCAGGGAAAGGATGTCCGGTTTGTGGGGACGCGCATCGATTTGCAGGTGCATAGCAGTCTCCAGGCAGTCGGCCTGACGGCGGCCGTCTCGGGGGCCCTGTCAGAGCGGCAAATTCCGGCAAATGTCGTCGCGGCGGCTTACCACGATTACATCTTCGTGCCGACCGCCATGGCGAGCATCGCTCTCGAAGCGCTGAATGACCTGACAAGTCCGGTGCGCATCCGCCGTGCCAAGCCATGCGACCTGGATCGTTTGGCTCCCCTTCTCGATGCGTACCGAGTCTTCTATCGACAAGCGAGCGATCTTGCGGGAGCTCGCCAGTGCCTTGAGGCTCGGTTCCATCTTGGCGATTCGGTCATTTTTCTGGCAGAGGTTGAAGGAGAAGCGGTTGGTTTCGCCCAGCTCTTCCCCGCCTTCAGCTCCGTCGCAATGCGACGAGTTTGGAACTTGAACGACCTTTTTGTTTCGCCGACGGCTCGCAAACTCGGGGTTGGTACGAAGCTGCTTCGAACATCCCAAGAGTTCGCGAGATCCGATGGCGCCGTTCGGCTACTGCTCACCACGGCAGTGGACAATTTCACCGCGCAAGGCGTTTACGAGGCGGCTGGTTGGAAGCGAAACGACCAGTTTTACTCTTACAAATTCGACTTGGCCTGAGCGCGGTAGGCAACGCAATCGATCTCCACTTTGCAGTCCACGACCATGCTGCACTGGACGCAGGCCCTGGCAGGGGGATTGGCACTGAAGTATTCACGGAACACCTTGTTGAACGCGGCGAAGTCGCGGGCGTCCTCAAGCCACACGCCGCATCGCACCACGTCGTCCGTCGTATAGCCCGCTTCTTCCAGAATGGCGACCATATTTCTGATCGCTTGGTGGGCTTGGACGGTGACATTACCGGTGACCAGTTCGCCATCGATCATTGGCACCTGGCCCGAGACGTAAAGCCAGCCGTCAGCCTGGGCGGCTCGGGCAAACGGCATATTCTGCCCACCGGTTCCCTTCCCACCTTCGACGCCATATCGCTTGATTGACATGGGCTGAATATAGCTGTTTCTGGTTCTCAATTACGGAAGACCCCGTCGAATGAATCGGCCCGCTCGAGCCTCTGTGGCCTGCCCCTCGGAGAAAGACAGCAGTCCATGCACCCAAACCTTGAGGATTCCCTGGGAGGGTTGGGTGGGATCTTCAAAGGTGGCCCGATCGGCAACAGTGTCGGGATCAAAGAGGACGAGATCCGCACGATAACCCTCTCGAATCAGTCCCCGATTTGCGAGCCTAAATCGGGTCGCGGGAAGACCGGTCATCTTGTGAACCGCCGTGGTAAGGGGGAAAAGTGCCTGCTCCCTACAGTACCGACCGAGCACTCTCGGGAATGTGCCCCAAAGCCGTGGATGGGGTCGAGGATCGCGAGGCAGCCCATCGGAGCCGATCATGGTGGCGGGGTGAGCCAGGAAGACCTTCATGTCGTCTTCGCTGATGCTGTGATAGATGGCGCCCGCCGGACGAAGTCTCTGGGCGGCCTCCAGCAGGGGAAGTCCCCAAAGGTCTGCGATTTCTTGGAGGTCATTGCCGGCAACCTCGGGGTGCGGCTCGGACCAAGTGATCTGGATTCGAACCCTCGGATCGACTTGTCGGAGGTCCAGCGTGCTTGATCCCGCCGAATAGGGATAACAGTCGCAGCTCACGTCACTTCGTTCCCTCTCTTTGTCGAGCGACGCGACGACCTCGGAACTTCGCCCCCAGGTGTCCAGCCCGGCGCACTTTAAGTGGGAGATGAGAACGGGGCTATTTGCGTGGCGGCCGATTCGGAACGCCTCCTCCATCGCATCGAGAATCGCATGCCCCTCCGTGCGCATGTGGGTGGTGTAGATGCCCCCCGCCTCGAATAGCGGCTCCGCCAAGCGCATGACTTCCTCGGTGGACGCGTCGTAGGCGGACAAGTAGGCAAGTCCGGTGCTAAGTCCAAGCGCTCCTGCGTCCAAAGCGGCCGCCAGTTGGGAGCGCATGGCGTCGATTTCGCGGGCATTAGCGGTTCTGTCCAATCGATCTAGGTGATTGTTTCGCAGGGCGGTGTGTCCGACCAGAGCCGCAACATTGACCGTCGTCCGGGCATCGTTAATCGCGTCCGCGTACTCAGCAAAGGATTTGAATCTGAACTCCTCAGGGTTACCGAGTAGGTTCATCGGATCGGGAAGCGTGCCGCTCAGAGTTACCGGAGCCGCGCTGATGCCGCAGTTCCCCACGATGACGGTGGTGACACCCTGAGACAGCTTCGGCAGCATTTGGGGCGAAGCCAAAGCGTACAGGTCGTCGTGGGTGTGCGTGTCGATGAATCCCGGGCTGAGGACCTTCCCTTCCCCATCAACGACTTCGTGAACTGTGAAGCCAGTGGTGTCTCCGTAGCTGACAATCCTTCCGTTCTCGACCGCGACAGCCCCTTGGAACGGCGCCGCCCCGGAGCCGTCTACGATGGTTACGTTTTGGATCAGGAGGTCGCAGGAAGACATGTGCGTGTCGGGCCGATCAACCCTCTAGAAGAGCATGACGCCAACCACGGACGCTGACTCGGCAATGATCGGCGGAGAGGGCGTGGAGGAATCTTTCGAGAATGAGAGCACCGATGTGGATGGTCTTTTCACGGCCAGGCTCCATGCCAGGAATGGCTCGCCGTTCGGCGTCGGTCATCGGCATCATCCAGCCGACGGCTTTGCTGACTTCTTCGTACTCGAGTCGAGCCCCGTGTACGATCTCGGGCTGCCAGTGAGTCAATCGCTCGCGGATGCTGACGAGGTTGGTGCCCGTCGCGCCGAGCACGACGACCTCGCCCCCTTCTTCCGGTCGCCAGGTATGGCCGATTGTGTCGTCGATGGCGGCGAGAGCTTGGAGGATCTCCAATGGCTGAGTGGACTCATCGATCAAATACTCGCCCTTCAATCCAAGGGTGCCCACTGGATAGCTCTTGCGGAACCGGGTGACCCAGCCTTTCGAACTGCGATCGGCGGTGACTAGCTCGGTGCTCTGTCCTCCCGGATCGACGATCGAGATTCGGTGAAATTCGGCAAAGGTGGGATCATCGGCGACCGCGCGGAACCCCAACTCGGCTTCGTCCTCGCCGGAAAGCACCATCACGGGAGTTCCTTGGGCCTTTGCGCGGGCGAGAAAGTCAGGGGTGTTTTTCGCGATCCGGGCGGCCATGGTGGCAGCGGCTACGATGGTGTCCGCTCCCAGCTCATTCGCTTTGGCGAACATTTCCTTGAGGGCCTCAAGGGTATGAGTCATTCCCGGCTCGCCGAGAAGACCGGTTTCTTTGGTTCCGGCGCCCAAGGCAGTAACTGAAGTGGATTCGTGAATTTGATTCCAACTATCGCCTTGGGTCTCTTCGACCACGAGCAGAACTGAATTGGAACCTACGTCGATGACGGCCTTACGCACCCCAGGAGGGTACCTGTCCACCCACCGCCCCAGGGACTAGAAGTACGTCTCGACAAGCTCGACCACCGTAAATTCTCGGTCGACCACCGCGACGTATCGCCACTTATCGAACGTGAGGCAGGGGTGGGAGATGTTGAACGCGATCATGTCCCCGATGTGCAGATCGTCGCCGGGCTGGATCGAGAGATAGGCATGTTGATCCATCATTTTCGTGACCGCCCAATGGGCGGGGGCATCGTTCGGCGCCTTCGTGCCGGGGCGAAACTGGAGGGTTGGGATGGGCAAGCCTGAGTCGAAAGATGCGTCGCGTTTCCCGAAGCCGACAATGGCGTATCCAGGTTCCGGAATCGATTGCACATACGCCCAAATATGTAGGCTCGGTAGAAGCCCCTCGCCGAGTGATCTTACGACTTCGCTGCTTTTGAGCATTCGGGATTGGGGGCCGGAGTAACTTCCGCAGTCGTGAGTCAGATAGCAACCGGGTCTCAGAATGACTTCGAATTCGACATCGACTGCGGCCGCCGAAAAGACCTCCGCGACGACGTCGAACCATGCCGAGCCAGCTCCGGATAGGAGTAAGGGGGTTCTCTGGACTGCGCCCTTTGCGACCAGTTGTTTGGCGGCCTCGATCGCTGATCGCAGAAAGGTCCGCACCTCCGTCTCTTCCTTGAAGATCCCCTCGAACAGTTCCACGCCGATGATGAAAACAGAATTCGAGAACTCTTTCTGGGCTTGGACTATCGCGTCGATTTGATTGAGGGAGCGGATCCCGGCGCGCCCACCGTCTGCCCCGACTTCGACGAATACGGAGATCGATTGTCCTCGCTCGCCAAAGAATTCACCCATGAGTCGGACGTGATCGGGGTGATCGATAAGGCAGAAGAACTCCAGTTCGGGGTCCTTCAGCATATCTGAGACGATCTGTAGGTTCTGGTGACCGACCAGTTGGTTGGCAAGAAGGATGCGCATTATCCCGTGTTTATGAGCGACTCGCGCCTGCTGGGCAGTGGCCAAAGTGATCCCCCAAGCGCCCGCTTCGATCTGACGTCGAAACAGCGCGGGCGCCATCGTGGTCTTGCCGTGTGGACAGAGCTTCGCGCCGTAGGCTTCCACGAACCTTCTCATCCAATCGAGGTTGTGCTCGATTCGGTCTTGGTATAGAACGGCGGAAGGCAGGCTCAACTCTTCCCGTAACAGGTTCCAGCCTAAGGTCGGAACGTCTTCTATCTGGATAGGTTCGTTGAATGCACCGAGTCCCTTGTTGAGCGATGAGACGGGGTGCGACATTTGGAGTTAGTGTAGCTCTGACCTGGGTTGTCACAAACATCCCGGGATAGAGCCAGCGGCTCGTCTTCAAGTAGCCATGGGTTCCTGCCCATGCCCCTTGGTGGCCAACTCTGCGAGATCCGGAATCCGCAGGCAGGAACCTGCGGCCACCCTGGGTGGGGACCTGGCCGCAACTCTAGGGTTCTGGCGGCGATAACGCGTTCAGCTTGGTCCACGTGCTCCCGGCGGTGGAGCTCAGTCGGCGATTGGGGAGGGAACGCAGGGACGACTCGACGATAGCGCGGGACGAAAGGTGTGGCACCGGTTTCGGGACACTCGCTTCCCGAGACCCACAATTGAACCTACGTTTTCTGAAGCACTTCCACGTGCGTCAAGCCGCACTGCTTTAAGCGCGGTCGAGCCCGCGCACTCCCATAAGGGTTTCCAGTCTTACGAGTAGCCGGTGCAAGCCCGCGTTAGCCATTCTTCGCCGCAAAGGCTGACATGAAATCGGCCAGGGCTTTGGCGCCTTCTAAGGGGAAGGCGTTGTAGAGGCTGGCGCGGATGCCGCCTACCGATCGGTGACCTTTCAGCCCGTCGAGGCCTTCGGCTTCGGCTTGTTTTACGAACGCATTGGTGAGGTCGTCGTTTGCCAGCGTGAAGGTGACGTTCATCAAAGAGCGGGCGCGGCAAGCGGCGTGGCCTTTGTAGAAGCCGTTCGACGCGTCGATGGCGCTATATACGACTCCCGCCTTCTCCTGATTGCGCGCAAACGCGCCTTCGACGCCGCCGGTGGCATGCAAGTGCTTGTAGACCAGGCCGCTCACGTAGATGCTCCAGCAGGGCGGGGTGTTGTACATCGACCCGTTCTCCGCCTGAAGACGGTAATCCAGCATCGGATGAAGATTCTGAGGGATCTTCGCCAAGAGATCGTCTCGGATAATCACGACCGTGAGTCCGGCTGGGCCCATGTTCTTCTGAGCGCCGGCATAAACGATGCCGTAGTTCTCGATCTTCACCGGTCGAGACAGGATGTCCGACGACATGTCGCACACGAGTGGAGCCGCGCTAACCGGGTCGGCAGGATATTCGACTCCTTGGATCGTCTCGTTCGAAGTGAAGTGGACGTAGGACGCATTAGGATTGAGGCTCAGTTCCTCAAAGGGCTTGATGTCCCGGTAGTTGTCGGCCTTGCCGTCGAAAACGACGTTCACCTTGCCTTCCAATTTCGCCGACTCCACTGCCTTCTTTCCCCATGCGCCCGTCACGACATAGTCAGCCTCCGAACCTTCTCCCAAGAAAGCGATGGGAACGATGCTGAACTGTAGACTGGCGCCGCCTTGAAGAAAGAGGACCTTGTACGACGAGGGGATCGAGAGCAACGAGCGGAGGTCGGTTTCCGCCTCGCCGAGGATCGCCTCGAAGGGGGCCGAGCGATGGCTCATTTCCATCACGCTCGTGCCGGATCCCCGGAAGTTGAGAAGTTCGTCTCTCGCCTGTTCCAGCGCGGAGACCGGGAGCGTGCTCGGTCCGGCGGAAAAGTTAAACAAGCGATCGTAGGGCTGGGCCATAGGGCGATTATGTGTCATCGAAGCCTCAGGGTCGGCGCAAGTTTTCGTGTGAACCGGCATTCGTGAGTCGAAAGGCCACACAATGGGCAACATGATTCGTTATGAGCTCCTCGGCGTCTGTCCACACACAAAGGCGAGACGCGGAAGGCTCCATACCCCTCATGGCACGGTGGAGACTCCATTCTTCATGCCGGTGGGTACACAGGGCAGCGTGAAGACAGTCGGGTTCGATGACCTCGAAGCGCTCGGCTTCGAACAGATTCTCGCGAACACCTACCACCTGTCTCTTCGACCCGGTTCAGACCTAGTCGAGCGGTTTGGCGGCCTTCATGAATTCACATCTTGGAACCGCGGGATCCTGACCGACAGCGGCGGTTACCAAGTGATGAGCCTGTCCGCTTCTCGAAAGATTGATGACAGCGGCGTGACCTTCAAGTCACACCTCGATGGCTCGCTCCACTTTCTTTCGCCGGAGCGATCGATCGAGATCCAGGGGCAGTTGGGCGTGGATATCAGCATGGCTCTCGATGAGTGCCCGCCGTATCCGTGCTCTCGCGAAGAGGCCGCCCGAGCCATGGAACGAACCCACGCATGGGCGCCGAGAAATCTGGCTGCGCGACGAGAGGAGCAAGCAGTGTTCGGAATCGTACAGGGTGGAGTCCACGAGGACCTTCGCAAAGAATCAGCCGAAGCGATCGCTTCCCATCCATTCGATGGCTACGCCATTGGCGGCGTGAGCGTAGGCGAGCCGACCGAGATGCAGTATCCAGTAGTGGCTCATACCGCTCCGCTGTTGCCGAAAGACAAGGCCAGGTATCTCATGGGGGTCGGGCACCCAAAGGACATCATTCACGCGGTCGCTTCTGGCATCGACATGTTCGATTGCGTGCTTCCGACCCGAATGGCAAGGCATCACGCGGTGTACACCCTCAAGGGCAGAATCAACTCCATGAACGCCAAGTTCGCGGAGCAGAGTCAACCCTGGGATGAGGACTCGGTGTTTCCGGCGCTGGAGCGGTATTCCCCGGCTTACATCCGCCACCTATTCAAGGCAGGCGAACCACTCGGTCCCCGCTTAGCGACCCTTCACAACCTCGCGTTTTATGCCCGGTTGATGGAGGAGATTCGGTCCGCCATCACGGGGGGCACCTGGCCAGATCTGGTCGAGCGGTACAAGCTGGCTTAGACTCGGGCTCTACTTGACGAGCGTGGGCACCACTTCGGGTTGCGGATCGACGTCGGTCGCGATCATCACTCCGTCGGAATCCCCTTTGTCTTCGTGAGTTTGGCCGGGTTGAACCGGCGCACCAACGTAGATTTTCAGCTTCGGATAGGCGTCGGTGTGTCCGTCCTGAAGGTGGATGATCACGGTACCGTCAAGTTCAGTGACGGGTTGGTCGGAGTCGTTCCTCCACTTCACGAGCAACGTGGGCGTCTTGCGTTGGTCCGCTCCGACGACTCGGATGACGCGAGTCGACAAGACGGTGATCTTGGCGTTCTGGGTTTCCTCCTGGGGATTGTCGGGCGGGTTGTTCGCGGGAGGAGGTGGGGGCTGATTCTGGCCGGGCGCCGTGCCGCCACCAGCGGGTGCGCTCTGCGATCCTCCATGGCTCAGCCCGCTGAGGGCTCCGGTGATCGCGCCGAACCCAAACATCAGCAGGGCGCCAAGGCAGAACAGCACGGCAAGGGCGATCAAGATGGGGATCAGGTACTTCATGAGCGCGGGAAGGCACCCACTCAGGTCGTTAAGGAGGTTTCCAAAAGGATCGCAACCCGGAGCGTCCGAGCCCATTCGGCTGGGGGGAGCGAAGCCGGGCGTCTGGGTAGCCCGCTCCGCACTACTCATTTCCGGCTTTTTCGGGGAGGGCTGCATGGCCGCTGGAGCCGCTTCGGGGGATTCGAACAACAGCCCCACTTCCCCGAGATCGATGTGATCGCCGTTTTTGAGGAGCGTTGGGCCGGAGATCGAGAGACCGTTCACACGAACACCATTCGCGCTCCCAAGGTCCTCGATGACAAATGCGGCGCCTTGCGGGATGATGCGGGCATGCCGACGACTGACAGAGGAAGAGTTGAGCACCAGGCTATTACCCACCTCTCTACCGAGGGTCGTCTCGGTTGGAGATAGGTTGATGCTCAACCCTATCGCGGGGCCCCTCAGGCCGATGAGTCGTGGCTGCATGCCGGTGGTATTACGGATCTGGACCGCAATCAGTTGCGCATCCCTGTGACAAAACCGTATTGCGGTCTAACATACCAATATATGGCGATCGGACGCTTCCTCTTGTGCTTGCACTCACACATGCCTTACGTGCTGAGTCACGGCAAGAGCCCCCATGGCACGGACTGGCTCAATGAAGCGGCCGCCGAGTGCTATCTGCCCCTCCTTCACACGCTGGACCGCCTGAACAACGAAGGGATCAAGCCTCGGTGGACGATCAACATCACGCCAATCCTCGCCGAACAGCTTGAGGATCCCGCGTTCAAAGCGGAATTCGAAACCTACTGTCAGGAAAAGATCGACTACGCTATCGCCGACCTGCGACGATTCGAGCGCGAGGGACCGCTTTGGATGCAGGGCCTGGCCGCGATGTGGCAGCGGAAGTACACCGAATACCTGGTGCAGTTCAAGCATCAGTGGGGCCGGTCGATCATCGAAGCGTTCAAGTTCTTCCAAGACCAGGGCTGCATCGAGATCATCACGAGCGGGGCGACGCACGGTTATCAGCCTTTGCTGGGTACGGACGAGAGTTGCCGCGCTCAAATCCGTCTCGGAGTAAAAAACCACGAGAAGCACTTCGGCAAGAAACCTCGGGGAATCTGGTTGCCGGAATGCGCCTACCGCCCGCGCTATGACTGGAAGGCTCCGGCAGGGGACAACGAAGTGGCATGGCCACGTGCGGGCACCGACGAGATCCTGAAAGAAGAGGGTCTCGAATACTTCTTCGTCGACTCGCATATGATTCGGGGTGGCGCGCCGCTCGGAACCTATGCGGCGAACTTCCCTCAGCTTGCGGAAATGTTCGCGCGCAGCGCGAAGTACTTCACGCCGCCGACCGAGTTCCGATCGGAGTATGAGCACTACCTTCTCCCCAGCGGCGTGACCGTTTTCGCCCGAGACCCGGAGACGACGGTCAAAGTATGGTCGGGAGATTCCGGCTATCCCGGCGACGAGTACTACCTTGAGTTTCACAAGCAGCTGTATCCGGGAAGACTCCGATATTGGCGCATCAGTCAAGAGAAATCGGATCTCGGCAAGAAGCAACCGTACAACCCTTACGAGGCGTTTGAACGCATTCAAAACCATGCCGCTGACCTCGTCACCGTGCTGAAGAACACTTTGGCGACGTATCGGGGATTAGCGGATCGATCCGGAACGCTCGTCGCGATGTACGACACCGAACTGTTTGGACACTGGTGGTGGGAGGGCCCCGAGTTCCTTTGCGAACTCTATCGGCTACTCCACGCAGACGGGGAGATCGAGCTGGTCAGCGGCAGCGACATGATCGACGAGGAACCCGCGCGCCACATGATCACGATGCCTGAAGGATCTTGGGGAGAGGGTGGCTACCACTACATCTGGATCAACGACGACAACTTGTGGACTTGGAAGAAGCTGTATCCTATCGAGCGGCGGCTCAGAAAGCTTGCTCGCGAAGCGACCAGCGGCCCCATCCTCGAAGTTGTTACCCAGGCAGCTCGGGAGCTTCTGCTTGCCGAAGCCAGCGACTGGCAGTTCCTGATCTCCACGTTCTCGGCTCGGGACTACGCCGAAGTCCGGTATCAGGACCACGTGGATCGATTCACCGCGTTGGCCGATATTGCCGACAAGCTGTTACTTGGTGGACAGATGGATGAGGCGGAAGAGACGTACCTTCGCGAGTGCCAACTTAAGGACGCGCCATTCCCAGAATTGACCCTGGACATGTGGTTAGACGCCCCAAAGACGGTCGTCTGACCATCCAAAGTTGAACCTGGGCGGCGCCAATGGTAGAATTCCGACCGTGTCAGTCTGTCGCGCCGCCTACACTACCGCTGCCTTGATTTCTGTCTGTCTCGCTTTGGGTTCACAAACCAAGGACGGACAGAAGATCAACATCCCGAAGCAGCTTCCCGATTTAACGAAGCGGCAGATGA
>CAIVDU010000067.1 GCA_903904815.1 uncultured Armatimonadota bacterium
ACGAGAAGGCGTATCCCACTCCGGAGATGTATCCCTCTTTCGAATCCACCGCTAAGCACTTGAGAAAGCTTCTTCATGTGGAACCGGACTTGCAGAGTGGTGACGGCTTGCGCTATATCCATCGTCGCACAAACGACAAGGACATCTACTTCGTGGCGAATCGGTCAGGAAAGGAGTTTTTCGGCGACGTGACATTCCGAGTTGGACAAGGTTCTCCCCAGTGGTGGGATCCTATGACCGGCGAGACTCGACCGCTTTTCGAGTTCGAGCAAAATCACGGAGTAACGAAAATTCCGTTTCGGCTTGACGAAAATCAGAGTGGGTTTGTCGTGTTTGATCGGACTCTAAAGGCGGTCGTTCGTCAAAAATCCAACTTCCCAGCGAGGATGCCCGTTGCCATGATTCGAACTGGGTGGAATGTTTCGTTCGACCCACGGTTTGGGGGGCCGCCCTCGGCTAGGTTCGAGTCTCTGACCGATTGGAAGAATAACGAAGACCCCACCATTCGGCACTATTCCGGAAAGGCGACCTACCGAACCCAATTTGATGCAAGCCGGGACTTCTCAGGTCCGACTGAATTGTCGTTAGGAGATGTGCGAAATGCCGCCCATGTTTGGCTAAACGGTCATGACCTGGGTGTCGCTTGGTGCGCCCCGTTCCGAGTCAAGATCCCATCGGGGGTGCTGCGCCGGAAGGGGAACCGACTTGAAATCCAGGTGGCTAACTTGTGGGCAAATCGGTTGATCTACGACGCGGGACTTCCGCCTGACAAGCGAGTGACTGAGACGACCTGGAACCCATATCGACCTACCGATCCATTGCTTCCATCCGGTCTTTTGGGGCCAGTGGCCGTGATGAAGCGGAACTAAGTTCTGGACCGCTAAATCAGGCCCCGGAGTTTGGCCTGCAGCAGTCCGACTAGGGTTTTTCCGTCCCGGAATTCGTTGTTCAGCAGCATGGTCGTGACCTCGTCGCGGCTGTACTCAATGCGCTCCACGTCTTCGTCTTCGTGGGCCACTCCGCCACCTTCTGAAACGCGATTGCTGGAATCCACGACGGCGAAGAACATCGTAAGTTGCTCCGACATGCCTCCCGGGGACGAGAAGAAATCGCCGAGGTGAGTCAGGGTTTGGATGCGATACCCTAGCTCTTCTTCCAGTTCGCGGGCCGCCGCTTGTTCCGCGGTCTCCCCTTTGTCGATCATTCCCGCCGCGCACTCGACGAGCCAAGGGTGGGCGTGACCAGCGGTGGGGTAGCGGAACTGTCGAACAAAAACGAGCTTGTCTTCCTCGACATCGAGCACGATGAGCCCCACGGCATCTCCTCGCTCTACGCTAAGGCGGCCCATTTCTCGGCTCATGGTCCCGTTCAGCTTCTCAAAACGGACCCTGGCCTTGTCGACGGCAAAGAAGTCCTGGAATACCCGCTCGACCCCGAGGATCTCGAAACTCCGCATGCGAGGAGTATAGACGGGCTATCGGGTGCGCCGAGGGTGTGCCTGGAAGAAGTCCCAAAGGACCTGAGCGGCATCGAGTCCAGAGTCGGTTTCCCTGCCCGCCTGATTGAATCCGCCAGGCCAGGCGTGGCTCCCTTTCGCAAGGGTCACCAGCTCTACTTCGGTGCCGTTCTTTCCACCTGAGTACAGCGTCGTTTCGACGGTTCCGTCGCTGTTGGTGACCACTTTCGGAGTCGGAGCGCAGCCATCCTTTGTGGCCCACCATGCTGCCCCATCTTTGGCAGGTACACACTTCAAGACAGCTGCGGCCGACTTGTCGTATGCCACCATCGAGTCCTTTCGACTATGGATGGCAATCTCGGAAATGGGCGCCACCGGATCGGGAATCTGGCGATATCCGCCGTTCGAATTTGCCGGGATACCAATAGTCCCCGCCACAATGCCGATCGCGGCCAATCGCTTGCCGAGTACGGCGCCGATCTCTTCCGACATGAACGCTCCGTTCGAGTGGCCACAAACGTATTCCCGGTCTCGGTCGATTTGGCACTGTGCTTCAACCTTGTCAAGCACAGCGCTCACGAAGCCCACATCATCTCCCTTGCGTCCCGAGAGGTCGATGAAGCCAGCGTTCCAACCCTTCGGACTTCCGAGGCCATCGGGGAAGGCGACGATAAAACCGCTCTTTTCGGCTTGATCGGACATGCGGGTGTATATTTCGGCGAGCTTTGCGCTCGCCGTCCAACCGTGCAAGACAACCACCAAGGGAGCCGGTTTTGATGTGTCTAAGCTTTTAGGCACCCGAATGATGAAGTTGCGGGTTACCCCTCCCACCTCGACCGTCTGCTCGTAGCGACCAGGGCTAAGCGAGGTTCCGGCGTGGGCCATCGACGCGGCGAGACAAGCAAGAGAGATGAGTGACATCCGTGAGTTCATGAAGTTATGTTACGTTCTCGTTAGGGCCTCCGATTCGCGTTCTGGGAACAATCGATCGGATACTGCATGGTGAACTGATCTTGCGTAGCTGACGTAAGATGTGTGTGATGAGCATCACGATTCACCTGAAACCAGCTCAAGAGGATTCCCTTCGTAGACAGGCGGAAGCGATTGGCTTGTCTCTAGAAGAGTACGTTCTCGAGTTGCTCGGCCGAGAGTCAAGTCGCGAAACTCGATACCATCCTCGTGTCGAGGAATCGCTGATTACGATCGAGAAGTTCCGCGGCAAAATAGGCCCGATTCCAGACTCAGCTGTAGACGCCGAAATGTTGTACCGGTCTTCCTAGATGAAGGTTTTTGTGGACACAAATGTGGTGCTGCGATTCTTAGACGCAGACGACCCATTCCATGAGGTCGTAGTGGCCGAGGTCAGCGGACTTATGGATGCGGGCATCGAACTCGGAATAACTCCGCAAGTGATAAGAGAAGTCTGGTGTGTTTGTACTCGACCTTCGTCAGTAAATGGGCTGGGGTTGGAACCGCCCTTAGTTGAATCGCTTGTTCAAAGTATTGAAAAGACCTTCTCATTTTGGGACGATCGACCTGGGATAGCGTATGAGTGGCGTCGACTTGTAGCTTTGTTGTCCATTCGTGGAGTTCAAGTGCACGACGCGAATCATGCAGCGGCCGCGCTGTCACATGGGGCGACTCATGTGCTTACGCTCAACGCAAAGGACTTTGACCGGTTCCGCCCATTTGGGTTGGAACAGATGTCCCCGGCTCCGGGCAGCTAAAGAGGGCACAAAACCCCATCAGCAGAAGTGTGTTTCCGGCGCTGCCATCAAAAGCATCAAACCAAAATTCAAGGCGCCCGCCCATGAACCTTCGTTGTCCAGAAGCCTTAGGCCGCCTCGCTTATCGAATCCCTTGGCGAATACCGCCAGTGAATCCGCGGGGAGGGGAACGTCGAAGAACTCGGCGAAGGCCGCTGCCATGTCGGTCGTTGTCTTCGGTTTCTTGCCCTTGATAAAGGCGTAGGTGAGGTTGGTACCGACATCCGGTCCTTTCTGCCCCCAGACGAACATGCCTCGATATCGGTATCGCTCGACCATGGCGGCGGGGCTGATCCAAGCTTCTCCCCATCGCCATCCAGAGACGTTTGGCGGATATAACAGCGATAGGCCGGACTTATCCATGCGGTCATTGATGCCCCAAAGATTGTCCATTACCGATTGAGGAATGCGGGTCATCTTGTCGGCTTTAGGATCACGCATCGCTAGGAGTCGCTCTCCTGCTCCCATTTGTCGACCGACGGCGACGCATAGGTCGACTGGGCTCTTGACTTGCTTGCGGACGCACTTCTCGCTCCAGAACTCGTTTGAATTCACGATCGCATACATCACCTTGCGGATGTCGCCCTTGCTTCGAGTGAACACTCCCGCAATGCGATCGACCACCGCTGGTTCTGGATCCGTGTAAGCAAAGTGCTCCCAGAGCTTCTTGCAAATGCGCTTAGCAGTTACCGGATGGTGGGCGAGCACGGCCAGGAGCGAGTCTCCGTCGTAGTTCTCCGTCTTGCCGAGAAACGTCTTCGGGCCCGGATCGTGCATCGCGGGCATGAGCGTGAACGACGTAAATGGGCGGTCGTATTGAAGCCAGTCGTTGACCTTCTGAGTCGTGTTGCCCGGCAGTTCATAAAAGATGTGGATGTAGCCCCAGCCGGTCAAAGCTCTAGCGGCTTCCTTCACATCCTGTTCGGTGTAGTTTCCGATACCCAGCGTGAACAGTTCCATGACCTCGCGGGCAAAGTTCTCGTTCGGATTGCCCCGGATACTGCGCTGCATATCCAGGTAGCGCATCATCGCCGGGTCTTTGCTGATCGAGTTCAGGAGCGTCTCAAACGAACCGGCTGCGTTTGCTCGAAGCGTTTCGAGATAGTTCAGCATCATCGGACCGTCTTCGACCTTGTCGTCGCCGACCGCGAAGTGGTTGTGCCAGAAGAGGGTCAGCTTTTCTTGAAGAGGTCGTTGAGTGCAGAGCATGCGCATCGACCACCAGAGCCGATAGCGATACGTCCCTAGATCGGGCTCTTCTTTGTCACGCCAGATGAACTCTTGTGGGCTGACTGGAAAGCCCTCATCGACCTTGTCGTAATCTATGAGTCGCCGCGTCGTCTCCTTTATCCCGAGCTTCACGCCCGCATCTAGTTCGGCTTGGGTCGCGCCGAACCCGAGTCTTCGGTAAAGGTGAGCTATTTTCTCGCGGGTCGTCATTGTCGTGAGTCCTCTGTCGCATTGTAGAGCAGAAACCTGGGGTTAGCATCAGTTTGTGAAGTAACGTAAGACGTTCAAGTCGATGCAATCCATCTTGACGACCGTAACTAAGGAACCGCAGCCGTGAAATGCTTGGCAGTTTTCGCAGTTAGCTTGGTGTTGTGTTCAGAAACTGCAGTGGGCGCTCAGTCTTCGTTCGCAGTCGATGTTAGGTATGCGCTTGAAAAGTCACTTACACCGTCGGACTTGAAATCTTCAAAGGCGAAGTTTGACGCCCGAATCCTTGAGCTCGGCAGGGCGAGAAAGTCAGTGGCTTGGGACAGACTTGGGGGCTCTCAGCGGGTGCGTGATGCGCTGGACTGGTGGGTAGTCATCGTCGTCCCCAAAGACGATACTGCCCTTGAATTCCTGGTTCGACCGGGAGGACCTCGATCCAAAGTTATCGTCAGCCCTATCCCGAAACCGTCAGACGAAGGCGGTCCGGTCGACGGGGAATGGAAAAAGGTGGGCAACTTTCTCGTGGGAGCAGGTGTGCTAACCCAGTCATCGAATCACCCGCCCGCGGGGATCCAATTGCTCTCGGTCCGCGATGATTCCGTGAAATCGATACAGAGTTTCGTGACGGAGGATGAGTGCGCGGGGGAGGTGAGAATGGGGAAAGGTTTCTGGGACCGATCTCAGGACATCATCGTCGCCACAAGGCTCGATGACTTTCGAGCGCTTTTCGGTGCGCCCCAGGCTGGGCCGTGGCTGACTCATCGGACTCGCTGGCGATTGAGACAAGGAAGGCTGCATCTCGTGGCCTCGCATGTCGTGGAGAATCCTCTGTCCCAATTGGATCGAATTGCCAAGGCGGTCATGGATTCCGATAAGATCACGCTTCATCGACTGATTGCCAATTCGAGGCTACGCAAGCAGGCCATACAAACGTTGAAGGGTGCGTTGAGTCGAGGACGCAGGGTCCCTGAGATGACCGGCGATCAGGACGAATTCACAGGGCGAAGCATTCTACTGAGGCGACCAGAAGAGCAGGCGGCATTTGAGCCACGCTTTACTTTTGCCCCAAGGCACGGAAAATGGAGATTGTCGAGCATCGCTAGGCGAGGTTCGACGAAAAGGTTGTCCGTCGGAGTGCGCTACGTCGGTGAACGAAAGCGCCGCGAGGATGTGCGATGACCGTTCGACAGCAATTGGATGAACCCGGATGCTTCTCCCGTCGAGACGGGGCTCGGCCAGGAATTCGGACTCTCCTGGTAATCATTTTCGTTTTGGCGTTCGTCTCGCTATCGAATTCCGAGGAGCCTGCGACGCCACTGTGCCAAATCCTTGAGTCGAAGCTCAAAGCCTCGGACCTGTGGCTGTCGTGTCATCGTCTAGGAAGCAAGCTCGACCGACTCGGACAATCCTCAGTGAGCTTCACAAGCGAAGTCGCGCCGGTCGTGTCGAACTCTCCCCACTGGCGAGTTTTCCTCGCCCGACTTGATGGGCTTGACCGTATGGCCGTGCTCTTGAGGCCCAACGGTCGGCATGTTCTCGCGTCTGCACTCCCGCCGTTGGCCGCGGATAAAGGGGGACCGATAAGAGGGCGGTGGCGAAAGGTCGGGGAACGGTTGGCCGGTTATGGCGAGATTACCGACTATTGGATGCGCCCGCCAGGTGGACTCCAAGTCGTAGCTGTTAGGGGTGCGCATGTGACAGCAATTCAAGGCATTTTTACCGACGACGAGTTAGCCGCGGATGGATTCCTGCCCTACGACTCGAGGCATCCTAATGACGTGGTTGCGCTCACTCGCACCGCCGACTCTCGCTCGTTTCCAGACATTCCTCACGCTGGCCCCGAGATGACCCACGTGACGCGATGGCGGTTCCAAAATGGGCGATTTAGACGTATCGCGAGTCACACCTTTGACAATGCGCTCTTGGCCCTCGACCGTCTCGCGGAAGCGGTATTCGAACACCAACCTCAAACCCTTGCGAGACTCGTTCCCGAGCGTCGGTTGCGTAACAGGGTTATCAAGGAGATGAATCGAGTCAAGGTTGACGGCGGCATCAAACCTCGTTCGGCAGACGGTGGCGACGAGACCTATGGAACCATCTTCGAAGCTCACCGCGATCTCGGAGAGCACACGCTGTCGGCGTTCTTTCACTTCCATCGTGTTCATGGCCGTTGGAGACTGATTCGGATGGACTCAAGGTCTTCAAGAAGTTGACTCGGGTCGTTCGGCCCACGTCCCTGGGGCCTACTCTCGTAAGCTAGAAGATGGAGTCTCGGCTCTGGGTGTCAGCCAAGAGGAGCAACGTAGCCATGAAACATCTGTCAAAGATAGCCTCGTCCGTTTTTGTCGTCGTCGCAGGTTTGGCGGTGGCCCAAACACCCTCTGACCCGCTCGTCCGGCAAACATTCAAAGAGACCCAAGGGGGTTGGACGGTTTTCGGAACCACTGCTACGTTGGCGGTCACCCATGACGCTCCCGTTGTGGAGCCGGGCAATGGCGCGCTCAAATTTGGCTACAGTGTCGCCAAAGGAGACCTCAGCGCGCTCGTATTTCCGACCGACATTGGATCGATCACTCGTGCGAAGTCGGTCAAATTCCGGATTCGAACCGATGCCACTACGATGATCGCGGTGATGCTTCAAGAGCAAGACGGCGGACGGTACGTGGCGATGTGTAACGCTCCGAAGGACCGTTGGCAACCTATCGAGCTTTCCACCGACGACTTTGCTCTCGCTCAGGAGAAGGACGATCCCAAGGACCCGGACGGCAAACTCGATATGGATCGGGTGAGCGGAATCGTCGTGACCGACGTCGCTCAAATGTTCGCTCAATCCGACGATGCGGGTCTCCGCTCGCTCATAGGGGTCAAGACTGGAAGCCACACGCTCTACATTGACGACTTCACAGTAGGCGCCGATCCGATCCACACGAGCATGGTGACCGCGGCAGGCGATATCGTGCTGGACACTTTCGCTCATCCGCAACTCGCCTGGTTTGGACTGGGTGGGGGAGACCTCAGCCGATCCTCGGGTAAGCCACTTGAGGGTCTGGCCGTCAAGTTCGACTATCACCAGACTCCGAACAAGATTTCGCTGCTCTCGAAAGGAATCGCCCCGGGTACTTTGACGGGCACCAAGTCGCTGTCGCTCGACATGGCTTCCTCGCAACCCGCCAAGCTGGTGATTCAGGTGGAGGAGACCGACGGCGGCAAGTACAACATGATGATCGACCTGCCAGGTGGGTCGGTGTCCAACCACGTGAACCTTCCGTTCGACGCGTTCAAGGTTGCCGACGATTCCAAGGACGCCAACGGCAAATTGGACCTAGAGAAGATCAAGACTTTGCTGATCCTGGACGGCAGCGGCATCATGGACCAGGCTGACCACGACAACACGCTTTGGGTCGGACACGTGGTTGCTCACAAGTAGCGTATAACGATGAGGCGCCATTTCGGTGAGCGGGGAAACTACTCACCGAAATGGATTTGAAATCGTCAGGCACCGGATTTGCTGACCGTGGTTCAAATCTTCGGTATGGAGAACCTTGCACTTGGCCTCAACTGCCGCCTCAACAATGAGTGCATCCCAAAAGCTAATAACATGCGCTTCAGAAGTCTCCAGAGCCCTCTGGACCAAGCGGAAGTTCCGCCAGATCACGGCTAACCGAAATGCAACTAACGACTTCGAATTGGCAATTTTTTCGTGTCATTGCGTTTATTGCTTTTTTCTCCCTCGCAGCCGCAATTCAAGCCAAAACAGAAGAGGACCGGAACCTTCAGAGTGTGCTTCAGAGCCATTTGTCGGCATTCGATCTTGGTGGGTCGAAGTCTCACCTCATTCATCGCCTGCTCGAACTCTCGGAAAACTCGGGAGCTTTCGAGCCCCCCGATGTTGACTACATTCCTCTGGTCACGCAAGTCGTACACGGAGCTGGAGAGTGGGTATTGATCCTGAAGGACACGGGAGAAGCTGATAAGTTTGGGTATTCGGATTTCTGGGTCGGGTTACGAAACGGAAAAGCAGTCGTTCGGCAGGTCCCACCGCATGAAGACGACCCCTCGATAGGGCCGATGTTCGGCGAATGGCGACGGCATGGGAAGTATTTGTTGGGGGCTGGGGTAAATGTCGCCTACCATTCCCCTAACTTCGCGGACGGTGAAATCCAGGTACTAGAACAGAATGGGACAACCCTAAGACTCGTCCAACGAGAGCACATCGAACAGGCCAAGGACTTCGTGTATTTTCGATCAAGCCATTCGAACGATCTAGTGTCCTTGGATGCCAGTGAGGGGGAGGATTTCAAGACACTTCGAAGATTCCACATGATGGCCCCCACTTACGAGACAGATTGGAAGTTCAGAGGAAGTTGCTATGAGCCGGTGAATTCTTTTACCGTCCACGATGAGCTTTGGGTGACGGATCAGTTGGCGACCGCGATTGTGAAGCACCACTCGAAGGCGGTCGCGAGATTCTTGCGAAACACTAGTCTGCGAAGCCGCCTGGTCCCCGAATTTCGCAAGATTCTAGCCTTCGGAGGGGTCCGCGCCGACATCGAATCTTACAATTTCGGTCTTACGCGCAATCGTCGATTGTCGAGAGTCTCGATTTCGGGATTTGGCGACGTGGGTTCCGCGACCCTAGTCTTGATCTTGCGAAAGGTTCATGGAGGCTGGGTAGTCACCGGGTTCAAGAAGGCTCAGTCCTGAAGTCTGCCGCCATTTTCCTAGGCACAGTCGCGCTCAGTTGATGGTTGGATGCGGTAGGAGTCCCCGACAGTCGTTCGGCATAAATCTCTTCTCGGTTCCATGGGGAGAGCCTGTGTCGAGGGGAAATATCCTGAAGCAGCCGTTCGTGCTCTAAGTGCCAATTGGCTCCTGACTTACTTGTTTTCTCGTTGAGAATCTCGATCACCAAGTCGTTGACGGAGAGTTCCCGTTCAGCAGCCAGCATTCGGAGTCGGTCCAAAACGCGCTCCGAAACCTTGACCGTCAGATTCCTCATCACTCTCAACATTACAACGCTTTGACGAATCTTGGTGTTGCCTCAAGTGAAGAAGACCAGGTTTATGGGAGAAGACAGCCTCCAAACTTGGGATGACCACACGGCTGTTGGACTCCACGTAGGATTACGAGTTGAGCGTAAACACTGGATAGTGCGGAGTTTCACACCCTAATTGGGCCCATGGGTAATGTTTGAGGTATAGGGAACGTCTATACTATTTGAGCCCGCCATAGGTGGGCTTTTCTTATGCCCTCCACCTTAAACGAATCTACATTCGCCAGCCTTGGTCTTCCTCAGCCGATTCTAAACGTCATTGAGAGACTAGGGTTTACCACGCCGACACCCATCCAGAGAGAATCTATTCCTCATGGACTTCAGGGCGCCGACGTGCTTGGTATTGCGCAGACTGGGACAGGTAAAACCCTGGCCTTTGGGCTGCCCATGATTGCTCACATTAGAGAGCGAAGGGGTATGGGCATTGTTGTCGTACCCACACGAGAACTTGCACTTCAAGTCGACGAAATCCTCCGCAAGGTTGGAACTTCACTCCAGATTAAGACCGCCGTATTGATCGGCGGCGCACCGATGCACCGACAGATTCAGCAGATCCGAGGAGGCGCCCACATTCTGGTCGCCACCCCAGGGCGACTGGTCGATCACCTCAAGCAGGGAACGGTGCGCCTTGACAACATCTGCATTGCCGTCTTAGACGAAGCAGATCGGATGCTCGACATGGGCTTCTTGCCCGACATTCGACGCATCATGGAGCGAATGCCGAAAGATCGGCAGACGATGCTCTACTCGGCTACCATGCCGAGCGAAATCGAGAATCTCACCCGCTCGTTCATGACTGACCCTATCCGGGTTGAGATCGCTCGAGCTGGATCTGCCACCGAACTCGTCGAACAGAAGTTGCTGGTCGTCGAAATGGACGACAAGCCGGAAACGCTGCGTCGCCTGATCTCGGAGGCTGACGGCACCGTTCTTGTGTTCTCACGAACACGACACGGCGCTCGCAAGACGGCTCGAATGGTCCGCATGTTCGGATTCACCGCTGCCGAACTCCACTCCGATCGATCGCTGGCTCAGCGACGGGAGGCGCTGGACGGATTCAAAGCCGGCCAATATCGAGTCCTTGTGGCTACCGATATTGCGGCTCGAGGAATCGACGTCAAGCGAATTGAACTGGTCGTCAACTACGACGTGCCGGACAATCCCGACGACTACGTACACCGAATCGGCCGAACCGGTCGAGCCGGAGAAACCGGTCGCGCGGTGACGATCGCCACCCCTCAGCAGGGTGGGCAGATTCGAGACGTAGAGCGAGTTATCGGCCAGGAGATTCCTCTTGCCGACGATTCTCCTTTGCGATTCGAGCCAAGAGCGCCGGGCAGAGCGTCTGGCGGAGGAAGAGGGCGTGGTTCACGACCTCAGCGACCGTCGAGCGATCCCCGACCGTCCTACCGCGCTCGAATGGAGAGCATGCCGCGACCGGAGAATGCTCCGTCGCAAGAGCGGTCGGCTCAACCGGAAGCTCCTCGCACCCCTCGACCCGATGAGAGAGGACCACGATCGGAGAAGCCTCCTTTCGCTCCCGGAACATCGGCTCACGCGAAGCCAAGCTCGGCCCCCCATACAACGGGCGGTCCGACGAGTGCTCGACGCCCAGCCCCTTCGGCTGGAGTTGGCGCGAAAAAGAAGCGACTGCCGGAAGGACCTCATCCTTTCGACAAGTTCATGAAGAGCCCCAAGTCTCGCGGCTAAGAACTCTTCGCTGAACCTAGAACGGGCGCCGACACGAAAGTGTGGGCGCCCTTTTTCTATTTCTTGACCAGGTAGACCCTGTCCACCCAGACCGCTCGCACCTTGTTGTTGGAGGGAGGAGCAACCCAGACGATCATCCCAGGCGTGAGCTTGAATGTGCCGAGTTCGAACGCCTTGTAGGCGTCGCTCACCTCGTTGAGGTTGAACTTTTTAGTGACATAGTCCTTCTTGGTATCGCCGTCGTAAAGTCCGGCGGAGAAGGCGGCGGAGCCGTCAGATTCGTCGTGATCAAGTCTTACGACCACGTAGACTTTGTATCTGCCCGAAACCGGGATCTTTGACAGCGGAACCTGGAATCCCCACTCGTGATGACTTCCGGGCATCCAGCACGCGATACCGTCGCTTGCGAGCGGGTCGGTCCGTAGATCGGCGCCCGTCGGAGGCTGCCACAAGTCCGCCAGATTGTCTTGGTAGTCAATGCCCTGAGGCAAACCGAGAGGGGGAGGAAGGCTGGTCGGCCGTTCCGGGAGCGGGTGAAGCGCCGGAAGGGGAGTCTCGGGTCCCAGATGGTCGATGAACTGCTGAGGTGTCGTACCTCCCTCATCTACCGCGGTGACCGGTGGGTAGCCTGCGATGTCCATCACGTTGGCGGTGTTCGTGAGCCACTTGGAAGCGAAGTCCTGACGATTGGCATCGACTGGCCATTCGTCGCCTCGGAACTGAGCGGCTGCCCGGAATTCACTCCATCGGGCAAGCCAGACGGACTCTTGGGAAAGCGCGGACATCGCGACTCGAGCCCGATAGATTGGAAAGGGTTCCACTACCTGCTTGGCGCGAGCCCACAGCTTTTGGGCTCTAGCCATCACTTCGTACCGCAGGAAGAGCGCATTGGATTCGAGAGCGAAAGAGACATGAGTTGTCTGCGCCTCGGAGGTCATCAGCTTAAGGTATTCGCCAATGGGCACTGCGGCGGCGGCTCCGTAATATCCCTTTAGAAATTCAGTGACGAGGGCGTCAGGATCCTGCCGGGGATTCCAAAGCATCTGCGCAATGACCCATGCCTTCAGTTCTGCCATGTCTCCGCCGGTCGAGGTGTAGTCACCCTCTTCAAAGACACCCTTCACTCCGTTCTCGGAGAACCACTTCAATGTCTGGCCGAGGGCGAAGTAGTCGGGTTGCGGCTGAAGGTAGTGAGCGAAGTTCGTGCAGTAGTCCCACACGTACAGTCGGTTGGTCAGCTTGCTCCACCCTCGGATATCGTCGCCAAACGAACTGTTTACTGGGTCCGAGAGTGGGTGAGCAAAGTTGCACTCGATGCTGCAGAGGCGGACGATGACGTTGGCGCGAGGCTTCATTGCCTTGGTCGGGTGACGAGACCATTGGTAAGCCAACGTATCGACGGCCACGTTCGGAAACTCATCTTTGATCTGGTCGGCCACGAAGTTGGCGAGGTCCAGCACCAGAGCGGCATCCGAACCTTCCTGAGTGGCGAGAGCCCGGCAACTTGGGCATTGGCAAGGGTTGAAGCAGTCGTTCTGAGAGACTGAGACAATGGCCGCCTTTGGATTGTCGGTGAGGAGCTTCTTCACCTGCTGCACCACGAAATCGCGGAGCGCCGGATTCGTGGTGCACAGTTGGGCATTGTCAGCCGTCCGTTTGCCGTTGATCAGGCTGTACCACTCTGGATGAATCGCGAAGTAGGTGGATGGCGGAACGAGGGAGTTGTAGGTGTGGACAAATCCCTGGTACACCGTCTTACCGCCTCGATCCTCATCCACTTGAAGGTCAGAGCCGTTGTTGAAATTGCGAATCCCCCAGTGCTTGTCGGAGGTGTGAGACCAGTACGGTTCTCGATATTCGAACGCGGGGGTCTCCGTCCAGTTCAGGTTGCTGAATTTTAGGTCGGGAATCTTGGGCGCCATCGTCGCCCAAGGCGCCCACCAACGCACCCCGCACTTGACCCCCAAAAGGCGGTAGGCGGCATACAGTGTTCCGCGAGGCTGGCCACCGGCCACAACCATGGCACGGCCGACGGTTCGAATGAGGGTCTGTTCGGGCGCCAAGGCTTCCCATTTCACATAGGGAAGAAGCTGCTTTGCAAGTGGACCCTGACCGACAATGATGGCGTTTGGACGAACTTCCGAGATCCCCTGTACGAAGGGGATTTGGACACCGACCACCTGGGACAAGTAATCGCAAAGTTCATGGGCCGCCAGGATGTCGGTGGGAGTTGCCCCGGCCTGAACGACCACCGAACTCTCACTGACATCGACACTAGCGAAGGCGCCCACACTAAGCAACAAGATTGCGGCGACGAAAAGACGTCGAATCATGGAGGGAGTATAACGTGAGTTCATTGAGTTAAAGGATTGCGTTGCCCGAAGGCTTCGTATAAGAGAACGGCTCCGGCCATCGCAACGTTCAGCGAGTCTGGACGTCCTTGCATCGGAATGCGAATCAGGTGATCGCAGGAGGCTAGCTGACCGGGCGACAGCCCCTTGCGCTCATCTCCAAGCATCACGAGACTTGAACCCAGATAGCGTCCCTGTCGGTAGTCCAGTTCTCCTTCAGCAGTTGCTCCAAAAGCCCGCAAGGGGTGATTGTTCTTCCAGGCGCGGAAGTCACGATGGGTCGTCCGGGTAAAGCGCTGAGAAAAGATCGACCCCATGCTTGCGCGAACGGTGATGGGATCGAACGGGTCGATGCCCACGTGAGATCCTTGGGATGACCGATCGAAAATCAGTTGGCGGGTGACGCCTACTGCTTCGCTGGTTCGCAGCAGGGTGCCGTGATTTCCGGCACTTCTGATGGTCTCAAGTCCGAGCCACAAGTCTTGTGGGAGGACAATTTCTGGAAGAGGATCCCAGCGTTGGCGAGCCACAATCAGCACCCCTTGCCGAGGTTCGTCTGATTCGAGTGCCCCACTGAGAGCGGCAAACTCCGGCGCAGAAACCTTGAGTCGTGGGATGCCTTCGCCCACAAGCTGCCTTACGAGATGATTCCCGTAGGGCGACGAAAAGAGTTTGGGACAGACGACGACACATGCAATCGGCCACTTTGTCTCAACCGCGCGGGTAAGAAACCGGACGCCTTCGGCGAGAAAAAGTCCGCGTTCATTCCGGACGCAACGGTCTCGAAGACAATGCACGAGTGCAAGTGAGAGGCCCGAGTTTGAGCGAGTGACGAGAGAACGCGGCGAAGGGTTAGGCCGCATCCTCCTTGCGCAAATCTGCGCGGGTCGTTGAGATAAACATCGACACTAGTATAAACCTGTTGTGTTTCCTCGTCGAACGAACACTCGATTGTTGTCCCTGTGTTCGGATACGTTAGATATTTGTGTATTCATGTTTTAGAGTTGAGAGTTAAACTGGTGTGATCGTTACCACAGTTTCCTCATCATGAAAAAACTCTCGCTTGCAATTGCCGCAGCCCTCGCGGTCAACGCGGTAGCTCACACCGCCACTCAGACTCCCGATCCTCTCAAAGAAACTGCTGCCCAGAAAGAGGCGCGGATGAAGTGGTTTGAAGAGGCTCGGTTTGGCATGTTCATCCATTGGGGGCTCTACTCCGTGCCTGCTGGCAACTGGCAGGGCAAGGACGACGGGGGAGCAGGAGAGTGGATCCTCAACAATCGCCGCATCGATCCCGTTGAGTACGAGAAGTTTCGAGACCAGTTCAATCCGGTGAAGTTTGACGCCGACAAGTGGGTCAAGATTGCGAAAGCGGCGGGGATGAAGTACATCGTCATCACCAGCAAGCATCACGAGGGTTTCGGAATGTGGCCGTCCAAAGTGGGTGATTGGAACATTGGGCACACCCAGTTCAAGCGTGATCCGCTCAAGGAACTCGCGGTGGCATGCAAGAAGGCGGGACTAAAAATGTGCTTCTACCACTCCATCATGGACTGGCACAACGTCGATTACCTTCCGCATCGTGAATGGGACAAGCGGCCGACTGACCCGACCAGTTTTCCTCGCTACGTTACTTACATGAAGGCGCAGCTCAAGGAGTTGCTCACGAACTACGGCCCGATCGGTCTCATCTGGTTCGATGGTCAGTGGGAGAGCACCTGGAATCACGACGAAGGCAAAGATCTCTACGCCTACATTCGAGGACTTCAGCCTAATGTGATCGTCAACGATCGTGTCGATTCCGGCAATGTGGGACCCAGTGGAGTGAAAGACGACATCCACTACGGCGACTACGGCACCCCCGAGCAGAGAATCCCCGCGAACGGCCTCCCTTATCCGTGGGAGACCTGCATGACGATGAATGGCACGTGGGGTTACCGCGAGGCCGACAACAATTGGAAGTCGACGGAGACGCTCGTGCGCAACCTCATCGACATTGCGAGCAAGGGTGGGAACTACCTTCTGAACGTTGGCCCGACCTCGCTGGGTGAGATTCCGGATGCGAGTATCGAGCGGTTAGGAGAAGTAGGAAAGTGGACGAAGACCAATGCGGAGGCTCTGTACGGCACCACCGCGAGTCCGTTTCCGAGATCACTTCCGTGGGGACGCGTAACTCAGAAGCCAGGCAAACTCTATTTGAGCGTGTTCGACGGCAGCAAAGGATCGATTGAACTTTCGGGCCTCAAGACTAAGGTGACCGGCGCGTATCTGCTCGCGAGCCCCCACACGCGCCTAGAAGTTATGGACGGGACAACCGGCCCGGTGATCAAGCTTCCAGCTACACTCTCTGACCCCATCGCGACGGTCATCGTTGCGAAGATTGCCGGTGCGCCCGTCGTGGACATGCCACCACTTCTTGCGCTGGTTGAGAATGCAAATGCAACGGGTACGGTTAAGGCGGTCGCCGAAGATGTGAAAGTCAACGGTGACAGCGCCAAGTATGAGGATGCCCATCGGGCCATTGGCTTTTGGGGTGACGTAAAGGACTTCCTCACATGGGCTATCCAACCCAAAGCAGCAGGAACGTTCAAAGTCACCTTGGAATACGCCTGTGCTGCCGACTCGGCGGGTGGCAAGTTTCAAATATCTTCTGGCTCGAACACGCTTGAGGGCGCTATCGAGTCAACCGGTGGCTGGGGCACATTCGTCAAGGTAGACGTAGGCACGATTGCCCTTCCCGGAGGGCAATCGCAGCTGAAGATCGCACCTTTGAGTATTCCTGGAGCTGGTCTGATGAACCTTCGCTCAATCACGCTCACGCCAGTATCATAACCCGGCTCAAGAGTCTGACCGTTGGTTTGATCTTGGTTCTCCCCCTGCCTGGCCGGGGAGAGAACCAAGTTTCCAAGTGTCAAATCCGCCCGAGGGTCCTGAAGCTCGATTCAATTTAGCTTGCTTAACGAGTGGCGATAGCCGCCCGAATTTCTGATGCGAGCTCGACAAAACCTCGTGACTGGGCGAGTTCAAGCGGCGTCAAGCCCGCCGCATTCGTCAGGGATGGATTAGCTCCTCGACTGAGGAGCAGCATGGCGGCATCTCGTTGGTTGTTCCAGACGGCAGCATTCAGGGCAGTTCCCCAACCCCCCATAATGTCGATGTCTTCGGGCCGTGAATCGAGCCGTGCCTTCAAGCGGCCTATCATTCCGTACGCGGCAGGACAGATGAGACCAAACTCTCTGGGCGTAGCTAGGAACGTGTAGTCGCGAAGTTCATCGGAGGCTCCCGCCGTGCGAAGCAACTCGCAGATCGATGGATTGTTCGAAAACTCGCCCCAATGCAACGCTGTTCCACCCTCGTAACCCCGAAAGTTTGGGTCCGCGCCATGCGCGATCAGCCAACGCACGACTTCCTGGTGGCCGCTTCTCGCGGCGATGTAGAGGGCATCAGAAACCTGCTCGCTCGCCGTTTCGGGAGGTCTGGGTAGCTTGGCTCCGTAAGCATCGAATCGGCTGCTGCCGGTCTGACTTGGACGTGCTTGGATTCGATTGTCAACCCAGAATGACTTGACCCGATCAAGGAGTCCGAGTCCGGCTGCCGTGAATAGGTCTGTCGGCGCTCCTGCCTCGATCAAAGCTTCGGCCGCCCGGAGACTTCCGATCGTAGCTGCCCATGACAAGGCGGTGTGAGCGCTTGACTCCCACATTTCGTCGCGAGGTGCGCCACTCGCGAGCAGCAGCCGGACAAGGTCAGGGTTGTCCGACCACACTCCTGCATGGAGGAGAGTTCGACCAGAGGCTGCACGCTTCACGGCGAGATTGGGAAACTCCTGCAGTAAGCTCCCGGTGGTTTCGAGGTCTCCTTGCTCGACAGCCTCAAATAGTTGATCGAGAGCCGCTGTCTCTGCCGCCTTCTTCAACTGGGCCCAACTCGCGTACCCTTCGGAGCGGGCAATGGCAAGCTGAGCAACGGCCAGCTTGAGGACGCCGAGGTTCGGCGCATGGGAAGCGATGAACTGAAGAGAAGGGGGATCCCCATTCTTTGCTGCGCGAAGGAGATCCTTTGCGCGGCGTCGGGATCGGACAAGATCCGGTTGGATCGATTGCGAACTCATTTAAACCTCCATGCCGTCGCCCGAGGCTCGCAATCAGGCGGCACGTGGTCGCCGAAATGTTCTGCTTGTTGGTGGAGGTGGACCTAGTCCTTTCCGCGAGCCCGGCGCCTTCCTCCAGGAAGGCGCCTATAGCTTACGTTGGCGGAAGGACGGAGCGCAAGACCTATACGGTCGGTTCGTTCATTCCGAGAGCTTTGACTTCACCGGGATCGAGCGCGCTGCGGAGCGTGTAGTTGATGAGTTTGGCTCGGGTCTCTTGGATGTCCAGATTCCGCATCGAGAGTTGACCGATTCGGTCGTCCGGACTGAATTCGGATTCGCCGCTCTCCATGCTCAGCTTCTCTGGGTGGTAGGCAAGGCCAGGTCCCGTCGTGTCGAGAATGGAGTAATCGTCGCCTCGGCGGAGTTCGAGGACGACTTCTCCAGTAACGAGAGAGCCCACCCAGCGAGTGATCATGTCTCGAATCATGAGGGCCTGTGGATCGAACCACCGTCCTTCGTAAAGGAATCGGCCAAGACGTCGGCCTTCGGCTCGGTAGTTGTCGATGGTGCCTTCATTGTGAATGGCGTTCACGAGTCTCTCGTAAGCGGCAAACAGCAGTGCCATTCCGGGAGCTTCGTAGATGCCACGGCTCTTGGCCTCGATGATCCGGTTCTCGATCTGGTCACTGCATCCCAGTCCGTGACGGCCTCCAATCTCATTGGCCTTCATTACAAGACTGACCTGATCGGCGAAAGTCTCGCCATTCAGAGCGACCGGCCATCCTTCTTCGAATCGGACGCATACCGTCTCCGTCGCGATCTCCACTGTGGGATCCCAAAACTTGGCGCACATGATGGGCTCCACGATGTTGAGACCCTTGGAGAGCATCTCCAGGTCTTTAGCTTCGTGAGTGGCGCCCCAAATGTTGGCGTCGGTCGAGTAGGCCTTTTCGGTGCTCGCTCGGTAGGGGAGTTTCCTCTCTGCCAGCCACTCGCTCATTTCTTTGCGGCCGCCGAGTTCGGTGACAAAAGCGTTGTCTAACCAGGGCTTGTAGATGCGAAGGTCGGGATTGGCGAGAAGTCCGTATCGATAGAACCGCTCGATGTCGTTGCCCTTGTACGTGCTGCCGTCTCCCCAGATCGAGACGCCGTCTTCTGCCATGGCACGCACCAGCAATGTGCCGGTGACAGCGCGCCCGATGGGGGTGGTGTTGAAGTAGGTCTTGCCTGCGGATGAAATGTGGAAGGCGCCGCACTGGAGGGCGATGAGACCCTCCCGTACCATTTCAGGGCGGCAGTCGACGAGTCGCGCTGCTTCGGCCCCGTATTCGATCGCTC
>CAIVDU010000068.1 GCA_903904815.1 uncultured Armatimonadota bacterium
GTCTCGCAACTGAGATGTACAACCAGGACAACGATGGGGCTTATCCTCAGTCGAAAATGACCGACGCTCAACCCGACGTGGATGACGCGGACGGCAGCATCGAGAATCCGGACAACGGCTCCGTGTTCTCCAAGATCCTTCCTTACACCGGTCATGGCGGATCGACGAGTGAGGACGAGCTATTCCAGCAGAAGCTGTTCGCCTGTCCCGATGACCCAAATGCGTTCGATCAATCCTGTCCGAACGTCGTCAACATCGGCGGACCGCACGTGATCTCCTATCTGATCAACGCTTGGTTCGTGTGGGGTTTGAACGAGTCTGGAGTTGCGAGACCCTCGGAAACGATCGACTATGCCGAGCGAAATAGCGCTCCCACGTTTGAAGGCTCCCCTGGCGTGTTCACCGCCTATTGCGACGATATCTACCACCCTTGGTTCTATCCGCCAATCAATTCCGCCGCTCCGGTGAGCGAAATGGACGAGAATCACGGAGCGGTGGCGACCCATCGCCACGGACAAGGCGCCAACTTCTCCTTTGCCGACACCCACGCGCGTTGGAAGGTCTGGAGCCAAACCTTCGATCCGCTTCACGGCATCAACTGGCACTCGCCCAAATAAGGCGTGCTTCGGCCCAAACATCGCTCCTCGAAGTAGAATCGGGATTGACAACGGCGTCAATATCCATAGATCCTCGCGAGGAAGCGATGAATAAAGTTTTCCAAAACGCACCATCCGCCCTTTCCGGACTCCTGTTCGATGGCATGACGATCATGGCGGGTGGTTTTGGCCTTTGCGGGATCCCCGAGAACCTCATCCTTGCCATTCGTGCTTCGGGAGTTCAGTCGATCACCGTCATTAGCAACAACTGTGGGGTCGATGACTTCGGCCTCGGGATCCTGCTCCAAACTCGCCAGATCAAGAAGATGGTCTCCAGTTACGTCGGAGAGAACGCCGAGTTTGAACGTCAGTACCTAAGCGGCGAACTCGAACTGGAATTCAACCCTCAAGGCACTCTCGCGGAACGCATTCGTGCGGGAGGCTCGGGAATACCCGCCTTCTACACCAAAACCGGCTACGGCACCCTGGTCGCCGAAGGCAAAGAAACTCGTCAGTTCGGAGATGAGTGGTACGTGATGGAGACCGCCCTCCACGCAGATCTCTCCATCGTAAAAGCCTGGAAGGGAGACCGCGCCGGCAACCTGATCTATCGCCGAACCGCGCGCAACTTCAATCCGATGATGGCAACCGCCGGGAAGGTCTGCGTTGCCGAAGTCGAGCATCTCGTTGAGGTGGGCGAACTGGACGCCGATCAAATCCATACGCCCGGCATCTATGTCGACCGCATCGTCGAGGGCGTCCATTACGAAAAGCGGATTGAACGCAGAACCGTCCGAACGAGGGACGGGGTAGGGGAAGGACAGCATGCCTAGATCAAGAGACCAACTGGCAGAACGTGCCGCCCAGGAATTGCGAGACGGATTCTACGTCAACCTTGGAATCGGCATCCCGACTCTCGTCGCCAACTACATCCCGGCTGGAATGGACGTGGTCCTGCAGAGTGAAAATGGAATGCTTGGCCTTGGCCCCTTTCCCTACGAAGAAGAGGTGGATCCAGATCTGATCAATGCCGGGAAGCAGACGGTGACCGAGATCCCTGGAACCAGCTACTTTTCCTCGGCTGACTCCTTTGCGATGATCCGTGGAGGCCATATCGATCTCAGCATTTTGGGCGCGATGGAAGTCAGTCAGTCCGGTGACCTTGCCAACTGGATGATCCCGGGAAAGATGGTGAAGGGAATGGGTGGGGCCATGGACCTCGTCGCCGGGGTCCGCCGCGTCGTCGTCGTGATGGAACACACCAACAAAGCCGGCGAGAGCAAGATACTTCCTGCGTGCACACTCCCCCTCACGGGAAAGGGAGTTGTCGACCTCGTCATCACCGACCTTTGCACCTTCGAAGTCGAAAACGGTGGTCTCGTACTCAGAGAACTCGCCGAAGGCGTGACCCTATCAGAAATAGAATCGAAGACTCTCGCCGATTTTATCGTGGGTATGTAAACACATGTCCGGTTGCCGGCGACTGGTGCTTTGGCAAGCGATGAACCACAAAGTCGTCGATCAGGCGTACACTTGACTCTGTGAAGGACCGAGGTTTCACATTGATTGAGCTACTGGTCGTCATCGCAATCATTGCGATCTTGGCGGCGATTCTATTTCCAGTTTTCTCCCAAGCCAAAGAAGCCGCGAAGAAGAGTGCGTGCCTGTCGAACACCAAGCAGTTAGACCTCGGCGAAATTCTTTATTCGAACGATTACGACGACACCCTGATGCCTCTTGCCGATCCGACGAACACCATTTTGTGGACCGACCTAGAATCACCGTACGTCAAAAGCAAGCAACTCCAAGTTTGCCCTGACGACCAGAGCGATGTGATCTCCTACGGCCTGAACCAATTAGTCTTTCAGGATCTGTTTGGTGTTCCTCCAGGAGCGGTCCTGCCGTTCTACCGATTTACCGATTTTGCCTACCCTTCTGAGACGATTATGGAATCCGATCTCGGAACCCAAGACGACTTGGTCACGCCTCTGCCGGCAACTTATAAACTGGTCGTGCCAGACGACGACATCAACGACTCCTTCGACTCTCGACCGAGTTTTCGTCATACGAAAAGGAGCAACCTCGGATTCTTCGATGGTCACTCCAAGTCTATGCGGCCCGAGCAGTTTTACGGAATCTCAACCGGCGCCGGTACGCAGTTCACCCCAAATCAGACTCCGCCGGACTACTGGTTCTGCATCGATCGAACGAACCTTGCAACGTGCCAATCCTCTTAGGGACCCTATTTTGGCGAAGACCGGCATGTCGCCCTGTGGCCTTTCGCCACTTCAATTAGAGAGAAACCGCGTTACTCGGGCCATGCTCGCGGCAACGACGCCCTTGCTGCGGGCTGGTCTGCCGCCCCAATCGCCCGGAAGTCAAACGGTTTGAATCCCAACTTGAGAGCTGGGGACTTGGGATCCAGCCGGAAGTCGTCGTGGAGGGCGTCGGCAAACAGGGGATCTGCGATTTGGGAATTGACGTCAAGCCCGCGGCTCCGCCAACCCGAAAGCGACTGCCCCATGAAATTCAAAGGTTTGCCTGAAGTATCCCAATACAGATTGTGATCCATGGCAAAGCCGGTCCCTGTCCAGTTGCTGGCAAGGAGCAGGCCCGAGTTCCAGATGACAATGTTTCGGTCAAACGTAAACGACCGGTGATCTTCCGCCCTCGTTCGCATTAGCTGAGCCTCCCGATTAAAGGCCCAAATGTTGTTGACCACGAGATTGTCTTGGCCGTAGTGCTGATGGAATCCCGCGCTCTTGCATCGGGTCGCCACGTTGTTCTTTATCAGAAGGCCGGAACTCCCTTCGTCTGGATAAATCCCCCAACCCCCATAACTGAAGCTAGAGACGTCATGGATGAAGTTGCTCCGGAGCACCGTTCCCGGTGCGACGCCAAGGGTGTAGATCCCGCCCATGTCGCTGAGCACGTCCTGGCCGATCTGACCGATTCGATTCCCCTCAATGAGGTTGTGGTGCGAAGCGCTCGGCGCGTATCCCCAAGACCATCCGACCGACACGCCGGTGTAGTACCCGTCCTCGATCGTGTTGTGGAGAATCGTGTTTCGAGGGGACTGTCCAATCCAAATCCCGATCGCCGCTGGCGCCCGACGGCCAAACCCCAAGACCGTGCTGTCCTCGACCCGGCAGTCGGAAGTCAGAAGCTCTTCGTCAGTCACCCTCTCGGTCCGCCCAATCTTGATCCCTCCTGCCCCGATGTCGCATATCGACGTGTGGGCGACTTGAACTCGCTGGCAACTCTGACCGATCTCGACCGCATATTCCCCAACCTGCTTGATCGTGCAGTGGTCGATCGTCACGTCGCGGGCCGCTTCCAAATTGACAGCGCCCCTGAGGTCGGCCTCCGCTTGAGGAAAGCTTCGCCCAAGAACCGGAATGTTCCAAAGCGTGTGCTGCAGAGTGAGTCCGGAAAGCCGTAGGTTGCTGGCCCACTTCTGGGATGCCGCGTCACCGCGCACCTCGATCAGGCTTGGGGCAATCGGAGCCACTACTTGGGTTCGGCCCGGCGTCTCTCCCTTTATCGGAACGTAGGTGAGAACTCCGGTGTTTCGATCCAAATACCAGTCGCCTGGGGTCCCCAACGCGTCTTTCACATTGTCGACCAGGAATCGATTGCCCTTAGGCAGTCCGGCCCAACTGTCCGACGAACAGGTAGGAGACTTGAGCGTCACCGTATTGCCCTCAATTTGCCCGATTCTGCCTTCGGTGATGCTCCAGTTGTGGAAAAGCACGAGTTCGATGTCATCTCGATTGGCCCAGTTGGGGTCAATATCCGAACCGATAAACCCGAATCGATCAGATCCATGGCCCTTAGCGGAATCGGATGGCGGAACCTCGCTGGCGATATAGAAGTAGCCCTGTCGGGGCAGACGGGGCCTCAGCCGCCTCGCTCCGTTGACAAACAGCTCAGAGAAATACCATTTACCAGCCGCCACATCAGGAATCGTCACTGTCCACCAGCCGTTCGCTCCCACTGTCCAGCCGGTGACCTCACGTCCACCATCAATGGTCGCTCCTTTCCGTGCGTCTGAGGATACGATGGAGAGCGGCGAGGCCAGGTCTTTGCTACCCAAAGTGATGGGTTTCTCGACCCGGTAGGTACCTGGCTCCACTCGGACCGTGGCCGACGAGTGCGGGAGTTCCCGCAGACGATCGATCGCTTGTTCGATCCGAGCCATCGGGTGAGCTTTTGAGCCATCACCTGCGTCGGTACCTCGCGTCGACACGTAAAGAGTGGCCGAACCGATATGAGCGACAAGCAGAAGGATCATCAACCGCCATTGTAATCCTTGGTCGGGAACAAGTGGCGTTGGCCCACCGATGCCGCTCAAAAGCAGTGTTTTGCCTAATGCATGCCGCGGTTTATTGCGGCACGGTTCGCACAAAGATCACGCTAGCACACCTCTATGAACCGATGAAAACATTCCGATCATTTAGGAGGGCCTGAGCATACGGTGACCGGCGCTATCTTTTCGGCAGCGAGGAGATGGTTTCGGAACGCAAGGTTCAGATGCCTGTTCTGAGTCTCAACAGAGACTATTTGCGCTCCGATGAGTCTGAGCGTGAAGGTTTGCCAGGACCGATGCGACCTCATTCGTCGCACGACTCCAGGCACTCAGAGGGAAAGTTTTATGAATAAGAACGCGTCTATCACTCGAAGTCTCGCCGTAATCAGTTCGCTCATGATCCTTCTGGCGGGAAGCCGCTACTCTCCCTCCTACGCTCACGGTGGCCACGGATCGGCAGAGAGCTCGATCAAGGCGGCGTTTGTCTACAACTTTGCCAAGCTTACGACTTGGCCGAGCGAGGGAGACATCGTCATCGGCGTGATCGGAAGCAGCGAGGCAGGCGAAACGATCAAGCGCATTGTCGACGGAAAGCCAGCCGGTGGCCACACGATCTCGGTTAAAGACATCGGAGCCGGTGAAGCGAAGTCGTGTCAGATGGTCTTCGTTTGTGGGAGCTCCGTTCCTTCCGTGGGCAGCGCGCACGTTCTCACGGTGGGTGAGGGCGATGGATTCGCCGACAAGGGTGGCGCCATCGGATTCGAAACGGCGGATGGCAAAGTTCACTTCGCCATCAATATGAGCGCCGTCAAAAAGGCCGGTCTGAAGATCGGTGACAAACTGAAGGCGATCGGCCGCGTCATCGAGTAGTTCCTCACTAGTTCCACAATGCGGGCGTTCCACCGGAACCTGGAGACAGGAAAGGAAACGCTTGCCTAGGATGACCGGACAGGGCTCGTGTGTTCTTAAGGAACGCACGGGCCTTTTCATTTGTCAGGGATCGAGGGTTGGGCTATCCAGGTCGCTTCCAAGGGATCCCTTATTACTAACAAACACTCGGCGAGGTGTCACGTTTTAGTGTCTAGTCCGAATCAATGAGACCGTCGCTCTGTATTCAATTCAAATAGATTGCTATTAGTTATTAAAAGAAAGTGGTCTCGCTTTTGAACCTGTTGGCTATGTCATTACTGCATGAAAACCTCCGATATCCCGGTTTACCAATAATTGCTCACATGGTCCTCATGTTCCGAATACCAGCATTCTCAAAAGACGGTCATAGAAATTGTATTACAATTAATATTTGAGAATCGGTACTTACCTGCCGACATAACCAGTGGTGTTTTCACCAGGCTGGAGAATCGAAGAGAATGGCAAAGATAGAAATCACATTGGCGGCAATCCTAACGTTGAGCCAAGCAGGAATGGCGCAAACGAAAGATCAGACCCCCGCGAAGCCGGGAGCAGAACAAAAGGAGGACCTGACAAGTCTGGACCTCAACGATCTTTCAAACATGAGCGTGACGTCCGCATCCAAGAAAGCCGAGTCGGCCTTTGGTGTTGGCGCAGCGATATACGTGGTCACGGGTGATGACATCAAGCGTTCCGGGGCGGCCAACCTTCCGGAAGCCCTTCGAATTGTCCCGGGCATTCAGGTTCGACAACTCGACGCAATCCACTACGCGGTTTCCGCTCGAGGCTTTAGCCAAGAATATGCCACCTCGTTGCTTGTCTTGATCGACGGCCGAAGCATTTACAACAACCTTTTCGGCGGCGTTTACTGGGACGACGAGAGCATTAGTCTCGACGAAATTGACCACATTGAAGTCATTCGCGGACCTGGTGGCTCAATCTGGGGTGCCAACGCGGTGAACGGCATCATCAACGTCATCACGAAGAGTGCCAAGGACACCAAAGGCGGCTTTTTGTCCACCGAGTTTGGCTCACAGATCAACAAGACCACCGATACACTTCGATACGGTTCGAGCTTGTCCCACGGCGACTTCCGCGTAACTGCATTTGGAATGGAGCGAGGACAGTCTTTAACTTCCGCCGGATCAGGCGCCAGCGACAACTGGGAGGCCAGTCGACTCAATTTCCGCTACGACGGAGGGAGCGATACCACCGGCAAGCTTCTTCTTGAGGCTACGACTCACCGAAACTGGGAGTACGGGACCTCACAAGTTCCGATGTCAACTTCTCCTTACCAATCGCCCGTCCGCGGCATTGGACAGTTCTTAGGCAACAGCCTTCTGGTCAAGACCGACAAGACGGACAAGGATGGTAGCTCGAACTCGCTGCAAGTAACGTTCGACAACGAAGACCGGAACACCGCTCCATTGTCTGTTGAAAGAAGCTCGACATGGGACGTTCAGTATCAGCACGGCTTCAAGAATATGGGCGCGAACAGCTTGATCGGCGGTCTCGAGTATCGAACCGTTTCCGACCAATACACGCCAGGAGTCCTAAGTCCAAATTCGGCCACCTTCCAACTCTTCAGTGGATTCATTCAAGACCAGATTCAACTGAACAAGATTTCAAAGCTTGTGCTTGGTACCAAGCTAGAGCACAACGACTTTAGCGGGTTTGAGATTCAACCCAGCGCCCGCGTCACCATCCAGCCAAACGAAAACCACGCTTACTGGTTTTCGTCGAGCCGAGCAGTCGCTACACCGAATCGAATTTACGAGAACGGATTAAGCTCTCAGGGCTACTTCCCATCGCAGCAGGGCCCTGTCGAGTCCGTGCTTGTTGGAGACGACTTCAAGTCGATGGCGCTTTTCGCACTCGAGGCTGGATACCGAGCCAAGGTTAGCGACAAGATGACCGTGGATGCCAGCATCTACCACAATTCCTACCAAAACCTTACCGGTATTGCCCAGGGAACTCCCGGCTACACAACAACTCCATTCGGCCATATCGTTGTGCCGATTAACATAATTGCCGCCGGGAACGGCTTCACCAACGGACTTGAAATCTCTTCGCGCATTCAGGTGGCGAAAGATTGGAAGCTCGACCTCGGTTACGCGTACGCTATCGCCGACCAGGATGCCGGAACGACTGCTTTTGCCACTCCGCGCCACGAGATCAAGGCCCTTTCGACGTACACCGCTTCGAAGAAGCTGAGCTTCGACCAAGGCATCTACTTCTCAGCTGGAGAGGGCACTATGCCTGGCTACACGAAGGTCGACCTGCAGGTCCGCTATAAGGCGACCGAAGGATGCGAGCTTACGGTCGGTGGCCGCAACTTGGGACAAGGAAACTACTCTCAGGTCGCGTCGAGCACTTTCCAGACTGCCAACCTTATCCAGCCAGAACTCTACGCCAAGATTGCTTGGAAGTTCTGAAGACAGGATCATCTACATGCATCCCCCGGATGCGAAAATCGGAACGGATTTGTCTGACATTTCCTAGGTCCGTAACGAAAAAGACCCGCGTATTCGAAAGGGAAACGCGGGTCTTTGCGTTAGCTCTATGATGGGTCCTCTGGAGATTGGGTCGGCTGAGTGACCGCCTGTCCAGAACCAAACAAACGAAGCAAAGAAGCTACTCAGGTTGCCTCGAGGAGTTCGCGGCGGCAACCTGGATGGCGGTTAGTACTAGTCCAAAGTATCTTTTGAACTCAAGGATTGATCTCATCGTGTTGATCACCTGCGTCCCTTAATACACGAAGTCGTGGCCCCCCCAGTTTGAGCCTGAGCGTGCGTTCGGTCTGCCCAATGGAAGATGGTGCGACTGCATAAAATTTGTGTCACCAACTAGCAAGATTCATCGCTAGCCTGCCGACTATACGAGAGGTGATTTCACTAGGCTGGAGTTTTTGCGAGAACGGCACGTCCCTGACAGATCAATTAGGGTGCTTCGTTCGATCAAGCGCAAGCCTTTGAAATCGCGATGGATAGCACAAAGGGCCTTGGCCCGCCGAACAAGGTTTTGCTCGTTCTGATCAGCCGTCGAGACTGAGCAATGGCTTTTGGGAATTCTGATATGAAAAAGATTTTGAAAACTGCGAGAAGATTCGCCCTACCCTTGGTGGGGCTGACTGTCCTCATCACCGGAGGGGTGGTAACCACCTCGTATGCCCATGGCGGTAGAGGCTCTGCGGAGAGCTCCATCAAGGCAGCATTCGTCTACAACTTCGCGAAGTTGACGACGTGGCCATCCGACGGTGACATCGTCCTGGGAATCGTTGGCAGCAGCGAGGCCGGAGACACAATCAAGCGCATCGTAGATGGCAAGCCAGCGGGCGGCCACACGATTAGCGTCAAAGAGATCGGCGCGGGCGAGGCGAAGTCCTGCCAAATGGTTTTTGTTTGCGGCGGAGGCGGCGTGCCATCTGTCGGAAGCGCACACGTACTGACTGTCGGTGAGGCCGATGGCTTCGCCGACAAGGGTGGAGCAATCGGGTTCGAAACGGCCGATGGCAAAGTCCACTTTGCCATCAACATGGGCGCAGTGAAGAAGGCGGGTCTCAAGATCGGAGACAAGCTGAAGGCGATCGGAAGGGTAATTGAGTGATATGAGCAAGGGTTTTAATCCGAACAATAAGGTTTTGCGTTGGCTAGGTGACCTCCGAATTAGTCACAAGCTCGGTTTGGGCTTTGGACTGCCTCTCCTGCTTGCGATGATCGTCGGCGCGGTCAGCGTCGGTCGTATGGCCGACATGAACCGCCAGGCGAAAGACATGCATCGACGAGCTCTCGTGAGCACCGGCGTTGCCGCGCAGCTCATGAGCGGTATCAAAGAGCTCCGGCTTACCGAATGGGTCCACATCGTGCGAACGAAGGATGGAAAGGCCGACGACGCCGGCGATCAGATGATCAAGTCGAAGATGGCCGAAGTCGACGCGAACCTTGCCGAGTACAAGAAAGGTCTAGTTGACCCAGCCGATCGAGCCAACTATGAGAAACTCGAGAAGTCGTGGAAGGATTACAAAGGCCTGAACGACGCCATCTCCTCGATGGGCGCCCTCAACGATCTTCAGTCTTCGCTCGACTTCATGATGGGTGATTCGAACGAGAAGTTCACCGCTGCCACGAAGACCCTCGATCAGATGATCGACTGGAATATTCAGCACGGTAAGGTACTCGCCAGCAAGGCGCAAGCATCCTACGACATCGCTAAGACCACTGTGTTCTTTCTGCTCATCGCCGCCGTGGTGACGAGCGGTCTCGCCGCCTTCGCTATCGTGAAGAGCGTGGGCTGGTCTCTGCGCCAGGTTGTCGAGCATATGAATGGCCTCGGCGACCAGAGCATTGCGGAACTGGAGCGAGGAGTATCGGCCCTTGCTCTTGGCGACCTAACCGTCGAAATCGCGTCTTACGAAGAACCACTTCAGATTCACTCGAAGGACGAGTTTGGCCTCCTTGCCAACACGTTCAACGACATGCAGAAGAAGGCTTCCAATACGGTCCGCGCCTATGGCGAGGCCCGAGAGTCGCTCCGACTCATCATCGGTGAAGTGGCTGCATCCGCAGAAACGATCGCCTCTACCAGCACCGAACTGTTCTCGACGGCCACTGTGGTCGGCGAGTCCGCTTCGTCGGTCTCTCTAGCCATGCGAGAGACGGCCATCTCTGCTGAGCAGTCAGCTAAGGCGTGCCAAGACATGGTCGCCCTCAGCCAGACGCAGCAGGACGCCGTCGCTGCCGCCAACGACAATATGGGAATCGCCTCTACGGCGGCCCAAGCAGTCGGCCAGTCTGCCGAGCAGGTATCTAAGACCGCTCAAGAGTCAGCAGCTACCGCTACTAAGGGTAGCGCAGCCGTTTCCGAGTCGCTCAGCAGCATGGGCAAGATTCAGCAGCAGGTTCACGAGTCTTCAGACATGATCCGAAAGCTGGGTCATACCAGCCGCGAGATCGGAGCGATCATTGCGACGATCGAGCAGATCGCCGAACAGACGAACCTTCTCGCCCTCAACGCTGCTATCGAGGCAGCGAGAGCCGGCGACGCCGGACGAGGCTTTGCCGTGGTTGCCGACGAAGTCCGAAAGCTTTCCGAGAGAGCGGCCAACGCGACTAACGACATCGCAAACCTGATTGGAAACATTCAGACCGAAGTCGAGCGAGTCGTGGTCTCCATGGATCGCTGTACGTCTGAAGTCGAGAACGGCGCACGCCTCAGCAATGCGGCAAGCGACGCACTGACCCAAATCCAGTCTGGAGCGGTCGCGGTTTCGACCGAAGTCGCTTCGGTGATCTCCGCTTCGACGAAGATGTCCCGAGGACTCAACGACGTTCAGAGCAAGATGGAAATCATCCGAGACCTGAGCGCTCAGAGCGATCGATCGATCTCCGACCTCAGCTCGATGTCGGAAGAGGTTGCCGCAACCTCCGACACAGTTGCCAACACGGTTGTCGACCAGACGAAGGCGATCCAGCGTGTCGACGGCTCCGCCGGCGAACTCAAAGAGATGGCCGCTAAACTCCAGGACCTCGTCCGGCAGTTCAAATTTGCCGCAGTCGAGAGCTCCGACGAGAGCTGCGAGTACGAAGAAGCAGCCTAACCAGAATCCAGAATCTCCAAAAGCGCGGGGCGCCACTGAAAGCAGTGGCGCCCCGTTTCCTTTTTCATGAGGAAGCCTAATGAGATGTGTGATACACGACGCTGAGTGTGATATCACCCGTTAGCAGTGCGACGGAGAGGAAAACCCCCTTGACCTGTCCCTCAGATTGCAACCCATTCGTGGTCTCAATGACACCCGGAACTCGAACCGCAATCTCCTCGGTGGTCACCGGCAGATCGATGGCTGACAAAAATGGGTTCTTCTGACTGCTTTCCTCTTTAGACTTCAGGGCAATAGCCTCGGCAACGGCCTGGCTTGCCGATCGCTCAACCTCGTTAGACGCCTGTTGTTTGAGGCGTGCCGCAATCGCCGACGCTAGCTTCTTGTCGGTGTCCCCACCGTGATCGGTCAAGAACGAAGCGTTAAGTCCCGTTCCGATTTCGACGAAGTCACGCATTCCCCTTACCGTGAGGCGATCGATGGTCTCGGTGTCTGCATTCGGGCCAAGTGCGCCTTTAACTCGCCACCGTACGCCAGGGTCCATGAAGTCGTTGTCGGTGATCGGTCGACCGACCCAATGATATCGCTCCGTGAAGAGCCATCGATCCTTGCCCAGCGGCGAGACTTTCGCCTCGTTGGCAACCACCCGTTGCCCCTTGCTCGACTTGATCACGACGTCGTGAACGGCAAGTTGACCCGATGCATAGTGTCGCTTGACGACCCACGCGGGATCCTGATCCGGATGCTTTGGATCGGTTACTGCTTGTCCGTGGAAAGCCGGAAGCACGAAGATCGTCGAGATTCGATGCACTTTCGCTCGAACGGTCCGGTCGTCTCCTCTCGATTGTGTTTTCAACACGACCGTGCGATCGAACGAGCCGTCGCGGTGGACCGTGGTCTCGGTGGTGGAACCAGAGCAGCCACCCAGAACCAGGACAGTGCCAACGAAGGTGAGTCCGTAAAGAATTTTTCTCATGCAACTAGGTGAGGAGATCGCGTGTGAAAGTTCAGTACTTCCATGAGGTCCTAGAAATCTGAGACCCTTGGGCGGTGCATTGAACTCGATTTGAGTTTGAAGCTGTACAGCTTGGAGGGCGTTGAGTTGGCTTTGTCCCAGAAATTGCAACGTTTGCCTACCGCGTGGAGAGCGGCGTCAAGGAGAGTGTTGTGTTGGTTTGTGCATATAAAAGGCTAAAGCCGCAAACTATGTGGAGTGCGCTCGCTTGAGAGCGCTTTGATCAGCACGGCTTGTCTTCCGATCCCGCCGAGCGTAGCGAGGGAAATGAACGCAGTGAATCGGGAACGTGCGTGGGGTGTTTAAGGCAGTCGTAGATTCAAATGAACGGTTGGATCCGAACGTAGACCGCCTTACACGGGTGTTCCTGATTCCGCTACGCTCCATTTCCCTTGCTACGCTCGGCGGGATCGGGAGACAAGTCACCCTGATCAGAGCGGCGTCAAGCCGCCGCGGTCTAAACTGCCACTAAATACTCTCCCGATGCTCGCAACGCAACCCTCTCCTTGGTACAGTGCTCACTCTTTGGCGCTGGCCGCATATTTGGCTTTCTTCTCGGCCACCTTGAGAGCCGGGGTAGTGTCTTGTCGATAGGGATGCTTTCGTTGGTCAAAGATCTCGGCTAAGAACTTGCCCGTATGGCTCCGTGGATTATTGGCAAGCTCTTCCGGCGTGCCGACCCCGACCACTTCGCCGCCACCCGTTCCACCTTCCGGACCCATGTCGATCAGATAGTCGGCGGTTTTGATGACATCGAGGTTGTGCTCAATCACCAAGACGGTGTTCCCCGTTTCGACCAGTCGATGGAGGACGACCAACAGTTTCTTCACATCTTCAAAGTGAAGCCCTGTCGTAGGTTCGTCAAGGATGTAGATCGTCTGTCCTGTCGATCGCTTGGAAAGTTCCGCGGCCAACTTGATGCGCTGGGCCTCTCCTCCAGAAAGCGTCGTCGCCGCCTGACCCATGCGAATGTAACCGAGGCCGACCTCTTGGAGCGTCTCCAGCTTTCGGTAGATCTTAGGAATGGGCTGGAAGAACTCACATGCCTCTTCGATCGTCATTCCCAGCACGTCGGCGATGTTCTTGCCCTTGTACCGAACCTCAAGCGTCTCCCGGTTGTACCGCTTGCCCTTGCATACTTCGCACGGAACGTAAACGTCGGGCAAGAAGACCATCTCGATCTTGAGCACGCCGTCACCCTTACAAGCTTCGCACCTTCCGCCCTTGACATTGAAGCTAAAGCGACCATTCTTGTAGCCACGCATCTTGGAATCGGGGGTGAGAGCGAACAGTTCGCGGATCATGTCGAACGTCCCCGTGTAGGTAGCCGGGTTCGATCTTGGGGTCCGTCCGATTGGGGATTGATCGATGTCGATGACTTTATCGAAGTGCTCGAGCCCGGTGACTGAATCGTGAGGTTCCCAAACGGTTCGGGTTCCGTACACGTCAAACATGAGCCGAGGGAAGAGCGTGTCCTGCACGAGCGTGGACTTTCCGGAACCGGACACACCGGTGACACAGCAGAACAGTCCCAGCGGGATACTCACATCGATGTTCCGCAGGTTGTTGCCCCGAGCATTTTTGATCGTGATCCAGCGGGCAGTCTTCGCGACCCGCTTCTTGGCATCGGCAACGATTCGCGCCGCAAGTCCTTTGATTTTCTTGCCCTTGGCTTCCGGTTCCTCGGGAACCGCCTCCACCACGAGCGGCCCGGGAACCCTTCTTACCGCCGGGATTTCGATCTCTCGCGTGCCGTTGAGATACTGCGCGGTCAGCGCGTCGCTCTTGAGAAACTCCTCAACCGTGCCATGGGCCACGATGTGGCCGCCGTGCTCACCTGCCCCCGGGCCGAGTTCCATCAGATGGTCGGCCGCCCGCATCGTCTCCTCGTCATGCTCGACCACGAGCACCGTGTTGCCAAGGTCTCTCAAGCGGATAAGGGTCGTGATGAGCTTGCGGTTGTCACGTTGGTGAAGTCCGATGCTCGGCTCGTCCAGCACGTAAAGGCAACCCATGAGGCCACTGCCAATCTGGGTGGCAAGGCGGATGCGCTGGGCTTCTCCACCGGCAAGCGTTCGGGCGTTTCGGTCGAGCGTTAGATATGCCAAACCTACATCCTGAAGGAACCTCAGGCGCTCGATGATCTCTTTGACTGCTCGCTCACCAATCGCCTTTTGGCGGGAAGTGAGTTTGTCGTTCAGACCGGTGAAGAACACAAATGCGTCCTCGATCGACAGGTTGGCGATCTCTGACATGTCTCGCGTTCCGACTTTGACGCTGAGGGCCTCTGGCTTCAGTCGCTTGCCTCGGCAGACCGGACATGCCTTGGTGGACATGTACTGCTCGAGGTCTCCCTTCACCCATTCGCTTTCGGTTTCGTCATATCGCTTGCGCAGCGCGGCGAGCACGCCGTTCCACTGACTCGTGAACGTCCGCTCGCTCTTCGAGTACTTCATGATCACGCGGATCGGTTCGGAAAGGCCGTGCCAAACCGCTTCCATCCCAGAGGGAGGGATCTGGCCAATAGGCAGGTTTGAGTCGAATCCACAGGCCCGGCCCACCGCATCCAACATTTCCGGCCACCAGTCTTTCACCTCTCCGGATTTGTACACAAACGGCACGATCGCGCCATCGCGAAGAGGTTTTGTCGGATCGGGGGCGATGAGTTCGGGGTCGAATTCGGTTTTCGTTCCCAGGCCCGTGCATTCGGGGCATGCGCCGTAGGGCGAGTTGAAAGAGAACAACCGAGGTTCCAACTCGGGGAGCGAATAGCCGCATACCGGGCAGGAGTAGGCCTCACTAAACAGAAGGTCGTAGGTCGTGGACTCCGTGACCGCTTCCGACGAATCTTGATGGGCGATCATGCTTCGCACGATCTCCGGCAACTCGGCGTCGAGCGGTGGTTGAATCGACAAGGTCACCAGCCCGCTGCCCATCTTCAGAGCCGCCTCGATGGAATCGCTAAGCCGTCGTTCGATGCCGGACTTGATCACGATTCGGTCGACCACCACTTCGATGGTGTGCTGCTTGTAGCGGTCCATCGGAATGTCGTCCGTCACCTCGTACATCTGGCCATCGACACGGACCCGCACATAACCCGCTTTGTTAACGTCTTGAAGGACGCTCTTATACTCGCCCTTGCGCCCCCGGACCACCGGAGCCAGAATCTGAAGCTTCGTGCCCTCGGGAAGCGATCCCGCCACGTCCACGATCTGGTCGGTCGACTGCCGCTCGATCGGACCATGCCCGTTGATACAGTGAGGGGTGCCAACTCTCGCAAACAAAATTCGCAGGTAGTCGTAAATCTCGGTGACGGTGCCCACCGTCGACCGCGGGTTCTTACTGGCGCTCTTCTGATCGATCGACACGGCAGGCGAAAGGCCCTCGATGTGATCGACGTCCGGCTTATCCATCTGCCCCAAAAACTGGCGGGCATAGGCGCTCAGGGACTCAACGTATCGCCGCTGTCCTTCCGCGTAGATCGTGTCGAACGCGAGGGACGACTTACCCGAGCCCGAAAGACCGGTGATCACCACCAAGCGATCGCGGGGGATCTCCACGGTGATGTTCTTGAGGTTGTTCTCGCGAGCACCGACGACGACGATTTTGTCTTGGGCCATGGTTACAGGATTCGCTAAAGAATGTAGACGTAAGGATACGCATTTTCCGTCCGGCTACGCAAGGGAGATCCAGATCTTCTACGCCTACATCGACTACTTGTTCAGCCGAAAAATGGAGAAGCTGAGACAGGTTGCAAACGTGACCCACACCCAGTAGGGCGTCAGGAGCCAAGCGGCCGAGGCTTTCACCTTGGCAAAGGCCAGGATGGTGAGTCCTATCAAGACCCACAAGAGGGCGATTTCGAGGGCAGACGCTAAGAGTTGGTGGAAAGCAAAGAAGATCCAAGACCACAGGCCATTTAAGAGGATCTGAAAAACGAACAGGGCTACCGCGGCTGGCTTTCGCGAAGACTCTCCGGAGGAATCCTTTGCTCGCCAGACTTGCCAAGCGGCGACCCCCATCATGCCGTAGAGGATCGTCCAGACCGGGGCGAACAGCCAGTTGGGCGGCGTCCACGACGGCTTGTGGAGCATCTCATACCAGTCACCCAGACCCTTGAGAGCGCCTTCGGCCCCTACAAAAGAGACCAGATAGCAAAAGGTGACGATCCCGAGGAACTGGATCGCAGAATTGCTGCTCTTCGTCGACGTCGGTACCTCAAGTTCGCTCATTCGCCACTCAGTTCACTGCACGGTACCCGACCTTCGCGCGTCTAATTGGCCAGTGACAGGAGGAATTCGATTGCAATGATACTGACGACGATTTCACTAATGATGATTCTCAACCCCCAGCCGACGACCGTAAAGGCGTCGGTCGTGTCCGCATCAATGTTCAAGAATGGATACGCCGTGGTGCTGAGGGAGTTTGCCGTGCCCTCCGCCGGAGACTACGAGTTGGCTTCGCTCCCCCCATCCTCAGTTGGAACGCTCTGGTTCACCGCGATGGGAGGAGTAAAGCTCACAAGCGTGAAGACCGTGACCCACGAGCAGTCGTCTGTCACCGAGTGGGGATCGATCGACGCGATCCTGCAAAACAACATCTGGAGAAAAGCGGAAGCTCGCCTACACCTACAAGCTGTACGTGCCTACCGGCAATCAATAGTATTCTCTGTCGCATGACTGTGGGCGTGCCAACGATTGAGCGCATTCGAGTTCGCTATGGCGAAACCGATCAAATGGGGCACGCCTACTACGCGAACTACTTCTTTTGGTTCGAACAGGCCCGCGGCGCTTGGTGCCGAGCCCGTGGGTTCACCTATAAGCAACTGGAGGAGTACGGTTACATGCTGCCCTGCGTGGAGGCGACTGCCGCCTACAAAGGCGAAGTCCTCTATGACGACTGGATCCAAGTCAAAGTTTGGGTCAGCGAATTGAAGCGCGCCAGCCTCCGATTCGACTACGAGGTAGTAAACGAGTCCACCGGGAAGATCTGCACCACCGGCCACACCTGGCACGTGTTCATGGGACACGAAAGAAAAGCGGTCACCGTGCCCACGGAAATTCGGGATTGGCTCAACCGAGACCCCAGTGATTACGAACCTCTGACATGAGGTCCCCATTCCCAAACGCCAATGAGGTCTAGGGCGTAGACTCTAAAGGAACTCGATGACAGAGGAAACGCTAAGTCTGCCGGAAGCGCTTGAGGCGCTCGAAAAGGTCGCCCCAGGTGTGCCTCTCCTTGCGTTAGGTCAGACGATCTTTTGGGATGAGCCAATGAAGGCCGGCGTCGCTCTTGCTAGCCGCCGCCTGGGCTACAAGCGACGCTTCGTAGCCGGAGTTCACGACACCGACTACTTTGCCAAACTGCCCAGCGGCAAGCATCGGGCGGGGGCCTATAAGGCGCTGCCCCATAACGATACGACCACGCGCGGACTATGGAGCGCTGCCGGCGAGTTTTCGACACTGTTCGGTTCCGAAACGGTCATCACGAGAGATGCCTTAGCTTCCTCCGGACTTCGCGTCGACCGGTTGAAAGAAGCCCGACCCGGCATCCTGGACGATGCCACCGAAGCATGGGGATGGAAGGGCATCGTTTCCCTCGACGAATATGCCCCAATCACCGCTCACGTACCTCTCCCTCAAATATTTCCGGAGCTGTTTTCAACTTTCGACTGGGCTCTCAAATCTTCCGTAGAAGATCTCACTGGCGAGTGTCAAACCATGGCCGAAGATGTGGCCTCCGAACTCAGAGCACAGATATGCGACGCGAATGAGCCTCACCTCACCGTGTCCGGCTACTACAAAGAACTCCTTCCCAAATTCTATTCACTCTGTGCCAACGCCGATGTCCCGCTGGAAGCCACCACCACGACCGAGTTGCTAAAGTTTAATTCGGCGACTTGCCGCTTGCCCCGATTCGAACTCGTCGACCTCTTCGCGAACCAAGAAACCCGAGCCACCGCCTCGCGAGCCTACGACGAAGCCTTGCGCGGAGGCTCCGGTCAGTACGAATTAGCCCGCTTCGGAACTGGCGCGATTCCCTTCGACCTCGTGATCCCCGGGGTCGGTAGAGGCACGATTCGACTCGGCACCCGTGGCGCCGTGATCATGACTCGCGTGCCTCAGTTCCTCTCCTATAAGAAGCCGCTCACCGGAGTCGCCGATTTGGCGAAGCTGATCGAGGAGAAGTTTGGCCCGGACTGCACTCTCGTCGGAAAGGCGGTCAGCCTGATCGGCATGCTCGCCCGAGAGTTTGTGTTCGTGTTTCACGAGGGAGCAAGCTCGTACGTGAAGCTCAGCCGAAAGTTTCACCAGCTGCTAGCCCAGAATCTTGGTCGCGAACTCAAGATGAACCCCGTCTTCCGGGTTCGATACGACTCGTGGACCGCGCTTGCCGTCACCTGTTCATGGATTCGCCTTCCCGAGCCGTTTCAACGTGCGTTTGGCACCGAAGAGATCTGCTCGCCGAGTCTTTCGAATCGCTGGGTAGAGGTGGCCGGAGAGCAGGACGACCTGCTTCGCAAGCTTGGCAAGCTCCGTCGTCCCATCGACTTGATCCGATTCCTGGATGAGTCGCTCGGCGGCTCATGGCATCGATTGGCGGAAGAGTACCAAGCGCTTCAATCTAAGCTTCAGGCCCTCACCACCACCCTCTCGACGATTCGGACGCAGCGACTGGCCCTGTACGACGAGCGAAGACGTCTCCGCCGTGCCCGAGTAGAGGCGGAGCGCCTCAAGGGTGAGCACTTCCGGGCAAAGATTTTCGAAAAGGATCCCACTCCCGAGGACCTTGCCGAACGCCATCGTTTGGAGCTGGAACTCGAGAAGGTGATCCACGCCGCCACCCAATTGCAGGCGAAGGCCCTCGAATTCAGACACCAGCAGCAAGAGTTGGTTTCGAGCGATGCCGTACTCCGGGTCCATGAGCGCAGGAAGCAAGTGGAGCTTGAAGCGGAACTCAAGCGGCTTCGCATCATCCGTGGCGCCTACACGACCGCCAAGGGCTTGGTCCTCTCGTCACGCCGCCCCAGTGCTTGGTGGTTCCCGCTTGTGAGTCCCGACGGATTGTGGTTTCGAGAGACCGTGGACCAGGCTCGCTGCTATTTGGAGCCATTGGACTAGCCGTCTCCCGCGACGCCGAGATACAATCGCAGTGCTGTTTAGATAAGCCAGTGCCGTACGAGTTGGCCCCCTCGCCTGCACCGAAGTCTCCGTATCCTGAGTGCGAAGCGCGTAGGTAGTAGGGAAGCGAATCGGGACGTACGCGGGAGAGCGTGAAGTAATGCTGTTCAGTTAAGCCAGTGCCGTACGCCTTGGCCCTCTCGGCCGCAGCGAAGTCTCCCGATCCCGAGTGCGAAGCGCGTAGGTAGTAGGGAAGCGAATCGGGACGTACGCGGGAGAGCGTGAAGTAATGCTGTTCAGTTAAGCCAGCGTCGTACGCCTTGGCCCTCTCGGCCGCAGCGAAGTCTCCGGATCCCGAGTGCGAAGCGCGTGCGTAGTAAGGAAGCGAAGCGGGACGTACGCGGGAGAGCGGGGAGTAATGCTGTTCAGTTAAGCCAGTGCCGTACGAGTTGGACCCCTCGCCCGCAGCGACGCAGGAGCGTACGCGGGAGAGGGGCACAGGGGAGAGGGTCAGA